>CACYCE010000058.1 GCA_902772915.1 uncultured Erysipelotrichaceae bacterium | reverse complement strand
GAAAGCCACATGGATTTAATTAAAATTGGTCGATTCATTCAAGAAAAAAGAAAGGAATCAAATCTAACTCAATCAGAATTAGCGGAGAAACTTTATATAAGTGATCGAGCGGTTTCTAAATGGGAAAGAGGTGTCTGTTTACCCGATACTGAGAAGATGCCTGAAATATGCAAAATTTTGAATATTACATTAACCGACTTATTGAGTGGTGAAAAAGTTGATATGGAAAACAACGAAAAGAAGTTAGAAGAGAATTTATTAGAAATGGCCTTTTCTAAACAAGAGCAAGATAAGAAAATGTTAACTTTAGAAGTTGTGATGGGTGTGCTAGTTGCTATTCCTGACATTGCTTTAATTTTAATTGGGGCTATTTTGCCTATGCAAACATGGCTAAAGTACCTTTTAATAGCTTTAGGAGTATTAATAATACTTGTCTATGCGATATTTGCTTTACGTATCGAACAGACTTCAGGAATGTATGAATGTCCTGAATGCCACCACAAATATGTCCCTTCATATAGGAGCGTTTTCTTTGCAATGCACATTAATAGAACTAGATATATGAAATGCCCTCACTGTGGTAAAAGGCATTGGCAAAAGAAAGTTATTAAATAATTATAGAAACTACTATAAAAAAACTCGTTCATCGCCTTTGAAGTGAGATCCAAATGTTAGACCAACTAACAGGAGGGTCTCACTTCAGTTAAAGAACGAGTTTTATTTTTTAGTTAAAATCTTTTTAATAATCCAAGTTTGGAATCTATCAGGTAAGATATTTAATAATCTCAATAAGAAACTTCTGTTGATGTAATAGACGAATTTAGGTTTCTTTTTAGTTAAGATTTTCTCTATTTTTTTAGCTAATTTAGAAGAAGGAATCTTTTTAGATTCGACGCTTTTAACAATCTCATCGAATTTCGTCGCACTTTCTTTATAAAGGGAAGTATTCTTTTTAAATTCCTCTAATTTAGATAGAGAAACATTTAATAAATTAGTATCGACCGCTCCGGGTCTAATAGATATTACTTGAATATCTAAAAGTTGTAATTCCATCCTTAAAGAATAAGCGTATTTATCCAAAGCTGATTTAGTTATACCGTAAATTCCTGTAAAGGGGAGAGGATCTTGAATTGCCAATTCGCTAGTAGTAATGATGATTTTAGATTTCTTATTCAATAAAGGCAAGAAGGTTTTATTGATTCTATATACTCCAAAGAGATTGATATCGTAAGAACTTATAAATTCATCTTCATCCATCTCTACTAAAGAATTTAAATCGTAGATTCCACATAAGTGAATAATAGCGTCTAATTTAACTTCTTCTTTTTTAATTTGGTTAAAGCAGTTATTAATAGATGTAATATTTCTAATATTACATTCGTAAAAATGGAAGTGTTCCTTGTTAGGAGAAGGTTTTATATCTAAACCAAAAACTTCATAACCTTTAGAAATTAAATATTCGACTGTAGAGTGACCTATACCTCCACTAGCTCCAGTTACTAAAACATTTTTCATATTAAATTTAATATATCATGTCTAACTAGGTATTTTTCTTTTCTTAGTTATCAAATTACTCAAATAAATAAATAACAAATTCAATATTACTGAAATAGTTACTAAACCTAACATAAATAAAACTGTCTGATAAGGAGGAAGCCTGTGGATTTCAAAGAAAGGATAAGGGGCACCATTATCGTTACCAACAATTAATAAAGCTATGATAATTGTAATTCCATAAGTTAAAGTTAAACCGGTACTAACAAATGTTAATTTGTAAGACAGAAGTTTATTTTTATTATCTAAATATAGATATTCAAAAAGAGTAGCAAGAGGAATTATTGTGTGAGTATAAAGCAAATAACTAGGATCGTATATTAGCTTCCAGTCTTTAGAAATCGGGGCTAAAATTACGTAGACTATAACAAATGTAAATAGTAAAAAAGAAGCCGCGATAAATCTCAATATCTTTAACCAGAATGGATATTCTTTATTTCTAATTAAATATATCGAACTTATTAATGAAGCTATTAAACCTAAGATATTAGAGATATTAGTGTATCTAGTTAAAGCGAACCAAAAAACGTAATTTAGTTTATAACTAGGAGTAACTAGATATCTAAATATAGCATTAGATACTCCAAAAGTTGCTAAAAGAGTAATAAAAATAAGGATGATTATAGAAAATATTCTTCGCTTTTTGATTTCCATAAATATATTTTAGCGCATTTATTAAATAACTTTGATATAGCCTATGATGCAAAAAAAATAAATATTTAATAAAATATAACCATGTGGACATTCTTTATTTCCTTAGTTTTATTAGTAGTTGGATATTTATTTTATAGCAGAGTCTCAGAAAAAGTCTTCGCTATAGATGGAAGAAAAACCCCTGCTATATCTTCTCCTGATGGAGTAGATAAGATGCCTATGAGTAAAACCAAGGCATTTTTAGTAGAGCTACTAAATATCGCTGGAACCGGCCCTATATTCGGGGCAATTAGCGGGGCTCTATTTGGCCCTATAGCTTTCATATGGATTGTTGCAGGATGCATTTTAGGTGGAGCTGTCCACGATTATTTCTCAGGTATGATTTCTTCCCGCCACGACGGGGCGAGTATAGCTATACTTTCAGGTAAATATATCGGTAAATTCGCTAAAGGATTTATGACTATAAGTTCGTTGATACTTTTAGCTTTAGTTACCGCAGTATTTGTCGTTTCTCCTTCAACTTTATTAAGTGACTTAACTAATGGAGTCATGCCTGCGTGGGCGTGGTTAATTATAATACTCTTTTATTATTTATTAGCGACCATCTTACCTATAGATAAAATTATAGGTAAGTTATATCCGATATTTGGAATTATATTAATCGTTATGGCTTTATTATCTATTGGGGGAGTACTATTCCATCAAGATAAATATCCTCTTATAGAACTTATAGGTAATTTAAGAGATTTCTCACTTCAAAATGGTTCTTTACCTTGGTGGCCATTTATGCTTACTACTATAGCTTGTGGAGCTGTAAGTGGCTTCCACGCTACGCAAACTCCTATGATCGCTAAATGTATTAAGAGCGAAAAAGAAGGAAGACAAGTCTTCTATGGAGCGATGGTTGCGGAAGGAGTTATCGCTTTGATATGGTGTGCAGTAGCTATGGCCTTTTTTAAAGTAAATACTCAAGAAGGTTGGCAAGAACTTGATGCTATAGGAGGGAACAGCTCTTCAGTTTATAAAATTTGCAGCACTCTTCTAGGACCAGTAGGGTCGGTCTTTGCAATAGTTGGAGTAATAATTTGTCCTATCACTTCTGGAGACACGGCTTTAAGGGGAGCTAGATTAATACTTGGTGAAGCTTTAAATTTCGATCAGAAGAAGATAAGAAATAGATTGATATTAACTACTCCAATGTTTATTCTAGTTGTTCTAATTTGTATATGGAATTTATTAAATCCTGGTAATTTTGATTTATTGTGGCGATGGTTTGCTTGTTCTAATCAGGTTCTAGCGGCTCTGTCTTTGTGGGTTTCTACTTTCTATCTATTTAAAGAAGGTAAATATAAGTTTGGTTATTTATTTACATTTATACCCGCTTTAATTATGTCGATGGTTGTTATAACTTACATATGCGGGGAACCTAGGATATCTCTAGGTCGATGGATACCTATGAATGTATCTTATATCATAGGTGGAGCAATTACTTTTGCTTTGATGGTATCTTTTTTAGTCTACACATTTATATACAAGAAAAAGCGCAAGAAAAATCTAGAAATAGAATAGCGTCTTCATTGTTTTTGTTTTTCATATTTTTTCTCAATACTGCGTAATTGCAGAAAATTTGTAAAATTACGTTGCGTAATTGCAATAATTATGATTTTTAAAAGGAAAATATACGACAAACTTTTAGAATGGAAAAACAAATCAAATTT
>CACYCE010000057.1 GCA_902772915.1 uncultured Erysipelotrichaceae bacterium | reverse complement strand
TTATCATCGAAAAGTTTAACTGCAATTAAAATGTTTATTGATTTAGGCGAACATTATGACGATGGATTTATATCCTTAAATGATATATCAAAGAGAAAAGATGTCTCTAAGAAATTTTTAGAGCAAATTGTTATTCTTTATAAAAATAGTGATTTGTTAATAGGAAATAGAGGTAATCTAGGAGGCTATAAACTCTCTTGTTCTCCTGAAAAGATAACTTTGAAAGATATTCTTTTTATATCGGAAAATAACATGTTTAAAAGCCAAGATGAAATAACAGTTTTTGATGATGTTTTAAAGGGTATGGATAAGCTTATAGACAACTATTTTTCTTCAATTACTGTTGCTCAATTAGTCAATAAGCAAATTGAGAATTATTCAAACAGTTATTGTATATATTAGTACAAATTTTTACTATAAATAATAAAGCGTGTATAAATGGGTTTAACTTTAAAAAATTTCATTTATAATAAGATTAGGCTATTATAAAATTTTTCGTATGTTAGCGAGGGATAATAGATCGTGGAATTTAAAACAGATTTAACTTATAAAATGCAACTAGTTAAAAAGACTTGCTATATTGCAAATCTAACTTATTTGCTTGCTCATATTTTCTATTTAATCCTTTTTATAGTCGCCAGAATTAACGATTTAATTTATCTTAATATAGCTGCTATAGTTCTTTATCTAGCATTCTTCTTGATAATCAAAAAAGAAAAATATTATTATTACGCTCTAGCATGCGGAAATACATTTTTCGCTGTGGTTTTCTACTCAACGCGTATGGTTGGATTTGGAAGCGGATTCTATTTATATCTAATAGGATTGTGCGTAGTCTCTTTCTTTACGACATACTTTAGTAAAGCTAGAAATTTAAAAGGCTCAATGGTCTGGGTCGCATTATCACTGTCTATTTATATAGTTTTATATATCCTCGATATTAGGTTCCCGACAAAATATAAAATTGATGGATGGTTAGAAATGACATTGTTTATGTTCCATTGTGTAGTAGCATTTGCGATGGTCGCCAGTTATATGATTATCTTCTTAAAATATGCTTTCTCTCTAGAAAAGAAGATTATGAATGAATCTAGAATCGATGAATTAACTCAAATTAGCAACCGTTATGGTTTGTATGATTTCTTCGATGAAGAAAAAAATAAAGCTAATAAAGTTTTAGCTTTATTCGATATCGATAACTTCAAGAAAATCAACGATACCTACGGGCATGTTGCTGGAGATAACGTCTTAAAAAGGGTCGCTAAGATCGCTAATGAATCATTACAAGGAGCCTTTATTTGTAGATATGGTGGTGAGGAATTCGTCGTCGTTTTAGAAGATGATGGTCAAGGATCTAGTTTCAATGCCTTAGAAGAATTTAGAAAGAACGTTGAAAAAGAGCCTTTCGAATTCGCAGGTAACGCAGTTAGTCTTACTATCACTATCGGGGCAGAGCACTATTCTGAAGGTGTCAGTCTTGAAAAGTGGGTCGAGCTCGCTGATAAGAGAATGTATTCTGGTAAAAATACCGGTAAGAATAAGACTGTATTCTAAAAACATATTGAAAAGTTCCAACAGTCGCTGGAATTTTTTAATTGCTATCAGTGCGCAAGATTTCAAAAACTTTTTATTTATTTAATTCGTAGTGATTTATCGTTACGGGCTCAGGTTTAAATGATGAAAGATGCTCAAGTATTTCTTGAGTGATAAATTTAAAGCCACAATTTTCAATAACACGGTTACTACCTATATTTTCCTCTGCAGCATTTATGAAGATTTTAATATATCTAATATCAAATAAATATTTAATAAATGCTTTACATCTTTGATTCCTTCTATTATGTTGATTAGTCAAAGAAAGTTGTAAGAAAAGCAATCTATATCAGAAAGCGTGGTGAAACTGTTTTGTTAATCAACACTGATGTCAAATTGTGAGATGTAATGAAGCTAAAACACTCCCATTGTCGAGTACAATTTAAATTGTGTAAATAATTCAATTGTTTAAGTAATATCTTTTATATAACCTTCCCCTAGGGGAAGCGCAACAGATATATTGGATATTAGTTATTAAAGATAGCCCAAGAATATTGAGCCATATATTCCCCACGATATAACCTTATTGCGTCAGGATTATTTCTTTTATATTCATATGCATCGCAATCGACTTTATTTATATCAATATAGCAGCCATTTCTTTTTTTAATAAAGACATCGCTACAATTGATGGATTTCATTGTTTTTTGTATATCAGCGATTAAATTTCTCAAATATGATTTATGATCTTCTTCCCATAATATCGCGTTTAATTCGTTGATATTTACTTCTGAACCTTCTCTATCTACAAGATAAGCAAATAATTCTTTTGATTTCTTATAAAAGAATTTCACCACTTCGCCATTATGAAATATTTCAAAATTTCCAAAGCATTTAATTTGTAATTTATTTTCTTTTTTTAACGCTGTTTCATATCTTAATGAATGTAATTCTTCTTTGATATCAATAAAATTAACCGGCTTAGTTAAATATCCAGAGGCGTGTAATTTATAGGCATCTAAAGCGTAGTTATTATAAGCGGTGACAAAAATAATATTGGTTAAAGGGTTAATCTTTTTTAACTCTTTTGCTAATATAATTCCATTCATTCCTGGCATTTCTATATCTAGAAAGGCAATATCTATTTTTATTTCATTAGCTTTTAGTAAAGCTTCTTTAGATTTTGAAAAAGGGAAAATAGTCGCGGGCTTTTCTAACGCTTTTTTCAATTCATTTTCCAATCTAATTAATTGAAGTTGTTCATCATCTACTAATAGTATGTTCATAATTAATCCTTATAAAAATATACGGTAACAGTCGTACCTTTATTAATCTCACTACTGATTTTAACATCACCTTTAGTCATCGTGTGAATTCTATGGTAAATATTATTTAATCCAATATGTTCATTGCCTTTAAAATCGATATTATTTATATCAAATCCCACTCCGTCATCGATAATTTCGACAATATAGGCTTTATCATTTTCATATGTTTTTAATGTTAATGTACCACCATCAATTCTTTTTAATATGCCATGTTTTATCGCATTTTCTACAAGCGGTTGAATACTTAATGGAGGTAAATAAAAATTATTTACTTTAATATCGTAATTGACTTTTAATCTCTCGTTAAATCTAACTTTTTCTAAATTTACATATGTTTTGATATGTTTTAATTCGTTATCAAATGGCACGAGATTAGTTTGAGTTAAAGCGGAAAAATTATGTCTAATATATTCAGTAAAATCATCTAGAGCTTTTTGCGCTTTATTTGGATCGATTTCTATTAGTGTAGAAATAGAAGCTAAGGAGTTATAAAAAAATGAGGTTGAATTTGAGACATCATTATTTTTATTTCCGCTTCTTTATTTCTTTTTTCTTCTTCTATGACGATAAAGTTCCTTTTCACACTGACGAATAAGAACAATATCTCAATAGCGATAATTAAGGCTAAATAAGCAATCGCATATCCTGGTAATAAGTTTTGAACAATAATTGATACTAAAGGGATAAAACAATATAAAGATAAAGCGTTTTTTTCTTGTCTATTTAATTTCTTATTAAATATAGTTAGCAAGAATACAATAGCAAAGGCTACGAATTGATAACCTTGAGCGAAGAACATGTATTTAGTTCTGGTATACACTCCATCAATAGAGGTGAAAAACATCCTAGTAAAAATATTGACGATATCTAAAATAACAAATATCGCAAATATTGCTAAATTTATAATCGTGGTAATTCTTTTTATTTTTAATGAGACATCAATATATAATCTAACGTAAGAATAAAATAACAATAACTGAATATTATTGAAGATAAAAAAGGTGGTTAAAAGCCCATAATTAAGGCATCTGATGTATGATTGACTTTGATAAATGTAAATATTGAATATGTCGCAAAATGGATAGCGGTAAAAGATAAAAACACAATTAAAGCTAATTCGTCTTTTCTTTTATTTTTCTTTAATATCAAATCAGTGACGTGAATTAATAATATCGCGACACCAATCAGACATACTGTTAAATTGAATATACTTTTATTGTCCATCAACATTACCCAGCAATATGTTCGTCAAAATTTCAAATTGTATCTTTAATATCAGTGGTACTTTCCTCATGATGATATAAATCATCAATTAAATAGAAATCAGGAGAATAATTATGAGAAAAAGTCATATCGTAATTATTTTTATCGTCTTTTAAGGTCGCTTTCAAAAAGACAATGTCCAACGCTCCAATAGTAAATACATATAATCAATAGCAAAAGAAATGAAATTATTTGGTTTACAATCAAATTTGTATACCATATATCCTATATTATGATTATATCGTATTATATGCATTATTTCATCATATTGAATAATTTTTAAAAGCTTTCAAAAGAAGGTTAAAAGAAGGTTAATTACTTATATTTATCTATCGCAATATTATTAGATGTAATCTAATAAAAAAAGAAAACACGGCATTGCCGTGTATTAAATGTATGATGGTGCCCCGAGCCAGAATCGAACTAGCAATTGATCCTTACCATGGATCCGTTATACCACTTAACTATCAGGGCAAAGCTTAGCGCAATTTAAATAATACTTGTTATCTTATTTGATGTCAATAATATTTTAGTTATTTGGTGATTTAATCTAATTAAATGTATACATCACTTTAATATATTTATTAAATTTATCCGATAAGATATAATTAAGTTGCCCAGAGAGCAACATGCTTTTCCGACATATTAATATTCGGGGGCGGGGATTATCAGTTGTGTTGAAGGCTAGTCTAGTAATTAGAATCCTAATACTGATGATGATGCTCCCACCTAGAAACTAGGGAATCGAAAAAGCTCTCTGGCCTTTTTATGCCATTTTTGGAGGTTACATGAGATACGATAGACTGGCAATATCTGCAATAAGATCACTTTGTCTTGATGGAACTAATAACGCTAATTCGGGTCACCCGGGTATGGCTTTATCCTCAGCGCCAATTTTATATACTTTGTTTACTAGACATTTAGTTAGTGACCCTCGTCATCCTAACTGGGTCAATAGAGATAGGTTTATTCTTTCAGCAGGCCACGCTTCAATGTTGCTATATTCAATGCTTCATTTATCTGGTTTTAATGTTACTATGCAAGATTTGAAGGAATTTAGAAAATTAGGTTCTAAAACTCCTGGTCATCCTGAAGTAGGTCACACTCCCGGAGTTGATTGTACCGCTGGTCCTTTAGGTCAAGGTATTGCGCAAGCTGCAGGTTTTGCTGTTGCAGAAACTATGTTGAGAGAAATGTATCCTGAAGGGGAAAAATTATTTAATCATTACACATATTGCTTAGTCGGCGATGGTTGCTTAGAAGAAGGTGTCTCTCAAGAGGCTATCTCTTACGCCGGCATGCAAAAGTTAAATAAACTAATAGTCTTCTACGATTATAATAGCGTCACTTTAGATGGACCTTTATCCGATTCGTCAATCGATGATACTGCGAAGAGATTTATGTCATGTGGTTGGGATGTTATCAATGTCGAAGATGGCAATGATTGCGAAGCTATTGATCAAGCAATTATTAAAGCTAAAGGAAACTCTCAACATCCTACTTTAATTATTGTTAAGACTATTATTGGCTATGGAACACCTAATCAAGGAACCAACAAGGTCCACGGTTCACCTGTAGGCTTTACTGATGCGGAGAAAGCTAAAGATTTTTACGATTATCAATATGCTCAATTTGAAGTACCTAACGAAGTTTACGATGTCTTTAAAGACACTTTCATTTCTAGAGGTATAAGAGCTTTCGATGAATACGAAAAGATGTTTGAGGATTATAAAACAAGATATCCTGAACACGCTAAATTCATTCAAACTACTATTAGAAACGATGTTTCTTCATTGCTGCTATCCAATACTGACTCTGTTCCTGCTATAGGAGAAGAAGCAACTAGAGTCTCTTCCGGACACGCTATCAATATCTTCGCTTCTGAATTACCTAATTTAGTTGGAGGAAGTGCTGATGTCGCTTCTTCAACTAACACCAAGATTAAAGATGTCCCTTTCTATTCTCCTTTGAATAGAAGTGGAAGAAATATGAATTTTGGTATTAGAGAATTTGGTATGGCTTCTATCCAAAACGGCATGTTACTTCACGGAGGATTAAGAACATATGTAGGGGCTTTCTTAGTTTTCTCTGATTATATGAAACCTGCTATTAGAATGGCAGCTATTTCAAAACTTCCTGCTATCTATGTCTTAACTCACGATACTATAGCTCTAGGTGAAGATGGCCCTACCCATCAACCTGTTGAACATTTAGCAGCCTTAAGATCTATTCCTAATTGCGATGTCATCCGTCCTTGTGATATTAAAGAAACTATGGCTTCTTGGAAGTTAGCTCTAGAATCTACTAATCACCCTACTTGTTTAATTTTTACTAGACAAAAAGTCGAGCAGCAAGTCGACTCTAATTACGAAGGAGTTAAGCAAGGTGGATATGTCATCTCTCCTGAAAAAGAAAAAGTCGATTTTACTTTAATCGCTTGTGGATCTGAAGTTGCTTTAGCAATTAAGGCTCAAAGATTGCTTTTAGAAGATGGAATTGATGTTAGAGTAGTCTCTTTACCTTCTATGTACAGGTTTAATAATAGAAGCGTAGAAGAGCAAGACGCGATCTTTGGTGCACCTTACGAAAAGAGATTGGCGATTGAAATGTTATCTTCCTTTGGTTGGTATAGATACGCTAAGACTGTTCTTTCTCAAGATGAATTCGGCGCCTCTGGAAAAGGAAGTGAAGTAGTCACTCACTTCGGATTCACTCCTTATAATGTCAAAAACATAGTCGAAGATATTCTCAACGAAACTAAATAATTAAATTATTTATAGGTATGTAGAAATACATACCTTTTATAATGTAAAAGCGAAAATTAGAAGTATTAGAGCACTTACTAAAGGGCAAGAAACAGTATCGTATCCTCTTTTGGTAAATAGTTCCGCTAGCGAACCAAATATTCCACATAACACTGCTATTAAGATACTTAACCACCAAGAGAAATATTGAGATATTATCAAAGTTATAAATACTGCTATAGATGCCACTATTACATAAGCTATACTTCCTTCAATAGATTTAGCTCCTTCAATTAAGAACCCTTGAAGTTTGTGTTTTCCATATTTGATTCCTACAATAGCTGCAGCGCAATCCCCTGTACCCCAAGCTAAAATTGCAGCGATAGGAAGGAATTTATAATTGTCACCTAATATACCCCAAAGAAGTGAATTAATTCCCGCAAATACAATTAAAAACGAAAGTAAAGAAAACATAATTTCATACTTTCTTTTTTCTATTAACAATTCGTGAAACCAGGAGTAAGGTTCAACAATTAATAAGATGACAATTACACAAAAAGCTATAGCACCTATAACTATATCAGCCATGTAGAAAGTATTAGAAAGAAAGATTATAGGGAAAATCATTACATAGGCGGTTGTATGTAATAATTTTCTAAATATATATTGAGGAATTTTAGTTTTATATTTAACTAGAATTAAAATTAATGAAACAGGTATTACATATATACAAAAACCTAAGAAAGGTTTTAAGAAATCTACAATATGTTGATTTAAGAAATCTCTGTAATTGTAATAGAGAAGACTTAAACTTAGAATTATTACTACTCCTGCTACAATGTAATTTACTATTCTGAAGTTGAATCTAGATTTTAATTTATTAAATAGAATAACGAATATTATAGATACACCGCTTCCTATCAAGATGAATGGCCAATAAGAAGTGATTATTGTCGGTGAGAATGAAATGTGAGTAATAGAACCTGATAAAGCGGTTAATGTCATTAATAAAGAAATGGTTCCTACCGAATTTTTACGGTCAAATTTGAGAATTGACAGCAGAATAACGACAATAATCATTCCTCCATTAATCCCGAAATATCCTCCGCAAAATCCACTACACAAACCCAAAAATACTATACATATATATTGCAATGATGAATAAGAATCGCTTTGGTTAATATCTTCTTTTTGAGTGTGGATATATAAGAAAGTAACCCCTATAATGACACTTATAGCAAATATTAAACCAGTTAATATTTCTCCTTGTGTGTAATAAGAAGCAATCGCTCCACTTACACTAGCTAAAGAAGCAATTAATAACAATAACCAAGACTTCTTAAAATTTATATTTTTATTCTTGATATTAATTATCGTATTAAATAGAGAAGCAAATAATTCGATTGTTAGAGCCACACCTATAGCAATAAAGGTGCCGTTAACTCCTTGGAAAGAAGTACAAAGCACTATTAAAAGAGGAACAGTTAAAGTTGCTATAGGTAAATTTACTAAACTGATTCCAATTCCAGATAAGATTGAGGCTATAACAATAATTAAATATTCCATAATCTTCTAATAATAATTATACATATGAAAAAAGCCCGATAATATTATTCGGGCCTAAATATCTACATGTTCTCAAAGATTAAATCAGCCCATTCAGGATGATCTATAAAAGGATTTCTATTGTGTTGGTAAGACTCGACTTTGTTATTTCTAATTTTTTCAAATTCTGAAACTGGATCTTGGTTGTTCCATTTTAATAAAGTCTCTAAATAGCCTAAAGTGCAACTAGCTCCATTAGCGTTGCCTCTAACAATCTTGCAGTAGTTAGGGTAAGTAACATACATATACAATACTGAACGAGCACAATCTCCTTTAGCTTCATCTATAGGTTCGAAGAAATAGGCGTTTGTCTTGCAAGGAGTTGTAGCTGTAGAGGCTTGTCCTCCAGAAGTAGCTCTAGTTTTATAAACTAAGTCAGTGCTGTAAGATTCTCCATCTTTAAATTCGTAATAATCTTTACTTCCTCTAAGTCCATTAACTCCACTATCTGAGACGTGAAGCATGTGTAAATCAGAACCTCTATTAGCATCGGAGTTACTAACTTTAATATCCATTCTAGATTGAGGGTAAGTGTGCTCTCGATTCCAAAAGCCTGAATTGTTGCCGTTGAAGAGGTTATCAGTCTTTAAAACTGAATATTGAGTGTAGATTTCTATACATCTATTAGAATCAGCAGGATCCTCATCTATATCTTGCAAATCAGTTCTTGCATTTCCGTATGTTCTTAAAGATAAACCATTATTAACAATGCTGTTTAACTTGTTAAATAAAGCTTTTCCTTTTAGACCTTCAACGCCTCTATAATATTCTTCTTTTACTAGAGAATAAGAAGACGCAGATGAAGGTAGTGAAGATGATTGACTAGAACTGGATTTAATAATTGATAATGATGTTTGTGATGTGCTGCAACTAGTAAGTAAGGCAGCACCTAATAGTAAGGTAATTTTTAAGTGCTTCATAAGTGCATTTATTATATAATAAATATGGTGTGTATGTATAACTACATATGAGAAGGAGTCTTATGAAAAGAAGTTTGGGAATTTTATTACCTATTTTTTCCTTACCTAGCCGTTACGGTATTGGTACTTTAGGGAAAGAGGCTTATAAGTTTGTTGATTTTTTAGTGGAATCGAAAGTTAAATATTGGCAATTGTTGCCTTTGAATCCTACTAGCTATGGAGATTCGCCTTATCAATCTTTTTCCGCTTTTGCTTTAAATCCTTACTTTATTGATTTAGAAGAATTGCTTAAAGAAAATTACATTACTAAAGATGATGTTAAATATCTTGATGATCCTTATTCCCGTTATATCGATTACGGTAAGGAATATTATTATAGATTCCATATTTTAAGAAAAGCCTTCTTCAATTCTAAAGACAAATTACAAAAGGAAATTGATAAATACATTAAAGAAAATTCTTTCTGGGTTAAAGACTACGCGGCTTTTATGGTCATCAAGGGTTTGAATGGCAATAAAGGCTTCTTAGATTGGAAAGAAGAATACAAACATTATTCTAAAGAATTAATAGAAAACGTCGTCAGAGAAAATTTCTTTGAATATAATTTCTGGATTTGGACTCAATACATGGCTTTTACCATGTACTCAAAAATTAAAAAATACGCTAATTCTAAGGGAGTTAAGATTATTGGTGATATTCCTATTTATGTAGCTATGGATTCAGCTGATTGCTGGTCTCACTTAGATCAATTCCAATTTAACGAAGATGCTCAACCTAGTTCAGTAGCAGGTGTACCTCCTGATTATTTCTCTGCGACAGGTCAACTTTGGGGCAATCCTCTTTACGATTATGAAAAAATGGAAGAAGATGGTTTTAAATGGTGGAAGAATAGAGTTGCCAATTGTGCAAAGTTATTTGATGTGTTGAGAATCGACCACTTTAGAGGAATGGAATCTTATTGGGCTGTTCCTTATGGAGAAGAAACTGCCATTAATGGTAAATGGATAAAAGGCCCTGGAATTAAGCTAGTAAACGCTATTAAACAAGCTTCTAAAGGGATGGAAATTATCGCTGAAGATTTAGGTTTTTTAACTCAAGAAGTCTTCGATTTAAAAAAGGAAGCGAATTGGCCTGGCTTAAAGATTTATGAATTCGCTTTTTCTAAAGATGATATGGGTAAGTGGGAAAATGGTTACTTACCAGAAAATTACGAAGCTGATTGTGTAGCCTATTTAGGTACTCACGATAACGATACTTTACAAAGCTTTTTATTAAATTGTGGAGATTTAAAAGAAGTAATCTTCAAGAATTTGAAGGTTAAATCTTTAAAGGGTGCATCTAAAGTTATGAAAGAGAGATTGGTTAAATCTAAATCTAAGTTAGTAATCTTCATGATGCAAGATATTTTAGATGAAGGTGGGGAATATAGATTTAACACTCCTTCAGTAGCATCTAACAATTGGAGATACAGATTGAATAAGAATTATTCTTCTGTGAAGAATAGCAATAAAATATCCTCTCTAATTAAATTAGGACGCAGATGAGATTTGATTTAGATATCATTTACGAGGATAACAAGATTATAGTTGTCGATAAACCTTTTGACATGCTTACTATTTCTGATGGAAGAGAAAAGGAAAATACTCTTTACCATAGAGTCAGTCAATATGTTAAAAGCAAATATAAAAATAACAAGATATTTATCGTTCACCGTCTAGATTATGCAACTTCCGGTTTAATAGTTTTCGCTAAAGATTTTTCTACTAAAATTGAACTTCAAAAATTATTTGAAGAAGGAAAGATTATTAGAAAATATCAGGCTGTTCTCTCATCTAAATTAGATGAAGAAGAAGGGACTATTATTCAATATTTAAAAGAAGATAAATTTCACAATGTTATAGTCTCGAAGAAAAGTGATAAATATTCTAAAGAAGCTATCACTAAATATAAAGTAGTTAAGTATTTAGAAAATAAATTTCCTTGTTTAGATATTCAAATTTTAACTGGAAGAAGGAATCAAATTAGAATTGCTTTTTCTTCTAAAGGGTCTCCTATTTTAGGAGATGAAAAATACAATGGCTTAAAAAGAAAAAGGATGTATCTTCACGCTTACAATCTAGATTTAAGGGCTTATAGAGATGTAAACGTTTTTAATACATTTTCTACTAAATGTCTATTTTAATGCTTGATATATATTGATATTATTTTTAAGGTGAAAATTTAAGATTATATGAAAATTGTATTTGTTTTAGAGTGTGCTAATATCACTAATAATGGAACCGGAGCAACTTGTTTACGCTTCGCTGAGGAACTTAGAAAAAAAGGTCATAAAGTGACAATCTTAGGTGGAATCTTACCTCCTGATAGTAAAGAAAGTGATTACGTCGAATTTGATCATTATAATTTTCCTGTATTTGAATGGCTGATTAGAAAAGAAGGTTTCGCTTTTGCTACTACTAAAAATGGAAATAAAAAAATGTATGACGCTATAAAAGATTGCGATGTGGTTCACATCTTCTTACCTTTCAAATTTGGATCTAGAGCCAGATTAGTTGCCCAAGTCTGTGATAAACCTGTCACTATCGCTTTCCATTTGCAACCTGAAAACATCACTTCGGCTATTCACATGGGAAAGATAAAACCTATTAACGATATTTTATACGCTTCTTTTAAGCAATATATGTATAGACACATAAAATACGTTCACTGTCCTTCACAAATGATTGCTAATCAATTAGAAAAGCATAATTATCCTGGGGAAAACGTAGTTATCTCTAATGGTATCAACGATTATTTCCATCCTATTGATGTAGCTAAACCCGAAGAATACAAGGATAAATTCGTGGTTGTTATGGTCGGTAGATTAGCTGGAGAAAAAAGACAAGATCTCTTAATTAAAGCTATCGCTAAATCTAAATATAACTCTAATATCCAATTAGTTTTATGCGGACAAGGGCCTGAAGAAAAAAGATATCGTAAATTAGCAAAGAAAGTCGGCTTAGCTAATCCTATTCACATCAAATTCTGCACTCAAGAAGAACTTAGAAATGTTTTGAATTATTCCGATCTCTACGTTCACGCTTCCGATGCAGAAATTGAAGGCATCGCCGCTATTGAAGCCTTCGCAACTGGTTTAGTCCCTATTATTTCCGATTCTAAATTATCCGCGACTAATCAATTTTCCTTAGATGAACATTGTTTATTTAAACACGGTAATGCCAATTCTTTAGCAGAGAGAATTGATTTCTTCTATGAAAATCCTGAATTCAAGAAAGAACTTTCTTCTAAATATATTGAAGAAGCTAAAGAATACGCCTTACCTTTCCAAGTTGAAAAGATGGAGAAGATGTTAGAAATGGCTATTGAAGATCACAAAAACCAAAAAGATTTCTACAAGCTCTATCCGACTAAAAAAGATCGAAGAAAGATGAATAAAATCAGAAAAGATCTTATTAAGCAAGGAGTTAAATTCGATTAAAGACCTGTGGATCAGGTCTTTTTAAATTCATTCTTCTATACATTTTAAATATTTAATAATATAATTCTAATTAGTTTATTAAGGAGGAAAAATTTTATGTACGCTAAAAGCGCTTGGGAAAAGTATTCTGAAGCGGAATGCAAAACCTGTTTTGATTTTTGCGAAGGTTACAAAGAATTCATTTCATATGGCAAGACTGAAAGATTAGTCGCTAGAAGAGCTCTTGAACATGCTAAAAAGGCTGGTTACAAAAACTTATTTGAAGTTGATAAAGTTCAAAAAGGCGATAAGCTTTACGTGGTCAACAAAAATAAAAATGTCTGTTTGTTTATCGTCGGTGAAAGACCTGTTACTGAGGGGTTGAGAATCTTAGGAGCTCATATAGACTCTCCTAGAATTGATATCAAGCAAAACCCAGTTTATGAAAAGCAAGGTCAAGCTTATTTTGAAACTCACTACTACGGTGGAATTAAGAAATATCAATGGGTCACCATTCCTTTAGCAATGCACGGAGTTATTGTTAAGAAGAATGGGGAGACTGTTGAAGTTCACATTGGCGAAGATCCTTCTGATCCTGTTTTAGGTATTACCGATTTATTAATTCACTTAGCTCAACAACAGCTCCAAAAGCCTGCCGGAAGTGTCATCGAAGGAGAAGATTTGAATTTATCAATGGCTTCTATTCCTTCTAAGAAAGCTGAAAAAGATAAAGTTAAAGCTACAGTTTTAGAGTTCTTCAAAGAAAAATACGGAATTGATGAAGAGGACTTCTTATCTGCGGAATTAGAAGTGGTTCCTGCTGGTAAAGCTAGAGATTATGGTATTGATAGATCTATGATCGCTGGTTATGGCCACGATGATAGAGTCTGTGCTTATACTTCTTTATTAGCGATTTTAGATTCTTCTGAATGTGAATATACTTCTTGCTGTATCTTAGTAGACAAGGAAGAAGTCGGTTCAATTGGCGCTACTGGAGCCCAATCTAAATTCTTCCAAACTACTATCGCTGAATTAATTCAAAGACAAAAAGGCGATTGTTCTTTCTTAGATATCTCTCATGCTATGGAAAATTCTAAGATGCTATCTTCTGATGTCTCGGCAGCTTTCGATCCGTTGTATCCTCAAGTTAATGAACCTAATAACTCCTGTTACTTTGGTAAAGGAATCACTTTCAATAAATACACTGGCTCTAGAGGCAAGAGTGGATGCAACGATGCTAATCCTGAATTCATCGCTAAGGTTAGAAAGATTTTAGACGATGCAAATATCAATTATCAAACTTCCGAATTAGGTAAAGTTGATGCTGGTGGAGGAGGGACTATCGCCTACATTTTAGGAAATTACAATATGCATGTCTTAGATGCAGGTGTTCCTGTCTATTCTATGCACTCACCTATGGAAATCGTTTCCAAGGCTGATGTCTACGAAGCTTATAAAGCTTACAAAGTTTTCTTAAAAGACGCTTAATAAAAATAAAAGTGAACCACGCGGTTCACTTTTTTAATAGATAGAATAATTAGGATTATTAATGAAATTTTGATAAGCCATCTGTACACCTTGAATCGCACTTTCTAAAGGGAAAGGGGAGATGTGGACAGGGATGGATAATTTCTTTTCAAAGTATTCTCTAGCTCCGTTAAGTAAGCAACCTCCACCAGTTAGAGTAATACCAGTGTGAATGACATCAGAGGAGACTTCCGCTGGTGATAATTCCAAGGTGTCGATGATGACATTAGCAATTTCATCGAAAATTTTGATAATTACATCAGTTATTTCAGAAGTGGAAATAATTATAGAATGGGGAAGGCCAGTCAATAAATCTTTGCCATTAACTTCCAACAGATTGTTATCAGCATCTTTAAGTAAAGTGCCAATCTTCATCTTGATGTATTCAGCGGTCTTTTCTCCGACTAATAAATGATGTTTGGTTCTTATATATCTAGAAATAGCATTATCGATACTTTCTCCGGCAAATTTAATATTCTTAGCGACGATGATTCTTCCTAAAGCGATAGAAGCGACATTAGTATTAGAACCACCAATATCGACGATTAAATTACCTCTAGTAGAAGCCAAATCAATACCGCAACTTACAGCTGAAGCAGTTAATGAATCAACTAAATATAGAGATTTTGCTCCTAGATATTTAGCGACTACCACGTAAGCTTGACGTTCAACTTCAGTTAGTTCATAAGGGGTCGTGAATATTAATTTAGAGCCTTTGATTATTTTGGAAATTCTCGCATTTTCACCCGCTCTTTTTAAGAAAGCGACTGTAGCTTCAATATTAGCTATAACTCCGTTTTTTACAGGGTAGAATAATTCGGTATCTTGAGGTACTTTACCTACTAATCTATGAGCGAGATAACCGATTTCAATGACATTGTGAGTTTTCTTGTCCCAAGCTACTAAAGTTGGTTCATTGAAAACGATGTTAGATGCTTCTTCGGTCCAAATTTGAGTGTTTGATGTGCCAAGATCAATCCCTACTATGTTCTTTTTCATAAAAAATATCTTTCTAAAAAATATAATAGCATAAAAACTAGTTTTTATTTTATAAAATTAAGGATATTTAATTACGCATAAACAAGAAAAGCGCAGAAAGTTCTGCGCTTATATTCAATTAGCTTCTTCTTGAGCTTTTAATTCCGCTCTTTTTTTAGCATCAGCCTTCTTACGAAGTTCAGTGTCGAGAATCTTCTTGCACATTCTGATATTCAAAGGAGTGATTTCAATAAGTTCATCGGAATTGATGTAGTCCATACAAGCTTCTAGAGTTAATCTTCTAGGTGATTTTAAAACGACTGTGTTATCTTTATTGGAACTTCTTTGGTTACCTAGAGACTTTTGTTTAGTAACGGTAACAACCATATCCATGTTATATTTATTTTCCCCGACGATCATACCTTCGTAAACATCACAGCCAGGGACGATAAACATAGTTCCTCTTTCTTCTGTGTATTTAATAGCGTAAGCAGTGGAAGTACCAGTGTCAGCGGAAACTAGTGCACCTTGGCTTCTTTCACCAATACTACCTTTAATCATGGGTCTATATTCTTTGAAAGAGTGGTTGCATACACCATATCCTCCAGTCATTGTCATAAAAGGAGTATTGAAGGAAAGAAGTCCTCTAGTAGGAATGACGTAATTTAATCTAGTTAAACCGTTAGCGGAAGTCATATTGATCATCTCAGCACTTCTTCTACCAATCATATCGATAACTGCGCCAGTGTATTGATCAGGGACATCGATTTGTAAATCTTCGTAAGGTTCGTAATCGACACCGTCGACTTTTTTAATTAAGACTTCCGGTTTAGAAACCAACAATTCAAAACCTTCTCTTCTCAAAGTTTCAATTAAGACTGACAAGTGCAATTCACCTCTACCTACAACAGTGAAAGATTCGCTAGAAGGAATAGGTACAAATCTCAAGGAGACATCTCGTTGAGTTTCTTTATAAAGTCTATCTTGAATCTTCTTAGCTGATAATAATTTTCCATCTCTTCCCGCAAAAGGCGAATGGTTAGCAGAGAAAGTCATCATCAATGTAGGTTCGTCAATTCTCAATAAAGGTAGAGCTTCTAAACAAGAAGGAGAGCAGACAGTTTCACCAACATTGATATCAGGAAGTCCCCCTATTGCACAGATATCACCTGCGCTTGCTTCAGGGATATCGATTCTGTCTAATCCAGAAAAACCATAAAGCTTAGTGACTTTAAATTCTTTAGTAGTGCCATCTAATCTCATGCAAGTTACTGTGTCACCTAATTTAACAGTACCTCTATCGATTCTACCAATACCGATTCTTCCGACGTAATCGTTGTAATCTAACAAGGAAGGTTGGAATTGGAAAGGCGCATCAGAATCAGTTTTAGGAGCGGGGATTTGTTTGATGATAGTATCCAAGATAGGAGACATACCAGGCTTTTGATCTTCTAATCTATCAGAATAAGAAGAAGTTCCTTTTAAGGCTGAAGCGTAGACGATAGGGAATTCTAACATCGCATCATCAGCACCTAATTCGATGAAAAGTTCTAAGACATCATCTATAGTCTGCTTGACATTTGCTAAAGGTCTATCGACTTTATTGACAACGACTATAGGTTTTAAGTTAGCTTCGAATGCCTTTTTCAAAACGAATCTAGTTTGAGGCATAGTTCCTTCGTAAGCATCAACTACTAAAACGACACCATCGACCATGTTCATAATTCTTTCAACTTCACCAGCGAAATCAGCATGACCCGGAGTATCGACGATGTTGATCTTGTAACCGGCGTAATCGATGGAAGTGGTTTTTGAGAGGATTGTGATGCCTCTTTCATGCTCTAAATCGTTAGAGTCCATAGCGTCGATTCTGATGTTTTGGTTTTCTCTAAAGGTTCCAGCGTATTTTAACATTTGCCCAACTAGAGTAGTTTTACCGTGGTCGACGTGAGCGATGATAGCGACATTTCTAATTTGTTTATTATTCATTTTTCGTCCTCGTTTTCTCGTGATAGTTTATCACACGATTATTTATTATATATATTTTTTTCTAAAATATATAATATAATGCTAATTTTTTATAGATGGAAACGATTTCATCATGTTTAAAATAGGACACTAAAACTTTATTTTTAATAAAATAATATCTTTTTTATGCTTATATTTAGCGTAAAAAAAGCAAGTGAGAGAAACTGATGTACTTTTTATTAGATTTACAATAGCTTCTAAAATATTCTATATTAATAAAGGTCGAAAGTAAAAAAAGATTGGAGATAATTATGGCTATAAGAATAGTTACCGACACTTGTTCAGATTTAACTAATGAAGACTTAGGTAAAGGGAACTACATACTACCTATCCCTGTTTATATCGATGGAAAGGAATACATTCCTTTTGTAAATTTATCTCCTAGTGAATTCTATCCTTTGCAAGAAAAAGCCAAAGAAGCTCCACACACTTCCGCTATTCCTTTAAATATGGCGATAGATACTTTCAAAAAGATACTTTTAGAAGGTGATCAGGTCGTGGCAATATTTATGGGTAGCAAGCACTCTTCTTCATATAACGTCGCTTGTTTAGCCAAAGATAATATTGTGGAAAGTTTAGGTGAGCAATATGAAAATTCCATTTTTATCATCGATTCTCAAAATGTCACTTTCCCTGAAGCTGCTTTAGTTTTAGAAGCTAAAAGATTAGTTGAGGAAGGGAAGATGAGCGCTTCGGAAATAGCCTCTAGAATTGAATATCTAGTTCCTAGAATTCACATGAGAGCTTTTATTGCGGATTTATTTTTCTTAAAGAAATTTGGGAGAATTTCTGCTGTAGCTGCAACCTTTGGTACTTTGATGAATTTCAAAGTTGTTATTTCTACTGGTCAAAACGAAATTAAAGTCGTCTCTAAAGAAAGAGGGGTACCTCGCGCCTTACATTACATTTTAGAAACAGCTAAAAGTGAAGAAGTCGATACTTCTTTACCTACATATGTAGGCTATACTTACGATAAAACTGTAGCGGAGAAGTTGATGGAAGTCATTGAAAACAATTCTGAATTTAAGCCTAAGAAGATCATTGAAATTGGAGCGACTGTAGGGGCTCACGTAGGACCTGGTTCAACTGGATTTTGTTGGTTTACTAAATAAGAATTATGAAAGAAGAATTATTAGATTACATTAGAGCGATTAAAGCTAATCCTGATGAGAGAGATGAGCAAGCTTCTTTTTACGTAGAGGAAATTAAAACTATACACGATGATGTTTATGAAAATGGCATAAATATCTATCACTCTAACATCCAGACATTGTTGCTTTCTTTTTTCGAGAGAATCTCCTATATTGATTCTCGTTTAGATATAGGCGCGTGTTACGATGCTTATTCTTTATACGCGGACATCTTAAATGTCAATCCTCGTGGTTTTAAAGATTATAAAGTTAACGCTGAAAAAGAAAAGAATGAAAATCACTTAGGAGCTAAAGGAGCCCTAGATATCTTAGCTAAAGTCGCATCAACAATTAAAGCTCCTGAATTTAGAGTTTATTTAGTTCTTCTTGCTATCTGTTTGATGAAAGAAATAAACACTTCCTTAAGTGCTAAACAGAAAGCTTTCTTAGAACAAATATTTGATTCATTGCGAATTATTGTAGATTAAAAAAGCGGGCATAAGCCCGTTTTTGCTTCTATTAGAATTCTTCATCAGGTATAAGTAACATTACAATTCCACCAATAAAAGAACAGAAGAGTAAAGTTATAACTGCCATTCCAATAATATCTTCTTTTTTATTAGCGTGGTTTAATTTAGATAGAGATACCCCTCCTATTATCACAGGGAAGATAAGAGGGAATAAGAAGATCATACTTAAGACGATGAACACTTTAGCTAAAACGTGGAAAGTATCAGGTTTATCTAGAGAAGAATCTACCTTAGCGAATTTGGGTGATTGTTTAGATTCGTATTTGTTATTGTTGTAATCTTTAGTAGCGAGATTTACTGGTCCATTATTTTTTTCAATCTTCTGACCGCAACGTGAACAATAAGTGTCGCTTTCTTCTATTTTATTACCACAATGAGGACAATAGTTCATGTTTAGAATTTTGCTAATTTAGCAGGAACCTTTCTTTCTAAAGTGAAGCGGAAGAAATCGTTAACTTCCTCAAGAGTATCAAACTTAGCCATGAAAAAGTAATCTCCTAAACCATCCGCTAAGATTTGAGGATTATTTTGAGCAAAACAAATTTTACCGTAATAGTGATTTAAAACTTCATTCCAGTTATTGACGTAATTACCATCGAATCTTCTTCCTGAATAAGCGCAGTATTGAGGAGGAATAGAAACATCTTCTCTATTTTCATCAAAAGCCATAACATCAGCCCAAATTTTATAGATATCAATAGAGTAAGCGAAGTTAATCATATCCGGAGTGTAACCACCAGGGACTCTCATATTTACTTCTAGTCCGATTAAATCACCTTTCTTACCTAAATTCTTTTGATCTTTGGTGAGTCTGAAGAATTCCAAGTGATAGAATCTGGATTTCGCTCCAAAAGCTTTAAGAATTCTTTGACCTGCGTCATATAAATCTTGAGGTATTTCTTTAGAGGTGTAGTAGTAGACATCAGTGTATTCAACTACGACATCCATGATAGGCAGAGGGAAGACGTGGTGAGTAGGATAGACAATATTACCCTTAGAATCACAAACTCCATCAAAGGATATTAATTCCCCTTCGATGAATTGTTCCATGATGTATTTTCTTCCTTGAACTCTTTTTTCATTCAAGAACTCTTTCAATTGGTCGTCGTTAGTTAATCTATAAGTGTTAGATGAACCGACTCCATCATCGGGTTTAACACAGACAGGATATCCGACTTTATCAATAAATTTTTTACAATCTTGGTATTCTTCAACAATGTGATAGGGAGCAGTTTTAACTTTGGCGACTTCATATTTTTCTTTCATCAAAGATTTATGTCTAAAGTATTGAACTTGGTCGATTTTAGGACCGGTAGTAACATTGAAATCAGTTCTTAATCTAGCGTCATCATACATCCAAAATTCATTGTTAGATTCGATATAATCAATTCTTCCATGCTTGGAAATAAAATAACCGATAGCTTTATATTTTTCTTCGTAATTAGTTAAATCGTGAACCCAATAGTAATCTGATAGAGATTCCTTTAATTGAATAGGCAAAGCATCATAAGGAACATCGGCAACACCACATACGCAGACACCATTATCCTTTAACCCTTTACAAAATCTCCAGTAATTGTCAGGAAAATGTGGTGATATAAAGACAAAATTCATATAACCCCCTTCATTTTATATACAGTTTTATTATAGTCAAAATAAATTCAAAAAAAAGAATAGGAGACCTATTCTTTAAATTTGTAAGATTAATCTTGCTAACAAGAAATACAAAGCTAAGGAAGCTGAGTCGACAATAGAAGTGATAAGAGGGCCAGCCATAATTGCTGGATCGATGTGGATCTTCTTGGCAAGTAGCGGTAAAGAAGATCCGATAGTCTTTGCTAAGACGATGATACCAAAGCCGGTAGCGGCGACTAATAAAGCTATTTGCCAATTAGGGAAAGTAGAAGTATTAGCGATGATTCCTCCGTAGAATTCAATTAACATCCAACAGAAGTTAACTATACCTACTAATAAGCCGACTATGAAAGAAACTCTTAATTCCTTAAACATAACTTTTAAGAAATCCTTAGGCGCAATTTGATCTAGGGAGAGAGCGCGAGTGACAATAGTAGTAGCTTGTCCTCCGCTATTTCCGCCTGTGTCCATTAGCATAGGTATGAAAACAGATAGAACAGGTACCTTTCCTAAAAGACTTTCAAAGTTATTTATTAGCATACCTGAGAAAGTATCGCAGATTAATAAAACTGCTAGCCAAGGAACTCTAGCCCAAGCTAATTTAAAAACTGAAGTCTTTAAATAATCAACATCGTTATCGCTAGGACGGACACCAGCCATGACGGCGATATCTTCAGTCTGCTCTTGTTCGATGACATCCATGATATCATCGACAGTAATAATACCGAGCATTCGTCTTTCTTTATCAATGACAGGAATGACGTTCATATCGTATTTTTTCATCAAAGCTGCAACTTCTTCTTGGTCGGTATCAGCCACGACTGAAGTACAGTCTTTATCCATGAGATTATCGACTATCGTATTTTCGTCAGCAAAAATTAATTCTTCGATAGAGAGGGAACCAATTAAACGGCGAGAAGAATCTACTACGAATGTGGTGATGATAGTTTCAGCTTCTCTTCCAACTTGCTTAATTTTATCTAAGGCTGCTTTAGCAGTAGTGTTGTATTTAATAGAAACATACTCAGTGGTCATGATTGAACCAGCGGTATCTTCTTTGTAGTTTAATAGTTGGTTAATAGCTCTTCTATCCTCTGCGGGAGTGGCGGATAGAACTTTATTAACTAAGTTAGAGGGCAATTCTTCTACAAAATCAGCCAAGTCATCGTTAGGCATTTCAGAAATGAAGTTTTGAACATCTTTAGAAGAGAAAGCACGGACGATTTTTTCTTGCTGTTCGGTGCTTAAATAGGAGAATATTGAAGCGGTATATTCATTTGGAACAGATTTAAAGAAAAAGACAACATCATTGTCATCAGGAATATCGTTAATTAAATACGCCAAATCGATAGGGTCACTTTTAGAGACAAAGTCTCTTAAAGCAGGTATGTTTTTATTTTGAATGTATTTTAAAAGTTTATCGAAATCCTTCTCATCTTCTTCACTGTCTTTTTCTTGGGTAGTGAAAATATCGATGCCCGGTTCCGGTTCTTTAATAAAAGGTTGATTAGAATTGTTTTCTTCTTGATTGGAAGGATTCAATTCTTCGTTGTTTTCGTTTTCTTCTAAAAACATAATTCTCCTTTTAAATATTTTATTACATTACTTACGTAGTTAACTATAAAAAAATTGAAACTTTTTGCAAAATTCATCAAAGATTTCACGAATATGTTATAGGAGGTCATATTATATGAAAGAACAAAGCAAAAACAATGTAGAAAAAATTAGGGAAATAGCTAAGATTTACATTCTCAGCTGCCAATTGGTAATTAAGGATGGTCAAGACCCTTTAATTATGGATAGCGTGAAAAGAAAAGGATCTTTAGATTGGGTTAGTAAAATTGCTCAAGGGAGCGATTCTATGAAACTAGTAACTAGGACCAATATTGTCTTTCAAGCCTTGTTACCTGAAGAGAGGGAAATTATTTATAAATGCTTCTTTTTCCCCGATGGTAGAAACTGGTGGAAATCTAAATATTCTCGCTCTACTTTCTATCGAAATAAAGAAAAAGCTATCAACCACTTTATAGAAATGTACGCTTTATAAAAATTATGAGATATCGAAATTTACTTTCTTTAACTTTGACACCTTGGTTTAATTATTCTCCTTCATTTTCTATTGCTGATTTAACTTTGAAAGGTGAAGTATTTGAGAATGGTTATCATTTGAGCATCGTATTTGTCACTTCTCACCAGGGAGGAGTAATGAAAGTAAATTTCAATTCTCGTTTAATTAAGCAAATATATGTAGAACCATCAATTCACATATATTCTTTCGATTTGATAAATGACTTTGGTGAATTGGATTATTATTCTTATAGAGATCTAGAAATTTGTTTTAATGAAATCGTTAAAACTTATAAAATCAAAGGGAGTTTTGATTATAAAAAAGAATACACTGATTACTTTCGAATTGATTACATTCTTTACAACGAAGAAAGCATCTACTTTCAAGAATTTAGATTATTAGACAATAATGAATATCTTTTACCTAGGGATATAGAAGTTAATTATTACGATTTTTTGCAGGTTGAAGGAGATCAATCATTTTTAAATAATTGCTTTTTTAGAGCGATTTTTGATAACAAGACTTATACAGTATCAAAAAAATTCTACGATGGCCTTTTTCACCTTTCAATAAAAAGATTAGATTTGAATAATAGTGAAGTTGATTCCTATTCATTAATAGTGAATTACCCTAGTATTTCTAATTACAATATCGTTTTTAAGAGATTGATAACCACTAATAAATTATTTAATCAAGGAGGATGGAATTATTCCTTTGATATCTATGATTAATTTTGCAATTCTCATAAGCGCAGCAAATATCATATTCACTTCGTTTCTTTCTATTAAATTTGAATTATTTAAGAATTATAAAAATGTCGTTTTTGATATGTTTCAATCAGATTTTAAGGCTAGTTCAAGATATTTAATTCAAGACAAAATAGTTCTAGTAGATTACAAGGAATTTATCGATAAGTTCTCTAAAGATGTTTCGAATCTAAAACTGAATTTTACTTATAAGAATGAAAAAGTCGACGCTTACGAATATATAACTGAACCACTTTATATCTCTTATATAAAAATGAGAGTGAATATATCTCAAGAATGGAACAATATTAGTTTTCTTCTAAAAGGGGAGGTAAGTGAGAAATATGAATAAATACAAAGATTATCTTTTTTATGTTATATACGTTCTAAGTCAGATAATAATAACTTATTTTGTGACTAGGAATACTTTAATAACAGTTGTTTCTTCTTTGCTTAGTTTAGGTTTAACTGCTTACATTATTTTTAAAATTAAAGAAATCAATGTGAATCTTAATAACAAAGAAAATAGTTTAAAGTTCATGTCTAGTTATTTTAAGAACTTAAGTAGAGGGGAAGATAAAGAGGAAGCATTTAACAATTCTTCTTCTTTTCTTAAAGAAATTAACTTCTCTAAAGATTTCAACGAGATGAAAGAGAATCCTGATTTAGTGGATAATCTCTATTTGGATATCTTAAAAGAGGAATTTAAGTCTTCTTTTAATAATGATCTAGTCTACTTTGAATCTAGTGAAAAAATTATTTCCTCTAAACTAGATGAGCTCAATAAATATAAGAGAGAAATTAAAAATTTAAATAACTTTATGATGGTAAGTCTAATCTATCCTTTTTCTTTGCTCGTATGTAGATTAGCTTACCCTTCAAGTAAGTTTGATTATTCTAATCCTCTGTTTTTAATTATGTTTTTATCAATGTCGATTTTACCTATTTTTGCCTCTTGCCTAATTATTGTTCTAGGAGCTAAAAAGTATGAAAACAAGCCAAAATAATTCAATGAAAAATTTTAAAAATAAATTTAAGATTGCTTCTACTAATAAAGTGGTATTATCTATCTGTTTAATCGGTATAGTATTAGCTTTATTAATTTATTATTTCTCTAAGAATTTAACTTATCCTATTATTGTTATTTCTATATCAGTAGGAGTATCTATAGCCTTTTATTTCTATACCAATAAAAAAGAAAAACAAGAGAAAGATTTCGATTCTGAGACATATAAGGATGTAGTTAAAAGTTATCTAGAATATTTGTTAAGTGGGATGTCTCCTAATCAAAGTATGGAACAAGTCACATGTGAAATAAGAGCGTCTTTAATTAAAGATGATATAAATAAATTCCTCGAAGATGGTAATCAAGAAGAATTTATTTCTTCCTCTTTTTATAAAGGAGGAGAGACTAGGAAAGAATTATCTTCATTAATATTCTCATCTCTTCAACTGGATACAGTAGATGATAAATTTATTGATGATTTGTATTCGTTGTATTTGAAATATGAAAAGGAAACTACTTCATCTATAAAACTTAAACCAATTTTTGAATTGTTACTTTTAATTATTTATCTTCTTCTATTTTCATATTACATTATCTGTTCTATAAGGGCGATTTAGATGTATAGATTTATTTTTCCAATTTCTATTTTTCTCTCTATGATTTCTTACAAGGATTATTTATGTGTAAAAAGAGGAATTGAAATAATTAATGAGAATTTAGAAGTCATAAAAGAAGATTTAATCAATTCCAAGAATGTCTATCTAGATATTAAAGATAACTTAATTGTCGAAAGTAATAAGAAAGACAAATATATTTTTTTTACAGTTAAAATTAACATCCCTATATTTTTTAGACCAGATTATTATTACAATTACAATTCTTTCTTATATTTTAGGTAATTTAGCATATTTAATCATGCTATAATTTTAATTAATATTTGGGGTGATTATTATGAAATTAGACAATATTGAAAAAGTCGGTAAAAAGCTAGGCTTAAATAAAAAAGATATTATACCTTATGGTTATTATATGGGGAAGATTCAACCCTTAGATAATTCCAAAGGTAAACTCATTTTAGTTACTGCTATTACTCCTACTAAAGCTGGGGAAGGTAAAACTACTACCTCAATAGCTTTAGGTGATGCTTTAGATAAGTTAGGTAAGAAGACTTGTATCTGTTTAAGAGAACCTTCTTTAGGTCCGGTTTTCGGTTTGAAAGGTGGTGCAACAGGAGGAGGGAAAGTTACTGTTGAACCTAGCGATGATATCAATTTGCATTTCACTGGAGATTTCCACGCTTTGACTAGTTCAATTAATTTAGTTTCCGCAGTTATTGATAATCACATTTACCAAGGCAATGAATTAGATATTGATCCTGATACTATCTCATGGAAACGCGCTTTAGATATGAATGACAGAGAATTGCGTGAAATTGAAATTGGGTTAGGACCTGTTTCTAAAAAGAGCGGAAAGAATCTCAATGGTATAGTGAGAAAAGATGGATTTATTATCACTGTCGCTCACGAGATGATGGCTATTATGTGTTTAGCTAAATCTAGGGAAGATTTCCAAAAGAGATTAGGAGAGATGACCGTCGCTTATTCTCATTCAAAAAAGCCCATAACGGTCAAAGACTTGAAAGTCACTAATGCCATCATGAAATTGATGGATAAGGCTTTGTTACCTAATATTGTTCAAACCAGTTACCATGTCCCTACTTTAATTCACGGAGGACCTTTTGCGAATATCGCTCATGGTTGTAATTCTATCATCGCTACTAAGACCGCCTTGTCTTTAGCGGATTACGTAGTTACCGAAGCCGGCTTTGGGGCGGATTTAGGTGCGGAAAAATTCTTAGACATCAAATGCCAAGAGGCTGGTTTAAAACCTGATTTAGTTGTTTTAGTTGCAACTATAAGAGCTTTAAAGTTACACGGAGGAGTTCCTTTTGAGGAATTAGATAAAGAAAATCTAGAGGCTTTGAAAAACGGTATTTCTAATTTAGAAAGACATTTAGAAAATATGAAGAAGTTTGGCTTAAATGTTATTATCAACATTAACCGCTTCGCTTCTGATACAAATAAAGAAGTTAAATTATTAGAGAAATGGTGTGAACAACAAAATGTTCCTTTCTCTTTAAATGAAGCTTTCTTAAAAGGTGTTAAAGGCAGCCTAGATTTAGGAGAAAAAGTCTTAAAGGCCCTAGATGAAAATAAATCTTCTTATAAACCTCTTTATATAAGAAATCAATTATCTGTCGAAGACAAGATAGAAAGAATTTCTAAAGAAATTTACAGGGCTAAAGATGTTATCTACTCTGATTTAGCTAAGGAAAAATTAGATTTAATTAAGAAGAACGGCTATGAAGATTACTACATTTGTATGGCTAAGACTCCTCTTTCTTTTTCCGATGATCAAAATCTATTAGGAGCCCCTACTAATTTTGATATTCACATTAAAGATATAGAAATCGCTACAGGAGCGAAGTTTATTATTCCTATCACCGGCTCTATTATGAGAATGCCTGGTTTGCCTAAAGTCCCTGAAGCGGTAAAAATGGAAGACAGATAAAATGGAACCTCAATTATTATTAGGAAAACCAGTTAAAGAACTCTTAGTTGGTAAAATCAATAGGAGAATATCTTCAGGTCAAAAGATTAAAGCTTACATCATTTATAATGATGCTTCTTTTGAAGCTGATGCCTATCATAAACAAATCGCCAAACAATTAATTAAATTAGGTCAGGAAGTTAAAGAAATTAATATATCTAATTCTTCTGATGTTATCGATGCTATCAATAAAGGAAATTACGATCCTATAGGTTCTATTATTATTTGTAGGCCTTTATTAGTTGATAATGAAAAAGATTTAATCGAATTAGTCGATGAGAAAAAAGATGCAGATAGTTTAACTTATTCTTCTTTAGGAAGAGTTGTGAAAGGTAATTTAAAATATCTTTCTGGAACTTCTGCTTCAGTTAAAAATATCGTCGATTATTATCAAATTCCTGTTAAAGGTAAAAGGGTATTGATTGTTGGAAGAAGTTTATCCGTAGGTTTACCTATATCTCAATTCTTACTTCAATATCACGGATTAATCAGTATTGTTCACACTAGAATTACTAAAGAAGATATTAAATTACAAGCTAAAAATTCTGACATTATCGTTTTAGCTGCAGGTACAAGAGGTTTGATTAGCGAAGATGACATTTCTCCTGATGCTACTATAATTGATTGTGGCTATCAAGAAGATGGGGGAGGAGACTTAGGCTTTGTTCCTAAGTGTAAAGCTTACACTCCAGTTCCTGGAGGGGTGGGTCCTTTAACTATCTCCTGCTTAATTGAAAACTGCTTTTATAAGTTATATGGAGATTTTGAATAATGTTCAAAAAGAAGACTGATAAAAAAGAGTCTAAAGTTAAAAAAGAGAAGTCTCAATCTGAAAATAAAATAGTAGAAGTCGATTCTTCTTTACCTTATACGGAAGTTAAAGAGAAAAAATATTATCCTGAAAAGAGACATTACGAGCCTCTTTCTAAAGAAAAGAAAGAACGACCTATTGTCGATGTTGAAGAAATCGAAACTAAAGATGATAATTCTTCTTCTACATCTGGAATAAAAACTTTTTTAATTATCTTTTTAGTTATAGCTATTTTCGTCGGCTTAGGATTTTTATTGTTTTTCATCTTCAGTAAAAAATAAAGCAAATAATATTCATTTAGCCCCTTATATGTTATGAAGGGACTAAATGATTAGTGATTAAATTAAAAGACGTCAGTCTCATCTACTCAAATTCAATCTCCTCTAATACTGTTTTAGATAAAGTCTCTGTGGAATTTCCATCTAGAGGCTTATTTTCAATTATTGGAGAAAGTGGAAGTGGTAAATCTACTTTTCTCTCTTTATTAGGAAATTATCTTCAACCCACCTACGGAGAAATATCATTTGATTGCGATGTAAAAGAAATAGGCTTCGTCTTTCAAGACTTGCATCTAATCGATCATCTAAATGTTATCGATAATGTCACTTTACCTTTAATTCTAGAAGGGGAAAGCTCTCACTCTTGTAAATCTAAAGGTGAGCAAGCATTAGCTAAATGCGGAATTATAGATTTAGCTTCAAGAAAAATAGATTCTCTTTCTGGTGGTCAAAAGGCTAGGGTAGCTTTCGCTAGAGGCATAGTTAATTCTACTAAAGTGATACTTGCTGATGAGCCTACAGGTTCTCTAGATGAAGAGAATTCTGAGATGATTATGCAAGTCTTAGAAGAATTATCTAAAAATATCTTAGTAATCTTAGTTACTCACAATGCTTCTTTAGCGAAAAGACATTCTTCTCTAGTTTATAAAATCGAGCGTGGTAAATTAGTTAGTCTTACTAAAGAAGATAATTTAGTCTCTTCATCTTCTTATTCAAAACAAAAGAGAATAAATGGGAGTATAAAATTTAAAGAAAATATTAAATTATCATTTTCCTTTTTAAGAAAGAGAATGGTGAAATTTGTTTCTTCATTATTATTTACAGCTTTATGTTTAAGTCTGATGCTTGGTTTATATTCTTTAAGTGTCAAAGGACAAGAAGAAATAATCAATTTAGGGAAGAATTCTTACGACTACACCTTGGTAAATATCTCTGAAAAGAAAGAATATGAAATTGAGAATAAAAACATGAATCTTCTTAAGAAGATAAGCTTAACTTCTTTATCAAAAAAGAAGTTACAAGCCTTCGATTCGAAGATGACTTTTTATCCTTCTTTAGAATATATATTGCCTTCTTATTTGGAAGTTAAATATCGTGATAGTTACTTTAATTCACCAGTCTCAATCTCGCCTTGCTTTCCCTCCAAAGGGAGATTAAAGGAAGGTAGATTACCTTTAAGATGGGATGAAATAGTAATAAACAACTCTATTGTAAAAGAAAAAGATGTAAGACTTAATTCGCAATTATCATTAAAGACTGAAGCGCTAGTAAAGACTAAAAAAGAAGCTGAGGAAGCTAGTGATATCATTTCCTTAAATTTCAACTTTACTGTTGTAGGAATATCTAAAGAAATGGATGTTCTTTCAAGAAAATCAATTTATTACGATTACAATTTAATGAAGAATTATCTTTATTCTTTTCCTTTAGAAAACGCTTCTAAATTATATGACTCAGTAATCAATCTTCAAAAGAGATTTGAAGAACTAACTTATGAAGATGATGTTCTAACAGTGTTTAAAACTGTAGCGTATTCCTCTGATCCACTTTCTCTTCAATCTTATTTAAAAGAACATTTTCCTTTGATTAGTTTAGCTTCAGTCTCTTTAGAATTAACCAATTCTTTAAATACTATGATTGATTCGCTATCCAAGATTTCTTCTATATTTATTATTCTTTCATTTGCTTGCTCATTTCTATTGGAATTAGTGGTTGTTGAAACTTTGTTGCAAGAGAAGAAATTAGAAATGGCTTTGTATCTTTCCTTTTATATATCTAGAAAAGATTTCTTCAGATTAGGTAAAGGGCAAGTCTTTATTACTAATGTCATTTTGTTAACAATGACAGCGTTATTCACGCTTCTAATAATTCATTTAGGGAATATCATTTTAGTAAAATTTGGGTTAACTCCATTTTTAACTATTAGTTCCTTATTTCCTATAGGTATATTAATTCCTTTAGTGAGTTATCTCTTCTCATATTTATCAATGTATTTTCCTTATAAAAATATCTTTTCCTCTGAATTGGTTTTCGCTTTGAAAGGAGAATAGAATGATTGAAGTTAACAATCTGAATTTTAAATATCCTAATATGGATAATTATGTAATTAGGAATGTTTCATTTAAATTTTGCAACAGCGGTTTATATTACATAGTTGGTGAATCGGGTTCAGGTAAATCGACATTTTTAAATTTAATAAGTGGATTTTTACCTGATTATGAAGGCTCGATAAAATTTCAAGGTAGAGAATTGAAAGAATTATCTTTGAAAGAGAAGAGCGAATTGTATTTTTCTTCTCTTTCATATTCCTTTCAAGATGATTTAACTGAATCTAAAGAGACAGTAAAAGCGACTTTAATGTTGCCTTTAGAAATATACAATCTCTCTAAAAAAGAAAAAGAGGAGAAGATTGAGAAAGTTATCAAGATTACTGGTATAAAAGGCTTATTAAATAAAGAATGCCGAACCTTATCGGGAGGAGAATTAAAAAGGGTCTCTTTAGCAAGAGTTCTCATTCGTGACTCTAAATGCATCCTTCTAGATGAACCTTTAGGTCCTTTAGATGAAAAAACCAGAAAGAATTTAATGAAGGTTTTTTCGCATTTAAGTCAATCTCACTTAGTGATTGTAGTTACTCATAATACTTTTGAATTAAATAATTCATATAACATATTAAAATTCAGAGATGGTATTTTAAGCGCTGAAAATATAATACAAAACGAGAATAAATCTATAAATAATATTTCTTCTAGAAGAAAAAAATACGATTTCTTTAAGATGGTTAAATCAAATTTGAGGAAGATGTTTAAAAATAAAAGTAGAGTTTTATTTTCTTCTTTTGCTACTTCTTTAGCGCTGATTTCTCTGGGTTTAGTTCATCTTATCTCAAATGGGATTTCATCTTCAATTAATAGTTATTTAGAAAGCGGATATGATCAAAATACTATTTTGATGAAAAGGAAAAATAAAGAATATAATTCAAACGAATTTAAAGAACCTACTTTAGAAACTTACATATCTTTAAAATCTGAATATCAAGATGAAATATGCGGAGTTACTACATATTACGATCTCAATTATGAAGATGTATTCGTCAATAAAAATAAAGTGTATTTTGAATCGCGAAATTTAGAATTGAATATCAATTCGTTAACTTTGAGGAATTTTATGGAGTTTATTTATTACAAAGAATTAAATGAAGAAGATTATAACCTCATTAAAGATAAAACATTAGATAATTCAGAAATAATCTTGATGTTATCAACAGGAGATTTAGAATCTATTTGTGATTTATATTCTTTAAATACCTCTTCAAGCTTAATAGATAGTTTGAATTATAGACTCAGCAGTGAAGATGTCTATATTCACGTTGATATTTCCGCCTCTGAATTTAAATACAATTTAGAGATGACTTTTAAAGTTAAGTATGCTTTGCTAGGAAATCAAACTAGAATTGTTCATACTAATCAATTTTTCTCGTCAAATATTCTTGAAGAAGAAATGCAATTTGAAATAAAAAATGAAGAGAATAAAGATAAGCCTTGGGCAGTTAAAAAATCTTACGCACTAATGATGAAAAAAGGCAAAGGATATCTCTTCTTAAATAAAGTTAAAAAGGACAAAAAATATTCTCATTTAATATTTCAATCTGCCAATTCATTTTTCCCCGGGATTAATAATCTAATTAATCTCGAAATCAGCCGTGTTAGTGCGGTAAATAAGGTTGAAAAAGACATATATTATTCGGATATAAACGATTTAAAAACGAGATTTAATAGTTCGATTAAATCAGTGTATATTTCCGATAATTTCTATTATTGCTCTGATGAAGGAATTAATTCAGGTTTTTTAAAACCGATATATGTTTCTTCTGATAAAAGTAAATTGAATGAGATCGCTGATTTCAATTATCACGCAAATTTTAATTTAGAAGGCTTTCAAGGCTCTACTATCGCTTTATCACAAGGAGTAGCTTTAGGAGATTTATCAGGTATTTCTTCAAACCCCTTGACCTTTCAATCTTATATGAAAGTACCTAGCTTATTGATGGGAATAGCCCCTAAAAATGAAAATGAGATTATAATTTCTTCTAGCTTAGCTAAATATCTTTATTCCAAAGAACCCTATTGTTTAAATAAACCACTATATTTAACTTGCTTAACAAAAACTGTTTTAGAAAACGGAACTTATAAAAATGTCTTTACTGATGGGGAATTGATAATTAGAGGGGTTGTTGAAGAGGAAAAATATAAGATTTATCAGCAAGATGATTTTTTGTTAGATATTTCTCAAAGCCAATTTAAGATACCTTACCAAGAGAGAAATATCGAGAAGGCTATTTTCTTATTCGATCAAAATTCAGACATTCAAAAGATTAAAGATAGATTAGAAAATCTATATCCTGATTATTCTTTTTCCCTACCAGTTAAAGATATGTTAGAGGGAATTGATTATATCACGTCAGTAATTGGAAACTTTCTTAAAATTTTTTCTTTATTTTCAAGTTTGATTGCCCTCACATTAATGAGCTTAGTTTTGATTTTGACTGCTAAAGAAGAAAACAGGAAAATAATTATGATGGTTGCTCAAGGTTTCAATAAAAGTGAGATTATCGAGCATTATTTTACCTTTGGTTTACTTTTGTCGAGTTATTCTTATGTTAACTCTTCTATTTTTTTAATAATCTTTTTCCAATTGTTTAAGTCTGGAATAGAAAGGGAACTGGGAATAAAAATAGGGCAGTTTGTTCCTGAAATGTTTGTAAATACGCTGTTTTTAGATATAGTAATTTTTATTTTTTCTTGCTTTGTAATTTATCTTGTGATTTCTCGATATTTATTCAAACATATGCAAAGGCACTAAAATTGCGATTTTTTTGTTAAAAAATTAACTATTATTGACTTTTTAGGTGTATATTTATATTGTGCTAGAGATTAGCATTATGAAAGGGATTTTCCATGAAGGGTACTGTAAAGATGTTTAATAAGGAGAAGGGTTACGGCTTCATTCGTTCTGAGGATGGCAAAGACGTCTTCTTCCACTACTCTGCTATTGTTATGGAAGGTTACAAAACCGCTACCGAAGGTGAAAAAGTAGAATTTGACTGTGAATCTTCCGATAGAGGATTGAGAGCTTCTAACGTTAAAAAAGTTGACGAAGCTCCCGCTGCCGCTCCTGAGCAAAGTGAACCTGCTAAATAGAAGTTCGAAATTAAAAACTATTTGGTGAAATCAGCCTCCGTTTACTCGGAGGCTTTTATTCAATTCATTTTTTATCTAATCTGTTTTATAATTGACATAGGAGATTTTTTCGTATGGAAAATGTGATTATTAAAAACGATGAAGGAATGCAGTTTGAAGTAATTAACAACGAATTGCGTTTGGATGGCTATCATTTAAATGAGAGAGAAAAGCTTCAATATAAAGTGATTAATATCCCCGCTTCTGTAAGAGTCGGAAACGATGAATTTTTGGTCACTTCCATTAGACACGGCGCTTTTGAAAATGTCACTAATTCCATTATCTTCGTTCCTAAAACTATCGAAAAATTATACGTGAGAAATCCTTTCTTAATTGATGAAAAATCAATAGAAACTAAAAGAGCCAAAGAGGAGAGAAACAAAATTGAATCCGACTCTGAAGCGTATCAAGCTGAAAATGATCTAATTGATTCGGATAAAGAATTAGAAAGCTTATTCCCTGAATTAAGAACCGAAGAATATTTTTCTTGCTTTGGGGAAAATAACTTGGTTCTTTTAGAAGAGAGAATGATTCCTTTTGGATATGAAAAAGAATATCGTTCGAATGTAATTGCCGACGTTAGAGAAAAAGATGTCATTATTAATGATGACGGTTTAGTTTATAAGATTATTAATGAAAGTGAATTATCTTTAATTTTCAATCTTATCGATAGAAAGAAAGCTGAAAAAATAGGTGGTATCTTGGAGATTCCTTATTCAGTTAAAAAAGGAAATTCAGAAAGAAGAGTCACATCTATTGATTCTAAAGCTTTATATCAAATTGATGGTATTAGAATAGTCTATATTCCTGAATCAGTTCACCACATTGAAGAACACGCTCTAGATAGTGTATCTATCGCTCAAGTATTTATCCCTAGTTCAGTAGAGACTATTGAAGACTTCGCTTTTTCTAAATACACCTTCATCTTCTGTGAATTAGATTCTAAACCTAGCAAGTGGTTCTTCTCTTGGGATGGAGATAAACAAACTGATGGGGAACTCTATAAGAAATTAGTAACTTGGGGATTCAAGAGAAAAAATTAATCTTTTCTATCTAGTTCGACATACTTGTGTCGACCATTAACGTAAGATTGCATCATGGCGGAGAAATAACATTCCTTCGCCTTTTTTAGATCTTTTTCTACTCCTAGCCCTTCTTCGTAAAGATTACCAAGCATAAAATAAGCTTGACCATCTTCATCGAAATCTATAGCTTCTAAGAAATATTTTTTAGCTTTTTTATAATTGATTTTAGTTCCTAAACCCTCTTTGTACATGATGCCTGCTTGAACTTTAGGATATGAGCAAGAACAATCATCAGAGGCGCGTTTATAATATTGCAAGGCCTTTTTGTAATTTTGCTTAACACCGATTCCTTTAAAATACATATCTCCAGTTTGAATTTCCGCGTCAGGATAGTAACGATCAGCAGCTTTTTTAAAATATCTGAAAGCTAATTTAGGATTTTGTTTAGTCCCTATTCCTTTAAGGTGATATTGACCTAGAGAAAACAAAGCGGAAGTGGAATTTAATTTAACAGCTTTTTTTATAAAAGAGAGAGATTTCTTTTCGTTTTTTTCTACTCCTTTTCCTTCTAAATAGATTAGAGCTAGTTTTAAAATAGAAGAGAGGTGATTGACTTTACTATTTTTTAAATAGCAAGAGCGAGCTTTTTTAAAATCTAGTTTAGTTCCTTTACCAGTGAAATAATAATTACCTAGATAGTGCGTAGCTTCTAAGTTACCTAACTTACTAGCCTTTCTATAATAAGTGAAAGCCTTGACAAAATTATTGTCGTTTTCATACTTATTTCCCAAAGCTAAAAGTATTTCTGAATTAGTAGGTTCAGCTTTATTCAAGGCGATTAATTCCTCTTTTGGATAAGAGTAATAGTCGATACTTTTCATATTAAAATTTTACTACAAAAAGCACTTATTTTTTTATTTCTTTTTAAAAGTATTTGTAATTTATTTATTAAATGATAAAATAACAAGCGCGTTTGATATTTAATTTTAATTAAATATAACTACTATAACGAGGAGATTATAAGAAGATATGTCATTAAAAGCTGGAATTGTCGGATTACCTAACGTTGGAAAATCCACCTTATTTAACGCTATTACCAATTCGCATGTAATCGCGGAAAATTATCCTTTCGCGACTATCAATCCTAATACTGGAATTGTTGAAGTTAAAGATCCTCGCTTTGATCGTCTTTGCTCTTTGTTCCATCCTAAATCTCAAGTGCGAGCAACTTTTGAATTTACCGATATCGCCGGTTTAGTTAAAGGTGCATCTAAAGGTGAAGGTTTAGGTAATCAATTTTTAGGAAATATAAGAAACTGCGACGCTATTATTCACGTTGTTAGATGCTTTGAATCTAGCGAAATCGTTCACGTTGAAGGCAGTATCGATCCTTTAAGAGATATTGAAGAAATCGAATTTGAATTAGTCATGGCTGATTTAGATGTCTTAAATAAAAGAAGAGAGAAGACCGCTAAGAAAGCTCATATTGAAAAAGATAAGGAGGCTATTGCTGAATTGGCCGTTATCGATAAAATTAAACCTCTTATGGAAAACGGAACTATGGTTAGAGATATTCCTTTAACTTACGAAGAAAGTAAACTCCTCGCTCCTTTAAATCTCTTGACATGTTTACCTACTATTTATGTTGGTAATGTCTCTGAAGAAGCTTACGCTAATCCTGATGAAGACAAATATTTCTCCATAGTTAAAGAATACGCTGCTAAACATAATTGCTTAGCTATACCAGTCTCCGCTAAAGTCGAGGAAGATTTAGCCCCTTTATCTGAAGAAGAGAGATTAGATTATCTAAATATGTTAGGAACAAACGTCTCCGGCTTAGAAAAAGTCGCTACGGCTTCTTATCACTTATTAGGTTTAAGAACTTTCTTCACAGTCGGTAGTGATGAGGTTCGAGCTTGGACTTTTAAGCAAGGAATGACCGCTCCTGAATGTGCAGGTATTATTCACACGGATTTCCAAAAAGGATTTGTTAAGGCTGAAGTTTACAAATATGAAGATATCGATAAATTTGAAACTGAACAAAATCTCAAAGCCAATGGCAAAATCTTAACCCAAGGTAAAGATTACAAAGTTCAAGATGGAGATATCTTGTTCATTAAATTTAACGTCGTTAAAGATCAAGGAAAGAAATAATTATGAAATTGAGAATCGGCAGTTCTTACGATGTTCATCGTCTTGATAAAGGAGAATACATCCTTTTAGGAGGGGTTAAGATTCCTTGTGAATTTTCTACTGTTGCTCACTCTGATGGGGATGTAATCTATCACGCTTTAGCTGAATCTATTTTAGGAGGCTTAGCTTTAGGGGATCTAGGGACTTATTTTCCTCCTAATAGCACGAAGACTAAAGATATGAATTCTTTTGAAATTCTATCCTTCGCTTTAAAAGAAATGGAGAAGAGAAATTTTAAAGTTAACAATGTCGATATCTCTTTGATTCTTCAAAGACCTAAGATTAAAACTTATATTCCTCAAATTAGAAAAAAGTTAGCTAAGGAACTTAATGTGGATGAAGATTGCGTTTCTGTCAAAGCGGGAACTAACGAGAAATTAGATGATTTAGGAAAAGGATTAGGAATCGGATGCTTTGCTACGATTCTCTTGATCCAAGAATAGGAGTAGTTATGAATATTGAACAAAATATTAAAAACAGCATTGCCTTGAAGGTTTCATCTCTAGGCCAAGAAATTAACTTAAATGATATTGTTTTAGAAAGACCTAAATACGAGGGCCAAGGTGATTTATCTACTAATATCGCTATGAAATTAGCGAAAGTTTTTCATAAAGCTCCTGTCGTATTGGCTAAAGAGATTATCTCGGATTTAAATATTGAAGGAGTCGATAAGATTGAAATCGCTGGGCCGGGCTTTATCAATTTCTTCATTTCTAAAAATCAGATTACTTCCTTAATTAAAACTATCATTGAACAAGGGAAAAATTACGGCTCAACAACATTAGGTAAGAATGAGAAAGTTTTATTAGAATACGTCTCTGCTAATCCTACTGGTGCGTTACATTTAGGTCACGCTAGGGGGGCGGCTATAGGAGACTGTCTTTCTAGAATTCTTAAAAAAGCCGGTTACGATGTAACTAGGGAATATTACGTAAATGATGCAGGTAGCCAAGTTGACAATTTAGGTCTATCTTTAAAAGCTAGATATTTTCAAGAATTAGGTGATAATTCTTTAGATGTTCCTGAAAACGGATATCACGGTGAAGATGTAATTAACTTTGCCAAAATCTTAGTTGAAGAAGGAAAAGATTCTTACAAGAATGAAAATCTTGAATTTTTTAAAAAGAGAGGTGTGGAATTAGCTTTAGAAAACATCAAGAAAGATTTGAGAGAATTCAGAGTTGAATTCGATGTCTTCACCTCGGAAAAAGCTATCAGAAATCAAGGTAAAGTTGAGAAGGTTTTAGAGGAATTGAAGCCTTACTGCTATCAAGAAGATGGAGCTTTATTTTTGAAGACAACTCAAGATGGCGATGATAAAGATAGAGTTATTATCAAGAAAGATGGGTCTTACACTTACTTGTTACCTGATATTGCTTATCATAAAGATAAATTCGATAGAGGTTATCAACGTTTAATAGATTTGTTCGGCGCGGATCACCACGGGTATATTGCTAGAATTAAATCTTCCATGAAATCTCTAGGTGAGAATCCTGACAAATTAGATATCGAATTAGTTCAAATGGTTAGACTATTTAAAGATGGCAAAGAATACAAGATGTCTAAAAGAACCGGCAACGCCATCTCAATGAAAGAGTTGTGTGAGGAAGTTGGGGTTGATGGAGTAAGATTCTTCTTCGTATCTAGAGCATCTTCTCAGCATTTAGATTTCGACATTGATTTAGCAAAGACCATGGGTACTTCTAACCCCGTATATTATTGTCAATACGCTAACGCTAGACTTTATACGATGTTAGAAATTGGTCAAGCTCAATACGGCTTAAATAGCCAAGGGAATTTGCTAGTTGAGAAGTCTGAATTAGACTTGATTAAAAAACTAAGCGAATTCAGTGAAATTATTAATGAATCTGCCTTGACATTAGCACCTTCTAAAATTACTATCTATGTGAGGGAATTGGCGGCGAAGATTAACGACTTTTACACCAATTGCAGAGTCTTAGATTCTACTAATGTAGAACTCTCTTCTCAAAGGTTAGCTCTATGTAAGGCTAGTCAGATAGTTCTCGAGGAAGGATTGTCTCTAATTGGTGTCTCTGCACCTCAACATATGTAAATTTTACTAGGAAGGATAATTACTTTATGGCACTATCGATGCTCGATGCGGCCTACGCAATATTAAAAGAAGAAAAGAAGCCTGTTAAATTCCAAGATTTATTTCTTAAAGTCGCGGATATGCTTCACCTCTCCGATAAAGAAAAATTAGCTAAAGTCTCACTTTTCTACACTATCTTAACTACCGATGGAAGATTTGTAATTCTTTCGGATAATTTCTGGGATCTAAGAGAAAGAGTCACTTATTCTCAAGCTCACGTTGAAGTTGAAACCCTCGATGATATCGCTGATGAAGAAGGCGAAGAAGGGGAAGG
>CACYCE010000056.1 GCA_902772915.1 uncultured Erysipelotrichaceae bacterium | reverse complement strand
TCTTATTCCTTCTATTAAACTTAAGTCATTTTAAAAGGATATCTTTCCGCAGATATCCTTTTTTAATGCTTTTATAACTTTTTAATGACGTCTAGATATTTATTGATAGATGAAGAAGGAACTTTATTGTTGCTAATCCACTCAACTCTTCCTTTTTGAAGGGGAAATTCTAAGAAGCGAGCAGTTCTATATCTAAATGACTGACTCGACCAATCGCAGAATCCTTCTTCTTTGATATGGTTGCCGTAATCGCAATTGATGAATACGCATTTACCGTAATCTCTCCAAGGTCTACCTAAATAGACTCTTTGGCAAAAAATCGATTTAGAGACAAATTGGCAAGAGTAGAATAAAAACCCGAAATCATCGCTTAGAGGATGGGCTGGAGCGGTGACATAACTCAATCCCATTCTTCCATCTTCAATAGATTCAATAGTGCAGTTTTTAAATATACCTTGACCTGCTCCGAAGATGAAGTCTACTGAGCCGGAGATTAAACAATTTAAAAAATAATTTCTCAATGTACCTTCGATGAGATATTCATCCTCAGGTATGAAACCTATATATCTAGTTGAGAGATCTTCAGGAAGAGGTCCTAAAAATAAAGTGTCTTGTGAAGAACTGATAGAACAGTTGATAAATAGATTTTCATCGCCAAAAATAGATAGAGCGACACTTGTACCTTTCTTTTCAGGGTACATCGCAGTATTTTCTATTTTTATATTTACGAAGATATTGTTATTACCAGTCACAGTTAGTGAAGAAGTTTGCCAAGTAGTTCTATCGATTAAAGTTGAAGGATTTCTTTCTTTTCCGTAATGTGAACAAGTGATAAGGGTATTTTCTTCACCGATTAAACAGAAATTGGAAAAAGGGAATTTAAATCTTCCTTTAGAGATAGAAGATTTAATTTTTATCGTATATAATTCTTCTTCAGATACGGCTCTTAATTCTCTCGCTTTTTCGATAGCGGAAGTAAAGTCATTAACTTCGTAGATTCTACTATCTTTAAAATCGTTATATGAATTCATAAGTTTTTATTATCCTTAGCAATTTATATTATAATTAATTGAAAGGTAAATATTAAATATATGAATTTCAAGTTTGGCGTTCGTGGTCACGATATGGTGGATAAGAAAACCACTATAGAGGCTTTGTGCTCTACTATTAAGAGTTTGGATCTTCATTATATTCAATTAGTAATGAATAAAGCTTTACAGAATAGCGAATACTCTAAAGAGAATCTTTTGCATATTAAAAAAGTCATTGAAGATAATAATTTACACATCTGCATGTTAGGTGCATATTTCAACCCTGTTCATCCTGATCACTCAGTAGTAGAAAAGGGGATTGATAATTTCAAGGCTCTTTTAGGTGTACAAAATATGATGAATGCTCCTTATGTAGGAAGCGAAACCGGTTCTTACAATGGCTCACCTTGGATTTACGTGCCTAAAAATCAAACTGAAGAAGGTTATCAAGAATCTAAAGGTGTTTTCGCTTCTTTAGTTAAAGAAGCCGAAAGAGTCAATGGCTCTATAGCTATTGAACCAGCTTGGGGTCATGTTATGTTTAATGTTAAAACTTTAAAAAGATTGGTAGATGAATTAAATTCAAAAACTGTTCACGTAACTATAGACTTATACAATTTACTTTACGAAGGTAATTTTGAAAACAGGGATGAGATTTTCCATGAAGCCTTATCTACTTTTAAAGATGAAGTAAAAATCATTCATTTGAAGGATGCTTCTATTGTTGATGGCAAGATGATTCAGCTTGCTCCAGGGGAAGGGGACTTCCATTATGATTACATGTTGAAAGAGATTTCTAATTATTGCCCTGAGGCTTATCTAGTTTTTGAAGGTGTTAAGCTTGATAAAATTGGAAAAAGTTACTCTTATTTAAGAAAAATAGCTGAGTCAATTTAATAAAAAACTATTAAAAAATTTTTGCTAAAAACAGCCTCTTGTATACAAGACAATACATTAAATAAATTGCTAAATATAGATAAAAGTAGAAACTGTAAGCGGTAACATTAGTTTCTTAACCCCTTTATAAGAAAATGATGTATACAAAATTATTGTTGATTATGTAAGCGTTTTCCATTATAGTTAATTTGTAAGAACTTTTGGGCTTATAGCGTTTTGATTTAAAGGAAGGTAAAAAAAGTTGTCTAAAATTCAATTTAAAGCCTTAGATGTACTTGCTTTTACAGCCTTAGCCGCCGTACTGGAAGTTGTATTCTTAATTCTATTTAGAAGTATGAATTCAGCTTTCTACGTTTCCTTCGCTATCGTCTTCTCATTAATCTTAATGATTAGATGGGGATGGGTAGGTATCATTCCTGCTGTAGTAGCTGGAGGAGCGACGATCATTTACGACTATGCTGTGGGAATTAGGGACTCCCTCCAATGGGTTCTTGCTAATACCGCTGGATACTTACCTTTGCTATTGGGACTCCTTCTATTCAAATTAGTAGGGAAGGAAAAAGTCGTCAATCACATAGGGTGGAGATTCCTCTACGTATTGTTAGCCTTCCTCTTAGTCGATGTTACTAGAACGTTATTCTTTCTCGGTAATGTGGACTTTGGAAGAATTCTATTAGTGTTCTTAGTATATGACCTTATTAATCTTGTAATTGCGATGGCTCTATTCTTCCTCGCTTGTAGGCAGAAGGACTTCGTGACAGATATGAATTCGTATCTAATCAAGATTAACCAAGGTACTCCCGAATCTAATTTCAGGGATGATAGGAGAAGTACTAAAGACGATTACGCTACTCTAGAAGAGATGGCAGATTCCGATGAAGTTTCTGATATCGCTCTATTGGATGGCGGAATGGTCACTCAGGATATGCTAGCTGAGCAAGAGAGAGTGAGAAGAAAGATGGAAGGCCAAAAAGAAACTAAATACGATAAGGAACGTGAAGCATTCAGAAAATCTAAGTCGAAAGACGAAAAGAAAGGAAAGAAGTAAGATGATTCGTGCTACTGAAAGAGACATTGAAAATCTTGAAAAGTCCTATTGGAAGAAGCAGGGGAGAAGTCTCCTTAAGGACTGGCGCTTATACGCGATGCTTGTTCCGGTATTATTCTTCTTAGTTTGTTGGAAGTATTTACCTATCGCCTCACTTGTTATGTCATTCAAGAACTATAGCAACGTTGATGGCTCAGATGTTTGGAATTCAGTTAACGTCGGTCTTTACTGGTTCCAAGATCTCTTAGTTGGTAATAGATCTGCTGACTTCTGGAAAGCTTTTAGAAATACTTTCGTCCTTTCCTTCTACGGCTTATTCTTCGGATTCCCTGTCCCTATCATTTTGGCTTTATTATTCTCAGAAATTAAATGTACTTGGTATAGAGCTACTCTCCAAGTCTTATCATATTTACCTCACTTCGTATCTACTGTTGTCGTCACAACTTTAGTTACTATGTTATTAAGACCTTCAGTTGTTGATCCTAACACTGGAAAGATGTTAACAGCTGCTGGTCCTTTGGCAATGTTATTTGAAAAGATGGGCGTCGTCTCAAATAACATGGTCATCGATCCTAAATGCTTCCGTGCTATTTATCAATTGACAGGTATTTGGTCTGATGCAGGTTACGGCTCAATCGTTTACTTTGCGGCAGTTTTAGGTATCTCACCTACTAACTACGAAGCGGCGAGAATCGATGGTGCTTCTAAGATGCAACAAGTTAGATACGTCACTATTCCTGGTATGTTATCAACATTGGTTATTATGTTGATCTTGAGAATCGGTTCTTTGTTCAGCATCGGTTACGAAAAGGTCATCTTGTTGAACCCTACTGGAAGCAGAAACGTTTGGGAAACCGCTCAATTAATTTCCACATATGTCTACTATGAAGGTATGGCATCGTCAGGTGGCGGAGCTAAGATGGCTCAATCTGAAGCTGCTGCAGCTGATATGTTCAACTCCTTACTCGCGATGGTTCTAGTTATCGGTTCTAACAAGATTTCTAGACGTGTCTCGGATACATCCTTATATTAGAGAAACGGAGGTAAAACAACATGTCAGATTTAAATAACAAAAATCAAAAACCTGAAGTTGAACAAGTAGAAAAAGAAGAAAAGAAACCTTTAGCTACTGGTCAACGTAACCTTTCCAAGAAGGAAATTAGAAACCTATCAGGGAAGAATAGAGAAGGTGTCTTCGCGAGAATGTCAGCCTCTGAAATCGTCTTCAAGGTTATCTCTTATGTCATCTTAACTATCTTCGCTCTCATCTGTTTATATCCGTTCATCTATGTTCTCTCTGGTGCTATCACCTCGAAAGAATCTCTAGATCAAGGTCAATTAGTCTTGTTCCCGATTGGCTTCCAAATTGATGCTTTAAAAGGTGTCTTTACTTCAAAGTCTTTCTGGATTGCTTATTCTAACGCTATCTTTATTACTTTGTTTGGTACTATCTATTCGATGGGTATCTCTATCTTAGCGGCTTACTCCTTATCAAAGACTAGAATGTTTGGACACAAGTTCTTCAACTTCATCTTAGTCTTCACTATGTGGTTCTCCGCTGGTATGATTCCTGTCTACTTGAACTATACAGATACGAAGAGAATTCTAGCGAATATTGGTATCACTGATACTAAGTGGTTAATCGTTCTTGCTATGGGATTCTCAGCTTACAACGTCATTATTTTAAGAAATGCTTTCCAAGCTGTTCCTAAAGAAATCGAAGAAGCTGCTTTAGTTGATGGAGCTAACGATTCTCAAATCTTAACTAAAGTCTTCGTTCCTATGTCTAAAGCTTCCGTTGCTACTGTCGCCTTATTCTACGGCGTTTCTAGATGGAATGGTTACTTCTGGGCAAGACAAATGGCTGACCCGACTCTAGATGCACCCTTACAGGTTGCAATCAGAATCTGGCTTGAGACGATTGTCGATTCTGACTACATCTCAACTTGGAATGAAACTTATTCCTATAACTCATACACTTACGCTATGGTCGTTTGTGCTATCGTCCCTATCTTAATCATCTATCCGTTTATTCAAAAATACTTCGCTGCAGGTGTCAACCTCGGCGGTGTTAAAGAATAAAATTAGTCGTTATAAATTTTGGTTAAATTCTCTTCGACACAGAGATTTTAATAATAAACTAGCTTAATTTCTTAATGAAAGGAGAAAATTATTCATGAAATTTAAGAAAAGCATGTTTTGCTTATTAAGCGTAGCTGCTATGGCTTTACCTCTTGTTAGCTGTAACAATGCTCCCGCTTCTTCTGCCGCCACTAGTTCTGCCGCCTCATCCGCTGCTTCTAGTGCTGCCGTTTCGTCTACTGTTGTTCCTTCTAAAAAAGTAAGTTTAACTATGTCAGTTTTACACAACTCTGACCAAACCATGATGAAATTCGGTACTAAGAACGTTCCTTACAACGCTGCTGATGGTGAAACTTACAACGCCGGTGACTTCAAGCCTGTTTGGAAACAAGTCCAAAAGAACTTGAACTTAGAAATCGATGATGTTACCGATTCTGTTACCTTATCTTCTATTGATTCTTCCTTCCAAGCTTTCCAAGCTTTGGGTTTCAAGACTCAAGATGGTAAACAACTTAACTTATTACAAGGTAACGCTTCTAGCATTGTTGAAGAAGGTACCGCTAATGGAACTATCTTAGATTTAAAGCCTTATATGGATCAAGGTAAGTTACCTAATTTAAAGAGATTCTTAGAAGAAAACCCTGTCGTCGCGAAATCTATCATCGCTAATGGTGGTCAATACTTCTATGCCCCTTACTTCGATGGTTATAATGATATCGAAAAGATGTTAATGCTCCGTAAGGATTTTGTTGAAAAATTATTGGACGGTGAATATATCGCTTCTAAATATGATACCGAAACTACCATTAACACTTCTTACACTAGATTCAATGCTGCTGCTGTCGATCAAGATGTTGATGTCTTAAACGAAGCAGGTAATGGTTCTGAAAAGATTCATAAGAAATATGTTGCTGGCCAAGATATTGTCACTCTTCAAAATGGCTTAACTACCAAGAATGGTCAAAATTTAGTTAAAGCTTTAAGAGAATATATCGATACTACTTATAACCACGCTTACGGTACTAAGAGATCTGAATTATTCATCGGTAGAAAAGCTGCCTACAATATGGATGAATTAGTTGCTTTATTTAGAGCTGCTAAAGCCAATCCTAAACTCTTAACTGGTAAAGCAGATGGTGTTATTTATCCTTTAACTCCTCGTGAACAAACCAACGATAGAACCACTGACTTATTCAACTTTATGATTAACATGGGTGTCAGAGGTATCAATGGTAGACAAACTTACTTCTATGTTGGTAACGATGGTAATTTAGTCGATACTAGAAGCCAAGAAGCCTTTGTTACCGCTTTAGGAAAGATGCATGACCTCTATTCTGAAGGCTTAATCTTACCTAACTTTGATGTCAAGGGAGCTGATGGTGTCACTGACTCTACTAAATGGTCTACTGACTTATTCCAAAAGAAAGATGCTGATGCCGCTACCAAAGCTAGAGGTTTAGCTATTTATGACTACTGTCAAACTCAAACCGCCTTCAACTGGCAAAATACTGGTATGGAATTAGTTCCTGTCATGCCTGCTGGCTACGCTTGGAATGGTACTAATGAAACTAAATTTGTCGAATCTTGGAGAGGTGTGAAGACTTCTGGTTGGTTCATCACTGATGCTACTAAGAATGATGCTGATAAGTTAGAAAGAGCATTATTATTAGTCGACTACTTCTATGGTGCAGAAGGTAACAAGTTAATGTCTTATGGTCCTGCTGCTTGGATCAATGGTACTACTAAGTACATGGGTAAAGATATTCCTAAGTTATCTGACGCTTGCTTAAGTGAATTTGCTCAATTAGGTAAATACAACTACACCAATTACTATAGACAATTCTTAGGTGGAACTTTAGCTGTCGGTTATGTTAAGGAACAAGGTATGGAATACCAAGTCACTAACCCTACCGCTAGAAATGAATTGGATAAGTTAGAAAATGCCTTAGCTTACAACGTTATTAAACATCCTAACGCCTCTATGAATAACACCGCTGATCACATGTTAGATCAATTACCTTCTTCCATCGCTTTCACCGCTGCTGAATCCAGCTCTATTTCTGAAACTATGGCTGATTTAGGTGGATTATTCTCTACCTCTAAAGGTAAAGTTAATGTTATGACCGATGTTGTCAAGAATGGCTTCGGTGCTCGTGATGGTAAAGATGCTAAATATGTCTACACTGATGCTGCTTCCTTCACCAACTGGGTTAAGTCTACATTAAAGTCTGATGAACATTTAAGAATCATCAACACTGCCTACCACAGAATGGGCTTCTACAATTAATCTAAATTAACTGTAGTAAAAAAATTCTGAAATTCTAAGTTTAGATCGTGCGAATCTAGAGGGAAATCCCCTCTAGATTCACACTTATATTTATTGGAGGTTCTAATATGGCTAGTGAACAAGCTGCTGTGACTAAATCTAAAGAAGAAGTCGATAAAGTTGGCGAAAATTTAGAAGTCACGGATAACGAAAATATTCAAGATAAGCCTAGTTTAAAAGACAAACTTGTAAAAGCTTATAAATTTTTAATTAGAAATCAAGGAACGATTTCATTATTACTTTTTGCTCTTGTCGCTATCTATGCTTTGTGCGCTGCTACACCTATGGGTACTTTATATAGATTCGGTTCAGATCCCGATTCTGTTGCGAGTATTGATGGCGTTAGAATTGATGCTCCTTTAAAAGCTGTTAGTCCTGTTATTAATAACGCTTTGTTATTTGGATTAATTGGTATTTTAATCTCGTTGTTTTATAAAACATTTAGAAACAATTCTAGAAGAATTTATTATCCTTCTAACCACGTCTATGAAATAATCCACATTGTATGGACTTTCTTTGTTGGCGGATTCTTATTCTATTTCACATCATTCTTCTCAGCACAATTTAGTTCTATTAGATTTGATATTATTAATGCTCCTATGAATGAATGTCCTACTCAATACCTATCTTTGAACTTCGAATATTTAGGTATATCTAAGATGAGTACATCTACTTCAGTACCGGCACTAGGTATTGTTTTAGGTATTGTTGTTATTTTAGTCGGAATTTGTGAATGTTGCACTTACGTTCAAAAGATTTATGAAAGTAAGGAATTAACCGCATCTATTTATGGTGAAAAGGAGGGCGAATAAAATGGCTGATAAAAAAGATGAAAAAGTAGTCATGCCTGATGAGAACCTATTTGCGGTTCAAGAATCTGCTGATGTTGCTGAAAATTTTGATGACATCCCTAAAAAATCGCTGAAAGATAAGATTGTTATTTATTTTAGACCTGAGGGAACTCAAAGGGAAATCTTAAGATACAAAGGTAATTCTGTATCTCAATTGTTAGTCTTCTTTGGATTGGCTTGCTTTATCGCTGGTTTCTCAACTATCTATGGTTATATAACTACTGTAGACTTTGTCACTGGTTTAAATATTCTATTTGGTATTTTAATTCTTCTATTTTCTTTCTTATGTTCACAAGAAATGAAAAATTATAAGAATGCTTGGAACATTGTTTCTTTTGTCTTAGGTGGATTAGTCTTACTTGATATGCTTTATGCAATCTATACTCATAATCAAGTCAAAGCTGATATAAGAGTTTTAGATGATTTGAGATTTACTGTTGTTTTAGTTTTATACATCATTGGTGCTGCTGCTTATGTTGTTGCTGGTATCATTGGTTTAATTAGAACTAAAGCTTTGAAAGAATACTTAGCTACCCAAGCCTATATGGAAGGCGACAGAGTCTAAGGATAAGGAGAGGAATTTATTATGGCAACACTTTCATTAAAAAACATCTCCAAAATCTATGATTCTGGTAACTTAGCTGTTGAAGATTTCAACATTGAAATTGCTGATGGAGAATTCATCGTTATAGTTGGACCTTCTGGATGTGGTAAATCTACAACTTTACGTATGATTGCTGGCTTGGAATCTATCTCTGGTGGTACTTTTAAGATTGGTGATAGAGATGTTACACATGTCGCTGCTAAAGACCGTGATATCGCTATGGTTTTCCAAAACTACGCTTTATACGGTAACATGACAGTTTATCAAAACATGGGCTTCTCTTTAATCTTGAAGAAAGTCGATCCTGAAATTATTCACAAGAAAGTTATGGCTGCGGCAAAAATGCTCGGCTTAACTCAACAATTGAATAAAAAGCCTAAAGCTCTTTCTGGTGGACAAAGACAGAGAGTTGCTATGGGTAGAGCTATCGTTAGAAGTCCCAAGGTCTTCCTATTTGATGAACCTTTATCCAATTTGGATGCAAAATTAAGAACCTCTATGAGAAGAGAAGTCAAATTATTGCATCAAAAATTAGGTACCACAATGATTTACGTTACCCATGACCAATCTGAAGCTTTAACTTTAGCTGATAGAATTGTTGTTATGTCTATGGGTCATGTACAACAAATCGGTACTCCTCTTGAAATCTATTCTGATCCTAATAATATGTTTGTAGCCGACTTTATCGGTACTCCTCCTATGAATTTCTTCATTGGCCAAGTTAAAGGAGATTCTTTTATCACTGAATCTTTCGAACACAAGCTCAACGCAGAAACTTTAGATTTGTTACATGATTATGTCGACTCCGGCAAAGATGTTATTTTAGGTATCAGACCTGAAAATATTAGATTCGGTTCCGAAGTTCACATGCGTGTTGACTTAGTTGAAAACTTAGGTCCTACATCCTTACTTCACGGTACTATCTCTGGTCAAAATGTCATTGCGAAAGTCAAAGGCTGGCAAGAGATTCCTAGTGGAGAAGATAGAACCTTTGATTTCGATTTGAAATCAGCTTGTTTCTTCACTGTTGGTGATATCAAGGAACATTCTTACCGTATTAGAAAGAAGGAGAATTAATTATGGCTGAAGAAACAAAAAAGAAAAATCTACTTCAAGATGAAGATTCAGTAACCGTTAATTACGATGAACTATCTCGTTCTGAAGGTGATAATAGATCAATAACTACTAACAACAAATTTAAATTAAGTGCTGGTAGATCATTGATTGCCTTAAAGAATCACGTCTCTACCATTCCTATGTTGATGGTTACTGCGTGCTTAGTTATGGTTACTTTCTCTTTACATGCTCACAATAATGCAGTTTATAGATTGCAATCTGGTATCGAATCTTTCTACGTTTTCGCTATTATCTTATGTGCTACTATCTGTACAATTGCTTATTTGAATGTCCAAGGTAAACACACCTCTAAGAAAAAGGTTATTTGGATGTCTGTAATCTTCTATCTTTTGGTAGCTGTACAAATAATTCTTGAATATCACATTATTCATGAATATAACGTTGAGATGAATTTAGTTAATGGTCCTTTAACTGATGAAGTTACTGTCGCAGCTCTAAAGAATTCTGCTGGATTATTTAACGCTCACATTATTATGCTTTACATTGCAGTTGTCTTAGCTGTTGCTGCTCCTATTGTTCAACCTTACGCGAAGAAGATACAAATTAACCTCAAGTAATTATATTCTTCTAATATTAAAACAAATATGATTGATGATTCTAACGATAAAATTGATGTTGAATCTGATCAACCTGTTGATGTAGACAAAGTAAAGGTTCCGTTTATTTACCGTATACCCATGTGGGTAAAGGCTCTGTTCATAAAATACTGGTTTTGCGGTGTTATATTCTTCTTTGTGAATATGGGTCTAGCAAATATTATATACGGTGAAAAGTCGGTGCCTTTTTCTCAAGGTGCATATATTTTGATGCTACTAGATGGGTTAATTTATGGATTAGCCTATTTCCTAATCCAAGGTTTTGTCATTGAACTATGTGAAAGAGTTGATGGTGAAGGACGCCCTTGGTTAATCTACTATTCTAGAAAATGGTGGACTATATGGATTGATGTTGTTTACGGCTTAGTTTGGGCTGTTTGTACTGATTTAATCGCTTGGAATATCACTGCGGCGATTGGTACAACTTCTGCACAAGCCAACTTCTATTGGGTCTTTGCTGAGCCTTTGTCTTATGGTGTTTTAGGATTAGCAGTAGAAATGTTCTTTATAGGTTTAAAGAATTTAATTGTATTTATACATAAAAAATTAACAGTCAGGGGAGGATATTAAAATGAAATTTGAACTATTGTACGCATCTACATTAGCAGCTTCGTTCGAATTATTAAATGACGAAGTTTATTACGCTCCTAGTGAATACGATGTCCTCTTGAATGGTAAAGTTGTCTTGACTAAAGTTAAGACTAACGTCTTCACTATTTACGATCTAGAACCTGATACTGAATATTTTGTCACAGTCGACGGCTACAATTTAACTTTTAGAACTAGAAAAGCTAGTTTGATTTCTCATATCTCCGAATTTAAGAATTTAGGTAATAATGATGATACCCTTATGTTTCAAGCTGCTATAGCTGCTTTACCTAAGGATGGTATTTTGTATATTGATAAAGGTGAATACCATATCACTTCTATTTTCTTGAAATCTGATATGACTTTATATTTGGAAGAAGGTGCGCATTTAATTGGCAATCCTGAAATGAATGCTTACGCTGTCATTCCTCCTGAACAAAAATATATCGATGCCAATAAGAAAGAACTTCAATTAGGCACTTGGGAAGGAAATCCTCGTGAGGCTTATACTTCTTTTGTCAACGGTATTCACATCTGTAATGTCGATATCATAGGTAAAGGTGAAATTGATGGTAACGCTCAAAATTCACTCTTTTGGAAGAATGTTAAGACTCAACCTATAGGTCGTCCTCGCGATATATATTTAAATGATTGTGAGCATATCAATTTCATCGGTGTTACTATCGAGAATACTGCAGCCTGGACCATTCACCCTTTCTTCTCCAATCACTTAGGCTTTTACGATATCAAGGTATCTAATCCTAAAGATGCTCCTAACACTGATGGTATGGATCCTGAATGCTGCGATGATGTTAAAATTATTGGAACCTATTTTTCTGTAGGGGATGATTGTATCGCAATAAAATCAGGTAAATTTTACATCGGTCAAAAATACAATATTCCTTCATCAAATATAGTAATTAGAAACTGCCGTATGCACGAAGGACATGGTGCTGTAGTCATCGGCTCAGAAATTGGAGCTGGTGTTAAAGATATCACTGTTGAAAAATGCTTATTTGAACATACTGATAGAGGTTTAAGAATAAAGACTAGAAGAGGTAGAGGAAGAAACTCTATTGTCGATGGCATCTTATTTAGAAATATCATAATGAAACACGTCTTAACACCTTTAGTAGTCAATATGTTCTATTTCTGTGATCCTGATGGTCACGAGGAATATGTTTGGTCCAAAAAGAAATTACCTGTTGATGAACGTACTCCTTACATCGGTTCGTTCGTGTTTGAAAATATCATTGCGGAAGATGCTGAATACGCTTTAGGTTGGTTTGCTGGTCTTCCTGAAATGCCCATTGAATCTATCACTGTTAGAAATTGTAATTTCACTGTTTCTAAAGGTGAAAAGATCTATGGTAATCCTGCTATGATGGATGGGTATGATAAACAATCGAAGATTGGTTTCTATTTCTTAAATGTCAATAAAGTTAGATTTGAAAATGTCAAAGCTAGCGGTTATGAAGGAGAGAGATTCATCGTCGATAATGTACTCTCTTTGGAGGAAAAATAAGTTATGAATTCGTATATTTACATTTCCACCTCCGTTGAACAGGAAAAATTAATCAAATTATTTACTAAGCTTCTAGGTAATTCATACGAATTAGATGGTAAGAACGGAGTATATAAATTAACTCTTCCTGCTGGTCAAAAAGGACAAGCGCTTTTACAAACTTCTTTTAGAGCTGCTTGTGAAGATTTAGGCGGGGAAGTCAGAGGTTTAATTGTCCCTATGTTCCTAGACAGATTTATAAATTATATACATCTAGTTAAAGAAAACACCATTCAATATCTTTTTGAAGTTGGATATGAAGATCACTCCATTTACACTGATGCTCAGGATTTAATTTCAGATATTGACGTCTATACTTTACAAACGGTAAAGGCTTATATCGAAGCAGGTAATTCACCTTCTCTAGCTTCTTTGAGACTTTATGTTCATAGAAATACTGTCACTTATAGAGTCGATCGTTTCATTCAACAAACTGGAATTGATTTGAAACCGTTCCCAAATGCAGTTTTTATCTATTTCTTGATTGATGATTACATCAAAAAGGAAGAAAATATAGAAGGATAAATATGATATTAAATAGATTTGAATCTATTTAAATATACGCCCTTAACTTAAATCTTCATAAAGGGAATAGACAAGGATACATAGACATGGAAATGTATCTTAGAAGTATCAAAGAAAGGAAAAACTAGAGCCATGTATCTAGGATCATATTATGAAAGCTGAAATTGTTCAGAATTTATTAAAATGTGGTGTTGTTGCGGTTATTCGTGCTAACTCATATGAAGAAGCCGCCAAATTAGCTGACTGCTGCGTTAAAGGTGGCATCGTCGGTCTTGAAATTACTTTTACTGTCCCTGGCGCTGATGAAGTTATCGCTAAATTAGCTGCTAACAAGGATGCCGGTTACATCGTTGGTGCTGGTACCGTTTTAGATGTCGCTACTGCTAGAATCGCTATTTTAAAGGGTGCTAAGTTCATCGTCTCACCTGCTTTTGATAAGGAAGTTGCTGAACTTTGTAATTTATATCAAATCCCTTACATGCCTGGCTGTTTCACTATCAATGAAATCGTTGAAGCTATGAAGGCTGGCGCAGATGTCATCAAGGTTTTCCCTGGTTCTTCTGCTTCTCCTGAATACTTCAAAGCTGTTCACGGACCTCTCCCTCAAGCCAACTTGATGCCTACTGGTGGTGTTTCTATTGAAAACTGCGGTCAATGGATCAAAGCTGGTGCGGTCGCTGTTGGTACTGGTGGATCTTTAACTGCCCCTGCTAAGAAGGGTGATTATGAAGGTGTTGTTAAGAATGCTAGAGACTTCGTTGAAGCTGTCGCTAAAGCGAGAAAGGAATTAAAATAATGGCTAAAGTTGTTACTCTTGGTGAAATCATGTTAAGATTGTCCACTCCTGGACAAGAAAGAATCGTTCAAGCTGACGAATTTGATGTCAACTACGGTGGAGGAGAGGCTAATGTTGCAGTCTCCTTATCAAATTATGGTGATGAAGCTTGGTTTATTTCCAAAGTACCTGAACATGAAGTTGGTCAAGCTGCTATTAACGAATTAAGAAAATTTGGTGTTCACACTGAAGCTGTCGCTAGAGGTGGCAAGAGATTAGGTATTTACTTCTTAGAAACCGGCGCTTCTATGCGTCCTTCTAAAGTTATCTACGATAGAGCTAACTCTTCTATTTCTGAAGCTAGAGTCTCTGACTTCCACTTTGATAGAGTCTTTAAAGGTGCTGACTGGTTCCATTTCACCGGCATTACTCCGGCTTTAGGTAAGAATGCTCAAGCTATCACTTTAGCAGCCTTAAAGTCCGCTAAAAAGCACGGTGTTACTGTTTCTTGCGATTTGAATTTCAGAGCTAAATTATGGACTTCTGAAGAAGCACAAGTCGTCATGAATTCTTATATGCCTTATGTCGACTATGTCATCGGTAATGAAGAAGATGCTGAAAAGTGCTTAGGCTTCAAACCTGAAGGTACTGATGTCAACACCGGTAAATTATCTATCGATGGCTATAAGAAGATGTTCCAAGATATGGTTAAGAAATATAACTTCAAAGGTGCCGCTTGCTCTTTAAGAGAATCTCACTCAGCCACTCACAATGGTTGGTCTGCTTTGCTTTACACCGATGGAAAGTTCTTCCAATCCAAGCACTATGAAATCAATCCTATTATCGATAGAGTTGGTGGAGGTGACTCTTTCGCTGCAGGTTTAATTTATGGCTTACTCCACTTAGATCCTCAACAAGCTATTGATTTTGCTGTTGCGGCTTCCGCTTTAAAGCACACCATCCCTGGTGATTTAAACCACGAATCTTTAAAAGAAGTTATGGATTTAATGGGCGGTGACGCTTCCGGTCGTGTTAAGAGATAATTTGTTTTAATTAAGTTGTTTACCCACTAAAGATAATGATTAATTGTCATTATGCCTTAGTGGGTTTTTAATTATTTATATCTAATTAGTCTTAAAGCACACCAAAACTTAAGAAGCAAACTATATTATAATTAATGGTATATACATCGACTGAATATGACTAAAGAAAGTAAAAAAATATACGAGGTTTTGTATCTTGAAATTGTCACGATGCATTTAAAACCTGGATCAGTGTTAAAAGAAATAGAGGTCGCAGAAAGATTTAATGTCTCAAGGACTCCTATTCGTGATGTCTTTAAAAAGTTAGAGGCTGATGAACTTTTAACAATTAAATCTCAAAAGGGAAGTTACGTCTCTAAGATTGATTTATCTGATATATCAGATATTATGTACATTCGTACTAAAATAGAATATTCAGTTTTGTCAGAATTGATTAAAGTTGTCACTCCTGGAGATATCGCTGAATATAGAATGGTTCTTTTAGAGCAGAAGAATTTATTAGAACGTGATTTATCCGAAGAAGAATTAGCGGATAAATTCTTCATATTAGATAATATCTTCCATTCTAAGATGTACGCTTCCGCAGGTAAAGAATCACTTTTGAATCTATTGAATAATTCCTGGCCTAACTACACTAGATTCCGTTCATTAACTTTCAGAAGAAACAAGAATAGAATCGAGATGCTATATAACATTCATAAAGAATTAGTAGATGCTATTGAGGCTAAAGAAGTGGCTAGATTAGAAGATGTCGTTCAGAGACACAATTTCTCCGGTCTTGTAGGAATTGATGAAGTAAAGCGCAAACACACTGATTATTTTGCTGAATAGAGTATAATAATAAAGTAAGGAGATTTATTTATAAAATGAAATTAGTTGAAAGAGATTATTCATCTAAAAAAGATTATCCTCATTATGACACTAAGAGATTAAGAGAAGAATATGTCGTTGAAGATGTCTTTGGTATCGATGATATTAATTTAACTTATTCTTATATTGATAGAATTATTTTTGGTGGAGTCGTTCCTGCTACTAAAGAAGTGATTTTAGGTTCTGCTCCTGAATTGAGATGCGAACATTTCTTAGATAGAAGAGAATTAGGTGTTATCAACATCGGTGGTAAAGGTAAAGTCACTGTCGATGGTAAAGAATATTTCTTAGAACACTGGGATTCTTTATATGTCGGAAGAGGCAATAAAGAAGTCAAATTCGACTCTGTCGATTATAAAAACCCGGCTAAATTTTATTTAGCATCTTCTCCTGCTCACAAGGAATATCCTACTGTTTTAATTCCTCAAGATAAGGCTGATAATAGACACTTAGGTCAACAAGCGACATGCAACGAAAGAACCATTCATAGATTTATCGTTCCTGAAACTTGTCAAACTTGCCAATTGGATATGGGTTTGACTCATTTAGAAGTTGGTTCAGTTTGGAACACTATGCCTTGTCATACTCACGCTAGAAGAATGGAAGTTTACCTCTACTTCGATATGGATGATAACAATGTCGTCTTCCATATGATGGGTCCTGGTGATGAAACTAGACATTTAGTTATGAAAAATGAACAAGCCGTTATATCTCCAGCTTGGTCAATTCACTCAGGGGTAGGTACTAAGAATTACACCTTCATTTGGGCGATGTGTGGTGAAAACCAAGATTTCGACGATATGGACGAAATCTCTACTGGTGATTTACGCTAATAACAAAATAAATTTACATTAAAAAAGGGAAGATTAATTTGAATTAGATGAGATTCAATTCAAATTTCTTCCTTTTTTTCTTAATAATTTTATTGAAGTAGAACGTACTATATTTTTTAATTCTCTGTAATTTTGATAGAGGTTCTTTTCGTAATTACCTGATAAATTAGGTTGATAGAATTCTATTCCTTCTAAACCTTCAGGAAGATATTCGATGTATTTCCATAAGTCAGGTCTATCATAAGGGTAAGCATCATCTTTGTCGACATTTACAGGGGTGTATTTTAAATATGAACGAACTTGTCTAGGGGCGGAATTAATTTGTTCCATAGCCTTTTGGATAGCGTTATTTGCAGATTTAGATTTAGGAGAAAGAGTTAAATCACATACTGCAAATGATAAGGGGATAACCGCTTCAGGGAAGCCTACTTCACGAGCGACTTGGCAAGCTTGGTAAGTTCTATCAACCGCTTGAGGATTAGCTAGACCTATATCTTCGTAGGCCGTAACTAACAATCTTCTTATTAAACCTTCTAAATCACCGGATTGACATAATTTAGCTAGATAATAAATAGCCGCATCCACTTGGCTTCCTCTAATAGATTTTTGGAAAGCGGAGACTGTATCGTAATGTTCAGACCCATTTTCATCTGATAAGAAATTAGGAATGCTTCCTAAATCTTGTACATCTTCTTTAGTGATTAAATGATCTCTAGAGAAAGTTAAAGCTGTAGATTCAAGCATATTGTAAGCGTAACGAAGATCTCCTCCACTGGCTTTAGCAATTAAATTTAAAGCTTCGTTAGAGAAATTACGAGAATTATTTAAGCCATCTATATCTACACAAGCTCTTTTTAAACCTTCTTCTATTTCTTCTACACTTAATGGTTTAACTTCCAATAAGTGAGTCCTTGATCTAATAGCAGGATTAATTGCTAAAAGAGGATTTTCAGTAGTAGCACCAATAAGATAAATAGAACCATCTTCTAAACGGGGAAGAAGGAGATCTTGTTTATCTTTATTCATGCGGTGAATCTCATCCATGATAATGATAGTATCTTTATACAATTCCGCTTCTTTAAAAGCATTAATTAAATCAGCTTTAGTATTGATAGTAGCGTTTAAATTAATATGGTGAACATTTAAAGAATTGGCAAAAGCTTCAGCAATAGTAGTCTTACCAGTACCTGGGGGACCGTATAGAATTGAAGAAACTATAACTTTATTTTCTAAGCAGTGAGTTAAAAAGCCGTTTTCTCCTACTAAGGACTTTTGACCGATAATTTTATCTAGCGTCTTAGGGCGCATTCTATATGCTAAAGGTTTATTCATAATATAATTATAATAAAAAGGAATAAAATGTTGAATTATATAAATCAAAATATTGAATTTATCCGTGAAAATGCGATAATTTATATATGGGAATGATAATAAATAATGGTTGAGAATAAAAAAGACAACAATCAATCCACCAATCAGAAAAAGGAAAACGAACCTTATAGAATTAACGGTCGTTTTGCTAAAAAAGAGGGAGCTAAGCCTAGCGCCCCTATTTCTGTTCCTCAACATAATCTTTCACCTAAACCGAAAAAAGAAATATATAAAATAGATGGTAAATTCGTCTCTAAAGAAAGATACGAAGCCTATATAGCTTCTAAGAATGAAGTAAAACCTCTTCCTATTAATAAAAAAGAAGAAACTCCTATTATTAAGCCTATAAAACCTATTGAGCCTAAACCTATTGAGCCTGCTCCTAAAAAACAAGTATATAAAATTGGGGGAAGGTTCGTTTCTAAAGAAAAATATGAAGAATTTTTAGCGTCTCAAAATAAAGTAGAAAGTTCTGTTGAGAAAGAACCTAAACAAGATGTTAAAGAAGAAATTAAACCTGTCGAAGAAATAAAAGAAGAACCTAAAAAAGAAATACCTCAAAATGTCGTTGCAACTAAAGAAATTAGAGGTAAGAAGGTTATTTATAGAATTGATGGTAAATTTGTTTCGAAGAAGAAATATCTAGAAGCTAAAGGTATTATTTCTACTGAAGATATTAAAGAAGAGAAGCCTATTGAGATTAAGCCTAAAAAGAAGAAGCAAATATATAGATTAAATGGTAAGTTTGTTTCTAAAGAAGAATATGAAGCTGCCATGGGTATAGTTTCTACTCCCGAAG
>CACYCE010000055.1 GCA_902772915.1 uncultured Erysipelotrichaceae bacterium | reverse complement strand
TTTTTGATGTTTATTTACAATATTTAGCACTCTTCATTTGACAGTGCTAAATACTGGTGTATAATATTATTAGCAGTTAACACTTTTAAGTGCTAATTCTTGCGTAAAGGAGGTAATTATTATGGCTGAACAACAATATACTCAAAAAGTAATTGAAGCGATTAACTCCGCTTCTCAAATTGCTCACGAAAGAAAGAATCCTTCAATCGATGTCCCTCATTTATTAAGAGCTATATTCGATCAAGACTCTTCTTTATATGTCAAAGTTCTACAGAGATTGAGAATCGATGCTAAACAAGTTAGTCAAGTTATCGATGGATTTTTAGGAAATATCGCTTCTTCTGATTCTCAAGAAGAACCTTATCCTTCTGTCGATTTTAAAAACATTCTCTTTAACGGAAGTAAATATGAAAAAGAATTTGGAGATAGTTTTTTATCAATCGAACATCTTCTTTTAGCTCAATTTAATTCATCTCACTCTCTAATTAAACAACTATCTACAATTGAACATTACAATTTGAAAGAATTTAAAGAAGTAATTAAAGAAATTAGAGGGAACTCTAAAGTTAATACCGATAGACCTGAAGACACTCAAGATGTTTTGAATAAATACGGTAGAGATTTAGTTGAAGAAGTCGCTTTAGGTCACGTTGATCCTATTATTGGTAGAGATGAAGAAATTAGAAGAGTCATGCAGATTCTATCTAGAAAGAGCAAAAATAACCCTGTTCTTATTGGTGAACCTGGCGTAGGTAAAACTGCGGTTGCTGAAGGTTTAGCCTGGCGTATATTTAGAGGAGATGTTCCTATCTCTTTAAAAGATAAGACTATCTTTGAATTAGATTTAGGTAGCTTGATTGCCGGGGCTAAATATCAAGGTGAATTTGAAGAGAGATTGAAAGCTGTCTTGAAAGAAGTCGAAAAATCCGATGGTAGAATCATTCTCTTTATCGATGAAATTCACATGTTAGTCGGAGCGGGTCGTACTCAAGGTGCTATGGACGCAGCGAATTTACTTAAACCTGCTCTAGCTAGAGGTAACCTCCATTGTATTGGAGCGACTACTTTAAACGAATACAGAAAATACATCGAAAAAGATCCAGCTTTCGAAAGAAGAATGCAAAAGGTCTTAGTCGATGAATCTAGCGTTGAAGATACTATTACCATTCTTAGAGGTATTAAAGAAAGTTACGAACAACATCACGGTGTCCAAATTACTGATGATGCTTTAATTGCTGCGGCTACTTTATCTAAACGTTACATTACCGATAGATTCTTACCGGATAAAGCTATCGATTTAGTCGATGAAGCTTGCGCTAAAGTCAGAATGGAAATTGATTCGATGCCTGAAGAGTTAGATAAGATTTCTAGAAAGTTAATGCAATTGGAGATTGAAAAGGTCTCATTGAAAAACGATGATACTCCTTCCGCTCAAGAGAGATTGAAAAACATCACTAAAGAAATTTCTGAAATTCAACATCAAAAGGATGAATTGACCTTAGAGTGGAAGAATGAAAAAGCTCAATTTGAAGAAGTAAAGAATCTCCAAGTTGAACTTTCCAAGATGAAACTCAATTTAGAGAAAGCTAAAAACGACGCTGATTATTCTTTAGCGGCGAAATTAGAATATTCCGATATCCCTTCTATTCAAAAGAAGATTGCTGATTTAAAAAACAAGAAACAAGAAGATCGAATTTTAGATGAAACTGTCACTGAAGAAACTATCGCTCAAATAATTTCCACTTGGACTAACATTCCTGTTGAGAAATTATCTAGATCGGAATCCAGCAAGATTCTCTCTCTTAAAGATGAACTTAAAAAGAGAGTAATAGGTCAAGATCAGGCTCTGGAATTAGTCTCTGATGCCATCATGAGATCTAGAGCAGGCATCAACGATGAGAAGAGACCTCTAGGTTCGTTCTTATTCTTAGGGCCTACCGGTGTAGGTAAGACTGAAGTTGCTAAAGCTTTAGCAGAGCAATTATTCGATTCTGAAGACCAAATCGTAAGGATCGATATGTCTGAATACATGGAGAAGTTTAACGTCTCTAGATTGATAGGAGCGGCGCCAGGCTATGTCGGGTATGAAGAAGGAGGACAATTAACCGAGCAAGTTAGACGTCATCCTTACTCTATAGTCTTACTAGATGAAATTGAAAAAGCTCATCCTGATGTCTTCAATATCTTGCTTCAAGTCTTAGATGATGGAAGATTGACTGATTCTCAAGGAAGGGTGGTAGATTTTAGAAATACTATTATCATCATGACTTCTAATTTAGGCTCTGAGTTCTTATTAGAAGGCAACACTAAAGAAAATAGAGATAAAGTTAACGAACTACTTAAATCTAAATTCAAACCTGAATTCTTAAATAGAATCGATGAAATCATCACTTTCAATTCCTTAAGAGAAGATGTTATTGGCAAGATTGTTGTTAAGTTCTTAAATCAACTTAAGACTAACGTTTTACATAAGGGCATAATTCTAGATTGGGATGAGAAAGTTGTCGAACAAATCGCTAAAGATTCTTACGATCCTGCTTTTGGGGCTCGACCTATAAGAAGATTTATTCAAAAGAACATTGAGACTCCTCTTGCTAATAAGATTGTCGATGGAACTATCCTCAACAAATGTACTATCGCTTTAGGAGGAGATAATTCCTACATGTTTATCGATGAATAAATTTAACCCTCTGCTCAATTAAATAAGCAGAGGGTTTTTATTTATTTAGAACAATTCGTTTTGTTGATAGTTAATACTAATTTACTTAAAATAATTAGTGGTAAGGAGATGATTACTCATCATGGAAGAAAAAGTAAGAATTATTGAACTTCACGAGGATGTTTTTAGAAAAAATAATGAAGACTCCGATAATTTAAGAAAGAAACTCAAAGAGCAAGGAACTCTTTTAATTAATGTCATGTCTTCTCCTGGAGCAGGGAAGACTACTCTTTTAAGAGGAATTATTAGAAGATTGAAAGATAAATATAATATCGGTGTTTTAGAAGCGGATATCGACTCTGATGTCGACGCTTATAGAATAATAGAAGAAGGGGCGGATTCTGTTCAAGTTCACACTGGTGGGTCTTGCCACTTAACTGCGGATATGACTCAGCAAGGTCTAAATGGATTTCCTAGTTCTAAAAAATACGATTTAATCTTTTTAGAAAACGTCGGTAATTTAGTTTGCCCTGCTGAATTTGATACTGGTGCAACTATGAATATCATGCTTTTAAGCGTACCTGAAGGTGATGATAAACCTTTGAAATATCCTTTGATGTTTAAAGTTAGTCAAGCTCTTATTGTTACAAAGATTGATGTCGCTCCAGTTTTTAATTTCTCCTTAGATAAATGCGAGAAATATTCTTTGGAGAGAAATCCCTCTTTGAAGATTTTCCCCGTCTCTGCTAAAAGAGGAGATGGTATGGATGAATTAGTTTCATTTATTGAATCTAAGATTCAAGAACAAAAGGCTTAGGAGGTAATTATGTCCAATATTAGAATTATCGAAGCGAAGAAATCTATCTTAGAAGAAAACGATAAATACGCTTCCGCTTTAAGAAATAAAATGAATCAAAGAAAGACTTTGTTAGTTAACATCATGTCCTCTCCTGGTTCTGGTAAGACCACTTTATTAGTTAACACAATTAATGAATTGAAAGATAAATATAAAATCGGTGTAATGGAAGCCGATATCGACTCTGATGTCGATGCTCATACTATTGTTGAAGCCGGGGCCAAAGCTGTTCAACTTCACACCGGAGGAGAATGTCATTTAACTGCGGATATGGCTAGCCAAGGAATCGATGGCTTTGGAGATGAGCAATTCGATGTCATCTTCTTAGAAAACATCGGTAATTTAGTTTGCCCAGCGGAATTTGATACTGGAGCGCATTTTAATGTAGAATTGCTTTCAGTCCCGGAAGGAGATGATAAACCTTTGAAATATCCTTTGATGTTCCAAGTGGCTGATATAGTTTTGATCACCAAATGTGAAGTTGCTTCTTATTTCGACTTTGATTTTAAAAAATGCGAAGAAAATGTCCACTTGCGTCATAAAGATATTCCCGTTATACCTGTCTCATCTTTCACTAAAGAGAATTTTTCCAAGTGGATTGATTTTTTGGTTGAAAAAATTAAAGAAGTTAAGAATTCATAAATGTTATGAAACATATATTTTGGTGTATTCAACAACTTGATCGCGTCGGTGGTACGGAAGCTGTATCTATTACTATTGCTAACGAATTAGTGAATAGATACGACGTGACTTTGGTTGTGACCGCCAAAAGTGAAAAGAGCGTGTTTCAAATCGATCCTCGTATAAAAATCTATTCTTTAGGAGTCGACCCCAAGATAACTAAATTTGATGAATCTAGTCAATATGATATCTCTCATTTTAAATTTGGAAAATATATAAAATTAGTTAATTCTACCGCTTCAGCCTACGTTTATAAAAGAAACAAATATAGAAATCAACTTCAAAAATTGTTAGATGACAATCCTGACTCTTTGATGATTTGTTCTTCTCTAGATAATTATTTATACGCTCCTAAAAGAGGGAAGGTTTTTTTCCATTTTCACTTTGATGGAAAACATTATTGTTCCTTGATGAATAAATTTTCTCTAGGTATAGCTAGAAAACCTGATAAGAATATCTTCTTAACTAAAGCTACTTTAGAATATGTCACTAAAAGAAAGAAGAGTTTAAAGAAGAATTCAGTCTATATATATAATCCTGTTAAATTCGAACCTCAATTAGATTTAAATTATTACAATAACACCATAATATTCGTCGGAAGATTTGCTAATCAAAAGAATCCTATTTTAGCTTTAGAAGTTGCTTTAGAATTGAAGAAAGCCAATTTTCCTTACCACTTAAATATGTATGGCTCAGGGCCTTTAGAAAAGGAAATGAGAGATTTTGTTATGCGTCATAATTTAGAAGATAACGTAACTATTACAATTAATCATCCTATTACTAAAGAAGATTACTTACATTCAGATTTGCAAATAATAACTTCTCGTTACGAGGGCTTTGTTCTAGTAAAAGGAGAAGCTAACGTCTTGTCTACTCCTACTATTTCTACGATGTTAGGGGAGCAGACTTACGAGCAATTTAACGAAGGAAAAGATGGCTTTGTTATCAAGTCTAATAAAGCTAAAGATATGGCTGTAAAAATCATGGAAGTTCTCTCTGATAAAGATAAGTTAATAGAACTGAAAAAATCTTCTTACGAGCAAGGGAAGAAGTTAGTTAAAGAGAATATAATTTCCAAGTGGATTAACTTAATAGAGAATTCGTAAAAAGAAAATTAATTGTGGTCATATTACATGAACACAATTTTTAATTTTCACAGAACAATCTCATCACTTTGCTTATTTATTTAGTCAAACAATAGTTTATAATTAAAGTATGAGAAACGTATTAATTAAAAAAGAAGTCGGCGCATTAGGTTGCGACGCAGATATTACAATTCTTTTCAGCGAAAAGCCCGCTGGCGTTTTGAAGGTTGATATGGATCAGATTTCGCTTCCTATCAACAAGACTGAACACGCAGTTCAAGGTGAAATTATCGACGAGAATGGCAAATCTTATAGATCTAATGCCTTCTTCGTATTAAACGGTAAGTGCCCTGAATTGACTTTGGTCGTCTCTGGTCACTCTTTGAAATTATTCTCTCACGAAGAAGAATAATTAAAAGAATTAATAGAAAGGAAAGATTATGAAGACTAGCGAGGAACAAATTCTATGGGAAGGGAAACCTGTAGCTGACGGAGATAAACCTCTCCGTAAAAAGATTGTCAAGGTCGCCAGAATGATTGGCGGTCCTTCTGGACTATTAAACAAAATTGATGCTAACGCACCAGAGTATTACGCTTTGGCAGGTTCAGTTAGCGATGAAGAATGTGATTTTATACTATCTTTAGGCTTGCGAAAAATTAGAACTGATGAATATGTCGCTTCCAAGTTAGGTTGGGACATAGAAAGAGTTCATAAAGTTGGAGCACACTTAGGATATTTAGGTGTCATCAGAGAAGATTTGATTGAATCTGATGGTCATTTTGAATATTTCTGCCCTATATTTGCTCCTGGCTTATTAGAAATTATGGTTATTTCTCCTAACGCGGAGAAACATCCGGAAATTAGACGTGCTTTTAACCAATATACTCACGACCGTCTTTCAACTATGGGACCTATGCTACCTAATGGCTACGGTTTAATGAGAGTTATACCTATTGAAAGAGCTCTCCCTAAAGGTGAGAAAGTCGATGAGAGAGACACTATCTCTTATTATTTAGATAAATATAATTATTTTTCAGTTGGAGAATGTTCTTGTCGTACTTGCCGTACAGAAATGGGAGAAGGGTGCGGTCACTTAGCTAAAGATAGATGTCTCAAGTTAGGTAAAGCTGCTAAATTCTTCGTCCGTACTGGTAAAGATAGGGAAATATCTAGAGAAGAGTGTGAAAAGATTCTTCACGATTGTGAAGATGAAGGATTAATGCATTGTATTCCTTCTATTGAAGGTATAGGTGAAGGTAACACTACAGCTATTTGCGATTGCTGTGGTTGTGCTTGTTTTGGATTAAGGCCTGTTGAAGAATTTAAGACTAACGAAGCTGTCGCTTCTAACTACAGATGCGAAGTTAATGTTGCTAATTGTGTAGCTTGTGGAAAGTGCGTCGAATATTGCCCTGTCAACGCTATTAAATTAGGAACTAAACTCCCTCAAAAAGTCCAGCCTAAATTACAAATGCAAAAGGCTTTAGGTAGCCATACAGTCTCTGCTGCAAAAAGAAATGCTGACTATAGATTTACTAGAAGCGAAGTTATTAAAGAAACTGGTACCGCTCCTTGTAAAACTTGGTGTCCCGCTCACATCGGTGTTCAAGGTTATATCAAGTTAGCTGCTAATGGTGAATATAGGGAAGCTTTAGCTCTAATTAAGCACGAGAACCCTTTCCCTGCAGTCTGCGGACGTGTTTGTTATCACCCTTGTGAACTTCACTGTACTAGAGGAACTATCGATAACGCGGTTGCTATTGATGATATTAAGAAATTTGTCGCTGAGCAAGAACTTCATGAAAAGAATAGATTCATTCCTTGGAAGAGACACGATTACTCCGATAAGAAAATTGCAATTATCGGTGCGGGTCCTGCCGGTTTATCTTGCGCTTACTATTTAGCTCAAGATGGTTACGATATCACCGTCTTTGAAAAAGAAGAGAAGTTAGGTGGCATGATGACTTTTGGTATTCCTGGTTTCAGATTACAAAAAGATGTCGTCGATGCGGAAATTGATGTCATTAAACAAATGGGTGTCAAATTCAAAACCGGCTGTGAAGTTGGCAAAGATATTACTATTCCTCAACTTAAGGAACAAGGATACACCGGATTCTTCATCGCTATAGGTGCTCAATTATCTAGAAAATTAGGTTTACCTAACGAAGATCATCCTGATATTGTTGGTGGTATCGACTTCCTTAGAGATGCCAATTTAGGTCACGGCAAGAAATTGAGCGGTGAAGTCATAGTCGTAGGTGGTGGCAATGTCGCTATGGATGTTGCGAGAACGGCTTTAAGACAAGGTGCTGAAAAAGTTAATCTCTATTGCTTAGAAAAAAGAGAAGAAATGCCTTCCTCTGCTGATGAAATTAAAGAAGCGGAAGAAGAAGGTATTGTTATTCATAATTCTTGGGGTCCTAAAGAAATCGTTCTCGAAGGTGATAAACTTAAAGGTTTAATTTTCAAGAGATGTATTTCTGTCAAAGATAAAGATGGTAGATTCAATCCTACTTACGATGAAAATGATATTCAAGAAGCTAAAGGAACTGCTATTTTATTAGCTATTGGTCAAGCCTTTGATTACGGTAAGTTATTAGAAGGTACTAAAGTTAAATTATCTCCTAGAAAGACTGTAATTGCTGATCCTGCCACTTTACAAACTAACGATCCTGATATCTTTGTCGGTGGTGATTGTTATCATGGAGCTAGATTTGCTATCGATGCTATCGCTACTGGTAAGAAAGCTGCTATCTCTTTACATAGACACGTTCAACCTGGACAAATGTTAGAAGCTGGTCGTAATTTACGCGACTTTAAACAAATTGACTTTGATAATATTAATAGAGATGAATTAGGCTTTGATAATACCCCTAGACAAATTCCTGCAGTAGGACCTGTCGATACTAAATCTTACAAGGATAACAGAGGTATCTTATCTGAAGAACAAATCAAAAAAGAAGCTTCTAGATGCTTATCTTGCGGAAGAGCGATTGTCGATCCTAATTTATGCGTAGGTTGTGGTCAATGTGTAATAAAATGTAAATTCGACGCTGCTCACTTGGTAAAGAAGACTAATATCTACGGTTCTGATTTCTCCTCTATCTTACCTAAAGCTGCTGGTCATACCATTAAACGTGGTATCAAGATTGCAGTTGGAGCCTTAATTAGAGACTAATTTATGCACGAATTAGGTTACGCTGTTGAACTTATTAGAACTCTAGAAGATGTCATGGAAAAAGAGAATTTAAAAGAAATCTACGAAGTGACATTGACTGTAGGTGAAGCTACAGGAATTATTCCTAAATTCATGTATGACTGTTGGCCTGCGGCTTTAGAAGACAGCGATAAAATTCGCAATTGTAAACTTATAATTAAAGAAGTTAAAGCTGTTGGAATCTGTTCATCTTGCGATAATGAATATGTAGTAAGTGAACATCACGGCAAGTGTCCTAAATGCGGGAGTGAAGATTACAATCTAGCAACAGGTTACGAATTTGAAATAAGTTCTATAAGAGCCCACTAATTAAAAATTTATCTGCTTCTACTAGTTTTAGTGGAAGCAGATTTTTTCTTTTTTTAATCTTTTTCCCTAATTATATTTGGAAATACGAAAAAACCTTTGACAACAAGCACTTATTAACTTTATAATTACTATGCTTTCATTCTGGCGGCTATGGTGAAGCGGTTAACACAACCGGCTGTGAACCGGTCACGCATGAGTTCGATCCTCATTAGCCGCCCCATTTATTGGAAGTATTCCCGTTACATCTGTGGCGGGATTTTTTTATAGACGAACTCAAACGTGACCGGTTCTCTTTAAAGTAAATAAAATCAAAATACAACATTAAAAAACAGTCCATAATTATATGAACTGTTTATTCTTGCTATATAGAAATACTAGTCTTAACTGCGTCTTCTTTATAAATGGTCTTGAAATCGTTTTTCATAGAGATGACGGTGTAGTTTTTACTGGTCCAATCAGCTTTCATCTCATCGCTTTTTTCATCGGTCAATCCATAATCTCTATCTCTATCATCAGCGACTAACATGAACGCGCTAGATTTGTAAGTAGGATTATTTAAAGCCAAGTTATGCATTGCCGAATCTCCTCCGCTATTACCAAATGACAAGACAGGATTCTTGCCAATTTCTTGCATGATGTTCATAACTTTATTTGTCTTTAAGTCTTTAATCATAACTTGACTAGTTCTGATTAATCTTTCATTTTGGCCATAGGTGTAATTGAGATTTTCTTCATTACCTTGATTTTCTCCACTTAAGATGACATCCATACCTATTATTTGATTGAAAGGAACATTTAGAGGAGTGTAGTTATTGATTAAAGCTCTTGTGATGAAACGATCACTTCCAGTGACTACGTAAGTGGTAAAGTCATTGTCTTGTAAATAATCGAAGATTTCAATCATAGGGAGATAGAAACCTTCTCCGAAGGTCATATTGTTAAAACCTTCGACGGGAGTTTTTAAGAAATCAGTGACATAATCATCAAATTCTTTGATGGTCATACCTTCAAAAGCTTTAGCTTGTGCGCGAGCGTGAATCATATCAAACCCGTATTTACCATCTTCGGTTCGAGGATAAGCAGCGCCGTTTTTAATATGATCTACAATAGCATTAGCAGCAGCAACTACATCACTAGGAGCTTTGTCTTTATAAGTAGGATCATCTAAAGCGCGGTATTTAAGTAACCAATATTCTAAATAAGTGGGGTATAGTTCACCGTAGAATGTTCCATCCATATCGAAAGTGGCTATTCTGTCATCAATAGGAATGAAGTTTTTAGATTCCTTATTAGTAACATCTTGGACATAAGCTTTTAATTTAGTTAATGCATTGCATTCATTCCAATATTTAAAAGTAGTCGTTTCTTGAGAAGATGACAATGATTGGGAAGAAAGCGAAGATTGAACAAGTGATGATGTGCCTTGTGAAGTTGAGCTAGCGGATCCTTTTTGACAAGCTGGCAATAAAGTTAATGGAATCATTGCCAATACAATTAATATTTTTCTATTCATAAAACAGCCTCCTTAAACGTGGTTATTATACAATAATCATTAAAAATAATCTTTAAAAAAAGAACTTGTATTTCAAGATTTTTACTTAATTTTTTCTAAGTAAATCTTATAGATTTTACTCGCGACTTCTTGAACGGAAAGATTAGAAGTATCAATATTTATAATTCGAGGGTCTTTAAATTCTTCGTCAGCGAATCTAGTGACATCGTTAGCAAGTCTCTTTTTAATCGATTCTTGACTGTCACCTCTTAATCTCATTCTTTCCGCTCTCATTTCTATAGGAGCAATTAAACGAAAACAGACGATGTGAGGGTCGTTTAAATTTAAAAAAACTCTCGCTCCATTAGTTTCGACAACGACAACTTTATCATCGGCGATCTCTTTTTTAGAGGTTCCATAATGATGCCCAGAGTAGAGAGTAGTTTCAACAAAATAATCTTGCGCTTGTAATTTTTTAAATTCTTCTTCTGATACAAAATGATAATCGACATTATTAACTTCACCTTCACGCATTTTTCTAGTAGTGTGAGTAACAACTTTTTTGATGCCAAAAAGAATCTTTAATTCCTTTGCAGTCTCAGTTTTTCCACTAGCAGATGCACCGGTTAATAAAATCATATCTTTCCCCTTTGCTTTATTTATGTATATTATAATTTTTTAGTAAAGTATTCAAGATTAATCGAGTTTATTTTCTTCTTTAATTTCTTCTTTATTTTCAGAACTTATAATATTTTTTTCCACTTCTACTTCTCGTTTACTTTTTTTCTTAAATTTTTTAGAAATCTTATTAACTATTTCATAGATTTTATCAGTGTAAACCATCGAGAGAATGAACGCTGCAACAGCAAGAACACCTATGACGACTAAAACTGGTATACCCCACCCGGAATAGGGAATGTATTCTCCCGACATAAATAAAATAGTAAAGATGATGCTAGTCGCTCTAGTGAATAGTTGCATAATTATGTAAGTCTTCCACGTCATAGGAGTAATACCTGCTAGAGAACATAAAAAATCGTCAGGGAAGAAAGGAAGTAAGAAGCAGAAGAAGAAAATAATGTTAGTTCGATCTTTAAATTTCTCTAAATAAAAATCGACTTCTTTTTCTCCTCCAGCTAACCAATTTACGTATTTTCTTCCTAGCCATCTACCTAAAGCAAAGGCGAGGATAGCTCCAAGCATAATACCTAAATATGAATAAGCAAAAGCTAAATAAGGGCCAAATAAAAATGTTCCAGCGATGATAGTTACTGAAGCGGGAATAGGAATGAAAGTAACTTGTAAGAAAGAAGCAATAACGTAGATTACAGGACCTATAGGGCCAAAACTAGCAATGAATTTCTGAAGTTCATCTCTAGAAGAAAAACGATCCCAACCTAAAGCTTTAAATATAAAATATATACCTACTATCAATCCTGCGATTATAATACCGCTGATAATTAGTTTTACAATAGCTTTTTTTAGCTTCTGTTTCTTTTCTAATTCCATGCACTAATTCTAATATATTTGAAAGAAATATTATATATAATTCCAAAAATTCATAAAAAACTTGCACAAAGATATTATTAGTGCTAGTATTATTCACGGACTTAAAAGTAAGTCTGATATCGCGGGGTAGAGCAGTGGTAGCTCGTCGGGCTCATAACCCGGAGGTCGTTGGTTCAAATCCTTCCCCCGCTACCATAAAGAAGATATGCGAATAATACGTTGTATTGTTCGCTTTTTTCTTTATTTTTTAGTGTTTTTTTATAGGTTTTTCAACTTTA
>CACYCE010000054.1 GCA_902772915.1 uncultured Erysipelotrichaceae bacterium | reverse complement strand
TCACCTCCTTTAAATTCGAAAAGAACATGCATAGCATGTTAAAATTTAAAGGGCAAAAGGCGAAAAAATGAAGTTAAATTAAGGGTGTTATTCTTTCAATTTAAAATTTCCATATTGATCCTTAGTTATTTTTCCTTCTTTATACATTAGAGCATGTTCAGAGCAAAGAGGATAAAACTTAGAGGGCTTTCCACAAATTTGACAGTATTGTTTTCTGGGTCTATCTTTTTGCTTTTGCTCTAGATCAACATTAATTTTTTCATGATTAATAATGTTGGCATTAGATTGTATTCTCTCAGCTATATCTTTGATTTGATTAGCTGATTCTTTTAGCTTGTTAAAATCACTTTCTGATATAACAATATATTTTTCTTTTTCAAATAATTCTAAAGGTATTTCTAAGATCTCAATTATTTTGAAAAAGTCATGAACTTTTAATATGATGTCGTTATTTTCTAAGTTCTGATATGTGGTGTTTCCTATTTGGAGCTTTTTAGCCATTTGAGATATCGTATAGCCTTTTTCAATTCTTTTAGCTTTTATAAGTTCTAAAATATCCATTTTTAACCTCCGTTTTTTTAATTATTAAATAATCGGTTTAAATCTGCAATTTAGGGCTTGACAAAATCGATATATATATATATTAAAAGTGGATTTATTGAGAATTTTAACCGATTTTATTTCATAAAATAATCGGCTTATAGATTCTCCGTTTATTCATTCATCATAGGAGGAATTAATAATGGTTGATGAAAAAGTCGCTAAGACAGTAGTCCCAGCATCTACTTCTAAAAAAGTTGGTAATGAATATAAGGAGTATAAGCTTTTGACTAAAGAAGAAATGAAAAGTCAATTCTATCCGTTTAAAGCTGTAATTACTTCCAATCGTTCTAGAAGGGTGAAATACGGCATATCTTATAATGCGTTTATTTCTATCAATCCTTCTCTAGAATTGCAGGTTAGATTATCTAAGGCATTAATTGGAGTAATTAAAGCTGAAAGAGGCTTAGATCCTAATTACGATGGAGAATTAACCTTAAATGCTTATATTAGATTCGTTCAAGGTTCTTATAAGGATGATCAAGGTAATTTCATTTTCGCTGAAGTAAAGTTCTCTAAATCTGTTATTACCAGAACTTTTTTAACTAGAGATCAGATGATGTTATTAAATGTCATGCCTGATTTATTGAATAATCTTCATTTATTTAATATGTCGGAGAAGTTAGAAAAATTAGTTAACAATTCTGAAGATTCTGACTTCGATAGCATATTCTAAATAATCATGGTTTTTGTCCGTTTTTATCCTTAAAAAACGGCCTTTTCAATAATTTGAGGTTTGAAAGTATTGCTAAATTGAGTTTCAAAAATAAGGAGAACTAATTATGTGGAATAGTGTATCCAGATATGACAAAGAAGGTTATGGAAAAGATTGGTTATCTAAATCTGATTTAACTCCTAAATCGCTGAGGAAATATGGAATATATGCAACTCAAAAAGAAATTAATAGTGTTTACAAAAAAAGTTATTTGGGTTCCACCTTAACTAAAGGAGTTGATTATTACAATCAAGTACATGTTAGACATGTTGGAATGTTCTCTATCGCAAGATTAAGGGATCTATTAAAGAGGTAAAGATGTTGTGGGGAAAATATCAAATAGCTACTGAGCAAGAAAGAAAGCAAGCTAAAAAATTTGTGAAGTCTTGCTTAGCAAAAGGTCAAAGTTTAGAACAGATACAAAAGAACCTTCAAAAAAGCGATATGAAACTAGGAGATATAGTAATCGCATGTAGAAAGAAGTTTTGGTTTAATGAGCACTGTTTAAATTACATTCATGTAGTTCAACAGTGGGAAAAAGACAATAAAAAACGATAACAAGTTTTCTAAGGTTCTTAATAGAAACTCCTTTCTAAGCCAAGATATTCATAGCTATTAAGAATCTTAGAAAGTTTATTAATTGCATGGAGGTAAATATATGAAATTAAATTGTTATTTCTCTAGAGGCAGAACTTAGATGGCTGCCTCTGGGATCCCATATTCATCTGATAAAAAATTGATGAATAAAATCAAGAAAAAAATTAAATAAAAAACAGATGGAGACTTGAAAATTAATTCACTCCTATCCATCTGCAAATAAATTAAATCAAATTTAGAATAAAAAGTCAAATTTAAAAATGAAAGTGAGGAAAAGAATATGCAAAAAACAAAAAAGAAAGTAATGTTATTATCTTTGTCCAGTTTGTTAATGTTAACTAGCGCTATTACATCTGGATCTAATTTACAAGCGCTAGAATCTTATAACAATAGCCCAAAGATTTTGAATCGTGTTGCTATAAACAATGATATTGAAGTTAAAGAGCAGTTTTCTTCTTCTGTTGATTTAGTTACTTTTCTTTATGATGGTGGTTCTTGTTATCGTTCTATTGGAAGCACTAGTTTTGATGGTCAACCTTCTAAAATTTATAATTTAAATAGTTATTTTTTCCATAATAACTATTCTGATAGATATTTTTATAAGATTGAATCTAATTATTATATAGGTCTTGTTCTAGGCGTTCAAAATTGTTCTTTTATTAAAATTGTTAGTAATTCTGCTACAGGTGTTCATTATGTTTCTCATATGAATGAAAATGGTGATGATGAAATATTTGAATATAATAACGATTCTACTTTAGCTGATCTTGGTGGAAACGGTACTTATTATTGTTTAATTAATATTGGTTCTTCAGAACCTACTGCTGATTCTGTAAATGGCATAAATGTTTCTTTAGGTAATAAAAACAATGGCCATTTAACTTTTAATTTATCTGATATTTATATCGATGAAGAAAATGCTTCAGATGTAAGCTTAGGTTTTGACGGTTATTCTAAGGGCTTTTTCCCTATTCAATTAAAGAATGGTGAATCTAAAGACTTATATTATTCAGTTGACGCCAATGTATCTCAGGATAGGATTTTATCTAGTGTAAGTGCTAAAGACTTATTCGGTGCTGATGTTCCTGTAACGGTTAAATCTTCTAATTATGAAGTTGGTAGAGTTGGAGATTTTACTATCGTTTTAAATGCTAAGGATTCTTATGATCAAGTATCTACAGCCACTTTAAGAGTTCATGTTCTTGACAGAACAGCTCCAGTAGTATCTCAGACATCTAATATAACGTTAGCTTATGGAACTCCTTTAACTGTTGATGATGTATTATCTCATTTATCTATTACTGATAATTATTCATCCACATTTACTTATGGCTGGACTTTACCTGAAGGATTTACTTGGAACGCTCCTTTTGGTGCGAAGAATACTGGTTCTAAGACTTTCGGTTTATCTGTTAAAGATGAATCAGGTAATGAAACTACATGTACTATTAATGTTAATGTTATTGATAATGTAGCTCCTGTTATTTCAAGAAAAGATGGTGAATCTACTACTTCTGTAATTACTTATGGTTATTCAACTACATATAAATTAACAACTCAAACATTGTTAGATTTTTTCCAAGCTTCTGATGATGTTGATGGTTCTAATTTATCCGTTTATGTAAAAAGCGGTGAGTTTGATAATGGAATCGGTACTCATTCTATTGTTATAGGTTCTAAGGATAGTGCTGGTAATGAAGCTACTACAACTATTAATTATAGAATTCAAGCTGATATACCTCCTGTGTTTATCTTAGGCTTAGATTTAGTTGGAGTTGCTTCTTCTATTCAATTAACTAAGGAAGATCTAGGGACATTAATTGTTAATGCTAATAGTTTTCCTGTTGCACAACTTAAATCTAAATTTGATGGAACTAGGATTAAATACGCCAAAAATCAATTATCTGGTGATGGTGTAATCACAGATATTGAGATTAATGATCAAGATTTTGAAGCTTATGTATTAGGTCATGCAAATGTTGGAGATGTTTATAACATCAGATATACATATACAGACTTACGAAATGGTTCTGTTAATAATAAAGGAACATTGAAGCTTAAGATTTTAGATAGTTCAACTGCAAAAATCCAATCTGGATGGGATTCTTTTGTTCAAGCTATTTCCAGATTCTTTACTAAAGATATTCCTGAGTTCTTTACTAAGAAGATTCCTGAGTTCTTCCAAAGGTTAAAGAACTGGATCACATTTAAAGGTTGGAAATTAGATTCAGAGCTATAGTCATCCTCCTCTATGGTCTTGCTAGTTCTTCCTTAAGAACTAGATTTAAGTAGAAATTATGTCAAAGAAAAAAATATATTCTAAGCATTTAAGAAAAGGTACATTTCATTTACATAATGATAAAAACGGTGGTCATCCGGCCTTGATTCTTGAGAAAAACGATAAAAAGAACATATATAAGCTTGCAAAGTTCACACATAAAGCCAAAAAAAATAGGTTCAAATTAAAACATAATATAGATCCTAATTCTAACAAAGATACGTATGTTCATAGTAAACCAATTTATAGCGTGAGAAAGAATATTTCTTCGAAGGAATTAGATAGATATAGAATTCATAAGGATGATAAACCATTAATTAATAGAATTAAAAAAATGAAATAAAAAAATAAGCAACTCACCGGGTTGCCCCTTATGCAAGTTGCTTATTGTATATATATTTTAACAAAATATAGAAATTTGTCAAATAAGAAAGGACTATTAATTATGAATAAAGTTGCAGCTGCATTTGCTATCAATTTAATCGGATTAAATAGTCCTTTTAATATTGTTAAAAATGCTAATAGTACAAGTTCTAACACTGTAGATTTAAAAGCTTGTATGAAAGAATATTACAATTTAGATACTGATTCTTTAAATTCCGATATGGTTTTAAATCTCGGTGTTTATTACAGTCATTCGGAAGATAAATTATTTACTTATTTTTATCAACCCAGTATCGATGATTCAATTTTCGATAAAGTAAGTCTATCTACTTCATTAGTAGAAAATGAATCTAAGGATGGATACGTAGATAATTTTGTCGATTATCAAATTAGTAATTACTATGTTCAAGATTTGAATAATTATAAGTTATCAGCGTATACATTTGATGAAAAATCATTATTCAAAGTAAATAAATTCAATAGATTTAATATTAAGTCTTTCTCTGGTAAACAAGCATCTAATGGATATAAGTCTAAGCAATATGCAAATTTACCATATTTTTCGGAGACTATGATTGATGATATTAACCATAGGTTATTTGAAAGATTCAACAATGCTGTAGTTATTACAGATAAAAAATCTTCTTATTATTTAACTAATTTATCTGATAATGAACAATCAATTTACAGGCATGTTTTACAAGATTGTTATATTGGTTTTAATACCAATCTTGAATTAAATAACATCTGCAAAGTTGAAATCAATTATGATCAAGCTGTTTTAAAAGGTGAAACAAATATAACGACTAATAGTAAGGATAGTTGGTCTTTTATGAACAATTTTGATCCTTATAATTTGGATAATTTATTAACTCAATTTAAAGGCGCGGATTCTCTTATAGATAAGTCTAACATTTCCTATGAGAACAAAACTGAAATGGTTGAAAGTGAACAACAAACCGTTTATTCAGATCCTCATAAATCTTGGTGGTTTATTCCTTATAGAAATCGCTTTATTTATGACACGATTTTTAAACCTTCAGAAACTGAAAATGTTTCTGAAGAATTAAAGAAGTATCAATGGTGTGTTAGATTCGCTCAAACGAATATGAAAGTTAGTTCTGTACATCATGAAGGAATTAAGTTTGGATTTCTTCCAAAAGATGTAGAAGTTAATTATTACATTGAAAATGCTTACGATATTAAAAATTCAGTCATCTTTAGATTGTGGAATCAGGAAGAATCTGGAGTTAAAGAATATAAAGTTCTTGATGTTCATCCTATTGATCCTGATGGAGTGGATGTCGTGAATCCCACTAAAGAAATTAATCCCATTGATGAATTCTTCCAAAAATTGAGTGATTTCTTCCAAAAGAATGGAAAGTGGTTCTTAATCGGTTTGGTTGTTATAGCTGCATTAATTTTAATATCACTTGTTTTTAAAGGCATAAATATATTGAAAGGAATCTGTTATATTTTCAAATATTTATTTATCGGTATATGGTATGTAATTTCTTCTCCTGTAAGATTAATCAAATATTTATTTGATAGAAAGTCATAGAGGTAGAAAGATGTTTAAATTCATACCTAAAGAATGTCCAATTATTTTATTGCCTTTATGGTGGATTATATATCTTTTTATCAAGATATTAACTTTACTATTTCATCCATGTCATCTGCTGCATTTTCATTTATTTAGACATTTAAAAATTAAATCTAGAGATAAATTGACGGAGGGTAATTAATGAAAATATATCACAGATAAGATTGATGGAAACGGCTATTGGAGAAAGCTCAAATAAAAAATGGCGCCGATTAAGAACGCCATATTGAGCTCATCTGGGTATTCATGTTGTGGTCTAGCCACACCCCAGTTTGAATAACTTATAGAGTTATTCGGTATCAATATTTAACTATAAAAATATTATTTTGTCAAATTAGAAAGGCAGAGGAAACAATGAAAAATAGAAGTTTGTATACCGTTAGATCTAAAAAGCGTGAAAGACATCCCAATATTATTGTTGATGCAAATATAACTAAATTTAAATCAGTTAATTTAACTCATTCTAAAGGGAAAAAAGGTCATTGGAATATACCCTTAAAAAACAATCCGAATAAATCTGATAGTAAAAAGGCATATGTAAAAAAAGACATAAAATCAGATTATAAATTCAATTATTCAAAAGCATTTAAAAATTATGAACTTAGTGAGGAAGATATTAAATTACTTAAAAATTTCTTAAATAAAAAAAGGAAGTAGCTCTAGGGACTAAACGAAGTAATCCGTCCTACTTCCTTATAAATATTAAAACCTATAATTATTACTTTGTCAAATTAGAAAGGAAAATGACTATGGAAACTTGGCTAATGATATTGTTATCTTTATCACCGCTATTTTTAATAGTCATCTTCCTTTTATTTTGGCTTATTTATGATCTAGTAAGATTTACTTTATTATCAGATAGAGCTGAAGAATCATATGCTAAATTTTGTTCAGATGTCGGATATGTTTCATATTTATGTGGTAATGTTGGAGCAGGTAAAACTACTATCGGTTGTGGGTTTACAAACTTTTTAACTTTAAAGCTTATTCAAGATTCTAATAAGACAATTGATGATTTTCATCGTATTTTTTATTATGTAGATTTCAATATCTTAGATTCTTTAATATTTCATTGCTTTCACTACGGCAATTATAAATCTTCTTTTGTAATGAAATACTGTTTTAGAGAATCTCCTTATTTTGAAATTATCTTTGATGATTCTAAATACTATGATGATTATCTTTCTATAAAATCTTATAAGAGTTTATTTAAAGACTATATCGATGCTCTATCTGCGATTATAAGAAATAACTATGTGTATTTTAATCAAGATAAATTCTTCAATAGAATTACTTCATCATATGCTTATAGATCTGATTCTTCCTTAATTGAAATTAAAGATAGATACAAGAATAAAGATTATAAGTTATTTAATTACTCTATTGTTTTCGATGATGAGAAAGTATTTGATAAGAAGAATACCGATTATCAGAAAATAGCGAAAGAAGATAGAGGTGCTGATATGTTCTTACGATTAATAAGACATATTGGAGAAGGTCATTTATATTACCTAACAACTTCACAAAGGTTTACTAGAGTTGTTCTAGAAGAAAGAGAACTTGCGACCTCAATTTTTTATGTCAATAGTAGAAAGGAAGTTCTCTCATATTCTCTATTTATTTTCCTGTGTGATCTATTTATTAATTTTTTAAATTTTTGCACTAAGTTTCTATATTCATTTTTACATGATGATATAGCTTCTTTAAAAGCTAATAAGCCATCTAGAATTAGAAGGCTTTGCGAATCAATTAAACATAAAAAAGATTATCTATATGCTCATTCTTACATCTTATATAGAGGAGTTCTATATCACTCTATAGATGATGTAGGTAAAAAGCCTGAGAATTGCGCATTTGGATCCAGCGAATTTTCTTATTTAATTCCAATTACATTCTGTTATGGTTCAGCTGATACATATGGATTCCATTTTATTGAAGAAGAATTAGAAAAATGCAAATCGGTTAATATCAAAGATTCAGCTAGTAAGATTTCTCTATCTGAATATGCAAATCAACTCTTATCTCAGAAAGAATCAGAGAAAGCTAGCAAGCCTAGTAAAGTAATTAAAAATAAAGTTTCAAATTTAGATGTTGAAGGAGTTTTCTAAGTTATGAATAATCAAAGCAATATAAAATTTTTATCTAATGACAATAAGGTTTTTGATTACGCGGAGAATGGGTTGAGTAATACCCATTCTCTCGTAACAAAAACTTGCTGTTTTGACTATTTAAAAATGGGCTTAAACTCTAATATTTTTAATAAAACTCAATTGCTAGAAAATTTATTGAATATTTTGAAGTTAAATTCATTTGATTATGATATTAAAAATCTAGCTAATTATGCTGAAGGTAGAATCTACGATGAAGATATAGCTATTGGTGCAGGAGGAGAAACCACTAAATCTAAAAATGGAGAAGAAACTTCATTTGTAGAATTAAAAGGACAAGCCTTAAGAAGATTTGAATTAAGAGGTGGATCTTATTTAGAATTATTCACATTCTTTATAAAGAATGGTTTTCACTGTTTAAGAATTGATATACCTATAGATGATTTTTCCAATTCTATAAGTAAGTTAGAACTAGAAAAGAAGATTAAAAATAGGGATTTTCAAACTAGATTAGTTTCTAGATCAGTAAAAATTTCCATCGATACTAATTCTGATAGTGCATCTTCAGATAACATTGTTATCGACAATAGAAATAAAGGATGGTCTATTACTATTGGAGGAAGAACTTCTAGACAACTATGTATCTATGATAAGAAAGCCGAAAGAGATTTTAAAGGCTTTGATTATTTTGGAGAATCTTGGATGAGATATGAATCCAGATTCTATCATGAGTCTAGTCAATATGTATTTTTAAAAGCTTATCAGGCATTAATTAATAATATGATGCCTGAATTCTCTCTCCAATTATTAAGAGGAATTATAGAATTTAAATCACATCACGATTGGAATAATCGCATGGATTTAAAAAGAGCTACTACTTGGAGTAAATGGAAAGCTTTTACTAATGATGTAAATCCCATCTTTATTCAAAATCAAGGGAAATTAGAATCGACTATTTTATCCAAGAAAGATTGGATTGATAGATGTGTATCTAATTCTTTAATTAAATTATATCTTTGTAATACTGATTTATTTATTAATGAGATTGGAAAAGTAATGACTGATACTAAGCATATTGAAAGATCTTTAACTTCTAAAGGAGTATCAGAAATTAATAATTATAGAATTTCTAAAGGTTATAATCCTTTAACTAAAGAGCAATGTTTAGAAATTATTACTATGCTAAAAGATTCTATAGGAGGCATTTCGATGGATGATTAAGCTAGATTGTAATGGTAAATATTACTACAAGATTAAAGTTCATGACAAAGTAGTAAAATCTAAATCTATCTTTAATTCACATTCTGAAGCGAAAGCTGCTCAAGAGCTTTATAAAAATGATTTTAAAAACATTCAGGAATACCCTAAGCTTAATAATTTGATTAGACAGTTTTATGATTATTACAAGATGAGAGTTAAAGAATCATCTTATTTAGCATTTAAGAAATCTACTGAGAACTATATCATAGGTCATTTACCTAATGTCAGAATTGATGAATTAGTGTATGGTGATTTTTTAAAATGGCGAGATTATATTTCAAAATTTTCAGTAAATGTAATAAAGAATAATTATTCACATTTAAATTTAATATTTAATTTCGCTAGAAACTTTTATAACTATTCTGTCAGATGCTTTTATATGTTGCCACCAATAAAAGATTATTCGATTAAACAAGTAGCTGTAAAAAAGAAAATTTTAACCTTACAAGATTTTAAAAAGTTCTTAGAAGCAGTAGATGATTATAAATTTTATGTATTGTTCTTATTAGCATATTTAACTGGATGTCGAATAGGAGAAATAAGAGGATTACATGTAGATAACTTTAATGAGGTTGAAAATTATATAGATGTAATTCAACAAGTTTCAAATGATGTAAGTGGAGGTAAATATAAACTTATCTCTCCTAAAAGCTCTAATAGTGTAAGAAGAATAATTATACCTAAATTTGTATCATCCATGATTTCTGAATATATAACTATTTATCAATTGGAAAATAATCACTATTTATTTCCTTCTCCAAAAAGTAAAAAGGATCCTATAGGTTCATCAACAATTAAAAGGCATATAAAGAAATATTGTCTTAAAGCTAATATAGAAATATTCAATTTCCATATGTTCAGACATACACAAGCTACGTTATTAGTTGATTCAGGATTAGATAAATCAATAGTCGCTTCTTATTTAGGACAC
>CACYCE010000053.1 GCA_902772915.1 uncultured Erysipelotrichaceae bacterium | reverse complement strand
GTAAAGACTATTTATAAACCTCAACATGAACAGAAAGTTAGACCTCGTCTTTCTCAAGACAAAATAGAAGAGAAGTTAACTAGAATTGAAAAAAATATCACTTCATTAAGGAAACATTTTGATGAAGAAGAATATTATTTAAATCCTCAAAAAATGGAGGAGTTAAATAAGGAAATAGCAAAAAACGAAGAGGAGTACTCTTCGTTGATTACCATGTTAGAAGCTTACGATTTATAGAGAATTACTTCTTTTTAGAAGATTCTCTTTTTTCTTTTTGCTCTTTTTTAGCTTTTTCTTTAAGAGCTTTCTTTTTTTCTCTAAGAGCCTTGTTCTTTTCTTTTTCGGCTTTGATTTCTTCTTTAGTTTTAGGCTTCAAGACTTCTGAGATGTAATTCATCTCTTTATCTAGAGCTTCATCGTAACGAGAATAATCTGTATTTAACAATTTATCAGGGTTAGTTAATTTGACATTTTCTAAACCAGAAAGATCGGCGTGTTTGTAAACTTTCTTTTCATTTTTAGTATCGATATGAACATCCATTTGATTGAAAGGAATCTCGACACCTCTCTTTTTGAATTCTTTGAAGATGAGTTCTTCTAATTCCCATTTGGCATCCCAGTAAACGGAAGAAGCTGCGTAGCAACGGGCGGAGAAATTTATAGAAGAATCTCCGAAAGAATCGATAATGATGTTTTTAGACATTTCGTGATTGACGTATTTGCTATTGTCGATGACACCTCTAATGATTTTCTTAGCTTCATCTATATCAGTAGAATAATCAACACTGATGATGAGGTTGATTCTTCTATATTTCATAATAGATGAGTTCTTGACAACTCCAGAAGTCATTATTGAATTAGGAACGAATACTACAAGATTATCTACAGTAATTAATTGAGTAGAGAGAATACCTATCTCCTTTACTGTACCTTCACCTTGACCGTTGTTGACGACAATATAGTCACCAGCGAGAATCTTCTTTTGAGTGAGAATAATAATACCAGAAGCGAAATTAGAAATAATATTTTGCAAGGATAAACCGATAGCGACGATACCAGAAGAAATGATCGTCGAGAGGTTGGAGAAATTGAAACCTAATATACCACCTATAACTAAAACCATGATTACATAGAGGAAGACTTTTACTACCGAGAGCATAAATGTCTTAGTAGTATTAAAAGATTGACTCCTCTTTCTAGAACCGGTAATTTTTCTAAGTAGCAATAAAAATAATTTTATAAAGATATAGAAAATTATACCGATGATAATAGCGATAAGTACTCTTCCTAGAACGGAGTTTGCAACAGAATTATTATCAGGGAATTTACCTTGAGTAATAATGGAAACTAATGAATCCCACAAGTCGATAAACCAGTCGAAGAAAGGTACTCCTGTATGACTTTTTACTCCCCCTTCTATTGAAGAAGTAACGATTGAACTTGAGGTAGCTTGGGATGAAACTACTTGAGAAGAAGTAGTAGCGCTGCTAGTTTGAATAACTCCGCATCCACTTAGGCTTAATAAACCTAGAGTTAGCACAGGGAATAAAGCGTAGATTTTTTTCATTTATAACCTTCTTTCTTATTCTTATATACAAATAGTACTAATAAATTATAAATTTATAAAAAAGATATTTAAAGAATTATTTAACTAAAGCAGCTTCGAAAGGTTTCAAGATGTTTCCTTTAGAATTAGTAAAAATGATTTCCTTACCTTCTAAAGATAAATCTTTCTTAGAGAAATTTATTATTAATTTAGTTTGACCTCTAATAATTGTTAAGATATCATTTTCATCTTTGACATCTAAATAAGAAGATCTTAAATCATCGTTTTCCTTGCGAATTCTGATTAATTTTTTGATGAAATGATAAATCGAAGAAGGATCATTCATCTCATCTTTAAGATTGTTTTTATTTCCTTTAAATACAGGTAAATATAATTCATTTTTAGTAGATGAAAAACCGGCGTTAGGAGAATCGTCCCACTGCATGGGAGTTCTTGCCCCCGTCCTTTGATATCCTCCGTCTTTAGAGATTAATTCAGATTGAACCATACCTATTTCATCTCCATAGTAAATAAATGGATTACCAGGTAAAGATAGAAGAATCATATATACCAATTGAAGTTCTTTTTCATTTAGAGAAGTTGCGACTCTTCTAGAATCGTGATTGCCGCTTATTGGCGCTAGGACTCCATTGTATTTATTGGCGTTTTCTTGCCTCCATAAGAGATCTTTTATAAATTGTTCACGAGAGTTACCTTTAACAATCATCTTTTCTTGATTACGACCTAGTAAATTAATGAAGTTGTTATTGTGATCTAAAACAAAATCCGCGTCAAATCCTGCAAGTAAAGCTTTATCAGGTGAAGACCATTCAGAAACAAAGTAAGCGTCGGGATAATCTTTTCTAATTTTAGAAAATAGATATTTCCAAACTTCGATTGTACCTTCTTTAGTATCGTCATTTTTAACTAAATAATCAGCCATATCGACTCTGAAACCATCGCAACCTAAATCCAGCCAAAATTTCATGACTTTAAGCATGTAATTTCTGGCTTTAAAGGTTCGCTCATCTTTATATGACATCTGCCAGTTAGGGTTAGTAATCTTATTAAAGCCATAATTGAAGGCTGGTTGCATTGCAAAGAAGTTAACCATATAGGCTCCATCTCTAGGGAAGCGACCATTTAATAATCTTATATTAGGTTCAAAAGACCAGACGCTATCGGTCCATATAAATAAATCTGAGTTTTCGTTTCTATAAGGAGAAGCTGATTTTAAGAATTCTTCATTTTCTTCTGAAGAGTGACCTATAACTAAATCAACTATGACTTTAATTCCTAATTTATGAGCTTTAGTTGCAAGATTTTTAAAATCTTCATTAGTTCCAAATTTCTCATCAACTTTAAAAAAATCTTTAACATCATATCCACCATCTTTAAAAGGGGAAGAGTAAAAAGGATTTAACCAAATGGCATTACAACCTAACTCTTTAACGTAATCTAATTTTTCATTGATACCATTTAAATCTCCAATTCCATCTCCATTAGAATCGTAGAAAGAAGTTGGATAGATTTCATAGAATATAAGATCTTTAAATTTACTGGACATAGTTGATATACCTCGTAATATAATTTTAACTTATTAATATTTTAAAATTGATATAAATCTAAAAGAAACTAAAATAGTT
>CACYCE010000052.1 GCA_902772915.1 uncultured Erysipelotrichaceae bacterium | reverse complement strand
TTAAAGATATTCATTGAATATAATTACATTTAAATTATATAACAACTGTGTAATAAAGGCGAAAAAATTGAGTCAATCGATATTATTTAATCATCTTAAATATATAAATGGTGCCTTTAATTTAATTAAGTATTAAAATAATTATATGTATGAAGATATAAATTACGTTCTCTTTGATTGTTGGGACACCTTACTTAAAACTAAATACAAAGAGAAGAATGTCGAAGCGACCTTCTTCTACCAATTTATAGTTAATAAAGATAAAATTCCTTTTGATTTGTATGAAAAAGAATTTACTTCTATCTTATTTAACTACTTCTCTTCGAGTTATTTTGAGATGGAAGATGACGCTATATTTAATTATTTGCAAGTCAAGTTAGATTTAGTCTTTGATCGTCCTTATGAAGAAATTAGAAAGCTTTATCACAACATGTTTGAAATGACTAAAATTGAGGGCATCGATGAATTCTTAGATTTATTAGAAGAAAGAAATATAAGATACTCAGTTCTCTCTAACGCCTTCTATCACGAGGATATAGGTAAAAGAATTATCGAAGTTAACTTCCCTAACCGCAAATTTGAAAAAATATATGTCTCTTCTCGCTTTGTAGTAAAAAAGCCCAGCCCTTTATTTTTTAATATCGCTATCAATGAACTAAAATTAGATCCTCGTCATACCTTATATATAGGAGATAATATTAAAGCGGATGTTCTAGGTTCTCACAGTGCTAATTTAGTACCTATTTATTTAAATTGGAAAAATAAATCTATTAAACCAGAAGAGAAAGATCTCTATAATTTTGATTATTTAGAAGTTTCTTCTTATTATGAATTATGTGAGAAATTTAAGGAGTCTATAAAATGAATAAATACGCTGATACCCCTCTAGCTTACTATCAAAATTACAGAATTGGTTTTTCCGATTTTGATTACAAAGGTGATATCCATCCTTTTAGAATTCTTCAAATGTTTCAAGATATCACTTCTATTCACTGTGACAAAATTAAAATAGGCTACTACGATATCATCAAAGATAATTTAATGTGGGTCTTAACCAAAATTAGATACGAACAATATAAAAGAATAGAAAATGAAGATTTAGTTTTAGTAACTTGGGTTCAACGCCCTTCTAAAATTAGATACCTAAGGGAATTTGCTATCTACTCTAAAGGTGAAATTGCAATTAAAGGTAATGGTGAATTCTGCTTGATTGACGCTGTCAAAAGAAGAATTTCATTGGCGAAAGTTCAATATCCTCAAGGGAGATATATTGAAGATATAAACTTCTCTGAAGATTATTATAAATTCCTTCCTTTCAACAAAAGCGAAAATACTTTTGTGGGAATTCACGATGTCATCTTCTCAGATTTAGATCCTAATAAGCACGCAAACAATACCGCTTATATTAAATGGATAGTAGATCTCGATGCTACTTTTCAAAATCACACTATTAAAGAAGTACAATTGAATTTTATTAAAGAGTGTCATAAAGATGCCAAAGTTTATATTTATAAAAAAGCTATTTGTGATAATATATTTGAAGTAAGTGGTTTGATTGATAATCAAGAATTATCATTTAACACTTACATAAAGGTAAATTAATATGATTGATAAATTAAAAAGACAATTTAAAGCGCTAGATAAAGTCGACATTATAAGAATTATTCTCGAACTTTTCGCTTTTATCACTTTTATAGTTATGGCTATATATTTTTCTGTTGCAAAAGCTAAAGGTCAAACCATTTTAGGAGAATCAAAAAGCGGATTTGAAATTGCCGTTATAATTATCCTCTATCTCTTATTTGTCATGATGGGCTTTGTTCTCTATTACGATGTCTTTGTTAAAGACTACGAAAAAGAAAATAAAGCTAGACCTGAAAAAATCGTAAGAAATGGTAAAGTTATCACTATCAATAGTTCTCAAATTGATGAAGAGAAAAAAGAAGATAATAAATAATTAATTTCTGGAAAACTTATATAGAGCTATAACGACTGCAGTCGCTAAGTTCAAAGAATCAACATCCTTAGATTGTTCAATAAATACGGTATTCTCATTACCGTATTTTTTATCTAATCCTGTAGCTTCATTGCCAAAAACTAAAGAGAAAGATGATGAAGGTACTTCAACATTTTTTAAACCTTGAGCTTTATCATTTAACATAAATGGATAGTAAGGTCTTTTATATTTTGAAAGATATTCTTCAAAAGAAGAAAATGTTTCTTGCCTAATCGAGAAGAAAGCCCCCATAGATGAACGGATAGTGTGAGGATTAAATCTATCTGCAGCAGGAGTTATTATAGCTAAATCTTTATAAGAGAATGCTAACATTGAGCGCATGATATTACCTAAATTACCCATATCTGAAGGGTTAACTAAAACTACGTGTGGAAGATTGGGGTTCAATTCTTCTTCGTATTTTTCAAATACTCCAACTACGTGATCATTACCTTTAGAAGCTAATTTAGCATAAGTTTTATCAGAGACTATGATTTTTTTAGGATCCACTAATTTAGTTAATTTCAAATAGCCTTCTGATTGTAAAGAATCAGAAGAAACATAAATATTGATGATTTTATCTTTCTTCTTATTTACTAATTCGAAGGTTGGAAAGAAACCTTGAGTATAAGTGTAATTAGAATCTTTTGAATAAACTTTAATCATATTAATTATTATAAATAGTCATCGCTATAGAAATAGATATTTCTTTTTTATAATCAACAAATATATCTTTATCAATATTAATAACTACACTTACTCTATCAAAAACAAAATGCAATTACATCTCAACTTTGAAAAAACTAATATCACAATTCAAAAAATACTGAATAAAAATGAATTTAATAAATACTTATTCAAAACTTTTTTAAATTTTTATACTTTATCGCACTAAAGTATTAACGCTGTTATTTTAAAAGTATAAATTCATATCAAACTTTTGCTTTTTCTTAGCCATTTAAAAAGCCTCCTAACGTTTATTTTAGCTAAGAGGCTTTTTTCATTGTGAACTAAATGGGTACAGTTCAATCTGTTTAGATATTTAGGATAGACTATTTTCTATCATCAATATCTTTTGATAATTCTTTTTGTTCTTCGACAAATTCTTTCGCTTTACTTTGAACGGCTTTGCTAACTTTGTTGTTATCGCTACCTTCGTCATAAGAGACAGTAACTTGTGGGAATGGAATATTGATGTTATTATCGTCAAATACGATCTTAATTTCTCTATTTAAATCTCTTTGAACTTGATAGATGTCAGTTTCTTTACATTTTGCAACAAAGAGTAAGTTTACTGATGAATCGGCAAGTTCGGAAACACCTTTATAGAACGGCCCTTCAACGATTGCAGGAATCTTTTCTTTAATCGCTGGCAAGTTATCCGCGATAATCTTTTCAACTTTTTCAATTCTATCTCCGTAAGAGATACCAACGTAACATTTGGCAACAGAAAGTTCTTGAGTTTGGTTAACAATAGAACGTATATCGGAATTATTAACAATTTTGATGTTTCCGCCGGCATCGACTAATTTGGTGGTTCTAATACCAATGGCCTTAACCTCGCCTCTCCAACCATCGATGATGACGATATCACCAACTTGGAAATCACCTTCAAAGACGATGAAGATACCTGCAAGAATATCTTGAACAAGAGCTTGTGAACCAAGGCCTATAATCAAGGTTAACACTCCAGCAGAAGCAAGCATCAAGGTTGTATCAGCACCCCAAGCACCCATAATAATGAATACGGATGCGATTGCAACTATCCATTTGAGTAAGTTAAGAAGAAGTAAGGTAACGGTAATTGTCTTCTTAGATTCAAACGTAACCTTTGCGAGCAAAGATAAGATGATGTTGGCAATAGCAGCAATAACAACGATTTGAACTGTTCTAATAATGGCAGGGAATCCTCTAACCATCATGTAGTTAACAAAATCGCCTTGCCCTTCGATTGGAACAAAGACCGTTTCAGATCCGAAGATCTTTTTGTTGAATACAAACGTGATTATTACTCCGACAGCAAATAATCCTAATACGATCCAACCAACGAGTTTAAGTGTTTTTTTCTTTTCCATAAATAACCTCCTTGTTTTTATGAAATTTTATATTTCACGATTATATTTTTAACAACAGTATAATCGCTATTTTCTTCAGCACTAATGTTGAAATAAGTGCACGCTTCTGCTGATGAGGATGGGAAGAATTCGTAACTTTCATCCCCGTCTAAGCAAGTGTATTCATGAGCGCTAGTTTCATCATAATTCCATTGATACATTGTGTTTTCACTAAATGAAACACTCATTTTGATGGCTTTACTTAATATAACAGTGACACTAATAATTTCGCCCTGATTTTCAGAATAGTTTGTAAGGAAACCGCCATCCGAGACGTTGAAACGCGATTCTGTGGCCGTTGCATCATTAATATATTCCATGCTCTTGATGTACATGTAAATGCCAAGAGGCTCTATATTTACTTGATGGGCCGTATTGTCTCCAGTAAGGAGATATAAATAATTACCTAATGAGTAACTACCTGTTTGTCGCCATCTGATATATAGAGTTACATTCTTAGTGACTTGATAGTCGTAACTAACAGGACTACTTCCATCAGGAGTTTGACTCCATCCATCAAATACATAACCTTCTGCTGGAGGTAGTAAACCACTTAG
>CACYCE010000051.1 GCA_902772915.1 uncultured Erysipelotrichaceae bacterium | reverse complement strand
GAAGAAAGTGATGAAGGAGATGAGGAAGAAGAGGGAAAAGAAGGCTTTGATGACGCTGATGATGATGCGGATAGAAAAGCTGAACTAGCTAATTCTGAATTGAATTATTAATTATTAGGCGAAGCAATTCGCCTTTTTTCGTTCTGGGAAATCAAAACACTTAAATAGTAAATCATTACTAAATAAATAATTTATAATTTCATTTAATTTAATATAAAAAAGTAGTAGATTATAAGTAATGGAACTACATTGGAGGATAAAATTAAATGTTAGTTAATGCTAAAGAAATGTTAGAAAAGGCCAGAGATGGTCATTATGCTGTTGGTCAATTTAACATCAACAATTTGGAATGGACTAAAGCCGTTCTCACTAAGTCTCAAGAAATGAACTCTCCTGTTATATTAGGTGTCTCTATGGGCGCTGGTAAGTACATGGGTGGTTACAAAGTCGTCGCTGCTATGGTTAGAGCCATGGATGAAACTTTAGGAATCACTGTTCCTGTCGCTTTACATTTAGATCACGGTAATTACGAAGCTGCTAAAGCTTGTATCGAAGCGGGCTTTACTTCTATTATGTTCGATGGTTCCTCTTTACCTTTTGATGAAAATATTGAAAAGACTAAAGAATTAGTTAAATTAGCTCACTCTAAAGGTATCTCTGTTGAAGCTGAAGTTGGTGCTATTGGTGGAACTGAAGATGGTATCACTGCTGATGGTGAAGTCGCCGATCCTGCTGAATGTAAGAAGATTGTCGATTGCGGTATCGATTTCTTAGCTGCTGGTATTGGTAATATTCACGGTATATATCCTAAAAACTGGTCTGGTTTGCATTTTGATGCTTTAGAGAAAATCAATCAAGCTACTAACCATATTCCTTTAGTTTTACATGGTGGAACTGGTATCCCTGATGATCAAATTGTTCACGCGATTAGAAATGGCGTTTCCAAAATCAATGTCAATACTGATTGTCAATTAGTTTTCGCCGCCGCTACTATTGAATATGTCAACGCTGGTTTAGCTGCTCCTACTGGTGATAATAAGACTAAAGGTTACGATCCTCGTAAATTATTAAAACCTGGTTATGAAGCTATCAGAGCTAAAGTCGAAGAAAAGATTAAACTCTTCGGTTCTGATAATAAAGCTTAATCAATTTTAAATTCCTAGCCTCTATTAATTTAGAGGTTTTTTTATATCATTAAAATATATATATTTTGTTTAATTTGATAAAATGTATATTGGAGAATAAGAAATGCTCAAGAATTTAAATACTGATTTAAAAAGAGAAATTGATGAATTTTGGAAATTGATAGAGGAGAATGACTCTATTGTTATTTTTGGCCATATTTGGCCTGATGGAGATTGCTACGGGTCTTCTAATGGTTTGAAATACGCTCTAAAGCAAATATATCCTAATAAAAATATTTATGTATCGAGAACTGATTGTGTCTCTGCACCTTATTCTTTCCCTGCTTCTGATTATGTAAGCGATGAGACTATCGCTTCATCATTGCATATAGTTTGTGATTTGCCTGATAAGAAAAGAGCTGGAGATGAGCGCGCTTTTTCTATCAAAGGGAAAGGCATGATAAAAATTGATCATCACTTTTTTGTCGAGGATTTTGGTGGAGTTGAAATTATTGATACTGAAAGAGGTTCAGCATGTGATTTAATTGCCTCAATCATTTACGGTAGAATTGAACATTTAAATCCTGTTGCTGCTTCATGTTTATTTTTAGGTATAACTACCGATACTGGAAGAGAACAATTCGCTTATTATCCTGAATTATTTAGAGTATTAAAGAAATTAGTTGAAGATGGAGCGGATGTGAAAGTGATTTACGACTCTTTATATTCAGTTAGAGAATCTAGATTACCTTTCCAAGGTTATCTATTTTCTAATTACAAGAAAACAAGATTTGGTGTTACTTACTTATTTGTCGATAGAAAGACTTGTAAAAAATTCAATTTGACAGGACATTCTGCAGCTTTAGCAGTCAATACTATAGGAGGGATTAACGCTTCTACTTGTTGGGTGATATTTGGTGAAGATGAAGACGGGAAAGTTTTCGCTGAATTTCGTTCTAGAGGTGATAAAGTCAATGTTCAACAAATCGCTAAGTCTCAAGGTGGAGGAGGGCATTTTAACGCCTCTGGATGTACTCTAGTTTCTAAAGACAAAATTCCTGAAGTATTAGAAATGTGCGAAAAAGAAGTTTTGAAATCTTATGGGGAGTTTGCTCCTGAATTAGAAGCGATGGTTAATGTCTGTTACAAGGCTATGAGCAAAATAATGAATTTCTACAAAAAAGGATTCAATATTGAAATTAAAGCTGATAATTCTCCTGTTACTGATGCGGACAAAGCTTCTAACAAGATTATTAGAGATACTCTTAATAAGAAATTTCCTGGTTATGGAATGTTAACCGAAGAGGACGCTGATGATTTATCTAGATTAGATAAGAAGAGAATTTTCGTAATTGATCCTCTTGATGGTACTTCTGATTATGTAGTTAAAGATGATATGTTTTCCATTAATATCGCTTTAGTTGAAGATCATCATCCTGTAGTCTCAGTCATAGGCATTCCCGTAAAAAACGATGTTTATTTTGCTGTTAAAGGTCAAGGTGCTTACTATTTGGAAAACAATAAAACCATCAGAAGAATTCATGTCTCTACTAGAGTAAGTGCGTTGCAAGCTTTAGATTCTGCTACTCATCCTTCCAAGATTGCAGAAGAAATATTTGCTAGAAACAAAGATAAAATTAAAGAAGTTAAACATTGTGGCTCTTCTTGGAAAGCTTGCTTAGTTGCTTCTGGAGTTGCTGATGTCTGTTTCAATTTTGGAGAAGGAACTAAAGAATGGGACACCTGCGCTCCTCAATTGATTGTTGAAGAAGCGGGAGGAATTTATTCTGATTGCGAAGGCAATCCTCTAACTTACAATAAAAAAGATGTTTATAACCACAATGGTTACGCTTGTGTAAACAGAAGGGAAAATATCTTTAAGAAATAAAAAAATTGACTTCAAATGTGAAGTCAATTTTTATTAATCATCATAACCGTTAGGGTTGTGTTGTTGCCAGTTGTTAGAGTCTCTGCAGGAATCTTCAATAGTGAATTTTGCTTTAAATCCTAATTCTTTTTCAGCTTTAGTAGTAGCGGCGTAATTAGCTTCCACATCTCCAGGTCTTCTAGCGTCGATTTGATAGGGAATCTTAACTCCGGTAGCTTTTTCATAAGCGTGAACTAATTCTAAGACACTTGTTCCTTTGCCAGTACCTAAGTTGTAGATAACTAAGCCGGGCTCTTGGGCTAATTTCTTTAAAGACAAGACGTGACCTTCAGCTAAATCACAAACGTGGACGTAGTCCCTAATACAAGTTCCATCAGGTGTATTGTAGTCATTGCCGAAAATGTGCAATTTTTCTCTTTTACCAACAGCGACTTGAGTGATATAAGGCATCAAATTATTTGGAATTCCATTAGGAGCTTCGCCAATCATTCCAGAAGGATGGGCTCCGATAGGATTGAAGTATCTCAACAAGCAGATATTGTAGTCTTTATGGACGAAGGAGAAATCTTGGAAGATGCCTTCTTGAATGATTTTTGTTTGTCCATAAGGGTTAGTAGCTTTGCCTATAGGATCAGATTCAGTTAAAGGAACGTGACTAGGAATACCATAGACTGTCGCCGAAGAAGAGAAGATGATGTTTTTGATTTGGTATTTCAACATCTCTTCTAATAAAGTTAATGTTGAATCTAAATTGTTACGGTAATATTCAACGGGTTTTTGAACTGATTCACCCACAGCTTTCAATCCCGCAAAGTGAATGATAGCGTCGATTTTATTTTCCTTGAATATTACTTCTAAGTCTTCTTTATTACAAACATCACCTTTGTAGAATTTAATCTTCTTAGAGGAGATTTTTTCTAATCTTGGCAATACTTTTTCTGACGAATTTGATAGGTTATCGATAATAATAGGATTATAACCATGCTCTATTAATGAGAGTACAGTGTGTGAACCTATATATCCAACTCCACCAGTAACTAACACATTTTTAATTTCCATATAGCGCCTCCTTTAAATGTGATTGTTGTCAATTTTATTTAAATCTTTTTTGAATAGTGTTCTTTGTAATTGAAGAATGCGTAGTTCTCTAGAAAGGAGAGCTTGGCAGTGAATTAAGAATCCTAAAGCGAAAATAATAAATAAAATAAGCATCGCTAAGGAAAAATATTTATCTCCGTTAAAAGAGAAGTCGCTGGCTTTAGTTAAAGTTGGCCAGTCGTTAGGTAGAGTCATACCGAAGAATTTAGTAGTTGGCCAATCTAATGTGAATGACATATCGTACATGGCTTTAGAAAAGAATTTCATTCCCATATCTTGTTTAACAGCAGCGTATATTAATAAAGCTGCAACTACACAAGCCATACCTATAAAATAAGGCCAAGCTTTTTTGACGAAATAAATTCTAGATTTTCTCCTAGCTTCTTTTCCAAATAATCTCTTTTGATCTTCAGTAATTACTCTAGTTCTCATGATGTTGTACATCATAGTATCGATTTGATGACCTTGGATATACATGATATATCCAACTAATTTTTGAAGGTAGCCAAAAAGAATTATTATTACGAGAACAATAATTAATAAGGCGATTAATACTTTCTTGTCAGTCTGAGAGACTTTCTCAGCAAAAAGTAGGAATGAGGTATCTAGCATTAATAATTACCTCCATTATTGTTGTTTTGGTTATCGTAAGGAGGATAAGTGTTGTTGTTAGGATCGTATTGATCTTGATATGAATTATCTTGGTATTGATTATCTATATATGAATTGTCTTGATATTGATTATCTTGATATTGATTAGATTGATTAGGATAGTATTGATTATCTTGATATTGGTTGTTTTGATATTGGTTATTTTGTGGGTAATTGTTTTGTTGATTAGGGTATTGATTAGGATAGTTAGGTTTAGAATTATCAAAAGGATTGCTGTAAGGAGGGAAATTATTATTGTTATTTCTTTGGTAAGGTTGATTTCTATCAACAGGAGTAAAAGAAGTAGTAGGTGAAGAAGAAAACATATATTGAGGAATGTTTTGAGAAGAAGGTACTTCACTTTGAGGTTGATAGCTAGGATTATTAATAGGAGTTTGTGAAGGGTTAGAAGAGGAAGAAAGGATAGCCTCAGCTCTTTCATCATATTCAGATTTGATAGAGAATTTTTTGTGAGTTATTAAGCACCAAAGTAATTTTAATGGAGTTAATATCATTAAAAGGACACCATAAACAGCGTACAAAGCAAAATATGCCGCCCACAAAGGGGAAGTGACAATAACGACGATTCCAATTCCGCATCTTTTGAAAAATTCAGTCATTCTTTAAATTCTCTAAATCTAAGACTTCTTGGTGCTTTATTTCATTAGACCTATTATATCTTAGCATAATTAAACTATCTAGAATATTTATTATTACAATAAATATTAGACTTAAGTATTTATAATCATTTTGAAACATGATTAGACCTACAATCGTTCCTATTAATCCTAAAGAAAAGACTGAGAATTCAATTATTATTGGCTTAGGATAATCAAAGCGCAATTGAGGAATTAATAATATTAAAGAAATAACGAACAAGAACGAAATAGAGACGTAAGCCATTTGAATTATGAAGAAAGCACCTATAACTAATAGAATTGTTCCTAATAATATGAAGATGGTAAGAATGATGAATTCGTTTTTCTCTTCGATTTTTTTATTTAAAGGAAGCTTCTTCATCTCCTCGTTTGTGATGATGAATGTAATTAAAGATTGTAAGGAAGATATAACAAAGATAAATGTAGGGAATATCAATCTCATAATATCGATATTAATATGGAAGAATGTCGAGAAAACAACGGCCATATCGACATTGTAGACCCAATTTATCGGGAACATAATCAAATAGTTAATTACAAAGGAAACCGAGATTAAAACTACTAGAGAGACTATCTTAGAGCGATAATTTTTTATGGCGATTCCGTATCCTATACCGATGATGACATTAGGTAGATATTCGAATAAACCAGTCTGCATATAAATCAAACTTACTAAGGCTGAGCAAACTAGATATATTAGTTGACCTTTCCAATTGGAATTCAAAGTGAAATAAGCTGATAGGAAAGGAATGAAGATTATATAAAAAAGCGAGATGAAAGGAACTACGTATTCTAAAGACAAGAAAAGTATTCCTAAGCTAAGGAACAAACTCGCTATCGATATTTGTCTAATTAAGTTGGAATTATTGTTCATCAAAATAATTTTAGCACCTATTAATTGTAGATAATAAAGGATAATTAATATAAAATATTAATTGGTAATTAGAAAAAGTATATTTATGGGTGAAGAAGTTAAACAAAAAAAGAAGCTTAGCAAGCAAACTAAAAAATACATATTTTACATCGTATTGATGTTAGCCGTTACGGCCTTGGCATTAGTCTATATATTTAGAAGCGATCCTCAAACCGTTTTTAATTCTATAATTAATGCTAAATCTCTCTATATCTTCTTCATGTTTTTGTGCGTTGTAGGAAGTTGGGCTATAGAAGGCTTAGTCTTAACTGTTTTTACTAAGCTCTACAAGAAGAAATATAAACTTTATCAAGGTGCTTTAAACGGAATGATCGGTTCATTCTTCTCAGCGATTACTCCTTTTGCATCAGGAGGACAATTCGCTCAAGTTTTCACTTTTTCTAAACAAGGTGTAAGACCGTCGGATTCTTCTTCGATTTTGGTAATGTTATTTATCGTTTCTCAAACTGTCATTGTCTTTTATGGTACTTTAGCTATGATATTCGGCTTCCAGACCACAGTAGGAAACATGCAAGATATCAATTTATTCGGATGGACTTTCTCACCGGTTGTTCTTTCTATTATTGGCTTTATCATGAATATCAACGCTTTGTTCTGGCTATTTGTACTTTCTTATTCTAGACGTCTTCATCACTTCATTCTCAATACTCTAATTAATTTGGGAGCAAAGTTGCATATTGTTAAAAATCCTGAAAGAAAGAGAACTGAATTAGCTGCGCAAATCGCTACCTTCAGAATCGAATTGAAGAGATTGATGAAGAACTGGCAGGTATTAGTTATCACTTTCGTATTAGAATTTGGTAAGTTCACCTTAATTCACATTATGCCTTATCTAGCAGGTCTAGCTTTGAATTCTTCAATTAACGGAACTGTTTTAGATGTCATTTGGGCTGATTCATATTTGTCGATGATCACTTGTTTTATTCCTATTCCTGGTGGATCGGGTGGAGCGGAAGTCGGTTTCACTTTGTTGTTCTCTAAGATTTTCGAATCGGAAGCCATAGTCTCCGCAGCGAATTTGTTAACTAGATCTATTTCCTTCTACGTCACTTTGATTGTCGGATTTATTGTCTTTATTTCTTATAGAGGCACCCCTGGTAAGAATATGATGGAAATTAACAATAGAAAGACTTTCGTCGATTTACAGATTGTAAATTTATCTACAAATACAAATATCTATCCAAATTTAAAACCTCTAGATACTTCTGCAGAAGAAAATAATGAGGCTATAAATGAAGAAGAAGTCGCTCAAGATATTAAGAAAGCTAAATCCCCAAAAAAGAGGAAACTTACCTCTAGATTTAAGGAACTACTAAACAGAAAGATAGAAGAAGGGTCCCCTCTTTCTAAAGAGGAAGTCGCAGCATCTTTTGAAAATTTGAAGAAGACTTTAGTTTACGATCAACAAAGTATCTACACTGAAGATGATGAAATTACTTCTTCTTCTCGTCAGACTTTAAAAGAAGTTTATAAAGAAGTTGACGAATTGGAAGTTGAACAGAAAAATAACGATAAGACCGATACTGAAATTGAACTTGCTATTCAAGAAGATTTGAAAATTTTAGAAGAACATAGAAAAAAGAAAGCTATGAAGAAAGATTTAGCAGAGCAAGAAAAAGATAAAGAAGGTGAAAAATAATGAGAATTGCTTTATTTGCTGATACTTATCCTCCTCAAATAAACGGGGTAGCTACCGCCACGAAGACCCTTCGTGATGTTTTAGTAGCAAACGGAAATGAAGTTTTAGTAGTTACTGTCGCTTTGTTAGATCAAAAAAAGATTACTTACTCTCCTAATTTAATTAGGATTCCAGGTATCACAGCAAAGAAGTTATACAATTATAAATTTACTGGTGTTTTCTATCCGGAAGTTTATAAAGAAGTTGAAAAGTTTAACCCTGATGTCATTCACGTCCAAACCGAAGTTGGGGTTGGAGTCTTTGGAAGAATATGTGCGAGAAACTTAGGTATACCCGTAGTCTATACTTACCACACTATGTACGATGAATATACATATTACGTTTCTAAAGGAATTAAGCCAATCGACGATTTTGCTAAAAGGGCTATTAAAGTATGGTTTGATATATTAGCGGACACCTCAACTGAAATTACCACTCCTTCAGTTAAGACTATGTTAGCTTTAAAGAAGTGGGCTCCTGATAAATATATAAATGTCATACCTAACGGTTTAGATTTAAAACCTTTTGATAAGAAGAAATTGGTTCCTGCTAAATTAGAAGAATTGAGAAATAAATATTTCCATAAAGATAAGAAGAATCTATTGATCTTAGGAAGATTAGCCAAAGAGAAATCTATCGATGTCGTCTTTAAATTAGTTAATGATTACATTGAAAAAAACGGCAGAGATAAGATTAATCTTTTAGTTGTAGGGGATGGGCCTTACAAAGAGAAACTTGAAGAAATAAATCGCAAAATAGGTATTGATGATATTACTACATTTGTAGGGGCAGTCGAACATTCTGAAGTCGCTTATTTCTACAATTTAGCTGATTGTTATATCTCCGCTTCTTTAACTGAAACTCAAGGTTTAACTTACATTGAGGCTATGGCTAGTGGAACTATCGTTTTAGCAAGAAAAGATAAGAATCTAGAAGAGACTGTCATCGAAGGAAAGACTGGATTCTTGTTTGATAAAGAAGAGGAATTTAGTCCTCAATTAGAAAAAGTCTTCGCCCTAACTAAGACAGAAAGGGAAAAGATACTTGAAGATAGTTATAACAATGTCATGAATTTGTTCGGACTAGACTTGTATTACAAGAGGATGATGAATGTCTACAACAAAGCGAGAAGGAAATATTGGTAGAGAAATTAAAAGTGTCAAAGTAACTTCTTCTAAAGCTATTATTATTTTTAAAGATGGTGAGAAGTTAACTATGCCTCTATCGACTTATCTAAATTCTTCTTACCTTTACAAAGGTAAATCTTTGACTAAGAAAGAGGAAGAGACTTTATTGAAGCAAGAAGAGGACAGTTCTGCTTACGATTACTTTATTAAATTAGTAACTTACAGACCTTATTCTCCTAGGAAGTTAATAGAAAAGTTAACTAATATTAAAAAACTTCCTTACAGTAAAGCTAAATCGTTGATTAGTAGAGGTATTAAAGAAGGGATATATAATCCTTCAAATTACTTAGAATCATTCATTGAAGAAAGTTCATCGAAAGGAATTGCTCTAGAAAAAATTAAAGATGATCTTCTCGCAGAAGGTTACACATATCAAGAAGTCAATGAATGCATCTTAAAATTAGATGTTGAGCCATCTTCTATTGATGCTTTAGAAAGAAGTATAAGTAAAACTCATTCGCGAAACATAAATGTTTTTAAAGAGAATGTTATATCTAAATTAATTAAATCTGGTTATTCTTATTCCCAAGCTAGAGAATTAATTGAAAATAAATTAGATGTGGATAGTGAATTATTAGATAAATTGCAAGAGATTGAGATTCAAAATTTACAAAATGAATTTAGGCATCTTCAATTAATATTGAAGGATAAATACGAAAAAGAAGAATTAAAAAAAGTGATAATTGAGAGATTATCAAATAGAAAATATAAATACGAGAACATTATTAAAATTGTAGAGGAGAATTAATATGGCATATTTAAAGGATGTAATTAATATCTTTGGACCCTATAAAGGACCTTTGTTAATCAAGAGCTGTGAAAAACTTGTGGCGAATAATTCCTCCCCTTATTGGAATATGACCTTGCAAGATGTCACAGGCTCAATAAACGCTAAAAAGTGGTCGATAGAAGGCTTTGATGAAGAATTGTTAATCCCTGGTCAAGTCGTGGAATTTTCAGGCACGATTATCAAATATAAAAACGCTCCTCAATTTAAAGTTGATTCAGTTGCTCCAGTTGATCCTTCTACTATCAATTATTCAGATTTTTATCTCGCTTGCCCTGAAAGTGAAGAGGATATTCAAAAAGATGTTAAGGGCATGTTAAATGAAATTGAAGATGAAGATTTAAGAACTTTAGTTAGAGAAGTTTTAAATGACAATCAGAAGAGATATTTAACTTATCCTGCTGCAATTAGTATCCATCATGCTTATAGAGGTGGAATTGTCTATCACTCTTTATCTATTGCTAAATGCGCTTTAGCTTTATGTGAGAGATATCCGCAATTAAATAAGAGTTATTTAATCGCCGGCGCTCTTCTTCACGACATAGGTAAAATTAGAGAAATGGATGGGGTTTTAGCTTCTTCTTATACTTTGGAAGGTAATTTGTTAGGTCACATATCTATAGGTGCGGAAATTGTTATGAAAAAGGGAGAAGAAATCGGTACACCTAGCGATAAATTGACTATTTTAACTCACATGATTTTATCGCATCATGGGGAACCTGAATACGGCTCTGCTGTAGTGCCTCAAACTCAAGAAGCTTTGATACTGCATTACTTGGATGATATCGATGCGAAATTGAATATTTTAGATAATGCTATGAAGAATGTCGAAGTAGGAGAATTCTCTTCGAAACTGACTTATTTAAACGGTAAAGCTTTCTTAAAAACTAAATAGAATATGACTAAACCACTCAAAATATTGCCGCTAATTTGTGCTGTATCAATTGCGACTTTAACCGGTTGCTCTTCCTCTTCAAATAATAAAGGGTTGAATTTTGATTGGCGTGTAAGTTCTACCGACTGTCACGATAAATTTTTCTACGAAGATAGTTATTTTAGTTCTCCTTCGACTTCTTACAATCCTCAATTAGCGACTTGCTCTTTAGCGATGGCTATGAGTAGCGGAAATGCTTCAATAGGAGGAATTAATGACTATTCGAATAAAGATATCAATATAAAGAATTATTTCACATCTATCAAGATGCAAGATATCTATACTAGCGAATCTTATAAGCAAAAACCTCAAGCTAATTCTATAGCTTATTGCATAGGTCACAAGCCTATTGAAAACGGGGCTAATTTATTAGCTGTTTCTATTAGATCAGCCGGTTATGAAACTGAGTGGGCTGGGAATTTTAATGTCGGTGAAAAGGGAAATCATTTAGGTTTTTCTCTAGCTGCTTCTAATGTCTTAGAAGGAATTAAAAGTTATATCTCTACAAATAATTTAAGTGGTGATTATAAAATTTGGATCGCTGGTTTTTCTCGAGGTGGCGCAACTACTAATATCTTGGCTGGCAAATTAGATGAGATGGTTACTTCAAATGAGACTTTAAGCGGAATCGTTCTTAAAAAAGAGAATATTTACGCTTACACTTTTGAAGCTCCTATGGGAGTTCTTGATGACAATAGTGGATATATTCACTCAGCAACTTTCAACAATATTTTTAACATTTATAACCACAATGATTTCGTTCCGAAAATTCTCCCGCGTCAATTCCAATTTGCTAGATATGGCGTGGAATGTATGTTGCCTTCAAATATCAATACTTTCGATTATTTGAGCTTCGAAGGAGAAATGGTTCAATTCTACAATTCTTCTGATTCATATAGAGTTAATGGTGAATACAAGATTAACAATTTCGAACAGAAAGAATTTGATTACGATGAAACGGGCATTCCTATTAAATTGAAAGGTTCCAAGAAAAATTGGCCTTTAGGTTTATTTATGGATAATTTGATGGCTCAATTTGCTATGAGCATCAGCAGCAGGCAAGATTATTACACTAATATTCAACCTGGTATTACTGAATTCTTAGAGAAATTCTATTTAGCTGCTCCAGGAGCGGAGACTGAAGCTTTTAATAAATTTACTAACAGTATCGTATCAAAGATTTTAGACGGCAATAATTATCAAATTCTAATTGACGATATCTTTAGAGATTCTTCTAAATTCGTCGAAGATTTAAAGCCGATTATCATAAGAGCTTTCTTTTTAAGTGATATTGAATTAGATGATTATCAATTGGTCCTCGATGGTCTAGCTCAACTATTGAAAGTTATCTTAGAAATGGCAGTTAATAATTTCGATATTATCGCTACATTGGTTAATTTAACTAACATAGGTACTATTCCAGCTTCTCATTATATGAATTTATGTCTGTCGTGGATGAAGACTATGGATAAGAATTATACTAATACACCTATTTCTTATTCTTTCCCTGAGACTTTTACTAGAATAACTGTTTCTAATTTTGTCCCTAGCGATGTCCAAGTTACAAATGATGACAAAGTCGTAGCTTCTTTTGTTAGAAATTTAAGTGAAAACATCTCTAATTCTTCAATAGCTTACGGGACTGATATAGGTATTCCTAACATTTTCTTGCCTAGCTTAGGAAAATATAAATTACGTATTTCTAGAGCTACACCTAAAACTCACACTTACGTTTATAAAGAAGTCTTCAATATTAAAAATCAATCTTACGAAGAAGAAACTTCCCAAGATATTTTAATTCCTGATTCTGGAAATATAGAGATCGAACTCCAATAAAAAAAATAAAGGTTCATGAATTTCGCTTATGAACCTTTATTTTTTTATGTCATCCAAATTTGTAAGCCGATGTAGACACCTATAATTACGATGTATGAGATGTATAAAGATATGTAGTAGATAGTGTATATTACACCATTGAATACTTTGTTTCTTGAACCAATTTGCGGTTGATAGAATAGCATTATAGGTAGAAGTATTAATATAAGAGGACTAAAGGCGATTCTAAAAGGGGAGCCGTAAGGTTGTTTAGAGAGAATGAATTCTACAATTACTACTAGGCATATAGCGATGACTCCACAAAAGTTTTTCTCCAATTTGAATTTGTTGCCGGTGAAGAAAACATCTGAATTATTCGGTCCGTATTTTTTAAAGTAAAACATCTTAACAAAATAGACAATGTAGAGATAGACGACCGCTAATAAGGAGAATGAGAATTTGCTATTTTGAATAAAGTAATTAAACCAAACGTTAGAATAATCGATATTTAATTGAGAATAGAAGAAACTAATAAAAATGAAGGTTGTAGGTAATAAAGACATCGTTCTCCATAATATTCTTAATATTTTATTGTCCTTGCATCTTAATGGAGTGTAGAACAAAGAAAGCATAATTATGAAATAGCAAGAGACAATTAAGAATGGGTTGGAAGGAATATATTTAATTAAGGTATCAGTTAGAATTGAACCTGAATTAAGCATGGAAGAGATAACTGAAGCCTCTAATACGTAAATTATCAAGAAGGTCGCAGCGTACATTACTATGTTTTTAACAATCTTCTTTAAATCTGCTTCTGTATCAAAATCGATGAAGAACATCAAGAATATACCAATGTAGAATAGGTTGCCTGTCAAGGTAGCAAAACTACCGGTAGCAACTAGAGGTTTTAAAGATTTAATTAAACCTGTTCCGCCTAGAGCATTTACTAAGAATCTAGTAGAACCTATAAAGACTAAAATTACTCCTATAACTGCTACTACCACTTCTGGTAAGAAAGCGGAGAAGCGAATATTGTTAGGTAACTGTTTGTATTCTTTAGTTCTCAAACTTGTTTGATTAGTGATTTTAATTGTTTTTTCTCTCGTCAGAAAGTAATAGATAGCTAAACTAAGGCTTACTACTATAGCTATGAAAGAGGAAATTATAATTCCAAAACCCGCTCTTCTTAAACTGGTAGTTTCTCCTAAGGCCTTTTGATATGGTTGATATACATCGGAATAAAAATTAGTATCAACTCCAATGGAATTTTTAATTAGTCTAGAAAATGAAGCGTCGGATTCTAACATGTAGCCATACATGATTATTTCAACAAATGTCTCCAGTGTTTCTCTATCTTTTAAAGCTTGTGTTAGTTCCTGATCGTAGAAGGTGTCAAAACTCGCACTTAACAGTTTGAAATTATCTTGAGCAGTTCTTTGGAAAGAAGCTTTGATATCTTCACCTGTATTCATGATAGTTAAGGTCATATCGTAGTTGTAATTAGCTTTTAAAAAGAGAACTACTCTTATATCCGAGTAAGTTTCGTCTTTGATTCTCGCTAAATAATACATATTTAAATCAGCGGGGTTAGTCGAGGAAGAAGGTTTGCGAATTGAGACGTATTCATCAGGGGAATTTTCATAGATTTCTTTCTGCGAGAATTCCTTGATTATATTGACGTTATATTGGCCTTCAACATTGATGTAATTAGTTAAGGTATTTAGAGTAGTTCCAGCTCTAGATCGACCTACAGCATCAGCGCCTTTTTGCATGATAAAACCTAGTCCTAATAGCGCGCCTAACAAGACGATGAAAATCACGAATCCAGTCAAAAAATTAGTGTTGGAAAATAGTCTTGCAAAAAGAGTTTTTTTATCCGCTTTTTGATTGTTAGTTGTCACCTTAACTGGGTAGGATTCTTCTCCTTGTAAATGAGGCGAAAAATCTCCTTCAAAATAAGAGTTGATTTTCTGTTCAGTTTTCTTAGATGGAAGGAAATAACCTTTTTCAAAATAGAAATAGGCTAGGCGATTGATACCTAGAAGTTTTGCAAATTGTTTTCTAGATAATTTTAATTCAATACGTTTCCTATAGAGGTATTGGTTGTAACTCATATTTTAATTATACTTTAACGATGATTAATTTATTACTTTTTCTTAAAAAAATACTTTTTCCTATATAATTTAATAACTTTAATTCTGTATAATATTTAGGAGAGTTAAATTTTGTAATGAACAGCGAAAATAACAATACAAATAATCAAGGTCAATCCTATATGCAAGATAGTAATGACAAAGGCTTTTTCTTCTCACAGAGATTTTCTTGCATGCTTTTTGGTATGCTTATTATTTTGCTTTCTATTTTAACTTTCTTAAATCAGGGCCCAATCTCATCATTTTTAGCGTATTGTTTAGTATATGTCTTCGGTGTTTTTATTTTCCCTTTATTATCGATGGCTATTTTAATTGGTCTATACATGATCATAAAAGGGAAGTTACCTAAATTCAGAGTTAATTTTACCGGTCTAGGTTACATTTTAATAATCTTGTTTGGATGTTTAGCTGCTTCTAGAAATGTAGAGATGGATATCACTAATTTCGGAGTAGTCTTCTCAGAAAGATTTTCTACTTTAGTCGCTTCTCCTTTTGCTCTAACTACTTTGAATACAAGCGGTTATGTAGGAGGAGGATTTTTAGGATATCTATTCGCTTCTTTATTTAAGACTGGTATGGGTGAAATAGGAAGTTTCGTCTTCTGTATCATCTTTTTAGTTATCGGTTCTTTCTTAGTTTTGAGAATTCCTGTTTTAAGAGTTGTTGAAGATATCAAAGATTATTCTTTAAGACGTCAATTAAAACGCCAAGGATTAGTTGAAAGTGTTCAAAATAAAGAAGAACCTAAGCAAGAAGAAGAAATAACAGTTAACAAAGCCAATCCTTTCTCTAAAGAAGTAGTGAACACTCCTAAAGAGAAGAAGAAAGACGACAAGAGATTATTCGGTATTCAAAGGAATGAAACTCCTTCTTTATCGATCGCTTCTACTCCTATAATTTCTAGCGAAGTTAAACCTTCGACTTACGATACAACTTTCATCAAGAAATCATCTTTTGTAGATGAAGATATCAAAGAAGAAAAAGGTTTAGCGACCTCACCTTTTACTTCACCTAGTTATTCAATCAATCAAAATAACGTCGAACCTAAGCCTTTAACTTCCACCGAGAGAGTCGTCGAACCTACTCTTGTAAATCCTCAACCTTCTCCTGTATCTGCTCCCACTCCTTCCAAAGAACCTTCTCTAGAAGAACTATACGCTCAATTTGAAAAAGAGAGACAAGAAGAAAAAGAAAAAGCTCAACCTGTTAAAGAAGAAGCTCCTACTCCTTATCATCAGCCTAATATGGATAGACTTTCCCGCAATACTACTTTTGAAGTTGAAACTAAACCTTTTGAACAAGAGCCTACTGCAATTAAAAAGGACGTTGAAAGAAAACCCGCTCCTGCTACTGCCCCTACTAGAGCGAGTGTATCTTTAGAGCCTAAGGAAGAAGAAAAACCTGTTCAAGAAAGTGAAAATATCAATGAATCTTATTCTTATCCTTTGCCTTCAATCACTTTGTTAGAGGATAGAGAAGATTATTCTAAACTCGAGCAGAACCAAGCTGCGGCTCAAGCTAAGATACCTATTATCAATGGTGTCTATCAAAAATTGAATATCAACGCTCAAGTCAAATCTTTTACTATCGGTCCTTCGGTCACTAGATTTAACATCATGCGTCAACCTGGTGTCAAAGTTAGTCAAATCACTTCTTCTGATGTCGAGCAAGAATTGAAGATCGACTTAAAAGGTGATTTTTCCGTCAGATTAGAAGCGGTCGTTAGAGGTCAAGATACTTCCGGTGTTGAAATTGGAAATGTCGCTCCCACTATGGTTCCTTTCTACAAAGCTTTTGGAGCGGTCTTAGCTAAGAATAGCCCTGATAAGATGCTTATGCCTCTAGGTATGGATATATCTTCAGAAGTTATTTGTGATTCTATGGATGCTTTGCCTCACTTGTTAGTTGCAGGTACCACCGGTTCAGGTAAATCAGTTTTTATTCATTCCTTAATCATGACTTTCATCATGAGAAATTATCCTTCGGAATTGAAGATTATTTTAGTTGACCCTAAGAAGGTTGAATTTACTAGATATAGAGATATGCCTCACTTGTTCTGTCCTATCATCACTGATATTACTTACGCTATAGCGATGTTAAAGCGATTAGTCGAGGAAATGGAAAGAAGATATCAAATTCTTTCTAGATACGAATGTTCTAATACTCACGATTATGAAAAACTCAGAAAAGAAAGACCGGAATTAGAGCAGTTCCCTAATATCGTCTGCATCATTGATGAATTTGCAGATTTGATGTCTCAAGATCCTAAAAACGTCGATAATTACACTCAAAGATTAGCTCAAAAAGCTCGTGCAGCAGGTATCTATTTGATCATCGCTACGCAAAGACCTTCAGTTAAGAATATCCCTGGTACTATTAAAGCAAACATCCCTGCTAGAATCGCTTTGTATTTACCTACTGGTATTGATAGTAGAACAATTCTCGATGAAGAAGGAGCGGAGAAGTTGTTAGGTAAAGGTGATTTGTTAGCTAGAACTCCCTCATTAAAATCTACGATGCGTTTGCAATCAGCTTACGTTTCTAACGAAGAAATCTCTAAGGTTGTCTCTTATTTAAAGAGCCAAGCTAAACCTCATTACAATTCTTCTTTTGTCAATTTAGCTGAAGATGAATCAGACTTATCTAAGAGTTTAGGTATCACTGGAGAAGGGAGAAAACTACCTGGATTCTCCGATGAATTATACATGGATGTAAGAGCCCATGTCATGGCGACAAGAGTTGCTTCCACTTCTTCAATTCAAAGACATTTCTCGATTGGCTTTTCTAGAGCTGCTTCAATTTTAGATGCTTTAGAAGAAGAGGGAATTGTAAGAACTGTCGCAGGTAATAGAAAAGAAGTTGTGATGTTTGAAACCGATGATGGTGCGGGCATTAACACTGGTGAATAATAAGGAGTTTTTTATGGATAAGATTAGATTTGAAAAATGTGAAAAAGTTGTTAATCAAGGTGTGCTTTCTAATGATTTACGTTTGGTTTACTCACCTATGAAACAAGATGTTAAACAAGCTTGTTTAGGTTTGTATGTAAATGTTGGAGGATACGGGAGAACTTACACTATTGATAAAGTGAGAATTCCTCAAGGTACTCCAGGTTTACTTTTAGAAGCTTTAATAAATAAACATCCTGCTTCTTGCGATGTCTTATTTAACCAAGCAGATGTCAAATTAACAACCGAAGTATATGAATCATATTTATTGATTAAAGTAACTTGTCCTAAAGAAAAAGTCTCAGATTTAATTAATCCTCTATTAAATCTAGTTAATACTTTCTCCTCTACTAACGAAGAAGTTGAGGCTTTAAAAGCTCCTTATATTGAAAAGATTGAAAAGACTGACGGGGAAATTTCTAACAAATTGAGAAAATACATATATTTTGAATCCGGCATGTTATATAATCCTTACGGTTTAAAAGAAAATTTAAATTTAATACACATGTCTACATTGAAGAAGTTTTTCAATGAATTCTTCACCCCTAGTAACTTGACTTTATTTGTCGTGAATTCTTCTATGACTGTGGAAGCTTTAGAATCTAAAGTTTCTAAATTCAAATTTGAAAAGAAATCTCCTTCTAATGTCATCAATGTAAAAAACGTGAAAGAGAATTATTCTTCGGTTAAACAAAATCACGGTAAATCTTTTAAAAAAGGTCAATTTATTTTCGCAATTAAATTCCCTTTGAGAAAGACCATGTTTGAAAAATATAGAGAACAGATGTTCTTCTTATATAAATTATTTCCTTATATTTTATTTTCAAAAAACGGTAAATTTAACAAAGAAATCACTTCTAATATTCTCTCTTTAGGCGAGGGAGGAATTAGGGAAGGAGGAGAAGACGCCTTCTTCTATCAAGAAATTGAAACTGGTAATCCCGAAAAGCTCGAAGAAGCCTTAAATAGATTTATTTCTACTAATAAGCATTTCTCCTTCTTCGATTTCAGAAATATAAGAAAGGAAGTTTTAATTAAAGATCGTAGAATTTACCACACTGATTCCGATCTTTATTTAGAAGCTTTAGCTAATGGTTACGCTAACGATTTTGCTACTCCAGGTATAACTGAAGAAGCTTCTCGTCTTAGCTCCAAGAAAGTAGAAAATTTCTTCTCCACTTTAGATACTTTACCTAAAGTCTTCTTATACTAAAAGGAATTTATTTATGGCTCAACAGTACCCTCAAAATTTCTTTGCTACCTTAAAAGGAAATAACATTATTGAAACAGCGGTTAAAAAGGAATACGATTCTCCTTCTTCCGCTCAAGGTAGACTTTATGAAGATGGTTTACTTATAGAAGAATTGACTTTCATTTCTAAAGGTGAATCTAAATCTTCCTTCATTTACACTTTCTCATTTAAGAGCAAGATTATTTTAGGGCGCGATTACGATCTTTACGATGGGAAAAATGAGTTTTCCCCAGTCGATTTAACATTCTTAACTACTCAACCTGAGTTTGAAAAGAAATATAGATACGATGGTGAATTAGGGGCTCTCTACACTAAAAAAGCTACGACTTTTAGAGTTTTTTCGCCTTTGGCTACAGGTATAGTAGTTTATTTAATTTCTCCTAAAGGTAAGGAGGAATTCTATTCTTTAAATAGATTACCTTGCGGTGTTTTTGAAGCGGCTATTAAAGGAGATTACGAAAAATACAGATACGCCTATTTAGCTAGAATTAACGGCAATTATTTCGCGGTTGCGGATCCTTACGCTTACGCATTAGGTTTAAATTCTAGAATGGGGTATGTCGTCGATTTAGAGAAGATTAAGGCTATCAATTCTTATGAAGATAAACTTCCAGAATTTAAATCTAAGTGTGAATCTATAATTTATGAATGCAATGTCAGAGATATGACTAGTTTATTAGATGAACAAGAAAAAGGAACTTACAATTTACTTTCCAAAACTGGTTTGAAAGATAAAAATGGCAAACCTGCTGGGCTGGATTACATCGCTTCTTTAGGTGTCACTCACGTTCAATTGATGCCTATATATGATTTTGCCACTATTAGAGATGACAAACCTTTATCTACTTATAACTGGGGTTATGATCCTTTATTCTATTTAGCTCCAGAAGGAAGTTATTCATCTGATCCTGATGATCCATACAAGAGATTAATTGAACTTAAGAAATTAATTAGTGCTTTCCATAAAAAGGGAATTAGAGTCAATATGGACGTCGTCTTTAATCACACCTTCCAATTTGTCACTAGCGCTTTGAACCTCTTGTGCCCTAATTATTATTATCGCTTTAATAATGAAGGGGAAATCGCTAATGGAACAGGGTGCGGTAACGAGACTGAATCTCGCCGTTACATGATGAGAAAACTCATCTTAGATGCTTGTTTGCATTTTGTTAAAGTCTTTGGTATCGATGGTTTCAGATTCGATTTAATGGGTTTAATTGATATCGACACTATCTCTAAAGTAGAAAAGGAAGTGAGAAAACTTAAACCTAACGCTATGATTTATGGAGAAGGGTGGAATATGAATTCACCTCTTCCTCACAATGAAAAAGCTTGTATGAATAATTGCAATGTTTTACCAGAAGTAGGTTTTTTCAACGATAGATTTAGAGATATCCTCAAGGGTAATAATTACGGTGATTCTTTAGCTAGAGGTTATTTGACTGGAGATGGTAATTACATCGATGGGTTTAAGCACGTCTTCATGGGCAGTTCTATAGCCTATGCTTTCCCGCCTTTATTTAAACGTCCTCACCAATCTATCAATTACGTTGAGTGTCACGATGATATGGTTTTATTCGATAAGATTAAAGCTTTGTATCCTTACGATGAAGAAAAGATTCTCCTTTCATATCAAAATATGATTAACATTGCTGTCGCTCTATCTTTTGGCATACCTTTTTTCCACGCTGGACAAGAATTTGGTCAATCTAAAAAAGGCCGTCACAATACTTATAATGCCGGTGATGAATTTAACGGTATCAATTATGATTTAAGAGATTGTAGAAAAGAGATGGTCGAAAAATTTAAAGGCGCTTTGGCTATAAGAAAGAAGTATCCTTATTTTAAATTGGATGATCCTAAAAAGATTGAAGAATTAGTCGATTTTGTCAATTTACAAGGAAAAGCTTTAGCTATTGTCTTTAAGCCATATAAAGACTGCGATGGCATGGTCATAGTTGTCAATCCTACTAGGGAATCCGTTTCTTATCAATTAGATGATTATTATCGAGTGATATTTGGAACTAATGGCACTATTAGCACCGAAACGTTCGCAAACTTATTCTTGGTTCCTAAACTATCTATATCAATAGCAGTCAAAGATAAGGAGAAGGAAGATAATGATTAAATACCTAGGTTTATTATTTAAAATCGCCTGTCCTGTTTTAGAAATTAGACACACGGCTAAAAAATATTTAAAGCATCCTGAAAGAAATCAAAATGGTGAATTTTTCTATTACATTCAAAGAAAAATCAAGAAAGTCATCGACAAGAGAATTAAAGTAAAATGGATTATTTCCGGTCAAGAAAATATTCCCTCTGATTCTAATTATTTATTAGTAGGGAATCATCAATCTAATTTTGATCCAGTCTTCTTAGTTGCCGAGTCTAAAAAAGAGATGACTTTCGTGTCTAAGAAAGAGAATTTCGATTTCTTTTTCTTGACTCCAATATTGACTGCTTTGAACTGTATTCCTATGGATCGCTCCTCTTTAAAAGATGAAGTTAGGGCTATTAAAGCTGCTAGTGAATTATTAAAAAACAAACCTGGTTTAAGTTTAGGAATCTATCCTGAAGGTACTAGAAGTAAAGATCCTAACCACGAAATTCAAGAATTTAAGCCCGGAGCTTTAAAGCCGGCTTTTAACGCTTCTAAGCCTATAGTCCCTATTGCGATTTGGGGAGGATTTAGAATTTTAGATAAGAAATTTAGAATGAAATCTTATCCTGTTCAAGTTACATATTTAAAACCTATTTCTGTCGAGGAAATAAATTCTTCATCCACTGTCGAAATATCCCAAAAGATAGAAAATATGATTAAAGAAGAAGTGGAAAAGATGAGAAAATTAGACTCTAAATATTTAGAGGAATGCAAAGTTATAACTAAAAAATTACCCGTCTTATTTAAAGGGATCTAACATCAAATTTTAATATCGAAATTTTTTGTAAAAAAATCGTATTTATTTTGCCTAAATTATTGTTAAGTCAGCTCTTAAATTATATAATTTAAGAGTAAATTTTATTTAGGATTTTTTGAGGATAAACAAAGTGAATTTATTCGATAGGCTTCCTGAGAATTTCTTCTCGGTTTTATCACGTAAATACAAGGCGGTTTACTCTTTTGCATTGATGACTCTTTTTGAGACTTTAAAAATTTACAAGACTAAGATTAAAAGAAGCGATTATACTAAAGCCTTGTATGATCACGGTGAAGATTTATTTAAATTGTTCGATGTCGAATTAGATAAACTCGATGACAAGAATGAGGATGAAAATATCCCTTATGAACTTTCTGATTCAGTGATAACTTCTAAAATTAATTACATCTTCAAGAAGTTGGTTAACACCGGTTGGATTTCTGTGGAGAGAGATTTAGCTAACAACGTCGACTATTTATATCTACCTTCATATTCAATCAAGATGTTGCAGTTGATATCCGATTTGTCCTCTGACACTTCTTTGTATGTTCCTTTAGTCCATCAAACTTATTCCGAATTATCTTTAGAAGATGAAAAGGAAGATGACTACATGTTTAGATCTTTGTTAGCGGCGAGAAAGAACGCTGATGAATTGGAACTTAACGTCACTTTGTTGCATCACTCCATTTGCGTATTCGGACATAACTTATCTACCGTATTTGATCCTAATGAAGTTTTAAGGCAACATTTCGATATCTTTAAATCGGATGTCAGAGATAAAGTCTACCACCCAATGAAGACTTACGATTCGTTAGGTTTATATTCTTTACCTGTTATCAATATCTTACATAGATGGCAACATGACCCTCGCATTATGGCTAAGTTAGTCATTCAAGCTAAATACGATCCTAACTACGTAGGGAAGAAATCATCTCTAGTAAATGTTGAAGTTAATAGAATCTTACAAGAGACTATCGATATCTTCTCAAGATTGAATTCGGCTTTTGTGGAGATTGATAAAGCTAACGCTTCCTACACTCAAGCAGTTCAAAAGAAAGTCACTTATCTATCTTCTTCAGATAAGACTATCAAAGGTAAGATTGATGCGATTATTTTAGAAGTCGCTAAAGCCTTGGATCGAGAAAATCCTCAATCTGATTTAGAGATGGATAAGATTGATATAATCGATAAGCTTAATTCTACAGTCTCTATTTACCATCAAGGATTCGTCGATTCTGATTCCTTGACGATGATTAAAAATAGAGTTGAAAAAGAAGAATTAGATCCTCTTCCACTAGATGATATGTATTCTGATTTCGATTCATCTCTAGACGAATTAATTAACGATGAAAATCAATTTTCTTTAGAAGCTATAGAAAACTTCATGTTGAAGCAATTTAAAGATAGGAGAACTATCACTTCTAAAGATGTGGAACTAAATACTATGGATGATTTAATTCTTTTAATTCTAGCGACAGTTAGAGGCGAATTTAACGATATGTTCTACACCCTAGAGAAACTAGATTCTAAGATTGAAAATGGGAATTATTTCATACCCAATTACAAATTTACAAGAAAAGGAAGGAGCGCGAATAACTGATGTTTGATGAGAATTATGAAAAGCTCACTCGAGCAAACCAAAACGAATTTGGAAAAGCCGTTTCCGAATTGCTTTTCCATTGTTATATAGTTAGAAAAATCTACGATCGCGCTAGCAAGATTAACAAGATTTCTTCCACTTATTTATTTATTGAAGCTCATTACGATTTAGTTAGTGAATATTTAGATTACATCGGCATTCAACTTAACAAGGATGACGATGCTGGAGTTATCTTTATTTCTTCTCCTGATGAAATTAACAAGATAAGAATCGATTCAGTCACAACTTTAGTAATTTACGCTTTGCGTTCTTATTATGAAGGAAAGATTGCTTCTTCTCCTAATACCAACGAAGTCTACTGCGATTCTACTTCTTTAAAAATATTACTTAAAGATTTAGGGGTGACTAGTGTTTCAAGAAGATTTTCTACTAACACTTTAGCTAGTGCGATGAGAACTTTAGCGATGTATCAAATCGTCTGTATTGCTCAAGGGTCTTTCTCTGATACTTCTTGGGGATTCTACATTTTACCTTCGATCAGATACGTTATATCTAATGCTAAACTTAATGCATTGTACAATTCTATTAAAGAAATATCTCCTTTAGGAGTCCAAGCTCCTAATGGTTTAGATGATTTTATCAACCAACATGGAGGTGAAGAATAATGAAAGAATTAACTTCAGTTAGACTTATTAACTGGCACCTCTTTTCCAACGAGAAGTTCGATGTTAAAAATTCGACTTTCTTAACTGGTGCTAACGGTACTGGTAAATCAACTATCATCGATGCTATTCAAATCGTTTTATTAGGTGATACTACCGGAAGAAATTTCAACAAAGCTGCTAACGATAGAACCGGTCGTACTTTAAAAGGCTATTTAAGATGCGAAACTGGTGAAACTGCTCAAGGTCAAATTTTGTGTTTAAGACCGGGGAGATTTACTTCTTACGTCGCTTTAGAATTCTTCGATACCATTACTGAAAAACCCTTTACTTTAGGTATTGTTTTCGATTGCTTCGAAGATGATTCAGAAGAGCATCATTTCTTCTATTTAAATACTTCTTTCCCTTCGAATGATTTCACTAATAAAGAATTGCTAGATGCGTCTCAACCCCGACCTCTAACTTACAAAGAATTATTGAAATATTGCCAGGAGAGTTTAGGGAAGAACGATTATGAATTCTTCGATACTAATTCAGCTTATAAAGATAAATTGAAGAATTATTTAGGAGATGTCCCTGAAAAATTCTTCTCCTTATTTAAAAAAGCGGTCTCCTTCACTCCTATTAATGATATTTCTAAATTCATTACTGAATTCGTTTGCGATTTAGATTACAACATCGATATTACTGCGATGCAAACTAACATCGAGCAATATAAGATTTTAGAAATCGAAGCTAAGAAGATTCAAGTTAAGATTGACGCTTTGAATAACGTATGCCAAGCTTACACTAATTATAAAAGCGCTCTCGATTCTTTAAATATGGCTGACTATGTCATGGATAGAGTCAATTTCGATTCTGCTTCTGAGACTCTTGCTAAGTTAACTAACACCTTAGAATCAAACGAAGAGAGAATTCTTCAAATTAGAGATGAATTAGGAATTAAAACTAGACAAGAGGATGAATTGAAATCTGAAAAAGATTCTTATTTTGCTAAGAAAGTCAATTCTTCTTCCTTCTCCTTATCTAATTCCATAGTAAATAAGAAGAATTCAGTTCAAGAGAAGATTTCTACTTTAGAAAACAATTACAATTTCCTCTCTTCCACTTTGAAGAATTACATTTCTTCTTACATGCAAAGACTAAATGATTTATCTTCTTTATTAACTCAAACTGATTCTTCTTTCTTAGAAGAAAATCAAGAAGAAGCTCTTGAGAAATTTAAAGATATATCTAGTGAATTTACATCTACTTCTCAAGATGTCTTCGATGGAATAAATAATAGAACTCTCAACGCCAATTTATTAACTGAATTCCAATTAGAGATGGCATCTTTGCACTCTAATGTTCAAGGTTTAATTAGAGATTTAGATTCTTCTATTATCTCCTTAAATAAAGAGAAGGGAATTTTAGAAGGTGAAATCGATCAAATTAACGAAGGTAGAAAGCCTTTCCCTTCTAATTATTTAGCAGTTAGAGCAGCTTTAGAATCTTCTTTAAAAGAGAGACATTCTGACGCTCAAATTTCTTCTTATTGCGACTTAGTCGATATTAAGAATAAGAGATGGACTAAGACTATTGAAGCTTTTATCTTCAATCAAAAATTCAATTTCTTCGTTCAAGAAAGATATTACGAAGAAGCGAGTAAAATCTTAGCGACAATCTGCAGAGATTACGGCTATTATTCTATTTCTATAGTCGATTCTGAAAAGCTAATCGATAGAGATTATCAAGCTAAACCTAATTCTGTTGCCGAAGAAATTGAAACTGATCACGAAGGAGCTAGGGCTTACACTAATTTCTTATTAGGAAATGTGAGAAAGTGTGAAACTTTCGCTGAAGCTAGAGAATCCGGCAATGGTTTATTGCCTAATTGTACTGGTTATAGAAATTTCGCTTCTTTGTATTTAAATGAAAGAAGAGCGGAGATTTCCTTCATTGGTACTCATTCATCTTCTGAATCAGCTTTAACTAAGAAAGATGAATATTCTTCTTTATCTAAGAAATTGGAACTTTACATAACTTTAAATAATCACTTAAAGAACATCGCTTCTTTAGAAGTTTTATCTACTTCTGAAACTAGCACCTTTATTGCTGATATCAATGATATGAAGAGAGTCGATGAATTAAATGATGAAATAGATCATTTAGATGAGCAACTTAGCGAAGGTGAATTGAAAGATATTTCATCTTTCGATGAGAAGATTAGATTAATTGATATCGATTTAGCATCTATTGCTAAAGAGAAGAATGATTTAGTCCTCGAACAAGGTGGATTGCTCGCGGTCAATAAGGAATTGAAAGAGAAATCTATTCCTGCTCAACAAGCTCTAGTTAATTCTTTGAGAGAGAAGTTGACGACTTTCGATCAAGAATTAGTCGAAACTAAATTCGATCCTTTCTATCAAAAGGCTCTATCTCAATTATCTTTTGAAGATATTCTTAGACAAGCTAGACAAAATTACATTGTTCGTCAACAAGGTAAGACTGCTGCGGAGAATAAACTTAAAGATTTACGAAAGAGATATGTCATCACTTACAATCTCTCTTACGATACTGAGAATTTGACTTCCAACGCGGAATTCGATAACGAATTGAAGAATTTACAAGAAGTTTTATTGCCTTCTTATTTAATTAAAATCGAAGATTCTCACAAGAAAGCCATCAAGGAATTTAAAGATAATTTCATTTATAATCTCCGTAATTCCTTCCAGACTATCAAGATGCAAATCGATGAATTGAACCAAGCTTTACAAGCTGTTAAATTCGGTCGTGATCACTATAGATTCTCAGTGGAACCCAACAAAGATTATTATGAATATTATCAGATGATTACTGATGATTTGTTGTTGAATATCGGCGATGCTGAAGATGTCTATTTAGAGAAATATAAAAACACTATGGATTCGTTATTTACTCTAATTACTGAACCTAGTGGAGATGATGAAGGTGATCCTCGAGCAAAATTGATTGAGAATGTACAAAAATTTACTGATTATAGAACTTATTTAGTCTTCGATTTGTTAGTTAGAAGAGGAGAATCTGAGACCGAATCTTCTTTAGCTAGATCGTTTAAGAGACAATCTGGAGGTGAAACTCAAACTCCTTTCTACATCTCAATTCTGGCTTCCTTTGCTCAACTTTACAGAACTAACGATCCTGATTCTAACTCGATTAGATTAGTGTGTTTCGATGAGGCTTTCTCCAAGATGGATGGAGTCAGAATTAAAGAAGCTGTAGGCTTGTTGAGAAAGTTTGGTTTGCAAGCGATTCTCTCTACTCCTTCAGAAAAATTGAGAGACTTATCTAAGGAAGTCGATTTGATTTTAGTTACTCATCACGATGCTAAGAAGAAACGTTCTTACATCGATACTTATCAAGATAAATCTCGCATCTAAGTAGCAAAATTAAAAATAATGGGGCGCTCAGCCCCATTTTTTATTAGAGCTTGCGTTTTCTCTTTAATAAAAATAGATATAATTATATAATTTAATTAGGACAATATTAGTTTAATATGGCGAAAAGTGTCATAAGTCAATCAGATGAATTATCAAGATACCGCACTCATTTAAAACGTGTTTCTTTTTGGAGTGACTTCGGATTATTTTTAGGCATTTTGTTAACTTGGTTCTTGTACGTTTTATTAGTAGCTTTTGGTCGAGGATATTATTCTTTACCTAAGCCTTTTGGAGAAGTTAGTCCTTTGCGCGTTCTTCCTTATCCTGATTGGAGCGGCAATTTCTTTGATTTTTCTTCTATTGATAAAGCGTTGCGAATGATTATTGTCTTAGCGGTTTTAATAGTCGCTATAGTCGGTACTCTTCTTCTTCACCATTTTCAAAACAAAAAATTTAAAAAATTGTTTGAAAATAAATCTTTCTCCTTACTTGTGGAAGAAGCTAAAATCAATGGTATCGGCTTAGATAAGTCTATCCAAGAAGGCTCGGTTCAAGGTTTGGATTTAGTAGATATTTCCACTCCGACTTTCTTAGATTCTTATCAATTTTCAACCCCTCTTCTTTCATATCAATGTAAGCAATACGATTATTTTAGAGAAGGAAAGAAGAGAAAGGGTGTCTTCATTTCCGTTGAAGTACCTAAAGGCAAATCCCACGCCTTTATTCAACTGAGGACTTTTGGAAATATCTCGTATCGTCAATATGAAGGCAACGAAATTAAAAAATACGGTTTTGGAGATATAAGAGAATTATCCGCCTTTGTTTGTTATTCAACTTTAGGCAGAGATATTTATCTCGTTTTTAACAAGAAGACTGCAGAAGCAATCTCCTCGATGCATCAATTTGTTCGTTCTGATGTCATCATCACTTCAATAGGTGAGAAATTAACTATCTTTATCGATGGCTTCAGTTTCGATTTTGTCAGCGATTATTCTAAAAAGGTTCCTCCTACGATTTTGGAGACCAAGGCTGAAACTTTAGTAGCCTTCCACTCGGCTATTGCTAGAGTTGTCAATGCCTTTACTGATGACAAGACTTTGCCATTTGAAGAAGATAGTGGCAATGGAATCTTATCTTATTAATCTTACATACCATACTTAACTTATATTTATTCGTATTATTCATATTCACGGAAGGAGAAGATATTAATTATGGCGAATGAAAAAACTGTAGCGATGCTCTTGGCTGGTGGGAAAGGGACAAGACTTAAATCGCTAACTAAAAAACTTGCGAAGCCCGCGGTTTATTTTGGAGGTAAGTACCGTATCATTGATTTCCCACTTTCAAACTGCGCCAACTCAGGAATCGATACTGTTGGTGTTTTAACTCAGTATGAATCTACTGCTTTAAACACTTACATTTCTAATGGTTCTAACTGGGGTATTGACGGTAATAAATCTCTAACTGTCTGCCTCGCTCCTAAACAAACTGACGAAGGAGCTTCTTGGTATAGAGGAACAGCGGATGCAATCTATCAAAATTTAGATTTCTTAGATAGTCAAAATCCTGATTACGTGGTTATCCTTTCTGGAGACCACATCTACAAAATGGATTATTCCAAAATGTTGGATTTCCACAAAGCTAACAAAGCTGATTTAACAGTCGCCTGTTTAAATGTCTCCTTAGAAGAAGCTAAGAGATTCGGCATCATGAAAGCTGATGCTAATTTTAAGATTGAGTCTTTCACCGAAAAACCTAAACACCCTGAATCAACTTTAGCTTCTATGGGTATTTATATTTTCTCTTACAAAGTTTTGAGAAGTGAATTGATTAAAGATAGAGCTAACCCTGAATCTGAAAATGATTTTGGTAAGAATATTATTCCTACGATGTTAGCTAACAAGAAAAGATTATTCGCTTATCCTTTCGATGGCTATTGGAAGGATGTGGGAACTGTCGAATCATTGTGGTCTGCTAACATGGATTTATTAGATGACAAATGCCCTTTAAATATCTACGATTCTAAGATGAAAATCTTCTCCGAAGATACCCGCTCTACTCCTCAATATATAGGTCCTAACGCTTGCGTTAAAAATTCTATTATTAATCAAGGTGCTTTTATTGAAGGAAATGTCACTCATTCAGTAATTTTCAATGAAGTCACTATTGAAGAAGGGGCTGTAGTCGAAGATTCAGTAATCATGCCTCACACTGTTATTAAAGCTGGTGTGCATGTTAAACGTGCGATAATCGGCACTGAAAGAGTAGTCGAAGAAGATATAATTTCTTCTCAAGACGAGGAAATCGCTTTGGTCGCTTAATAGGAGGAAGGGAAAATGAATAAAGCTATTGGTATTTTAAATTTACACGATTCTAACAACTTAGGATTATTAAACACTACTAGATCTGTGGCTTCTACTTCCTTCTTAGGTAGATACGCCTTTATGGATTTCATGCTCTCGAATTTTTCTGATTCGGGTATCGATGAAATGGCGGTCTTAATTAAAGAACACACTAGATCTATTATTCAACATGTCGCTAGAGGCGGAGAGTGGACTAAAAACTCCAAATTAGGAGGATTGACTTTACTTTATGATGAACCTAACGCCTCTAATACTGGTTATTCAACTGATATTAATAACTTTAAAGAAAACACTTGGTTCTTAAAGCAAAATAAAGGAGATGTCGTTGTTTTAGCTCCTGCAGATATCATCTACAGAATCGATTTTAGACCTTTAATTGAAGATCACGTTAAGAACAATCACAGAATTTCCGTCATTGTTCAAAAGATTAATAACGGTAGAGAAGCTTTCATTCAAGAAGATATCGCTCACGTTGATACTAATGGATTCTTAAGAGATTTATATCCTAACAGAGGTGAAGAAGATAAGATCACTGTCTCTTTACGTACATATATTATCGATAAGGAAGTTTTATACGGTTTACTTAGATACGCTACTAAGACCTCATCTTTCTTCTCTTTAAGAGATACTATTAGAAAGTTAGCTAAGGATATGCCTATTTATACTTATGAACACGAAGGTTATGTAAGATGTTTTGATTCCTTATCTCACTATCTTGAATATTCTTTAGAATTATTAGATAGAAATGTCTTCAACCAATTATTCGATAACGATTGGTCGCTATATACTAAGACTTACGATACTCCTCCTGCTAAATATTTAGAGCATGCGGAAGTTAAAAATTCCTTCATCGCTAACGGTTCTATTATCAATGGTAAAGTCGAACATTCTATCATTGGTAGAGATGTTGTCATCGACGAAGGTGTCGAAGTTAAGAATTCTGTCATCTTCTCAGGAACTCATATTTCTCACGGTTGTAAGATTGATGGTTTAGTTTGCGATAAAGACGCGGAAATTGTCAACAGCGCAGAGATTATCGGTTCTATTAAAGATCCTCAATTTATTAAGAGGGGAGATATTGTATAAAAATGAATATTTTATTTGCCGCTGGTGAATCTTCGCCTTTTGTTAAAACTGGTGGACTCGCCGATGTTGTTTGGGGACTTTCTAAAGCTTTAGTTAGAAAAGGGCACAAAGTCTCAGTCTTTTTACCATTTTACAGAAAGGGTAAAGAGAAAGTTAAAGATATGTATAAGTGGGTCGATTCTTTCGATGTCGCTCAAGGTTGGAGAATGACTCACGCGAATATTATTTACGATCAAAAAGAAGGTGTTGATTTCTATTTTGTCGAATGTGATCAGTATTTTGGTCGCGATGGTATTTACGGCTACGGTGATGATGCAGAGAGATTTTCTTTCTTTCAATTGACCGTCGCTAAAGCTGTAATTCACATGGGAATGAAGGTTGATATCATTCACGTTCACGATTGGCAAGCTGCTTTAATTCCTCTTCTTTGCGCACATGCAGGTTTGAAATTCCGCTCCTTATTGACGATTCATAACCCTGCTTTCCAAGGCTATTTGAATCCTATGTCTTTAGGAGATTTATTGAATTTACCAGTCGTCTATTACTCAGATGGCTTGTTAAAATTCAACAACATGGTCTCCATGTTGAAAGGAGGTATAGCTACTTGTGATGCGATCACTACAGTTTCTATAACTCACGCTCATGAATTATTAGATAATCAGACTGATTTCAATGGCATAGGCAACGTCATCAGATATCGTCAGTCGGATATGTTTGGTATCGTCAATGGTTTAGATTATGATTCTTTCAATCCTGAGACTGATAAAGAATTAGTTCAAAATTATAATGTCAAGACTTACAAAGAAGGTAAGAAAGCTAACAAAGTCGCTTTGTTAACGAAGATGGGCTTTAAGAATCCTGAAGAAGATGTTCCTGTATTTGGATTAGTTTCAAGATTAACTTCTCAAAAGGGTATTGATAGAGTATTAAGAATTGTTCCTGAAATTGTTAAAAACAAAGCTAAATTAATTTTTTTAGGTCAAGGTGAATACATGATTGAAGAAGAATTAAAGCATTTAGCTAAACTGTATCCTGAGAATCTAAAGATTTATATGGGCTATTCCGAAGGCTTAGCTAATCTCATTTACGGAGGTAGCGACTTCTTCTTAATGCCTTCTAAATTTGAACCTTGTGGATTAGGTCAAATTATCGCTATGCATTATGGTACTTTACCTATCGTTGCTAAAGTCGGTGGATTAAACGATACTGTTAAATCTTACTATGATTCTCACGAAGGAGCGACTGGTTTTGCTTTTGCTTCTTGGGATGAGAATTGCTTTGATTATTCTATAGGTTATGTTTGTAACATGTTCTATAAAAATAAATTGAACACACTTATTAAAAACGCTATGAAAGAAGACTTTTCTTGGGATAAGCAAGTTGAAGAATACATCAAGTTATATAAAATGTTATTAAGTAGATAAAAATGGAGAAAAATGGTTTAAAAGACTTTTCGAAAGATGAATACGATGAGTTTATATCCTTATTTAGTGTCTCTAATGCCTGGCATTTAATTAGGGAAATGCTCTCAGAAATCGGAACATCTTTCCTCGATCAAGGTGAAAGGTTGGGATTTATCACTCTCAATCTTGCTAAAAAACAAGGGTACGATATTAAGACTACTCGCATTTTGGTTTTGTCATCTTTATTTCACGATATTGGTAAAATATGGCAATCATCTTCCTCAAATGACAAGATGATTTCTGAATTTGATTTTTCAACTTCATACGATAGAGCCTTATCTTCTTATTTATTCTTGAAATATTTTTCACCATTAAAAGACTTTTCCGCTATAGTTTTATTTCAACACGGAAGATATGATAGACCTCAAAAGGATGCTTATTACAAATACGGCGTCATGATTAATTTATGCGATCACGTTGATAGATGGATAAGTATGGGTTTCTCTCCAGAAGAGATTATCAGTTTAATTAACGGTGGTAAAGGGAGTTATTTTGCTCCTAAAGACTGTGAAGACATGATTGAGATTCTAGAGAGAACTAACCTCATTGAACAGGTTAAATCTGGAGCTTATAAATCTACGATTGACGATTATATGACGACTATCTATTTTAGAAGAGATTTAATTAGATCTTATTTGTTGATGGTCACTTATTGTATTGAATTCTACAACTTTGAAACTATGTATCACGCTAGATTATCAGCGTCGATGGGATACATCTTTTCTAAGTTAACTAATCTCGATTTACACACGACTTGCGTAATCTATACAGCCTGCCTATTTGGGGATATAGGGAAAGTGAGAATTTCCCATGAAATCCTCGAAAAACCTGGTAAATTAACTAAGGAAGAAACGATGATAATGATGCGTCATATCGAATATTCCAAAGAGATTTTATCTAATGTTTTCAATGATAAAATCGTCGTTGAATACGCTTATTCTCACCACGAGAGATTAGATGGTTCAGGCTATCCTAAACATTTAAAAGGAGATGAAATTAATTTACCTATGAGAATATGCGCTATATCCGATGTTATCGCGGCGATGATAGCAGGGCGCAGTTATAAAGATGCTTATTCTATGGATGAGACTATCAAAGCTCTTGAAGAGATGGTAAAAGAGAATAAGATTGACAAGAATCTCGTTCAACTTTATATAGATAATCGAGAGGAGATTGCAGCTTACCTTCAAAGACATCAAAATAGGATGTTTAGAAACATTAAATCCTTAAAGGCTGAAAGAGAAATTTTGAAGTTTTCCGACGTCTGGGAAAGATAGATAATTTATTTATATAAATTATTAATTATGGTATATAATAAACAAGTGGATAAATTCCGCTTGTTTTTAATATATGGAGGAAAAGTCAATGCCAGCCAAGAAGAAAGATGACGCTTCTAAAAAAGCGAAAGTTAATGGTAAAAATTTAGCTAGCACTAAAGATAATGCAAAACCTGCTAAGAAGAGAAAGAATTCTACAGTTGTAGTAGAATTAGGTAAGAATAAAGATAATAAACCTAAAAAAGAAACTAAGCCTGTAGATAAGAAAGCTAAAAAGGCTCCTGCCAAGAAAGAATCTAGACCTGTTGAAAATAAGGTTGAAGATGTCAAACAAGAAGCAGTTGAAGTAAAGGAAGATAAAAATATTGAAGAATCTAAAGTCGAGGAAAATCCTGCTTTAGATGAACAAAAAGACAATTATAGAATTTCTTCTGAGCCTTCTAAAGATGAATTGATTCTCTCTAAAAATGAAGTTAGCGATGTCGATGATTTAGTCGCTATTGATAATGCGGTTAGATTAGAAGAAGAAAAGAAGAAAGAGCAAGAAATCGATCGTAAGATTGAAGATACTTTCAAAGATGAATACGGCATAGGTGAAGAAGCTGCTAGAGAAGAGGAAGAAAAGAAAATTTCTCAAACTGAAATGGCGAAAAACACATTCGAGCCTATTTCTGCTTTCAAAGGTGAAAATTGTGAAGAAGAAGTTGAGAAATTAAGATCTACCTTTAAAAAAGGTATGTCTAAATCTCGTATGTTCTCCACTATTACCATGTTAATTTTAATCGCTGGTATCGTAGGAGGTTACTTATTATATAGATTCTTACCTGGGAATTTAAGATGGATTGCTTGGACTGTATTTGGCATTTTAGGTGCGGGTTTAGTCACTTCCTTTATCATCTCAGCTAGGATGAATAAGAAAGCTTACACTAACGTTGATAAATATGTCAGAGAAGAAATCGGTCTAGTTAATTCTTACGTTTTTACTGATGATAATTTTGGTGATCCTCAATATTCAGTTAAAGGTCATGTTGATTTAGAGATGATTATTGAAGCTCATTACTTTGATACAATTAACGCTATTAATTCTAGAAATATCGTTAAAGTCAATTACTTGAATAGAGAAATGACTGTCTCTGAAGTCGCCGTTAGAGTTCCTTATCAAAATCCCGCTGATGGTAAAGATTATTCTCAAGTTGATAAGAAGAAATTACCTGCTGAATCTTACGCTTGCTTTGGTAAGTATATTACTTATCCTTTAGCCTTAGAAGGTACAGGAGATATCATCGTCTTATTAAGAGGTAAGAACGCTTATTTACCCACTTATTTAGATGGCTATTTAGAAGTTAAAATCGATAACTTAAAAGACGATTATTTAGTTTGGTCAACCCAAGGTGATGATGCTAGAAAAGCCTTCACTCCTGAAATTGTCGCTTTGTTAAATGATTTCAATTCCGATGGTATATTGGAAAACACCTTTTTCTCAATTAATCCTAAAGGTCTAAAGTGGTGTTTAAATTATTCTGAAGCTATCATGGAAGTACCTATTGATAAACCTCGTACTGGTGAACCTTTTAAACACTACAGAGACGATTTAGTTAGAGTTTGTGCTGTTATTTCTTCTTTGTCTTCTTTAGGTAAATAACATTTAGAATTTAATATATGTCGAAATCCTTCGTTCAATTGAAGTGTTTTAAGCACGACTCTTCATCGCATAGAATGTGGTTGTATTTATCTTCTATCAAAGAAGATGACGACTTTTATTTTCTCGGCGCAAATAGAGCTAAAGTAATTGAGCACAACGGACGAGAATGGAGAGCGAAAGAAGGCGCCCTCTATATTCTTTCTAAAAAGAGATTCTACAATGCTATCGTGATGTTTAGAGAAAACAAAATTGAATATTACGTCAATATCGCTTCACCTACAGTTAAAGTCGGATCGACTTACTATTACATCGATTACGATTTGGATTTGAAGAAGTTCGCTTCTAAACAAGTTAAAGAAGTAGACTGGGGTGAATATAGGCAAAACGCAGAACTCTATGGTTATTCTGACAAATTGAAATTCGTCTTAGAAAAGACTATGGAAGAAGTTGAAGAACTTCTTAAAAATGGTAAATATCCTTTCGATGATGCCATTAACAGAGAATTATATAAAAGATATCAAGTTATAAACACTTTAAATTTATTAGATTAGGAGATTGCAATGGTATTTGTTTCATCTAGTAGCGCTGAGACTATCAAATTAGGTAAGATGCTCGCTTCTTCTTTTAAAGGAGGAGAAGTAGTTTTAGCTATTGGTGATTTAGGAGCGGGCAAGACTGCTTTTTGTAAAGGAATCGCTCTTGGCTTAGGAATTAAACAAATCGTCAATTCTCCTACTTTTAACATTATGAAAGTATATTCAGGTAAGACATTAAATCTCTATCATATCGATGCTTATAGATTAGAAGATAAAGATGCAATTACCGATATCGGCTTTGATGAATCAATAGGTAATAAAGATGGAATATCATATATCGAATGGCCTAAATTCATCGAATCTTACTACATCAAAGAAAGTAATATAATCACTGTTAAAATTACATCTTTATCTAAAAACAAGAGAAGAATTGAAATAGAGGAAGGAATTAAATATGAATAGAATTTTAATTGATACTTCTACTAAAGGTCTAACTTTAGTTCTTCTTAAAGATGAAGAAATTATTTATTCTTTCCACGATGAAGAATTTAGAAATGCTTCTGAGAATATTATTCCTAAAATGATTGAAGGAGCCTCTAAAGCTAATATTGAATTTAAAGATTTTGATGAAATATACGTTACTGATGGACCTGGTTCATATACAGGAGAAAGAATTGGGTTAACTGTGGCGAAGACTTATGCGGTTTTAAATAGCAATGTTAAAATTTATATTTCTTCTTCTTTAAAAGCTATGTCTTCATTAATCGAAGGGAAATCACTTCTGCTTCTAGACGCTAGAAATTCCGCTTATTTTGCAGGGGCGTATTTCAATTCCAAACCTCTATTTGATGAAAAAAGAATGGAACAAGAAGAAGTCGATAATTATTTAAAAGAGAATAAAGAATTAGTTATCGGGGTTCTTCCTTATTTCGAACAAGAAGCTAAATCTAGATTCAAAGATAATAAAATCGTTTCTATATCTATGGATGAAGCTTTAATTAAAGGGAGAAAATATTTCGAATTAAGTGAATTACCTTTAACGTTAAAAGCTAGATATTTAAGAGGGAATAATGACTAAAATATCTAAAGTTAAATCTTGTGATTTAAAAGAAATTGTCTCTATAGAATCTAAGAGAATGAAATCTATTTTAGGAGAAGAATTCTTTTCAAGAATCGTAGATGATCCTTCTTATCTATTTATTAAATTAGAAGAAGATAATATCATTGGTTACGCTTTATTTTCTATAAATGGGAATGAATCTGAATTGTATTCTATCGCTGTTGATTCTTCTTTTGAAGGTCAAGGTAAAGGAAGTGAGCTTTTAGAAAAAGGAATAGAAATATTAAAAGAAAAAGGAATTGAAAGAATATTTTTAGAAGTTAGAGAATCTAATATTAGAGCTAATAATCTCTATACCAAAAACGGGTTTAAGTATCAAAGAACTCGCAAAGGTTATTACTCTAATGGCGAAGATGCTTATTGTTTATGTAAGGAGATTAATGATGAAAGATGAATATGTCTTAGGAATCGAATCTAGTTGCGACGAGACTAGTGCCTCGATTCTTTTAAATGGCAAAGAAATCTTATCAAATGTCATTTCCACTCAAATTGCCACTCATATTCAATACGGTGGAGTAATGCCGGAAATTGCTTCGAGATTGCATTTAGAAAATATCGGTTTTGTTTTGAAAGAATGTTTTGAAAAAGCTAAGATTGATCCTAGTCAATTAACTTGCGTAGCTGTCACTGGTAAGCCTGGGTTAATTGGAGCTTTACATATAGGTTGTTTAGCTGCTAAGACCATATCAGCTTATTACAATATACCTATAATTAATGTTCACCATTTAGCAGGGCATATTTACGCTAATGAATTTGCAGGAGATTTCAAATTCCCTCTATTAGCTATTGTTGCTTCTGGAGGTAATTCTGAATTAGTTTATATGAAAGATCACCTGAATTTTAAAATTATTGGTGAAACTTTAGATGATGCTATAGGTGAATCTTTAGATAAAGTCGCTAGGGAATTAGGGTTACCTTATCCAGGGGGAGTCGCTATAGATAAATTGACTAAGGATCACAATATCGAGACTTTCAAATTATCTAAAGTAAAAGCTAGTGGTTTCAATCTCTCTTATTCAGGTTTAAAGTCATCTTTAATTAGAGATATTAGAGCTAGAAAAGAAAAAGGTGAACTCGATGAAGAGATGGTTAAAAAATACGCTTTCTCAGTAGAAAAAGCTTTCGTAGATCAACTCCTTGATAAAGCTTTATTAGCTGCTGAGAAATATCAAGTTAAGCAAATTATCATGGGCGGAGGAGTCTCCGCTAATTCTTATTTAAGAGAACAAATCTTAGCTAGAGGTGGAAAGAAATATGAAATTTTAATTCCTCCTCTCTGGTGTACTACTGATAATGCGGCGATGATAGCAAAAATCGGTTACCGCATGTATAAAAATGGTATTAGAGATAGTCTAGATTTCTCTCCTAAAGCTAGTGAAGAATTAGGATATAGATAATCTAAAAATTAATGAATTATTCGTAGAATAAAATTATAATAGAAAAAGGGGATTCTTATTTATGACAAAAGCAAATTACATTACTATTAGAGAATTGTTTGAGGGTACTTACGACAAATCTTTAGCTGACGGTTACGAAGTTGCAATCGACGGTTGGGTTATTAATAACCGCTTCATGGGTAAAGTTGGTTTTTTAACTTTCAATGATGGTACCTGTTTTAAGAATGCTCAATTAGTTTATTCTGAACAGACTCCCGGTTTTGAGGAAATCGAAAAATTGAGATTAGGTGCTTCTATTTCCATTCAAGGAAGCGTCCATTTAACTCCTGATGCTCCTCAACCTGTCGAGATTATTTTAAATAGCGTTAAAGTTGTGGGAGGAGTTGATGAATCTTATCCTCTTCAAAAGAAGAAGACAAGTTTAGAATTTTTAAGAACCATCCCTCATTTAAGACCTCGTACTAACACTTTTAGAGCGGTCTACAGAGTGAGATCAGTTTTATCTATGGCTGTTCACGAATTTTTCCAAGGTGAAGGTTTTGTCTATGTTCACACTCCTATTTTAACTAGTAACGATGCTGAAGGAGCGGGTGATACTTTTAGAGTTATCACTGATATTTCTCACCCTGATTCTTATTTTGGTAAAGATGTCTCTTTAACAGTTTCGGGTCAACTTCACGTCGAGCCTTTCGCTATGGCTTTTAGAGATGTTTATACTTTCGGCCCTACTTTTAGAGCTGAAAAATCTAATACTACTCACCACGCTGCAGAATTCTGGATGATTGAACCTGAAATTGCTTTTGCAGATTTATATGACGATATGGATTTAATTGAAGATTTCCTTAAATATATTGTTAAATACGTCCAAGCTAACTGTCCTGATGAAATCGAATTTTTCAATAAGTGGGTTGATACCGGCTTGAAGAAGAGATTGGATGATTTTGTCAATAAACCTTTTACCCAAGTTGATTATACTGAAGCTATCAACATCTTATTAAAGGCTAAAGAAAATGGCCATAAATTCAATAATCCTAATATCTTCTGGGGCTTAGATTTAGAATCTGAACATGAGAGATATTTAACTGAGGAAGTCTTTAAAGGTCCTATCTTCTTAACTAATTATCCTAAAGAAATTAAAGCTTTCTATATGAAGCAGAACGAAGATGGTAAGACCGTTGCTGCTGTTGACTTATTAGTTCCTGAGATTGGTGAATTAGTCGGTGGAAGTGAAAGAGAAGCTGATTATGATAAACTAACTCAAAGAATGAAAGAATTAGGTATGAATATCGATAAT
>CACYCE010000050.1 GCA_902772915.1 uncultured Erysipelotrichaceae bacterium | reverse complement strand
TGTGAAAAGATCTTCAATCCTACAACCGAGGAAGTCTGAGATTTTTTTCAATACATTTGTTGCAATCTTTTCACCCTTAGATATCTTTGCAATAGTTCTTGATGAAATACCAAGATTCGTAGATAGGCTTGACTTATTAAGCCCGATTGCATGTAGTCTTGTTTCTAGTTTTTTGTATGAATACATAAAAGACCTCCTTGCTTAATTCTTTACTTATTGCACCACAAAGCAACTAAAAAGTAAAGATTTGTACATAAAGAAGTAAAGATTGAAGCTAAATGGTAAAAGAAGACAACGCTTCAAAAGAAAGATGAATATTAAAATTAATAATTGTTTCAATATCAGCTGAAAATAAATTATTTACACGAAAGGTCTAGGCTATAGTGTAAGCCACTAAATTCTTATATAAATAATTGGGTAAAGCAATTTACAATAATACGAACTCGTAGTATCATTTTAATGTGAATAAGAAAGAATTTTACACAAGATTAGGTAAAGCAGCTTATGAGTATGAGGCTCTTTATGAAACCTATTCAACCAAAATTAATAAAAGGACAGATAATTTCATATGGGTTTTATATGCTATTGATTTTAACGGGCTCGAAACACAAAAAGAGATTGCTGACCATTGGTCTATGCCATTATCAACGGTGAACACTATCATCAAGCAAATGGAAAAGGATGGTTATGTAGAACTCATTAAAAAAGAAGATGATGGTAGAGAAAGAAAAATAAAACTCACTTCAAAAGGTATTGAGTATAGCAAAGACATTTTAAAAGATATTTATCTAGCTGAAGATAAGGCATATAAAAAGCTTAAAAATCCAAAAGAGCTAATTGAAGAATATGAAAGATTAGTGTCTGAAACAAAGAAAGCAATAAAGGAGATTGATAACAATGACTAAATTAAATCTAACACAAGAATGGGATAAGGTATTCCCCAAAAACGAAAATGTGAATCATAAGAAAGTTACATTTAAAAATCATTTTGGCATTGAACTTGCTGCGGATATGTATTGGCCTAAAAGCGGTGACAATTTCCCTGCGATAGCAGTGTCTGGACCATTTGGAGCAGTAAAGGAACAATCAAGTGGATTATACGCTCAAGAAATGGCAGCTAGAGGTTTTTTAACAATCGCATTTGATCCATCTTTTACCGGTGAAAGCGGTGGTGAACCACGATATATGAATTCGCCAGATATCAACGTTGAAGATTTCCAAGCCGCAGTTGATTATTTATCTAATTTAAATAATGTTGACCACGATAAAATCTCTATCATCGGTATTTGTGGTTGGGGTGGCATGGCTATTCAAACAGCATGTATCGATACAAGAATAAAGGCGACAGTCGCTGTTACTATGTACGATATGTCTAGAGTGACTGGCAATGGCTATTTCGATAGTGCAGATAATGAAGAAGCAAGATATCAAGCAAGAGTGGCTATAAATAATCAAAGAACACTAGATTTTAAGAATTGTAATTATAAACTTGGTGGTGGAGTGGTTGATGATCCCACTGATTTTCCATGGTTTGTAAAACAATACTACGACTACTATAAAACACCACGTGGATACCATTCACGTAGTTTAAATAGCAATGGTGGATGGAATGTTACTGCAGGAACATCTTTGCTTAACACAAGATTATTTACATATGCTTCTGAAATAAGAAATGCTGTTTTAGTTGTTCATGGTGAAAAAGCCCATTCTTTATATTTTGGTCAAGATGCATTTAAATTATTAAAAGGCGATAATAAAGAGTTCCTATTGGTAAAAGACGCTACACATTGTGATTTATATGATGGTGGGATTAACCATGACAAGATACCTTTTGAAAAGATAGAAGAATTTATTGGAAAAAACATATAAAACGACAATAAGCCATTCTTAAGTGATAGGAGTGGCCTATTTATTTACCACGAAAGTGTGTTTCAATTGTATTACTATGGTGTCCTTATACAAGGTATTCTTCAAGCATATAGGAAATCAGTAACACCTTTATTTATCTCTTTGCTAAGATTAATAATCATAATTGTACCTATCGCTTTAATTTTTATTAACTTTGAAAATGCAAAAGATGTAATTTGGTGAGCATTCCCAATTACAGAAATACTAACTGCTATTGTTTCATTAATACTATTAAAGTATACAAAAGAAATAAACGATGTAATCTTGGCACAGGCTGGCAAAGCAACCTCAAAGTATAACAAAACCCAAAATAAAAATATTTATTGATGATGTGATACCTTAAGGAATCTAGTATAACAGAAAATAACATTAAAAATTGAGTATAATATCAATTGAGGTGATACAATTGAAAAAAATAATATCATTTTTATTAATACTAACAGGTTCTTTTTGCTTGGCATCATGCAATAGTAATAAATATAAAGAAAAACCAGCAGATGAATTCTATCTTAAGCACGCTTATTCCTTTGATCCTACGACAGTTAAAAGTGGCCAACATTTGTTAAGCGGTTTTTACCATAACACCGAGGAATTTGGTTCAAAGGTGATTATCTCTCTTATCCATAATTCCGATGGTGACCACGGAACTGGTGGAAGTGGGCAACAATATAAATACATCGAAGAATTTTTAAAGAAAAGAAACGATGTAAATTTCTATTGCATCTATATGGATTCATATTTAGGCGAAGGCAAATACTATAAAGACAAAATAAATGCTAAAACAGGCATGGCTTATGGAACTAAAATTATCGATACGTTCTATAACAATAACCTTGCCGATATCATGGATGAAGCTAAAGAGGTCTATATGAATTCTCCTTTTGGAAGCCATGACTATGATTTAAACGTAAAAGGCGACTTCCAATGGGTCTATGGTTGGGGATTAAACGATCCTATCCCATTTAACTTTTATGTCGATAACACAGAAACTAAACCAAGCTACCATAGCAAGATATATCAACTAAGTGAAATATATCCATTCCATTTTGATTCAGTTGAAACAATTGAGAATATGGTGGATCACCAAGGATTTTTCAAAGAGTAAGAATAATGAAACAGTTTTGTTGAATCAAAAGGCAGCCAAAAATAATATTTAAATTGCTTAAAATGGGCGCATCTAAACTATAGAGAAAAAAGTTGTTGATTTTTTCTTTTTGAGATTTTATTATATATAGGCAGGTTAACGGGGTGTAGCACAGCCAGTTTAGTGCGCCCGGTTAGGGACCGGGAGATCACGAGGGCGGATCTCGTCACTCCGACCATTATAACTGCAATAAGACAAGTTATTATGTGACTTGTCTTTTTTTGTTATTAAATCTCAAAAAATAGAATTATTGATATAAAAGAAAAATGCAAGGAATCAACCTTGCATTCTTAATTACTTAGTACCGAAGATTCTGTCACCAGCATCACCTAAACCAGGTAAGATATAACCTTTTTCATTTAACTTCTCATCTAAAGAAGCAAGATAGATATTTACATCAGGGTGAGCGGTTTGAACAGCTTTGACACCTTGGGGAACACCGACTAAGCACATTAATCTAATATCGGTATAGCCTCTTTTCTTTACTGCGGAGATAGCATCGATTGCTGAACCGCCGGTAGCTAACATAGGATCAATAACAACAACTAAAGGATTTTCGACTTTAGGAAGTTTGAAATAATATTCGTGAGGTAATAAAGTTTCTTCATCTCTGAATATACCAATATGACCGGTTCTGGCAGTAGGAATCATCTTTCTAACACCATCGACCATACCGATACCCGCTCTTAAGATCGGGGCGAGAATAATCTTCTTATCTAATCTGTGTTTATGTAATTCAATACCTGTAGGGGTCTTAATAATCTCTTCGGTTTCATGAGTTTTAATATCTTTAAAAACTTCAAATGACATCAAGGATGCGATTTCCTCTAAAGCTTCTCTAAATTCTTTAGCTTTAGTATTCTCATCTCTCATGATATCTAGCTTAACTTCAATTAATGGATGTTTGACAATAGTTAACATTTTGAAAATCTCCTCAAAGAAAATTATAAACATATCGTTATCCTCTGAAAAGAAAAATAATTATAAAGCGCTTTAATATTATCTAATCTAAAGGCATAAATACTTACAATCTTTTAAGAAAATGATTGATGACTATACGATATAATCTTTATGAGGTAAAAATTATGAAGATTAATATAGATGGCAAAGATTATAAGAAAGTAAATAAATTATTAAATACCTTAGATGAAAATATCGGAGTCGCACAAATCTATTCAGAGATGTTAGATAACTATCCTAATTTAATCACTGAAAAAGATTTAATAAGCACCATGCAAATAGAAGGGTGTGGAGAAAGCGAAGCTTTTTTACATTTAATTTTTAAAAGAGAAAATATCGACTATTCCGATAGAGATATGAATAACCTCATTGTCGATTCAGAGATGGAAAATATCAAGAAATTGAATACTCAGACTTATGTTAATAACCCTTACTACAAGAACATAAAAGTTAAAGAAGCCTCTCTAGGTAAATATAAACTCTCTTACAATTACTTCGAACCATACGAAGCATTTGTATGCGAAGATACTAAAGTTAAAAAAGAAGATAATTACAGAGAAGTGACTACTCTAGGCTATTTCCCTGAAAGATATAAATATCTCTGTCTATTAGAAAATAAAAGCGTCTGGATGACTATTACTCCTTACGAAATTAACACGATGAAAGAATCAATTTCTTCTGTTAAAGGTAAGGTAGTAGTATGCGGATTAGGTTTAGGCTACTACCCTTATATGATTTCCTTAAATAAGGATGTTGAAAAAGTATTTATTATCGAATATAGCGGAGAAATCATCAAATTATTTGACGATAATATCAGATGTTTATTCCCTAAAGAAGTAAGTGATAAGATTCAAATATTAAGAGGAGATGCTTATAAATATTTAGATGATAAGAATTTCATGTCTAAAATGAACTACGTCTTTTTCGATTTATATCACACTGCCTCTGATGCTTTACCTATGTATATCAAAGCTAAGAAATTTGAGAAGAAAAATCCCAATACCAAATTTGAATACTGGATCGAGGATTCTATCCTCGCTCTAGAAAGAAGAATAATTTTAGATGTCTTCTTCATGGAACAAGAAGGTAATATGCAAGAAATTATTAAAAAACCGAAGAATAAATTAGAAGAGATAGAGTTGAAAGTCTACGAATATTTAAAGGATTACGTAATTAACACTTACGAAGATTTATATAATTTACTCTGCGACGCTAAACTTAAAGAAATCGCTTCAAATTTAAATTAAAATCACTTATTTAAGTTAAAAACAAATATCATCAATCGATAGTTTGTTAACAGTCTTAATGTTATAATAAATTTCAGAAAGGTAGTTTTTATATGGCTACAAACAAAAACGTTGAATTGGCTGAAGCACTTAGAAATGCTTTGCAAAATAAACCACTATCAAAAATCACCGTCCAAGAAATAGCGCAAGCTTGTTCTATAAATAGACAAACTTTCTATTATCATTTTAAAGATGTTTATTATCTAACAGAATTCTTATTCAAAAATGATGTAAATATCCTCATAGAAAAAACTAGAGAATTCAGCACCGAAGAAAAAATCCAAGTTTTCTATAAATATATTTTAGATAACAAGAATGTCATCTTAAATACCATCAATTCCATAGATCCTGATTTATTAAATACCAATTTATATTCTGAAGTTAAATATGTTTTAATTTCCGCTATAAAATCTCGAGAAAAGGTTCTCAATATTGAATTAGATGAAGATAAGGTTGAACTTATTGCAGAAATCTGCAAATATCCCATCGTCGGTAAATGCTTAGAATGGTTTAAATCTGGTATGACTTCACTACCTGATTTCAGCATCGATGATTTCTATACAAAAGTATTACCTGTGTTTGACCAAATGATTATTGGTTACGCTAAAAAATAAATAGGAGATTAGATATGTCCATTAAAATTAGAGAAGATTTAATTTACGTTGGAGGCAACGATGAAAAGTTGTCGTCTTTTGATAACATGTATTCCTTACCTAAAGGAATGTCTTTTAACGCTTATTTAATTAAGGATGATAAAAACATCTTAATTTCCACTATTGAAAAAGGTGAAGGTGATATTAAATATTACGATGCTGACCCTCAAGTCAGTAGAGATTTCATCTCTAGAATCAAAGAAGAATTAAATGGTGAAACATTGGATTATTTAATCGCTCAACATTTAGAACCTGACCACTCTGGTTCCATTGAAGATATCGTTAAAGAATTCAAAGATGTTAAAATTGTTACTTCCTCTATGGGCAAGAACTTTTTAAAAGCTCTCTCCCCTAATATTCCTGATGATTCTATTTTAGTTGGTGGACCTAATTTAAATATTCAAACTGCTAACCACTCTTTAAAATTCATTCCCGCTCCTTTAGTTCACTGGCCTGACGTTCTATTTGTTTACGATGAAAAGACTGGTGATTTATATTCTTCAGACGCCTTTGGTACTTTTGGTAAGAATGAACATTTATTCGCAGATGAATATAATCAAGATGAAGAATTTTTCTCTGAAATGAGAAGATATTACACTAATATCGTCGGTAAATTCGGCACCAATGTCATTTCCGCTTTAAATAACGTCTCTAAATTAAACATCTCTACGATTCTTCCTTTACACGGACCTATCTGGAGAAAAGATTTTGATAAAATCATTTCTAAATATACTTCTTGGGCGAGTTACACTCCTGAAGATAATTCCTTCATGGTCGTCACAGGATCTATCTATGGTCATACTGCTAAAGCCGCAGAAGCTTTAAAGAAATTTATCCCTGGAGGAAAATATTTCGATGCCTCTAAGACTAATATTTCTTATTTAGTTTCGGAAGCCTTTAAAGTAAAAACTATAGTTATAGCATCTATTACTCACGAAGGAGAAATCTTCCCTCCTATCGAAGATTTCTTAATTAGACTTACTCATTTAGGGTTGAAAGGAAGAAATTTCGCTATTATTGAAAACGGCTTGTGGTTACCCACTGCAGGAAAGAAAATTAAAGAATATATTGAAAAAATACCTTCTTCGACCTTAATTGAACCTATAATAACTATAAAAGGAAGTCTTAAAGAAGAACAAAATAAAGATTTAGATTTATTAGCTTCTAAAATAAAGGAGACGTTTTAATGACAAAAGCAATTAAATATAAACAGTTAATTAGAGCTTTTATCTACGTGGTCTTTTTAGTTGTTTGTGTTTTTAATATCTGTCGCACTTCTGCAAATGAGCCTATGTCTTATTACGCGATGGTCTTTAACAATAAAGATTTAGGAATTTACGGAAATGTTCTTCTAGGTATACCTGCAGTCTTAGCCGTAATAATTATCATTCTCTCTATTGTTCAATTCTGCATGAGAAACCTGTTGCCAGGGATTAAATATTCCATCACTATCTTCTCGATATTATTCGCTGCCTTTGGATTAATATTCTGCTTGATATCACCAAATAATTTATTCCCTTACGGTACGATTATTATTATCTTTACTGTAGCAGTAATAGTCTTAGGAATCGTCGTACATTACGGTTTAAGGAGTCAAATAATTTAATTAATAATGGAGGGATTACCTCCATTTTTAAATTTCAAAAATATTTTATATCTGTAAAGTAAAAATACTTGACAGACTAATAAAGTTTATTTATATTAATAAAGTCAAATAAAAAGGAGAAATTAAAATGGTTAAAATTAGATCTGCTAGAATCGGTAGAAAAATGGATGCCAATTACAGAATTGTCGTCACCGATTCCAGAAGTGCCAGAGATGGTCACTGCATCGAACAAATCGGTCACTTCGATTCCGCTAAACCTTTCTCTGAAGCTGTCATTGATGAAGAAAAAGCTATCGCTTGGTTATTAAAAGGCGCTGCTGTTTCTGACACCATCAAAGCTTTATTAAAGGAAAAGGGAATCTACGCTAAGTACTTAGCTTGCAAGAACACCAAGAAGGAATCAAAATAAAATGAAAGCTGACTATGAGAAAATAATTAGAGCTTGCATCGAGCCCTTATTATCTGACCCTACTAAATTAGTAGTTGAAGCTAAAGAGAGCAAAGAAGAAGCTGAATCGACCCACGATCTTCATTTTCTCATCGCCTGCCCTGGTGATGAACTCGGTAAATTAATTGGAAGACACGGCTCTGTCGCCGATGCCATCAGAACTATCGTCAACATTAAAGGACGCGACGAAAAGAAGAGAGTACACATCAAGTTTGAGGCTACTGACGCTCAAGCTGAATAATCATTAAAATTAAGGCGCTTCAAATTTATCTACGAAGCGCCTTTTATTTTTATTAAAATAATAAAGAGGTAATAGTTATGGAAAAATATTTAAAAATAGGGCATATAACTTCCACAAGAGGTTTAAAAGGTGAAGTTAAAGTCTATATTATCACTAACGATGTTGAAGAATTCTTTTCTAAAGATAAAGAGGTCTTCATTCTCTTCGAAGGGGAATATATTCCTTTTACTTGCGCTAAATTTACTTACGCTTCTAACAACACATTATTTTTAAATTTCAAAGATATTAACGATATCAATCAAATTGAAAAATACGTTAAATCTGATATCTACACTATTAAAAAAGAATTGAAAGATAAATTCTACCTCTCAGATTTAATTGGATATGAAGTAATCAACTTAAAAGGTGAATTGCTAGGTAAAATATCTTCTTACTATATAAATGGAGAGAGAATCTATATAGAAGTTGAAGGTAAATTAATTCCTTACATCTATAAGATTATGATTGAAAAATACGATGAAGAGAACAAAAAAATTATAGTTACTGACTATGGAGAGGAAGTCTTCAAGAATGCTTAGAATCACAATAGTGACTCTGTTTCCTGAATATTTCGATTCATTCTTAAATAACTCTATTATTAAAAGAGCAATATCGAAGAAAGTCATCGAATTCAAATTCGTAAACATTAGAGATTTTACTAAAGATAAGCATCATCGCGTCGATAATCCTCCTGTAGGTGGAGGAGCAGGTTTAATAATGCAAATGCAACCTGTATGCGATGCGCTTAATTCAGTAAAAACTAATAAATCCCACGTAGTATTAATGTCCCCTTTAGGCAAGACCTTCAATCAAGATAAAGCCAAAGAACTTTCTTTAAAAGAAGATATCATCATTGTCTGTGGACATTACGAAGGAATCGATTATAGATTTAATTCATATTGCGATGAATTAATTTCTGTAGGAGATTACATCTTAACTGGGGGAGAAGTCGGGGCATTGGTTTTATCTGACTCTATTACTAGATTATTAGAAGGAGCCATAACAAAAGAATCTACTCAAGAAGAGAGTTTCAACGACAATCTTTTAGAATATCCTCAATATACTCTTCCTTACGATTATGAAGGCAAGAAGATTCCAGATATCCTTTTTTCAGGTAACCACAAGGCTATTGAGATATTTAGAAAGAGAGAATCTTTGAGATTAACTATGCAACTTAGACCCGATTTATTCGCTAAATATACCTTGAGTTCCGCGGATAAAAGAAGGCTGAAGGAAATCGAGAATAACGATATTTCACCCATTGAAAAAATCGCCTTAGAAAAAGGCGAAAGATTTATAAAATCTAACCAAGAAAAATCGGACTAATCGACATTAGATTGAAAGAAATTATCGATTTCTTCCATGAGATTTTGATTAGCTTGATTAAATCTCTTTTTAACAAAATCTTTGAGGATTATATCCATAGAATCATCTTTAGAATGAGTCTTCATTAATTCCTTTAATTTATTCTTATTCTCAATTTGATATTTAACTGCTTCAGTAGAGGCTATAACAGAAGTATGTGAACTATGTAAAGGATCATCCATCACCTTGTAAGTAACTTTAGGATTTTTAATTTTATCTTTCTTAGAAATTATAGATGTAGTTTTAAAATTTACCATTTCATCGTTAGTACCATGAACTATAAAAGTAGGTATAATTGTTTCTTTTAAATCTTTAATTGCATTTCTTATACCAGCTTTACCATAGTGACATAATTGGAAGAAGAAAAAATTTGGATGTAAAAAGAAGGCCAGAACTTTGGATTTAGTCTTAGTTACATCAACTAAACATTTAACAGGAGAATAGAACCCTGATATTGAGGCAATAGCTTTAACATGATGATGAGTATTAGAATTAACTGCTACTCCATAAGCTCCCATTGAATGCCCATATAAGAAGATGTTCTCACCTTTAAAATCGGGATTGTTTTCAATAAAAGTCAAACAGTTAGAGGCGTCGACAGCTTGAATATGAACGCTAATTTGTTTATCTCCTTCAGAAGCACCAGTTCCAGTAAAATCGTAAGTGAAGACTTTATAACCTCTATTAACTAAAGCGATAACTTCAGATATATAAGATGAATGTTCAATAGATAATCCACATACGTATATAACTAAACCCTTCTTATTATTTTCTCCATAAAGATAACCTTGAAGAGTATTCTTGCCAGATTTAAATTTGTATTCTTTCCTAGGGAAATCAAAATCTAAGTCTGTATAGTGCATTAAAAATGTTCTTTTGGGCCACTTTTCTCTTTTAAATACTTTTTTAATAGCAATACTCGCTAAAAAACTAGTAATTAATATATAAAGAAGAATAAGAGAACCTAATACGATTAATGTTATTCCTAAAGCAGACATACTTTTAACTCCCAAGAATAATAATAACACAAAGTTAGTTAACTAAGTTTAATAGATATAAAAGTGGTAAAATAGCAAAGGAGATTATAATATGAATAAATTTGAGATCATAAAAAAATATTTAAAAGATAATTCAAAAGATGCCTGGATTATCGTAGATTATGAAAACAAAAATAAAACTTTAGTATCTTTTTTAGGCAATAAGATGCTAACTAGAAAAATCTTTTTAGTCTTCCCTAAAGATAATAAGCCTTATATCATTTGCCATATCATTGATACTGTATTTTTGAATGAAAAAGAAATTTTAGATAATTTTGATTTAAGAGTATATAAAACTTGGAAAGAGATGTTAAATATCGAATCTAATAGTTTTTCTAAATATAAAAATGTCTTGATGGATATATCTGAATATGGCTTGTTACCTAGAATTTCTTTGGCGGATTACGGATCGGTCGAATACATTAAAAGTTTAAATATAAATGTTTCATCCTCAGGAGATTTACTTCAAATATTTTCTGCTAAATATGATAAAGACGCCTATAAAGGACAAGTATGGGCTTGTAATAAAGCTCTTCAAATTAAAGATGAAGCCTTTGCTAAAATCAGAGAATTAGTCGAAAAAGATGGCAAGACAGACGAATATACCATTCAAAAATTCATCGGGGATAGATTTAAAGAAGAAGGTATGATTTTTGATGAACCGGCTATAGTTGCGGTTAACGCTAACGCTTCTAATCCTCATTACACTCCTTCTAAAGAACTACATTCAGATATTAAAAGAGGGGATTCTGTCCTTATCGATATGTGGGCGATGCCTAATAAGGAAAATGGAGTCTATGCTGATATAACCTGGATGGGATATGTAGGAGAAGAAGTGCCCCCTATTTACGAAGAAAGATTTGCAATTTTAAGAAAAGCCGTCGATGAAGCCTTCAATTTCATTAAAGAGAATTTACCTAAACGAAGAGTTGAAGGCTATGAAATTGACGATATCGCGAGAAAAGTAGTAGAAGAAAGTGGATACGGAGAATATTTCACCCACAGAACCGGCCATAACATCTCTATAGATGTTTCTCCTCACGGTCCAGGAATGAATATCGACAATTACGAATCTCACGATACTAGATCTTGCATAGATGGAATATCTTTTTCTTTAGAGCCTGGCATTTACGCTCCCGATTTTGGTATGAGGTGTGAAACTGATGTCTATATCGACAATACCACTCCTATCATGGTTGGAGGAAGGCAAAAAAAAGTCATACCAATTTTAAAAAAGTAACTGAAATCAAATAAAAAACGAGATTTATTAATTTAAATCTCGCTTTTTTTAATCAATATTAATATCGTCCATTTTCTCTTTTAAAGATTCTTCATCTTCATCAACATCTTTACCATGGATAGAGAATTCTAGGGCACCTTCTTTAATCATATTTTCTTTTATAGCTCTATCGATAGGGCCAAACATGGTATACCAGGCGGGAATCGCAAACCAAAGTGCCCAATAAGGATGCCAGAAACCAAATCTGATACCAATAAAGCAGTAAACAATAGTAACTAAGATAGTGATATTGAATTTGGTGAAACTCTTCTTATATAAAGCTTCAATAACAGAGAAGACAACAGGAGGTACTAATAACAAAACCCAATAAGAAGCCCAACCTACATTAGCGGGAGTTAAGCATCCTATCACGATATATGCGACTAAACATAAAGTACCAACTAAAGAAGAAGCAATGGTTCTTGCAACGTGATAACGATGAATTCTCTTTATATCTTTAAATCTAGCTTTAACTCGGACTTCATCTATGACATTACCATTTTCGTCGTAGACCTTGCTACCATTTTTTCTATTATATGTATATTCTTTACCATTTCTCTTAAAGTGAATTCCATCATTATCGATATGTACTTCTTTATCGACTCCTTTGATATGAATACCACTGTCATTGAGATCTACATATTCTTCATTGGATTCTTCTTCCTTTTTTGATTCTTCTTTCATCTTTTCTTCCTCCTTATCTTTCTGATTTCTGATAATTTCTTCAACGGGTTGTTCAGTATCTAATAGTTCATCTAAAGATACTCCATAGAGTTTAGCTAAACAAATTAAATTATCAGTATCAGGACTAGCTTCCGCTCTCTCCCATTTAGATACGGCTTGTCTAGAAATACCCAACTTTTCTGATAGTTCTTCTTGAGATAGCCCTGACTTCTTACGTAATTCGACTAAACGATTTGCAATTTCGATATTCATAAAATTTTTCTCCCTTTTACAACTAGAATTTTATCGATTTATTTGCGGTTGCTACTACCAATTCTAGTTTTCATTTTACGCAACTATCGGTTGCAAGTATATATTTTTTTGCTTTTTTTATAATTTTTTTATCAAAAAAGTCGAACTTTCAATGTTCGACTTGAAATTTATTTAGTATTTTTAAATTGATTCATCAAATCCTTTTGCATTGATTCAGTCATACCTTTTTTCATATATGGAGACATTCTCTTAACAGATTCTTTCATCTGTTCGTAAGATTTCAAGACTCTATTTACTTGATAAGCATCAGTTCCTGAACCCTCAGCAATTCTCTGCTTTCTAGAATTCTTAATAATTTCTGGATGCTTCCTTTCTTCTACAGTCATAGAAGAGACGATGACTTCCATTTTCTTAGTCATGTCCTCGCCTTTTTCTAATTGTTCATCAGAAATCTTAGGCATACCAGGAATCATGGATAAAATTTTCTTGAAAGGGCCCATTCTCCTTAATTGATGAAGCATATCTAACATATCATCAAGGCCAAAGTTACCAGACATAATCTTTCTGGTAGTCTTCATGGTTTTCTCTTGATCTATATTTTCTTGGACGTTCTCGACTAAAGATATGACATCACCCATGCCCAAGATTCTCTTGGCCATTCTATCCGGATGGAAGATTTCAAAATCCTCAACTTTTTCACCTACACCAGCAAACTTGATAGGAACACCGGTCATCTTTCTAATGGATAAAGATGAACCACCTCTAGCATCAGAGTCTAACTTAGACATGATGACACCAGTTAATTTAATTTGCTCATTGAAGGAATTGGCTACATTAATAGCATCTTGACCAGATAAGGCATCTGCTAATAGCAATGTTTCAGCAACCGGCACTAACTTTTGAATTTCTTTCAATTCATCCATTAGTTCTTCATTTATTTGTAGACGACCGGCAGTATCGATGATAACAACATCGTATTTTTCTTCTTTAGCTTTCTTATAAGCATTTAAAGCGATAGCAGGAGGCTTAGTTCCACTTCTATCAGTATAGACATCTACACCGATATGTTTACCCAAGGTTTCCAACTGATCAATAGCTGCTGGTCTATAGATATCACCAGCGACCATCAAAACTTTCTTATTCATCTTATTCTTAAATAAGTAAGCTAATTTAGCTGCTGATGTAGTTTTACCAGTACCTTGTAAACCAACTAACATGATAGGAGAAGGGGCTTGACCTAATTTGAGTTCAGAATCGGTGGAGCCCAAAAGTTCAGTTAATTCTTCATAGACAATTTTAACGACCATCTGTGAAGGTGAAAGCTTTTCTAAAACTTTCTGACCTAAGGCTTTTTCTTTAATATCGTTAACAAAATCTCTAACTACTTTATAAGAAACATCAGCTTCAAGTAACGCTAAACGTACTTCACGAAGCATTTCCTCCATGTTGGATTCAGTTAATTTACTCTTGCCAGATAGTTTCTTAAAAATCCCTTGAAGTCTATCTCCTAAAGATTCAAATGCCATGAGTTAATTCCTCCTTAATTTTTCTGACTATCTCCAAAATCTCTTCTTTGGATTTGTCCTCATATATTGTATCTAATTCTTTGTTGATTTTTGTGAAAAGTGCAAGAATGTGTAATTTAGATTCCAACTCCTCTAATTCCTTCTCGCCATTTTTAATAGAGAGGTGAATTGCATTTCTAGAGACGTTTCTATTAAGAGCGATTTCACTTAAAGACAAATCATCAGAATAATAAGAAATCAAATCTTCCTTCTGTAAAGGTGAAAGTTTCTCCCCATAAATAGAGAGAAGTTGATTGATTCGATTCCTATATTGCATATCAACCATGTAATTAACCTCTTAAAAATAAAGAATATTAATCTTCATCTTCTTCCACTAATAACAAACCGTAGAGATATTCATCTAAATCGAATTCTTTTAAATCATTCATACCTTCACCTAGACCAATAAAGCGAACAGGGACTCCTAATTTATCTCTAATCGCTAAGATGATGCCACCTTTAGAAGTGCCGTCCATCTTAGTAATGACAATACCGGTTAAAGGAGTGGCTTCTTTAAAAACTTTAGCTTGATCAATACCATTTTGACCAGTGTTAGCATCAATAACTAAGAAAGTTTCGTGAGGAGCTTCAGGAATGATTTTTCCAATAACTCTTCTCATTTTCGCCAACTCGTTCATTAAATTAGTTTTATTTTGCAATCTACCTGCTGTATCGACTATAACTAAATCAAACTTTTCATTGACAGCTTTTCTTACGCCATCATAGCAAAGGGAAGAAGGATCACATCCATCTTCGCCCATTAAAATATCAACGCCGATTCTATTAGCCCAGACTCCTAATTGTTCTGTTGCTCCAGCTCTAAAAGTATCCGCAGCGACTAGCAATACTTTTTTGCCAGCTTTTGAATAGCGGTTCGCCAGTTTAGCAATAGTAGTAGTCTTGCCTCCACCATTAACTCCAACCATCAATAAAACTGTTGGACCATTGTTGACAAAATTCAAATCGGGGGAAACACTCTTACCCGATTGAGCGTAGCCTTCAAACATTTTTTCTACGACCAATTTATTAATCTCTTCTGGAGAATCGATATTGTAAACTTTAGCATCCTGCTTAGCTTCATCGATAATTCTAAAAGTAAGTTCAGTACCGACATCCGCTTCGATTAAAATTTCTTCTAACTCATCGAAGTATTCTTCGTTAACTTTTCTAAAAATTGAGGTTAAAGATTTCAATCTATACATGAAACCTTTCCTAGCTTTCTTCATACCACGAGCGTAAGCTTCTTGAGTGTTATCCTTGATTTTTTCTTTTCCCTCAACACTAGAAGACGATAAAGATTTATCGCTATTTTCAACTGGACTTTCTATAGAAGCAACTTTTTGTTCTTCTACAGGTTTTATATTTTTCTCATCTTCATTTTTCGAGAATTTCTTTTTTAAATAATCAAATAATCCCATCTTAGATAACCTTCTTTTCTAAAGCGTTTTTTGCGGCGGCCTGCTCGGCTTTTTTAAGAGATTTACCTTCACCTGTACCTAAAGTTACACCAGCCAATTTAACTTCTACAACGAACCACTTTTCATTATCAGGTCCGCTTTCTGATATTTTTTCATAGACGATTTTACCGGAGTTATGTATTTCTTTTTGAATCTCTTCTTGGAATTTAGATTTATAATCGAAATTCTCATACAGATCATAATGAGTTACTAAATCAGCAAAATACTTATTAATCAAATCTTTAGTTATTTGAATATTAGGTAAATTATCCAAATAGAACGCTCCAATAAATGCTTCAAAGACATCTTCAAGTATTTTAGAATTAACACCGCCAGATTTCTCTAAAGCTTTAGAAACTTTAATATAATTTTCAAAGCCTAATTCTTTAGCGATATTAGCTTCCGTATTACCTCTAACTAAAGAGGAACGACATTTAGACAATTCTCCTGAATTCATATCTTTGAATTGCAAATAAATCATTTCCCCAACAAACAAAGACAAAACTGCATCTCCTATAAATTCCAAACGATCGTAATCAACACAGTTCTTATTCTCGTTTTTATAAGAAGCATGAGTAAAAGCCGCTTCGTATAAAGCGTAGTTATTAACCTTGATTCCTAATTTAGATAACAGTTCTTTGTAATTTTTGTTAGGCATATAATCTCTTATTCTTGATTAGTGGCAAATTCTTTCTTAATTACGTTGACAATGTCAGCTCTAACCATCTTGTTAGCTAACTTCATAGAATAATAGAAAAATTTAGCATTGGAATTACCATGAGTCTTAATAGCAACACCGTTGATACCTAATAAAATTGCACCACCAGTCTTTTTATAATCCATAGTTTCTTTCATTTCTTTAATACCAGATTTAGTCATTAAATAACCAATTTTAGAGAAAATATTCTTCTTGAAAGCTCTCTTAATTAAGGTTTGCATCATCAAAGCCATACCTTCAGAAGCTTTTAAGAAAATATTTCCAGGATAGCCAGAAGAGACGATTACATCTTTTTCACCACTTAAAGAATCTCTAGCTTCAGTATTACCTTTGAAATTGATGTCTTTTTGCTGTTTTAAAACTGCATAGGCTTGTTTAGATTCATCTAAACCTTTACCTTCTTCTACACCATTAGATAGCAAGTAGACAGAAGGATTTTTAATACCCCCTATTAATTCAGCGTAGATTTTACCTAATCTTGCAAAACCAACTAATTCTTCCGCAGTGTTAACATTAGATGCACCTATATCTAAAATATAAGCTGATTTACCTTTAACTAAAGTAGGGAAAGGGGAACAGAAACCCGCTCTTTTAACTCCTTCAACATTTTTCAATAAAATAGTTGAGCCAGTTAAAAATCCACCAGTAGAACCAGCAGTAACAACCGCTTGAGCTTTACCTTCTTTAACTAATTCAATAGCTTTGTACATTGAAGAGTTTTTCGCTCTTAGAAATTTAACAACGGAAGTTTCCATTGGTAAGACTTCCTTAGTATCAACAATTTCAATGCGAGGATTGCCTTTGAATAAACCCAATCTAGATTCATCACCAACGGCGATGACTTCCATTTCTTTATCTTCGGCAAGATAATCTAAAACACCTTTAGCCAATTCTTCAGGTCCTAAATCAGAACCCATCATATCTACGGCGACTTTAATCATAATATTACCCCCTTAGTTATAAACAATATTTTCCTTGCCTAAATATTTCGACTACACTGCCATCTTCTTTATATCCGTCTATTTGTAAATCATCTTCTCCAAAACAAATATTAACATATAAAGAAGATACGTTCATTCCCGCAGCTAACATATCATCATTAGACATCCTATCGCCATCTTTAACACAGCATCTTAGAGCTAAACCTAAAACGATACTACAAGATGCATTCTTATCTAAAGCAGAGATTTGATAATTGATTTTTTGTTTAGCTAGAGGTGAAGTGTTAGGAACTAAACCTATTTTACCTACATAGCCACTTCTTTGATCAAATTTAATTATAGATTCTAAAATATCTTGACCTTTAGAAGCGGAGAAGTTAACTACTTTACCTTCTTTAAATTCTAAACGGATATTTTCAATGGTAGTTCCGTAAAAAGAAAGAGTCTTAGATGAGACTAGAACACCATTGACGCTTTTTCTATTGGGAACTGTATAAATTTCTTCCATAGGAAAGCACGGGATAAAAGGCGAATCATTGAATCTCGATTGCTTGCTATCGACAGATTTCCAAATGTTATCTTTGATGAGATTTAAAGTGAAGTCCGTACCTTTAGAATCTTTGAAATGCAGAGATTTAATTCCTGAGTTATTTAAGAAATCAGTTTTTTCAATAACTTCTTTCTCGTGCTTTTTCCAAGCTTCTATAGCATCTCCATTTTCAGTGATGTAATTAGCTTGGTAGATGCAATCCCACAATTTATTAACCGCTTGAGTCGGTGATAATTTAGGGAATAATCGTTTAGCCCAACTCTTAGTAGGAACCGCAACCTGACAAAAAGCCATCTCGTTATCTAAATATGGTTGTCTTAAACACCCTAAAATAACTGATTGAGCTTTCAACATGCGAATTAAACGATCGTGATTAACTGATTTTAATGAACAGGGATCATCTCCGTAAATTACAATTTTTGCGAAGGATTTATTTATTCTTTCTCTTTCTCTATCTACCAACCAGTCTGAAACAAAAGACAATCTAGAAGGATTAGAGTGAATTACACCAGCCTTAGTAATTGCAGTGTCACTCCAATCAACCTCGACATTTCTAGCTTTTCTATTGTATAGCTCCACAACTAAATATCTAACAAAAGGCGCAGCTTCAATAGGAGCGACTATATAGACGTCTTGTTTAGGAGCGGGATTGATTCCAATATCCGCAACAAGCGCTGCGTATTTCTTCATCATTTTTGCTTTTTTCATACACTAACCTCAACGATTTTATTATCGCATAAAAACACATGGTGAGCGCTTAAAAATTTAACTATTTTGAAATTTTTAACATTTTGATAAAAAACATTCATGCTTATATAAATATAGTTTAGAATAAATAGAGGCTTAGAATTATGGAAAATATCACATTTAAATGTCCGACTGAAATTCTATTTATGGATGACTCTTTAGATCACATCGGAGAAGTCTTAGCCGAACATAAATATCAAAAGATTGTTTTTCTATTTGGAACTTCTTCTTTAAAGAAAAGTGGCAAATACGACAAGATTATCAACTCTTTAAAAAAGAATAATATCGAACATCTAGATTTAGGAGGAATCACTCCTAATCCAGAAGTATCTTTTGTAAGAAAACACATCAAAGAAGTTAAAGTTTATAAACCCGATTGCATATTAGCTGTAGGAGGAGGATCTGTTTTAGACACCGCTAAAGCTTTTGCTAATTCCTATTACTACGATGGTGATCCTTTAGATTTTAATAAGAAGATTATCAAACCTTTGCAATCCTTACCTTTAGTTACTGTCATTACTATTTCGGCCGCAGGTTCAGAAATGTCTGATTCCTCCGTCCTATCTGAATATGAAACTAATTTTAAATCAGGCTTTAACGATATTCACAATCGCCCAACTTTATCTATAGAAGATCCTTCTTTGACTTTAGAAGTCTCTGAATTCCAAACTTGCTGTGGTCTAGTCGATATTATTTCACATTCATTTGAAAGATATTTTTCACCTTCTAGTAAATTTGAACCTTGCGATTATCTAGCGTTAGGAATAATTAAAAATATAGTCGATATAACCCCCATCTTACTTCAAAATCCCTCTAATTACGAGGCTAGAAGAGCAATGATGATTTCTTCAACTTTATCTCATAATGGCATAACATCTTTTGGAAAAAACATGTGCTTTATTTGCCACCAAGCCGAACATAAATTATCCGGAAGGCATCCTCAAATCGCTCATGGTTTAGGTTTGCGTTTCCTTTTAGATAAGTTCTTGGAAGTTAATAAAGAAGTTCTATCTGATAAGATTGTAAACTTTGGAAAAACTGTCTTTGGAGTCGCTTCTTCCAATCCTGATTATTCTATTTCTGCCTTTAGTGATTACCTTGCTAGCTTACCTATAAGTAAATCTATGAATGAATTAGGAATTTCTCAAGAAGAAGAAAATGAATATATAAGCATGTTAAAGATATAAAAATAAATAGACTTGTGATATACTTTCACTAGTTTTTAAAGAGGAAAAAATATGGCTGAAAATAACGAACAAGAAAATTTAAAACCCATTGACGTCGATCAATTACTCGACAAACAATCAGAACAAACCCGTTCTAAATTCATCAAAGAAGATAAAAAGAAATTCTTAGATATCAACTTCTCTTGGCCTATGCTAATAGTTGTAGCTGGTGGTATCTTCGGTTTTGGTTTTGCTATGCAATCTGGAACTACTTACGGTGCTGGTTTTGCAATTTTATATATCATAATTGCTTTAATCGCAGCGATTATTCTCTATAATATCGGCAAAATGATCTTCGCTTCATTAAGCGGATATAAAGTTGGAAGAATCGAATGCTTTGGTTACGAATTAATTAGAGGTAAAAATAAAAGCATCTCTTCTTATTCCATTTCTAACATTTTAGAATTCCACGTCACTTACGTTCCTAAAGATGAAAATGCCAACCCTAAAAATAGATTGATGTTGTTTGGGGGAGAATTGTTCTATTCTCTTATCGCTATCGCTTTAATTGTAGTTTCTGTTGTTGTCCCTTCTTTAGGCGCTAACATCACCAAAACTCTTATGTATGGAGCTTTGTTGGGATTTATCGTAGTTATTTACGAAATGGTCCCCTTCAGATTAGATAATTACAACGATACTTACACCGCTATTATCACTTCTTCTGAAGAAGATAGAAAAGCTTACAACACTTATTTAGTCAATTACATCAACGACAGATTAGGTTTAGAAAATAAAGTCATCGTGTATGATTCTTACGACAATTCTAGAACTAAGCCTTTGAATATCTTACCTAAACTAAATCAAGAAGTTTACGATAACAAATATCAAGAAGCCTTAAAGACTCTTGAATTAGTTAACAAATACAAATTGAACGTTATTCCTAATCAACAAGTTGAAGCGATGCAAGAAGAAATATATCTTTTCTTAACTCACTCCAGAACTAAAGAAGCTGAGAAATTAATGCTTCCTTTAGATAAGAAAATTAAATCTACTCCTGATTATCATCCCTCTATTTCTTCATTAAGATGCTCTATCTTAATCTCCGGCTTACTTGCTAATTCCGAATATGATTTAGCTGATTCCATTCTAGATTTCAATAAAGAGTGCAAGAAATTAGGTAAAACTCCTAGGGTTGAAAAAGAAATTGAGATGGCTAAGAATTCTTTAGAGAGAATCAAATTAGCTCATCCCGATTGGAAATTCGACAATATCACTATTGCAGAATAAACATAATACTCAAGGTTAGCCTTGAGTATTTTTTATACAAGAGCATATTCAAATTAATTCAACTTATAATTCAAAGTTCTTCCATCCACATAAAAAAGATTTAACTTCTACACTTTATTAAAAAAATATATTTTTTTATAAAACTTTCTTTAAAAATCTCGATTATGTATTTTTTTCTTATTGAAAGCACTTTACTAATCAAACATGTGTAAATTATGAAATAATTATAGAAAAAAAGGAGAATATACTTAATGAAAAAAAGATACTTGTTTAGTAGTTTATTCGCTCTAGGTATAGTTTTAGCCGGTTGTTCAAATAATAATAGCAGTGTAACTTCTATTACCTCATCAATTTCTTCTAATAATAGCAGTGCCACATCTGCAGCCGTATCAAGTGCAAATAGCAGTGCTACATCTGCTGCTATATCGAGTTCTTCAGCTGTTGGTGGTAGTGAAAAGTCCACCGAATTATACGGCACCAACAAAGATGGGGAAGTCATTAAATTAGAAAATGTAAATTTATTATTTAAAGACAATAGTAAAATACCTTACATCAATTTAGATGACGGTGTTAAGTTAATGAGCGCGTTGCGTTCTGCTAACTTAGATGATAAAAAATACAATGTAAAAATCGAAAAGAAAGATGGTGAAGTCATCATTTCTAATGAGGTCGGAGCTAAATGCGTTATAAATAAAGCCAATCAAACACTTAGTTATGACGATTATGACAAATTCACAAGCGTCGTACCCGATACTCAAAAACCTTTATCTATCTTAACCTTGAAGAAAAATAACAAGGCTTTAAAGTTAGTCGAGTCAACTTATACAGCAGGTAAGGCTTTAACTATCGATTTAAAACCTTATTCTAAATTAGATATATATCAACAAGGTGATAAATATTATCTACCTTTAAGTGTATTCAATTCATTGTTGTACAATACTGGTGAAAACTGCAGTCTTGGCTATAATTCCAAAGAATTATACTTAATCAATGGCAACAATTTAGTGGTAAGTTTAGGTATGATAAAGGCTCAATCTGACTTTGGTGAAAAATTCGCTAAAGGCTTTACTGATAAAACTTTATCTTCTGAATTCCAAGATTATTATTATCAATCATTATGTTTAGACTTTAATACTAATTACGGATTAAAAGAAAAATTCACTTCATTCGAAGATTATTTACAAATCTATAAAAATAATATCATTAATAGTGATATTAAAACCGTGGATAAATATACTGCCGCGGCCTTAACTTATTTAAATGATGGCCATACCGCATTAACTGAATTTTCCTTCATGTATGAATACGGTGATAATACTGTCGAAGCGGAAATTAGAAATCCTATTTCAGCCGAACGTGCTAGTAGTTCTGAAAAATTTGAGGCCCTTAAGAAATCTAAAAATATCAAAGAAGGATTATCTTACGAAGGAACCACTGATACTATATTCGTTTCTTTTGATAAATTTACAAATGTAGATAATGATTTATTATATCTAGAAGAAACAGGTGATGATTTGAATCTTGATGATTTATCTGGTTTAGATAATTTACCTGGGCTTGATTTCGCTGGTGGTATTAGCGATGTTGATGCCTCCGACACCTCAGTTTTATTCAATAAATTATATAAGGAAGTCACTAAAGAAGGTTCCACTGTTAAAAATATCGTTATTGATTTAACTACTAACGAAGGTGGCGCTTCTGACGGATTAGTTTATGCATTATCAACTATTTTAGGTGATGTTCCTATTGATTTAACTAATACCGTAACCGGCGCGAGAAATCACCAAGTATTCCACGCTGATTTAAATGCCGATAAAGTCATTGATGCAAAAGATAAAGGCTTAATCGAATTAGGAAAGAATATTTACTTTGTCGATTCAAGATATACTTTCTCTTCTGCTAACGCCATGTCAGTAATCGCTAAAAATACCAACGCCAATATTGTTACTTTAGGTGACAAGACTGGTGGAGGACCTTGCGCTGTTAGACAAAATATCACTACTATCGGAAGTATGATTGCTTCGTCCAGTTTAACTGCAATATCCAAATTGAAAAACAACAAATATGTACATATCGATGATGGTGTCGAAGCTGATTACAAATTCTTAGACGCAAATAATCAGTATGTTGATGAAAACAAATTATTAGATAGACAATATATCATCAATAATCTCAATAACTGGAAAAAGAAATAAAGAGACTTTATATAAAAAGTACCCAAAATCCTGAGCATTAGGATGATATGTACCCCAAACCCTGGACAAGTTAATTGGATTATATTATAAGGCTGATATGGATGCTTCCCTAAATTTAACTGGAGGCATCCATTTATAGTTCATCCATCATTAAGAAATCTTCTAATTTTATATGTCTAACGGTTGATGATGAATAATCAATAACATCGTTAGTAATTAATATTTTTTGA
>CACYCE010000049.1 GCA_902772915.1 uncultured Erysipelotrichaceae bacterium | reverse complement strand
TTCTATTAAACAATGCTATAGCTAGAACTTCAGCCTCTAATTTTGCAGATCAAGTGATGACTATCTACCGGCAAAATCCCCATATTACTTTTAATAATACTCAAGAGCACCAAGCATATTTAGATTCGTATAACAGTATTAAAGAAAGTGATCGTTCTTATTCAGAGATGCAAATAAATCTAAGTAAATACGAAAGTTTATTAGAAGTAAATTCTTTCTATTTAGCTGTTTATGATCGCATTAATTCAACTTTAGTCTACGTTCTAAATTCTCAAGGACTTTTTGGTTCTAATAGTGCCTCTTCTACAGCCACTTCCCCAGGTAACGATACCCTTAAATATTCTAAAGAAATGGGTAACTATATAGAATTATCTCCTAGTGAAAAAGCTAATTATACTGATTCTGAAATTATAGGTTATCTAGCTAAAAGAAACGGAGCGAGGGTCGAAGTAGCAACTGCGGGCATCTACATTTATAATAACCAAGAAAAGAATTACACGTTGTACATAGTTTCAGAGATATCTTTACAACCTTTTGTAAATGACTCTATATCTTTTTTTACTATTGTTTCTATTGTTATCGCTTCGATAACTGTATTTATTATTCTTTTATCAATTATTTATACCAATAGAAGAGTCGTTAAACCTTTGAAGAATTTATCTTTAGCAACTTCGAATATCGTTAAAGAATTATCTAGTATTAACGTCGACCCTAATTCAGTAACTTTGCAGAAGGTTAAGATTAAATCTAACGATGAAATTAAGGATTTACATCTATCCATTATTCAAATGAACGATGAACTTAGAAAATATATCGATGAAGTTTCTCTCGCCTCGAAAAAAGAAGCGAATTATCTCGCTGAATTAAATATCGCTGAGCAAATTCAAAAAGAATCTCTCCCTCCTGCTATAAGCATAAGTCCCAATTACGACATTTACGCGACTATGCTCACTGCTAAGGAAGTTGGAGGAGATTTCTACGATTACTTCATGGTTGATGCTAATCATTTGGCTTTCTTAATAGCCGATGTAACTAATAAAGGTGTTCCTGCCGCCTTATTTATGATGAAAGCTAAGGCCTTAATTAAACAGTTGACTTTAGTTTATAAAGATGTAAGTTTAGTCTTTAATAAAGTTAATAATCTCTTGCTTCAGAATAACTCCGCAGGTTTATTCATAACCGCTTTTGAAGGCATTTTAAATCTTTTAACTGGTGAAATAGAATACTGCAACGCCGGGCACGAAAAACCACTCTTATACGATGGTAATGAATATAAATTTCTTAACACTAAATCGAATTTCGTCCTTTCAGGTATAGAAGATTTCTATTACGAAAAAGAAATTACAAAACTTAAAGATAGGGATAGAATCCTTCTTTTTACTGATGGTGTATCCGAAGCAATTAATGAAAACAATCAGTTATACGGTAGAGAAAGAATTGTTGAGACTTTAAATTCTAGAAAATTAAATGAAAACGAAGTTATCGATGTTCTTAAAGATGATGTATATAAATTTATAGGTAAGGCTTCTCAATCTGATGACATCACCATCTTCTCTTTAGAATTTAAACAAAGTGAGCAATTGATCTTTAAAGATGATTTTAAACTAAGTTACGTCGATCAAATTAACGATATGATTTTAAAGAATCTAGACTTTATTTCTCCTAAATGTTCTTCAGAAATTTCTATTATCATCGATGAAATCTATTCTAATATTTACAATTACGGTTTGAAGAATAAAGTAAATGGGTTCTTAAAAGTAATTAAGACTTGTGATGATAAATCATTGACGATGTACTTTATCGATAATGGGGTGAAATTTAATCCCCTAGAATCTAAAACTCCATCCACGTCCTTGAGCGCTGAAGAAAGACCAATCGGAGGCTTAGGTATCATGATTGCTAAAAGCCTTGCGGATGATATTTCCTACTCTTACGATGATGGATATAACATTCTCTCCATAACCAAAAAATATTATTAATAAAATAGGGTGTAAAAGAAATAATTTACACCCTTTTATAGTTGAATAAAGCGATTAATAATTGTAAGATATCTTTCGGATATCTTTTAAAAATGGCTAGTGAAAATAAAAAAATGAAAAAATCCACAAAGGTTATTATTATGACTACAAGCATCATTGTAGGATTAATAATGGTCTTATTAATAGCATTTTTTTCTTATACTGCTATCTACTACCGCGCTAGTAGTGATACAGATCAATATATCAAGGATAATTCTATAAATATAAATGTTAAGGAAGAAGGAGATTACATATCTTTTTCCCCTAAATCTAATTCTAAAAATAAAGGCCTTATTTTCTATCCTGGGGGTAAAGTTGAATATAAAGCTTACGAGAAATTCACTTTAGATTTAGCAAATAAAGGTGTTACTACAATCATATGCAAAATGCCATTTAATCTAGCCTTTTTTAAAATTAACGCTGCGGATAATAAAAAAGAGCTTTTCCCTACAATTTCCTCGTGGTATATAAGTGGGCATTCTTTAGGAGGTGTAAGTGCAACTGTATATTTAGAATCTCACTCTAAAGAATATGATGGCTTAATATTATTAGCCTCTTACTCAACTAAAAATCTTTCATCTTGTACTTTTAAAACTTTAAGTTTATTAGCATCTAACGATAAGGTACTTAACTACACTAATTACAACGCTAATAAAAGAAATCTTCCTAACCTAACTGAAAAGATAATAGAAGGAGGAATTCACTCTTATTTTGGAGATTATGGGATACAAAATAAAGATGGTGTCCCTTCTATAACTTGTCAAGAACAACGCAGACAAGTAGTAGAGTCGATTACAACTTTTATCGGTATTTAAAAAAGGCGGAAATACGCCTTTTTTAGATGCTTTTTGAAGCTTTATTTTCATTAGACTCAATAAAGATATCTCTATAAGAAAGAACTTCTGATATTATTCTTGAATCTACATATTTAGATAATTCATCATAATTAGAAGAAATTATCATATCTCTAATTAATGAAGCGGAGATATTTACTTCTTTTTTACTTAGGCTTACGATTTTAAAATTAGGTTTATTGTAATTATCGAACCAATTTAATCTTCTTTCTTCTTCCCCGGTATAGAAAGCGTCCATATCTACATTGTGTTCTTTTAAAAAATTAACGATATAATCTCCCCATAAGCAATTGTTTCCTACCCCTATATCTTTCAAAGGTAAAATAGTTATATTAGGATAGACTAATTCTATTAATTTTTTTCTCTCTAAAAAAGTAAGAGGATTTTTATAAGTTCTACTCTCTTGCGAAGAAGAAATTAAAATAACCACTTTTGAACATTCTTTCAAAGATTTATCTATTATAAGCTGATGACCTTTATGCAAGGGTTGAAATCTACCTAAGACTACTCCAGTCATGTTACTTTTTCTCTCTAGCTAATCTAAATTTAATAGCTTCTTTTAAATATTCAGAATAAGAATTATCTGCGGACATTTCTTTACCTGGAGCATCTGAAATCTTAGCCACAGGTCTATTATTAACATATTGTAATTTAATAACTATATTTAAAGCCTCTACTCCAGTATCGTTAGTAAAATGAGTACCTATACCAAAACTAACTTTAGTCTTATCTTTGAAATAATCATATAGATCTTGAGCGCGTTTACAATCTAAAGAATCGGAAAATAACAAAGTCTTAGTATGAGGATCGATACCGTATTTTTCATAGTGCGCTATAATTTTTTCACCCCATTTATAAGGGTCTCCTGAATCGTGTCTAACTCCTGAATAGTTATTGCACATTGAACGATCAAAATCCAACAAGAATAAATCGGTCGTTAAAGTGTCAGTTAAGGCTGTTCCGTTATCTCCTTTATATTCGTCATACCAGTCTTGCATAGCAAAGTGATTAGTAAAAGAAAGTGGGATAGAATCAATGCCTTGATACATTTGAACATATTCATGAGCGTAAGTACCTATTGGTTGAATACCAAACTTCTTAGCAAAATAGACATTAGATGTACCTACGCAGTTGTAAGTCTTAGAAATTAGTCTTCTAATGACTTCTTCTTCCCACTCATAAGAAAGTCTTCTTCTAGCTCCAAATTCAGCGAATTTAAAGGTGTAAGTTAAATTGTTAAATTTAGATATTTTCTCATCTAATCTAATAGAAGCTTCCTCAACTAATTCATCGTAGTTATATTTCATTCTAAAATATACTTCATTGACAATTTCAAGAAGGTATATTTCAAATTGCATAGCGGAAAATAAAGGGCCTTCAATTCTTAAATCTAAAGTCCCATCTTCATTTAAGCCAAGTTTAACATAATCTCTTATAGGTCTATATAGACGTAAGAATTCAATATAATCTTTTTTTAAAAATCTAATAGAACGTAAATAATCTAATTCATCTTCTTTAAAGGTTAATGAACAAAGGTGATCAATTTGTTCAGAGATTTCCTTAACCATCTCAGGAGTAAATCTAATTCCGTCATTTCGGCATTTAAAAATGTAGACACCTGATAAATCAGTGTGCTTATGAAAGATTACTTGATCCATATTGAATTTATATAAATCAGTATCCAAAAGCGAATTAATAATAGGTTTTAATTTCATTTACTTCTCCTTACTTCTTAAGTTCAAATTTAGGCATAGGCAGGATTTTATGCATGGATGATTTATGCATCTTTTCAATCTTTTCAATAATTTTAGGATCTCCTTGACCAGTTTCAATATAATGATCTAATTCAGCGTAAGTAAATCCGAAATTATCTTCATCAGTCTTACCTGATAAACCATCTTCAGGTGCTTTTTCAATTAAGTCTTTTGGTAAACCTAATTCGTATCCTAATTCTTTAACTTGGTGGAAGAGAAGATTTTGTAAAGGTGAGAAATCCCCTGCTCCATCTCCGTATTTAGTAGAATAACCTACATAATCCTCTGAATAGTTACAAGTATTAGCAACTCTAGCATTACCATACATCGCACAGACGTTATATAAAGTTACCATTCTAATTCTACTTCCTAAATTAGAAGTCAAAGTATAAGTCAAATTAGGAGAGAGATTTTCTATGATAGATTTTCTGCTAGCTTGAGTAATCTCTTTAATATTAATGACGTAATATTTAATACCTAAAAAATTAACCAATTTATACGCTGCATCGATATCGTGCTGTTGACCATCAGGCATCAACACACCTATAACTTTATCTTTACCTAGAGCTTGGGCGCATAAACAAGCTACTACAGAGGAATCTTTACCTCCAGAAATGCCAACTATAACATAAGCATCTTTAACTGTATTTTGAATCCAAGGTATCAATTGTTCTTTTATCATGATTTAATTCTCCTTTATAAGGCAATTTATTATAAATCATAATTCAAGTCTTTTTTAACCCATCATACTTTTTTTAGACAACAAATCTAAGATAAAACATTTACTATAAAAAAATCTAGATTTTTACAAAATCGGATTATTGATATAAAAAAGAATTAAATGTGTCACGATATAGCCTTATTTTGGTAAAATAGATTAAACATGAAAAAGAGTTTAATTATCTATGTTGGTTCGACCTATTTGCCAACAATCTTCATCTACCTTGCTTTGATACTTTCCAATCAAGCTAATTATGATCAATCTTCAGTGAACACTCTTCTAATTTTATCTATTTCTTTTTATGCTGTTTCTTTTTTTATAGGTATATATAATCTCTTCTTAGGCTCGAGATTAATTACTGATCCTGATTTAATGACATACAAAGAAATAATGGGATACAAATTATCTTTATTCCCCTATTTTGCTTTGAACTTCACCTTCTGTATGTTAATTATTAATACTCTAATAAATCCTTTTTCTTTCTGGAACTTTTCTACTACTATACCAATAATAATTATCTTAAGTTATTTTGCAATTCTTCCTTTTACCATTCTATCCATGTTTAAATCCGCAGCCTACATGCTTAGATATAACCAAATGTTATATTTATTAGTCTTCTTGTTGGTTTTAGAAACGATACCTATTTTAGATGTCATCTCTTCTATAATTATTTATTTACACTACCAAAAAGACAAGCACAACGAACTGTAGTTTCTATCTTTCTTTAAATATTAAAGATATAGCTAAAATAACGTAATTTTTATTTAAAAATATTTTTTTAAATCTAGGAGATTATTAATTATGTAATCTTCTTTTAATGAAGGTTTAACAACACTATTTTTATCTAAATAAAGAATGGTTTTTATCGAAGCGTTAACCCCACATTCAATATCTAAAATTCTATCTCCGACATAATAAGTATTACTTCTATCTAATTTATATTTTCCTATTAAATAATTCACTCCCTCAGGAGAAGGCTTTCTTTTAAATCCATCATTAATAGAGATGACTTCCTGGAAATAAGAATCCATATTTAAATTCTTCAAAATAAATGAAGTAGATTTTCCTCTATGGGTAAAAATATAATTTGAATAACCCTTATTTTTAAAATATTCTAAAATCTCTTTACTTCCCTCAATTGGAACTATCTTATCGAGTTTTCCTTCCGCAATAAGTGAGTAAGTAGATTTAATTTTATCGTAAGATAGATTGTATTTTCTTTCGATCTTAGACATGAAATCTTTAACGGAAGTTTCTTTGACTTCTTTCAATATTTCCCCATAAGAAAAATCAATACCAAATCTCTTATAAGTCTCTTGGATGGATAAGACTATAGAATTGTAAGAATC
>CACYCE010000048.1 GCA_902772915.1 uncultured Erysipelotrichaceae bacterium | reverse complement strand
TTGTTTCTTCTTCTTTTCAGCTTCGATTTCAGCTTCTAATTTATCTAAAGAAACTTTAGCTTTAGAAGTAATTTCAACGTGTTCAACCTTTTCTTCTTCGACAGGTTTAACTTCTTTTTTAACTTCTTCTAATTTTTCTTGCTTAGGTTCTTGTTTTACTTCTTCTTTAATTTCATCGGCTTTTTCAACTTCAGGAACAATTTCTTCAGCTTCGGATTCGATTAATAATTCCTCTTCTTCCTCATCTAAATCAGGAATGTTCTTATTTTCTAAATCGATGGTATCTAAAGCGTTCTTTCTTCTGATGTCATCGATATTGGTGTAGGAAATATGTTGAGCCATAGCGTCATCTAATTCCTTGACATCAATAGAGTAACCAGTTAACTTGGAAGCTAATCTGACATTGACACCTTTCTTACCGATAGCGACTTTAGATTCGTTATTTTTAACAATAGCGGTAGCTTTAGGGAACTTGCCTTCTTCAGGGGCTTCATTAGAGAAAGCAACACCGACGACATTAGCAGGCTTTAAAGCTTCAGCTATATATAAGTAAGGGTTAGCATACCATTTGATGACATCGATTTTTTCATTGGCGATTTCAGAACAAATTTCTTTGATTCTGGAACCATCAGAACCGATGCAAGCGCCGGTAGGATCGATATCGGGGTTAGAAGCGAAGACGGAGACTTTAGCTCTGTTTCCAGGATCTCTGACGATATCTTTAATTTCGACGTATTTATCAGCGATATCAGGAATGTATAATTCGAATAATCTTCTTAAGAAGGTAGGATCGGTTCTAGAGATAATTAAGGAAGGAGTCTTATCGGAAGAATCTCTATTTTCTCCTATACCTTTAACTAAAACTTTGATAGTAGAACCGGGGATGAATTTTTCATCGGGAATGGAATTTTGATTGTTCAAAGTGGCGATGATGTTACCTATAGAGACAGTGGTGACATAAGTGTTGGTTCTTTCAACTACGCAGTTGATGATTTGGTTGATGTAAGAAGAGTAGTGTTGAACCATAGCTTCTTTAGTAGCTTCTCTAACTTTTTGATGGAAGTTTTGAATAGTTCTAGTAAAGAAAGCGAAATCTAAACTCGCTAAATCGACTTTGTGTTTCCAGACATCACCAACTTTGATATCAGGATAATCTTCTTTTGCATCCTCAACAGAGATTTGATAGAGATCATCTTCGATATCATCATCCTCTAAGACATCTTTGCATTCATAGAAAGAAATTTCACCAGATTTTGTATCGATGATAGTTTCTGAATGCATATCTTTAGAGTTGGTGGTTTTTTGGTTAGGATACAATGTATCTCTTGCGGCTTTATCGATAGCGGCAACTAAAATAGAATTGATTTGTTCATCAGTTAATTGATTTTTTTCCGCCATATCTTTGACGGCTTCTTTAAATTTCTTGACGTTGAATTTTCCAGTAAAGGTTTCGTCGGAATCTTTTCTTCTACCCATAAATTTAATAGTACCTCCTGTATTTATGTAGATTTAGAATTTAATCCTAAGTTGTATTTTTGAAACTTTATCTAAAGCGATTTCTTCATTCTTAGGTCGCCCTTTGATGAAATATTTCATCTTCAATATTCCATCTTCATAAGAAAGTAGAGTTCCTAACACTTTCTTATCGTTAGTAGTAACTTCCATATATTCACCTACGTAATCATTAATCTCTTCTTTAGAGATGAATCTTTCCGCTCCTGGAGAAGAAATATTTAAAACGTAAGGGAAGTCCAATTCATTTATCTCATCTAATTTAGGAGAGATAACTTCGTTGAAGGAAGAAATATCAATTAGTGAAATTCCTCCTTTTTTATCTAACTCGATATTGAGAAATTTGCCTTCTTTTTCTTGAGAGAAGTAGATGTTTACTAATTTAAGCTCACTCTTTTTAGCTTCCTCTAAGACGCATTCTCGAATTTTATCTAACAGTTCCAAATTCAGTTACCTCCTTAAAAAATTAAAGAGTGAGCGCCAGGCTCACTCTTATTTTTCTTTTTAGATAAATAAGAATTTCGGATTTCTCCGCTTATAAATACTAAAGTATTTAAAGATTAAAGTCAATAGTAACTAGATATATATGTGCTTAAGGTTGCTTTTATAACGAAATTTTATTTATAAGTTCATTGCTTATTAAATCGTAAAAAGTAATCTCATTTTCATCGACGAGGAAATATCCTCTGGAATTATCCCCTTTAGGAAGAGAGATACTTCCAGGGTTAGCGTATATGATGCCTTCTTTTTCTTCAAGGAGTGAGATGTGAGTATGGCCGGAGAAGATTACTCTGTATTGATTAGGCTCTTCAACTAGATGATGACCGTGGTGGAAGAAGAGCAATTGATGTTTAGAATTCAAATAAGTGTAACTTTTTTGAAAG
>CACYCE010000047.1 GCA_902772915.1 uncultured Erysipelotrichaceae bacterium | reverse complement strand
TGACTACAATTCCTCAAGCTTGTTTCTACGGTTGCACTAAATTAGAGACAATTACCAACATTGAAAATGTTGTTACTATAAGAAAGAACGCCTTCTACAATTGTCAAAAATTAAAAGAGTCAACTCTAGGTAGTAGTTGTTTTGATATTCCAAGCTCTTGCCAAAACATCGAAGAAAAAGCTTTCTATCAATGCTACGCTCTAACTAAATCTACTACAAATATCACAATTCCTAGTTCAGCAACTATTACTTCTCCTACGAACTTATTTATCCTACCTAATACATTGAGAAGTATTAGCCAGTATGCTTTCCAAAAATGTACAGGACTAACTAATGTCTATATGGAAGTTGATACTACAAGTTCGACTACTATAGGTAAAAGAGGGCAATATATCTTCGCTGAATGTAAAGTCAATAATTTAACCATTTATACTAACCTTACTTATTCATATTATATCGGCACGAGTCCTACAATTATTTCCGACTCAGCTTGGTTCCAATACTGGTGTAAGCCTTCAGCAAGTGGCGCTGCATTTAAGGTTAATTTCTACGCTGAAGATTCAACTACTGCAAGTTCGACAAATACGGATTTATCTTCTAGTATGTATGTCAATCACAGCTCTAAAGCTTGGTACTTAGATGGTTCTGCCTTAACCATCTGGATTCTACCTTAACCCTCTGGTAAAAATTATTACTAAATTTATCTCCTTTATTCCCTATAGGTATAAAGGAGTTTTTTTATGAATTATAAATGCCCTATATGTGGTAATGAAGATTCTAAATATATAGGATATAGAAATTCGTTGCCCTATTGCCGTAAGTGCATCAATTTTTCAGGTAAAAAAGTCGCGTCGTCTTTTAAGCATTCTTCTAACATTAAATTGACTATTGATTATCAATTATCAGCAGAGCAAGAAAGCCTTGCTATAAAGGTTAGAGATAACTTTATAAATAAAAAAAACTGTTTAATACACGCAGTAACAGGAGCAGGTAAAACTGAATTAGTTTATTACACTATAGAATACGCTTTAATGAATAAATTAAATGTAGGTTTTGCAATCCCTAGGAAAGATGTAGTTATAGATCTATATCCCAGAGTTCAACAAGCTTTTAAAGAGGCGAAAGTAGTATATGTAGTTGGAGAGCACACTTTATTATTACAAGGGGATATCATTCTTTTAACCACTCATCAATTATATAGATATGAAAACTATTTTGATTTGTTAATTATTGATGAAATAGATGCCTTCCCTTATAAAAACAATCAAATATTAAATAACTTCGCCTTAAAATCTATTAGAGGCAATTACATTCTTTTAAGTGCTACTCCTTCTTCTGAAGATATTAAAAAGATCAAAGAGAATAACGGAGAGGTTTTCACATTGATGAAAAGATACCACAATTCTCCTCTTCCTGTCCCTAGGTATTTAAAACCTAAGATACACATATTTATATCTGTATATATAGAATTAAAGAGATTATTAAATAGAGGTAAGCAGGTCTTTGTTTTCGTTCCAACTATATCTATAGGTAAGAAGTTATATATATTTTTAAAATACCTTATTAAAGATGGTAAAGAAGTAGATTCTCAAGTAAGTCAAAGAGAAGAAATAATCTCTGATTTTAGAAAAGGGCGTTATAAATATTTAGTGACAACTTCGATTTTAGAAAGAGGAGTAACTGTTAAAGGTTTACAAGTTATTGTTACTTATGCTGATCATACTCTCTACACTAAAGAAGCTTTAATCCAAATTGCAGGAAGAGTCGGAAGAAAAAAAGATGAGAGAGAAGGTGAAGTTATATTTATTGGAAATGAAGAAAATGAAAATATCGTTTCCGCCATTGAAGAAATTAAATCCATCAACAAAAAGGCCTTTTTGTAAAATATGTTTCAAAGATATAACTTCCCCTTCCTTAACTTCCTTAAATAAAGAAAATATAAACATCTGTAACGATTGCTTCAAAAAAATGGAATATTCCTTAAAAGAAGAAATATATTATGAGCATAAATTAATATATTTAAATAATTACACCCCATTCTTTTCATCCCTATTAATTCAATATAAAGAGACTCTAGATATTGAACTCGCTCCAATATTTTTGGAAAGATACGCTATGCTATTCCACTTGTTATTTTTCACTTATAAATTGGTCTTAATACCCTCTAGTCAATCTAATATTGATAGAAGAGGATTTAATCATTTAGAGGAGATGACAAAGTGCTTAAATTTAGAATATCTCAATGTTCTTTATAAGGAAGAAGGTTCTCCTCAAAAACATTTAGGACATAAACAAAGACTTAAATCTAAATCTTTATTTCACATTAAACAAGGAAATAAGATTACAAATAAAAAGATTTTGTTATTTGATGATGTACTAACAACTGGTACTTCCTTAAAAGCTTGTTTAGATTTAATTGAAAAATACAAGCCTAAAAAAGTAGTAATTCTAATTTTATCTAAAGTAATCTCTTAGTTTCTTTATAGAATATATTAATATTTTAACAATGACATTTATTTTGATTAAGTTAAACAATTATAATAAAAATGTATAAATGTCGTTAAATTTCTATGAAAATACATAAGAGTAAATTGATACTAATCCAATGTTCTGCTCTAGTAGTAGCACTAGGGACAGTTTTTACTTCGGTTTACGCTTGGTATACCGCTAATAGAAAAACTGAAATGTTAATTTCTAATATATCCACAGAATCAGGTATAAATTGCTCTTTATATGAATATAAAAACAACACTATAAGCGGTTATAAATACGACACTAGTAATCAGACTTTATTGACTGATTTAAATTCAGTTTTATATAACCACACTAATTTTATAAATTGTGATTCTATTTCCGCTCCTCAATACTTTGTTCCGTCAAGAAGAGCGGCCTTTGGTCTTGAAATTAAATCTGATTTTTCTTATGTTTCAACAATTGAGGTTGAATTAAATACTTTAATTGCCCAAAATTCTACTTTCAATACTACTGATATCACTGGTTTTACCCCTTCTCAAGAAAATCCTTCCTTAGCAATTAATATCGCTGAAGCTATCAATATTTATGGTTACTCTGTAACTTTCGGTCAATCCGCAGAATTAGGAAGTACATCTAAAGTAAACAAATTCAATTTTAATTACGCTTGTAATAACGATGGCTTTATTAAAGGAGAAACTGGCGCCAATAACAAAGTTACCTATAACACTTCTATAAATATAGCTAATGATACTGTCAATCCAGGGAATCATAAAAATGATGCGAATCCTAATCTAGTTTTTGTCATCGTCATAGAATTTGATAACAGCAAACTCTACACTTACTCCCCTGATGGTAACGATTTATATTCTCATTCAAATACCGGTGTATCTAACAACTTTATGTCATTAGGTTTCACCCTAACTCAACTGACAGTGAAAAGAACAAATTAGACTTTTTAAAAAGCTCTTTTCTATGTATAATTAATCTTGCTTGGGGTATAGTCAAGTGGTAAGACATCAGTCTCTGAAACTGCTACGCACTGGTTCGAATCCAGTTACCCCAGCCATTTTTGTTTGTTAATTATTTTTGATAATTCTCATTATTCATAATTTTAAAAGCGCGGTAAACCTGCTCTAAAATCAAAAGTAAAGTTAAAGGATGAGTAAAAGTCATCTTAGAAAAAGACAATAAAAAATTACTTCTCTTTCTTATTAAATCCGATAAGCCGTAAGAAGAACCTATAACAAAAGTAAAAGTAGATTTACCTAAATCTATATTCTTTTCCAAAAAAGAAGAAAATTCTATAGAATCTATGTTTTTACCATGGATATCACAAGTGATGACATATTCGTCATCTTTGATTCTATTTAAAACTTTTTCCCCTTCCTCATCTAAGGCCTTTAGAATCTCTAGCTTATTAGGAGAGTCATTTAATTTTTCTTCATCGACGTATTCTAAAGTAACTTTCCCATATTTAGAAAGTCTTTTTATATATTCCTCATAGCCAGTTTTTAAGTAAGAATCTTTAACTTTACCGACTAAGATAAATCTCAATTTAATCATCTTCTCCACCTTTTAAGAAAGTGTTAAAAGCAGCGCATCTGACATTGATAGAAAGAGGAATCTCCCCTAATTGAGATTTCATTACTTCATTGTATGTTTGTAAAGCCAATTCAGGAGTGTTACATTCTTCTGACAAATGGGCTAAAACTATTTGTCTAGTCCTTTCCCCTATTAAATTAGATAGATAGGTACTAGCTTCCACATTATCCATATGACCTTTATCAGAGTGAATTCTTCTTATTAACATTAAAGGCCTTGAGGAATTATATAACATAGCGACATCGTGATTAGATTCAAAAATGTAATATTCTTTATTTCTAATTAAATCTAAGACTTTATCTTTAATATAACCAGTATCAGTAATTTGAACTAATTCTTCCCCTGTATTTACATCTTTAACTAAAAAGCCTGAAGTGTGAGGGCAATCGTGGGATAGAGGAAGTGGGGTAATTAATAAATCTCCCACTGATACAGGTTCGTAATGTCTAAATATTTGTTCTTCATTCAATTCCTCTTTAACCATATCTTTATAAACCATCCACTTCTGTTTAGGTATGAATTTAAAACCTGAGATATGATCAGAGTGAGAATGAGATAAAAAAGCTTTAGATATATCTTCTATACCTAAATTAACTTTACTTAAACCAGCGATTAGATTCTTCTTATTAATGCCACAATCAATAAGAATTGAAGTTGAAGAAGAGCATATCAAAGAACAATTTCCTTTGGAACCAGAAGAAAGAATGTAATATTTCATTAGAAGTCTTCTCCGCCTTCGTCGTAATATTCTTTAGAAAGAGCTTCAAATCTACTCTTAGATTTATAGAAAGAAAATTCTAATTCCCCGATTTGACCATTTCTATTTTTAGATAAATGTACGACAGTTCTAGAAGGATCGATATCTTGAGGCTTTTGATCTTTATTATCTTCGCTAGTCCCACCTTGGTAATCGGATCTAGTAATAAATAAAACCATGTCAGCATCTTGCTCGATACTACCTGAATCTCTTAAATCAGACAAAAGAGGTTTAGCGGATTTATTAGCTCTATCATCAGCTTTTCTAGATAACTGACACAAGACTAAAATAGGAACATTTAAATCTCTAGCTAAAGCTTTTAATCCTCTAGTAATATCCCCAATTTGTTGCGCTCTAGAATCACTGTTACCTCTATTTATTGGAGTGGTAATTAAACCTAGATAATCGATTACAATCAAAGATAAATCGGAGTGCTGAGAAGCAAGTTTATTAGCTTTAGATACGATATCATTTAATTTTAAAGCTGAAGTATCATCAATGAACAATTGTTCATTTTTAAGTTTATTTATCGCATTAGATAAATTAGTTCTCTTCATATCGGTAGAATAACCTCCGGAGATGTTATTTAAACCGATACTTCTAATTTCAGTAGAAGTTAAATCTGCTTCCATTTGCAATATACGCATCATAATTAATTCTGCTGACATTTCTAAAGAGAAAAAAGCAACAGGATGTCTCTGCGCCATCTTTTGAGCGATATTAATTGCAAAAGCTGTCTTACCAACACTAGGTCTAGCTGCCAAGATAATTAAATCTGCAGGATGGAAACCGGAAGTTAATTTATCTAAATCTTCATAGCCAGTCGAGTAGCCGGTTAAATAAGGTTCAGAGATATGTTCTCTTTGGCGCATTGCTAAATCATCATCGAATTTTTTAGACAAAGCCGTAATTACTTCAGAAGTAGTCTTGAAATTAGAAATTCTTCTACCTTTAGTAACATCTAAAAATTCTTTTTCAGCTTGACCTATATAATCAGAGATAGAATCTACAGGTTTAGAATCAAAATCATTTCTAATCTTATCTAAAACTTGAATGAATCTCCTTCCATCGTAACAGTCCCTAATCAAATTAGCGTAAGCTTCAACTTGAGTATGTACAGGCATGTAAGCTGTAAGTTCATTTAAATAGTCTTCTCCTCCTGCAGATTCAAGAGTCTTTCTCAAACGCATGAACTCGATTAATAAATTAACACTAATTTCTTTATTGCTATTTAAAAACTCAGAGATATTTTGGAAAATCAATTTATGGCGAGCATCTGAAAACATCTCGGAAGTCAAACCTTTTTCAAGAACTTTATAGTAGATTTCTTTGTTTTGGATACAGCCTCCGATGACGTATCTTTCACCTTCTAATTGATTTTCGCTTATTTCCATAATTATTTATCTTCCAATACTCTAACAGTAACTTCACCAATTACGCCTTTGTATAATTCAATTTTTAAACAAGTTTTACCAAAGGCGTTGACAGAATATTTATCAATAAATTTTCTCTTATCAATATTAATTTGATATTCAGCTTTCAATTTGTCTTCAATCGCTTTAGGAGAGACAGTTCCAATCATAGCTCCGTTCTTCCCCACTTTAGCTTTGAAGATTAATTCGATAGTTTTTAATTGTTCCGCTTGCTTTTTAGCGTTAGAGATTCTTTCTTCTTCCTCTTCGGCTTCTTTCTTTTGCATTTGTTTATATTCACCTAAAGCGGAATTATTCAATAATTTACCTAGACCTCTAGGAATGATGAAATTTGCTCCATAACCATCGGAAACTTCCTTAATTTCACCTTTTTTACCAACGCCTTTAACGTCAGCTAACAACAATATTTTCATATGTATAATTCTCCTTTATATTAGTATTCTTCATCAATTTCTTCTGAAGCATCCTTTAGATATTCATCTAAAACGTGACGCAATTCTTCTTCAGCTTGTTTAATTGACATGTTAGGTAATTTTGCGGCAGCTTGTGAAAAATGGCCTCCACCAAAACCTCCACCTAAGATCTTGGACATAATTAACTCTAAGTTAACTCTCCCATTACCTCTAGCGGAAATATAACAAGTATGGTTAGCATCAACATAGCCTATTGCAAAGACCGCTCTAATAGAATCAATGTTAGTTAATTCATTAGCAGCCATAGCTAGAATCGCCGGATGAATCACTTCATCTTCAGGAGCTCTTGCAATCAAAACACCGTAAGAATAGGTATCGACATTAGCCATAATCTTAGATTTAACTGTGAAGTTTTCAAAGCTCTCCTTCAAGAAATCACGAGCTTGAGTTTCATTTGCTCCAAATTGAGATAAAGCGATAGCGGCTTCATGAGTGGAAATTCTAGTTTTAACTTTGAAATTTTGAGTATCAAGATAGATACCTGAAAGCATCAAGGTCGCAATATAAGGAGGGACATCAACTCTAAATGAATAAGCCGAGAAATACAAGGCAACTAATTCACAAGTGGAAGAAGCTGAATAATCAATATGCTCAAATTCAGTTAACGCATAAGAATCAGGTTGCTTCTTATGATGGTCAATTACTGCGATGTTGTTGCCAACATCACCTTCAAATAAGTTAGGATAAATAGCTTGAGCGACTCTATTGTGATCGACAGCGACAATTAGAGTCTTAGGTCCTTTCAATTCATTGGATTTTTGGAAAGAGACAAAGACATCTTTGAAGAAATTAATCTTTTTAGTATCAGGTAAGATTTCTCTTAAAGCCACATCGACTGATTGCTCAACATCTTGATTTGAATAGACAATGTTAACAGGAATATTCTTCTTTCTAGGAATAGATTTACAAATAGAATAGACACCTAAAGCTGCACCTATAGCATCCATATCCGCTTGAATATGAGGGACAATTAAGACGTTAGAAGCATTTTCAACTTGATTTAAAAAGACACGAGCGAAAGTCTTAATCTTAACTGAAGAAGCAGTCTGTTGAGTTTCATTAGTGCCTCCTCCATAAACTCGCATAGTTTCACCAAAAGGAGCGACAACTGTTTGGTTACCGCCTCTAGATAAGGCAATATCTAAAGCTTGTCTAGCTAATATATCATCGTTATTGAAACCTGAATTATCACCATAACCAATACCTAAAGAACAAGTTAAGCCAGTTCCAGAACCTGCATGAGAATTATCCCCGTCTTTATTATCTTTGAAATAATCTTCAATTTTAGAAACGATTGAAAATTTATCTTCAATCATAGCTTCTAGCTTTTCTTTATGTAAGAAAATCATAAAATAATCAGCTCTAATAACCTTAACTAAACATCCAAAGCTTCTAAAATAATTAGTAACCATTTCTCTAATAGAAGAATTGATTTCCGCCTTTTCTTCATCATCTGAAGTTTGAATATCTTGATAAGCGTCGATAGTTAAATAAGCGATAGCAGCCTCGTGCTTATCGTTATAAGAAAGTAAATTTCTGTAGATAGATTCATCTTTTAAGATGAATAAATGGGCGTCTTTTAAATATCTCGCTGCATAATGCTTCCCTTTATAAGAGAACAAACTATCATCATAAGAAACAGATGAGCCATTAGATTCTTTCAAGGCCACTAATTTTTCAGATAACTTAGAAATATTAGAGTCAACAAGATTGATACCTCTAGAAAGAAGCAAACCATTTTCCCATAAGATTATTCCATCATCATCGCAGATAATTAAACCAATTTCACCAAAATCATAAGCTGCTCCGACATCATTACCGACGATATCTGAAACTTGCAGTTCAGAAGTCTTTCTAACTTTGTCAAACTTATAAACAAAGAAGAACCCTAATAATAAACTAAGTAAGGCTAAACCTAAATTAATAGAAATTATGATTATAAAATAAGTTTGGTAATTGACTGTGCTATCGGGCATGAAAATCCAGAACAATAAAACACCGACCATAGAAAGGACGGACAATGCGAAAATAACCCAAAGCGTTATTTTCATCCTCTTTAAGTACTTATACATGCCTCTTCCCTCCAAACTACACAAGATTATATATTTAATATTAATAAATATATAACCACTACACAAAATTATAGTATATTTAACTGAGCTATTAAAGTTATAACTTAAAAAACTAAATCCGATAAAATCATTAAAATGGTAGAAAGTTTTTAGATAAATTACAGAAAAGTAAGTGTATTCATAATAAAATTGGTTATAATTATTTTGGAGGCTTGAATGTTTAATATTCCTAACCCTAAAAAAGCAAGTTTAATCATCTGTGTCCTGTTATTCTTATTATTAACTGCGACATCGGTATTGCTCTTAATCTCTGAAACCATTAAATCTTACAATGATTTAAATACTAATTTAATCATCGATTATATTAGAACTTTATTCACTACTAATGGCAATTGGACCACGCCTTCATTCTATTTCACTTTAGTTTTAACTTTTGGTCCTGTCTTATTTGGTATCGTAGGATTATTTGGTAAATTATTCAGACTCCCTAATATCTTAGTCTTCGCAATGATTATCTTCTGGGTAGGTATTTATTCTTACAAAACTGTCGTAATTGATAACACTTCTATTTTTAATTTTGCTTCTGTCTACAATGTCTGTGTATCTACCAGTTTGATTTGCCAATTCTTAGCTTTTATTCTCTCGTTTGCCAATTTAATAAAATCAAAATAAGCAATTTGCTTTAATAAAATTAAAAAAATATTTATAATCTCAAATGGAGATTTAGTTAAATTATGTCCGAAAACAAAAATCCTAATATCATCAATCAAGAAATCGATCATTCTCAAGATGAAATCATCGCTCAAATAAAAGAAGTTCTCGCTAAATTAGCGACCTTCATTCAAAGAGATGGAGGAGATATATCCTTCCAAGGTTGGGATCCTTCTACTGGAACGGTCTATGTAGCTTTAACTGGAGCTTGCCAAGGATGCATGTATATCGATACCACTTTATACGATGGCGTTGAAGCTATCCTTCAAGAAGAAATTCCCGGAGTTAACGCTGTTAGAGAAATTGGTGGTCAAGCTTCCTTATAAATTAAAAAATCCTAGATCCACTAGGATTTTTTAATTGCTCTTACCTTCTTTTCTAATATGAATTAATAAGGCGTTAATATCAGAAGGATGAACGTTAGTAATTCTGCTTGCCTCCCCTATAGTATGAGGACGAATCTTATCTAACTTCTCTCTAGCTTCTAAAGATACTCCATCTAAATTTAAAAAATCTAAGGTAGATGGAATAACTGTATTATCGTAATTAGACATGCGTTTAGCATCCCTTACTTGAATAGCGATATAGCCTTCATATTTTGCCTCAATCTCAAGTTTCTCAGCCTCAAATTCGCTTAGTTCTAATAAAGTTGTATCACGCTCTCTTAACCCTTGATAACTAACTTTTTGTCTTTTAAGTAGTGACCAATAAGATAGACCTTGATTTGGAGCTTCATAACCTAAAGAAGCAAAATAATCGCTTAAAACAGTCGAGGTAGTTACATATTTATTTTCTAAAATTTCTCTAGCTTTTTTAATGTTATTTTCCCTTTTCAAAAAAGCTTCATACCTCTGTTTAGAATTCAAACCTAATTCATACCCGTACTTCATTAATCTAGTATCAGCGTTATCAGATCTAGTTAATAAACGATATTCAGAACGCGAAGAAAGCAATCTATAAGGTTCATCAGTGCCTTTAGTAATTAGATCATCAATCATGATTCCTATATAAGCCTCATCTCTTTTTAAAATGAAAGGAGGTTTACCATCGAGGTATAAAGAAGCATTGATACCTGCCATCAAACCTAAAGATGCCGCTTCTTCATAGCCGGAAGTTCCTATAATTTGACCTGCTCCAAATAGGCCTTTAATTTTTCTCAGCATCAAATTGTAATCAAATTGAAGAGGCTTAATTGCATCATATTCAATAGCGTAAGCGTATTTCAAAATTCTAGCGTGCGTCAGCCCGACAATAGAATGAATCATCTCTTCTTGTACTTTTTCAGGCATGGAAGTTGAAAAGCCTGAAACGTAAATAGAATTCATCATTAAAGATTCAGGTTCTAAGAATAATTCGTGTCTCTTCTTATCAGAAAATCTTACAACCTTAGTTTCAATAGATGGACAATAACGAGGACCAGTACCTAATATTACTCCTCCATACATACTAGATTCATTTAAATGCTCTCTAATAATTTGGTGAGTCTTTTCATTGGTATAAGCCAAAAAACAAGGAATTTGTTCTTCGACAGGAACAAATTTAGTAGTGTCGTAAGAAAAAGCTAATTTCTTAGATGAACCATATTGAGGCTCCAACAATTCCCAATCGATAGAAGAAGGATCTAATCTAGGAGGAGTTCCTGTTTTAAGTCTAAATAATTCAATGCCGTGATCAATTAATGATTTAGATAAACCATGGGCGGATTTTTCTCCGTCTGGTCCTTCGTCTTTAATGTCAAATCCACGCATAGTTTGACTCTCTAAGTGAGTCCCGGTAGTCAAAATAACTGCCCCAGCCTCAATAATAGAGCCATCTTCAATCTTAACGCCTTTAATAGAATTATCTTCGTTAGTGACGATTTCTTTAACTTCGTGTTCCTCTATAGAGAGGTTTTCAACACCTGCTAAAAAATCTTGCATTCCTTTAGGGTAAGATATTTTATCTTCTTGGGCTCTTAAAGATTGAACGCCCGGTCCTTTTGAAGTATTCAAAAGTTTGATTTGCAGATAATGTTCATCTGCAATCTTCCCCATTGTTCCTCCTAAGGCATCGATTTCTCTTACTACTATACCTTTAGCAGACCCTCCAATATGAGGGTTGCAAGGCATGTTGGAAATCATCTTCTTATTTAGGCACAAAAGAAGAGTTTTCTTATTCATCTTGGCGCTAGCGTAAGCTGCTTGTGAACCAGCGTGGCCTCCACCAACAACAATTACATCGTATTTATTAAGCATATGTGTCTATCCGACTGAGCCTTCCATATCAAGTTTAATCAATTGATTCAATTCAACAGCGTATTCCATAGGTAATTCTTTAGCAAAAGGTTCAATAAAGCCCATAACAATCATGTGAGTAGCTTCTTTTTTAGTTAAACCTCTACTCATTAAATAGAACAATTCATCTTCATCAATTTTAGAAACAGTCGCTTCGTGTTCAATATAAGAAGAATTATTGTTATTAATGTTAGTGGGAATGGTATCAGAAGCAGATTTTTCATCTAAAATCAAAGTATCACACTCAATGTGAGACTTGGAGTTAGAGGAAGATTTTCTAATATCAGCAAGGCCTCTATAATTAGCGATTCCACCCTCTTTTACAATGGATTTTGAGATTATTTGAGACGAAGTATCTTTACCGATATGAATCATCTTAGCTCCAGCATCTTGAAATTGATTCTTAGAAGCGACCGCAATAGAAATACAGCTACCTCTAGATCTATCGCCTTTTAAGACAACCGCAGGATATTTCATATTCAATTGAGAACCGATATTACCGTCGATCCATTCCATCAAACCATCTTCTTCACAAATAGCCCTTTTAGTAACTAAATTGACTATGTTATCAGACCAGTTTTGAATAGTAGAATATCTGCAAGAGGCTCTTTTGCCAACGTAGATTTCAACTACAGCCGCATGCAAAGAGTCTTTAGAATATTGAGGAGCAGTACATCCTTCAACATAGTGAACTGAAGCATCGTCATCAACGATGATTAAAGTCCTTTCAAACTGACCAGAACGCTCATTGTTAATTCTAAAATAAGATTGCAGAGGTTTTTCTAATCTGACGCCTTTAGGAACGTAAATAAAAGAGCCTCCAGACCAAACCGCTCCGTTTAATGCCGCATATTTATTGTCGTTAAAAGGAACTAATTTACCAAAATACTTTTTAAATAATTCCGGGTGAGCTTTTAAGGCGGAATCTGTATCTAAGAATATGACGCCTTTATCTTCTACTTCTTTAAGCATATTGTGATAAACAGCTTCAGATTCATATTGAGTAGATACACCTGCTAAGAAATCTTTCTCTGCTTCAGGAATACCCAATTTATCAAAAGTTTGTCTAACAGTTTCAGGAACATCATCCCAAGACTTGGAGACTTTGTCAGATAATCTAGTAAAATAAGTGTAATCTTGGAAATCTAAAAAAGATAAATCCGGACCAAAAGAAGGCTGATGATGCTTTTTGAATTCTTCTAACGACTTCAATCTGTATTCAAGCATCCAACCAGGTTCGTTCTTTTGCGCGGATATTTCTCTTACGATATCTTCATTGATTCCTTTAGGTGTTTTATAAATAGAGACATCTTCATCTCTAAATTCATATTTAGAACGATCTAAATCGATATCTTGCAATTGACTCTTCTCTTCTTTAGCCATGATGATGCTCTTCCTCCTCTTTTAATAATTCATCTAATCCACGCCAGGAGATATTAGCGCAGGTTATTCTACTAGGTTGTTTGTAAGTATTGATAAAAGCTATAGCTTCTCCTAGAGCTTCTTCATCGAATTCTTCTTCATTTAACATCTTGTTAAATTCACTCATAATGTATTTAGCTTCTTCTAAGGACTTACCTTTAATTAAGGTAGTCATAATAGAAGTAGATGCAGTAGAAATAGCACAGCCATTTCCATGCCAAACACAATCGACAATCTTGCCGTTCTCAGGTTTAATTTGTACGTAAATATCATCGATGCAGCTAGCAGAATCCATATGTACTGTTAAATAGGCAGGATCATTAATTTCCTTCTTATTGCGAGGATGAGAATAGTGATCCATGATGATGTCTCTTAAAATAGAGGCATTTTCACTAATTGAAGTAGGCATCTAAAAAATCTCCTCCATTATTTAAAGCATCGATGAATTGGTCGATATCTTCTTTATTGTTATATAGATACAAAGAAGCTCTTACCGTCGCATCAGTATGTAAGAAATCCATTAAAATCTTAGCGCAATGTTGACCTGATCTTACCGCGATTCCTTTGGAATTTAATAAGCTCGCTTCATCTTGAGCAAAGACACCTTTTATATTAAAAGTGACAATCCCAGAATCCGCATCTTTATTGTAAATTATAATCTTATCGTTAGATTTAATGCCATCTAAAAGTCTAATTCTCAATTCTCTTTCGTGTTCAACAATATTATCTAAACCAACTTCTTCTAGATATTGACACGCGCGTGCTAAACCGAAAGCTCCCGAGATATTTTGAGTTCCCGCTTCAAATTTAGCAGGAGGAAGTTCATAAGCAACATTACCGCAAGTATCGAATCTAGAATTCATTCCTCCTCCAGAAAGTAGAGGTTTCATCTTCTTTAATAATTCTAATTTGCCATACATCACACCTATACCAGTAGGGCCGAGCATCTTATGACCAGAAAAAGCCAAGAAATCGCAGTCTAAATCTTGGACATCAACTTTCATATGAGGAACAGATTGAGCTCCATCAACAACAAATAAACAATTGTGTTTATGGGCCACAGAAATTAATTCTTTAATAGGTTCAACATAGCCTAAAACATTAGTAACTTGCGCCAAAGAAACGATTTTAGTTCTAGAAGTGATAACTTTTTCTAAATTTGAAGGAGTTACTCTACCTTCTTTAGTTAAAGGAACATATTTAATGTTAACCTTTTTCATTTCCGCAACTGAGAACCAAGGCAAAACATTAGAAGCGTGTTCCGCTTCAGAAAGTACAATCTCATCACCTTCATTTAAAATATCGGATAAACCATAAGCGATAGTATTTAAAGACATACTAGCTCCAGAAGTGAATGATATTTCAGCAGGATCTTTAGCATTTAAAAATTTAGCAACTGTCTTTCTAGCTTCTAAATATTTAACATCAACCATATGAGCCAAATCATAATCACCACGGTGAGAATTAGCACAACAATATTCGTAATAATAATCAGCTGCTTGTATAACTTGTCTAGGTTTAAAAGTAGTAGCAGCAGAATCGAGATAGACAAATCTCTTATTTTGCATCAGAGAATAATTCTCAAAAATCGGGAAATCTCTTCTCAATTTATCAACATCAAATTTTCCCATATTAATAGCTCCTATTATTAACGTAATCTAACAATTCATCTCTAACCTTTTCATCTTCAATTAAATTGACGATAGGTTTTAAAAAGCCGATAGTCATTAAAGAAGTCGCTTCTTCTTTAGTTAGTCCTCTGCTCATTAGATAAAATAGAGATTCATCAGGTATCTTACCTAAAGTTGCACCGTGACTAGCCTTGATATCATTTTCAGCAATTCTAAGCATAGGAGAAACGTTAGCTTTACCTCCTTTAGATAAATCGGCAATGTGACCTTCTTGTCTAGTGGATACTTTGATAGCTCCTTTTTCAATATTAGAATCACCTAAGAAAGATAAGCTTCCTTTATCGGTGATAACTCCGTACATCTTAACTAGAGATGAACCGTTTTTATAAGCGTGATTAGCGCGGATATCAAAAATTTTTTCTTCAGTGTTAGATGAGGTAGAAGCGACGTTTGCTTCAAAGTATGCAAAAGAATGTATTTCAGCGAAAACTTCCGCTTTCATCTTCTTAGAAGAAAAATCAATCAACACCAATTTAAATGTCGAATTTTCCATTAAATCAGCGGTGATTTTAATTTTAACTTCATTATTAGAAGCATATTTATTAACGATTTGGAGATTTAAAGAAGAATAATCTTTCAAGGAGATATTTAAGTCGATAGAGTCCTTTTCATTAATCAAGAAAAGTGTCTTATTCTCGTTATCTTCAAGATTGATGATACCCTCGTTCACTTTTAAATAATTTAATTTAGACATCTTAATTATTTGACTTTCTTAACTGCGCAAGTTTCTAAGACTACAGGTTTTTTATCGTCTTCTTTCTTAACTTCTATTCCGTATTCTTTTCTAATCCAATCGTAACCTTCAGTATCGACTCTTTGAATTAAAGAAGCATCTCCATCCACCGCAATTTTTCCGTTAATCATAATAGCAGCTCTAGTAGGTTTAATTAATTCAAACAATCTGGCATAGTGAGAGATTACTAAAAAGGAAGTACCATTTTCTTTTTGAGAATTGATGACATTAGAGATAGTCTTGATAGAATCGACATCTAAGCCAGAATCTATTTCATCTAACATGCATAAAGAAGGATTGAGCAATCTCATTTGCATGATTTCATTTCTCTTCTTTTCTCCACCGGAGAAACCTTCATTTAAATGTCTAGTATTCATGTCTTCAGGAAGGTCGACTTCTTTATAGCCTTTCTTAAGCATATTGTAAAATTGAAATAGACCAACCGGGTTATCTTGTTCACGGTGAGAATTGATCATTTCTTTATAAAAATCCATTGTTTCTACGCCGGAAACTTCAGGAGGGTTTTGGAAAGCCATAAACAAGCCTCTCTTAGCACGAACGTCGACATCTAAAGAAGTGATATCTTCCCCATCTAAGAGTATTTGACCTTGTTCAATCTTATAGCGGGGGTGTCCCATAATAGCATTTAACAAAGTTGATTTACCATGTCCGTTAGGACCGAGTAAAGCGACCATCTCATTATTTTCTATTTTTAGGTTCACACCTTTTAAAATCATTTTGCCTTCGACAGATACGAAGAGATCCTTAATTATTAATTCTTTCATAAGCCTAGGATTTTCCTCCCTTAAAAATTTTAATAACTTTAATATTTTACTACAACGAAAATGATAATTATTTTACTAATTTTTTAAAAATTTTTGAAAAATATAATTAAATAATGTGAAAAGTGTCAACTAAATATATAAAATATATTTATAGCGCCTTAATATATCTTGAAAATAGGGTGCAAATTAGTTTATATTAATTGAGTTGATTACAAGGAGGAAATATATGAAAAAACGCATTACCATCCTCTCTATCGCTGCGATGCTTTCTACCTTGACCTTAGCATCTTGCGGTAAAGGCTATACTTACAAGGATGGAATCATGCTTTACGTAAACGATAAACCTCTTACTACTGAGGAAGTATTTGCTACTTACGGAGGCATGTCTAGTTCAGAAGGTTGGACACAATCAGGTATCTCAACCTACTATGATGCAATAAATAACATTAACATCGAAGCAGATATTGCTAAAGATGATGAAATGGATCGTACCGTAAAATCAAAGATGGATGCTTTCTATCAAGCTGCTAAAGATGACGCGGCTAACAATGGTACAAATCAATCTGCTGAAATTGAAAAGGCTCTTAAAACTGCTGGTTTCAAGACTGTCCAAGAATTAGAAGATTCTTATTATTTAGCGGAAAAGAAGAGTAAAGCTGATTCTAATTATCAAACCAACTCTATGTATACCACCGATGAAGTTTCCGGTTCTGGTATGACTATTCACAAAGCTTTCATTTCTCAAATGATTGGTGGATATAACGACGATAATGGCAATAAGGTTAAGGGATTTGCTCCTTATCACGTTAAACATATCCTAGCTAAGTTCGACACTTCCGGTTCTTCTTCAATTTATCAAGGAACCATCTCCGCTTCTGATGCGAGAAAAGTCGACACCATCACTTCCAGATTAGCTGCGGGTACTACTTTTGGTATCGTCGCTAACTCTTATTCTGATGATGATAGCGGAGATAGCACCTTAGGTTCATCTAAATCTAACTACGGTGATTCTGGTATCATGACTACCGCTACCGGCTTTGTCAACGAATTTAAGTACGGTATCTACACTTACGATGCCTTCTTCAATTCCGCTTTAGATGCTGCTGGTAAGAAAAGAGTTTATACTACTACCTTTGCCCAAAATAAAACTTACGCTGAATATGAAGGCTTAATTGGTGAAAGAGCCTTTGGTATTCCTTATTCTGCTGTTCAAGCCTTAGGTTACTTTGCTGATATGACTAAAGCTAGCAATGGCGCTGCGGTTAAAGATGCTTCTGAATATCACTATCCTAGAAATATCTTCTACAACAATTATTTCAATTATCACGGACTCTCCTTCATTTATTTAGATGAAGTTTCTGAAGCTCCTGTGGTTACTGATAATACTTACTACACCGCTTCTGATTATTCCAAAGTCAATACTACTGATGATACCAAGACTGGTTTTAGAACCGTCGATGGTATTTCTGACAGATTATTTACTTTAGGTGCTACTGCTGGTGGCTACAGAACTGAAAAGAAAGATATTACTTCTTCTAAGAAGATTTTAACTGACGAAAACGGCAATCCTATCTTAGTTACTAGAGCTGGTACTGGTTCTGGTGATACTGGATATCAAGGTCTCCACTTCATCGTCTTACAAATGAATCCTTTCACTTATAAGACCACTGATAGCACTGGCGTGGAATTATCTAATTTTGATTCAGTCAAACAATACTACACCTTAGACAGACCTTCCACCTCTTCCGCTTCTAGTGTCAAGAGCTACGTCTCCTTCATCACTTCTACTGAAAGAGATGTCTACTCTGCACGTGTTTCTAACTTAAAGTCCTCTACTAATACTTGCTTACCTTCTCTAACTTATGAGCAATTCAAGTATTACTTAACTAGAGCGGAAACAGGTAATAATGATAACAACATCAAAATTACTATCGAGCCTAGCTTAAGAAGCAAGATCATGGATTACGTCAATTATCAAATTCAATCTAATTTAGATAACACTGAAAGAACTTATCAAGCTTCTTGGGAATCCTATTTGCAATTATTAGGTAGACAAGAAGAAAAGGTTCCTGTCATCGTACCTGTCACTACTGGTATCAACACCTTCTTATCTGGTGATATGAACGCCTTCTTCGATGCCAGAATCGCTGAGGATAACGATTTATAAGGAGGAAATGAAAAATGAGAAAAAATAAATTATTACAAGTTTTATTACTTCCTGCCTTTGCTGTAGTCTTAGCTAGCTGCGATTCTGATATTGTCAATTATCCTTCCAATGCTTCTTCTAAGATCGTCGATGTAACTTTCACCGGTGAAGGTCAATCTAAAGTAGGTGAAATCACTGATAACGAATATTCTGATGTCTATAAGAAATATAGCAATGTTCCTTCTAATACCTTAGATACATTCCTCTACAACAAAGCTAAAGAAGTTGTTCCTGCTGCCTTTGGTTTTGCTAACGACACTGAATTCTTCGCTTCCAAATATTGTGTTGACAAATACAAAAAAGAAATGATGAAGAGCGCTAGAAGTGGTACCTATTCAACCGATAATGTCTTCGACGAATATAGATTTGCTTCTACCCTAATTGGTCAAATGTATCAGATTAAGACTTCAGAAGGTAAAACTGATTACGCTTCATTGAAGTCTGCTTCTTTCAAAGGCATTGTCACCCCTGATATGAATTTCAGCGATGTCTTCAAATTAGATTATTCTGATTACATCAACAGATACTTCAAACCTACTTACTTCAGACAATATTTAGTAGCAAATTACATCTATGAGCACTCTTATCAATCTATTGGTAACACTTTAGCTAGAGGTACTTCTATCATCACTTTAGAAGATCCTACTGACTATCCTGGCTTAGCCTTAGACTACATCAATGTCTTCTTTGATAAATACATTGCTAACGCTTCAAGTGACGCGACTGTCTCTTCAGCTTCTTTAAGAAAGTTAGAAAGATTGTGGAAAGGCTTAAAAGAAGATGGTACTCCTATCACTTCTAGCGATTCTGAATATTCTTTCTATACTTCTGAATTGACATTTAAATTGAATGGTCAAGAAGTACCTAACACTGCTTACAATAGAATTCAATTGAACGCTTCTAAAGTCACTCCAGGCAACGAATATAAGACCGATTCCACTTTAGAAACTTCCTTCTCTTCTACTAATACTTACACTGTTGAAAAAGGTATCAACTTAGCCATCAGCTCTTTACAAATATCCGACTTAGTTACTGAAGATATCTATATGAAGTCTTCCGGCATCACAGATATGCCTTCTTCATTGACTGATAGAATCTTCTCCACTAATTATGTTACTAACGTCGATAATGTTGCTTCTGGAGCTTCTAGTGATAACTCTTATGTTAAATTCTTCTCTGATAATTACATTAGATTTGTCACTCCTGCTAAAAGAGAAGCAAGCGATGCTATCACCGGTCAAGATTTATCTTTCAACAACTCCGGTAAATATTATTTAGCTACTATCAACAATGCCTTATCTACTAAGTTAACTGTAAATAATGCAACTTATGATACTAGTGAAATCGTCTCTACTTCTAGAATCTCTAAGAACTCTTCAGATTCTCAAGAAGTAGCGAATTTCAAGAGAGACTTAGCCTACGAAGTCGCCTTCAATATGGCTACCACCGATACTTATAAGAAAGCATCGATTGTCTATCTCTTCACTCACAATCATATTTCTTATTCCGATCCTGATTTCTACGATTACATGAAGACTAATTACTCTGATTGTTTCAATTCAGACGGAATGCCTATCTACAAAGCTGAATAATCAAAAGGTTACGACTAGGTTCGTAACCTTTTTCTTTATATATATAATATAGTGTTATAATTTTACTTAGAAAGAAGGAATTTTAATATGGCTAAAAAGAAAGAAAATTGTATCTTTTGTAAAATCGCCAATGGAGAGATTTCATCTAACATTCTTTATGAAGATGAAGATATCATCGCTTTTTTAGATGCTTCTCCTACCACTAAAGGCCACGCTTTAGTCGTTACTAAAGAGCATTTTGATAACGTGCTATACGTACCTAAAGATTTGATTGGAAAAGCTTTTTCAGTCGCTCAAAAAATAGGTCAAGCTGAAGTAAGCTTATTTGACGCTAAAGGGGTCAATATTTTAACTAACGCTGGTGAAGCAGCGGGGCAAACCGTCATGCACTTCCACATCCACGTCATTCCTAGATATGATCCTAATGATGGCTTACAAATAGGTTTTACTCCTAAGATGATTGAAAAATTTGATTTACCTGTTTTAGTAAACGAAATTAAAAAGAGAATTTAATCTAATTTCCAATCAACTTCTTCTAAATTGTTAGCTTTTAAAAAGGCGTTAGCCTTACTGAAAGGTTTAGAAGAAAAGAAACCTCTATATGATGATAAAGGAGATGGATGAGGGGCCTTTAAGACCAAGTGATAAGAAGAATCAATGAATTTTTCACACTTGCTAGCAGGACCACCCCAAAGAATAAAAACCATCTTCTTTTTTCGTGCATTTAAAAATCTAATAATGTCATTAAAAAGTATCTCATATTCTTTATAGGCACAAGAAAGAGGCCTATTTTCTTTAACAGTTAAAATAGAATTAATTAATAATACTCCATTATTAGCCCAAGAAGTTAAATCTCCGCTACTAGGTGAAGGATAATTTAAATCGTCTTGATATTCTTTAAAGATATTTATTAAAGATGGAGGTAATTTAACGTCTTTATTTACTGAAAAAGATAGACCCATTCCTTGTTTAGGATTATGGTAAGGGTCTTGACCAACTATGACAACTTTAACATCGTTATAACTAGTCTTTTTAAAAGCATTCAAAATGAGGTTGTGAGGAGGATAAACTATATCTTCTTTATAATCTTTTTGAACTTTTCTTATTAAATCTCTGATTTCTTTCTTGTGCAATTCAGATAAGAAGAACTCATTCCAAGTATCCATATATCACTTCTTTTTCTTCTTATCTTCTCCTAAAAAGGAATCTTTAGATACTACTTTAGGAGAAATAGGATTGATAGGTCCTTTAGGTTTAGAAACGGGTTTAGGATTATTGGTAGAAATAAATACTGGTTTAATAGGCTTGATAGGAGTAGGCTTATTCTCTTTGAAAGCATTTACTTCTTTTTTAGGTTTAGAAACCTCGAGAGGCTTAATAATAATAGGTTTAATAGTAGGAGTGAATTCTTCTTTCTTCTCTTGTGTGATTGGTTTAGAAATCTTCTTTATTTCTTCTTTATCAACTTTAGGTTTTACCATCTTCGAAGTATCTAAAGGCTTAATAATAATAGGTTTAATAGTCGGGACAAATTCTTCTTTTTTCTTAATTACAGAAGGCTTTTCTTTCTTCTTAGTAACAGGTTTTTGCTTTATTTCTTCAACTTTATTAAATTCATCTAAAGAAACAGAAACAGGATTAATTGGAGTGATAGAAGGATGCTTTCTCTTTCTTCTATCAAAACGGAGAGGCTTAACTAAAATCTTAACCTTATTGATATTTTCCTTCTTCTTCTCATCCTCGGAAGATTTAATCTTTAAAGGTAAAATGATAGGTCTAATTCTCTTCTTGTTCTTCTTATTCTCAGGATCGAAAGGCAATAAGTGAGGATCAAAATATTTTTCTTTCTTCTCCTCTTTAATAATTTCTTGTTTGATTTCAGGAGCGTTCTCTTCTACTAAATTCTCTTCACTTTCTTGATTAACAATAGGTTCTTCTTTTTCCAATATAGGTAAGACATTTAAGAAAGGAGCTTGAGTTAGAGATTCTTTCAATAAATCCTCTTCATTAGATAAAGCTTTATCTCTAATTCTATTCTTGATATTTTCAATTTCTTCTTTGTAATTTAAAGGACGTAATTCAAAGGGCTCAATCTGGTTGAGTTTATCATAATATTCATTACCAAATCTTATGATAGAAGCCGTAGGAGATAAATTGTTATTGGTGATAACATCGGAGATATCTTCTTCTTCATCAAAGTAAGGTTTACCTTCTTTAACTAAATAAGCATAACCATCCTCATCAAAATCGATCATATCATCTTGATGAGAAAAATCAGCTTTATTAAAGTTTTGATTATCAGTTAAAAAGGCGATATTAGTAATGTCGTAAAGCAAAGGATTAATTAAATTAACTCCTTCTTCAGGAACCATATAAGATTCAATAGATATAGATTTATTATCGTCGATTAAATTGTCCTCTACTGAAGAAATATCTGTTAAAGTGACATTTAAATTACCAGATAAATCCTCCCCTATCATTTCGTCGTAGAGGGGTTGCCTAGTTACCGAAGGAGGTATAAATCCTGCTAGAGGAGTAGCAACACCTATTTCTTTAACTCCTTGACCAATAGAATTAATGTATTCAATCTTGGAATCTAATTGTTCTTGATTGAAATTATTATTGAAGCCTTCAACATTAGCGATATAAGAAACATCAATCTTCCTAGCTTCTTCAGATAAACCTAAAATAGAATTAGCTTTTTGCGAAGATTGACTCGCTCCAATATCTTTAGTAGCTTCTTTAATCTTCTTTTTAGCACGATAATTCATAATTATAAAATGGCAGATTAATAGAACTATTATCCAGAAAACTACCAATATTATGAAAATTAAAATGATATCTAAAAGTTGACCAACGAAAAATCCGGAATTACCTAAATAAGCGATTCTCATACTCATCAAACCTTTGAATAAAGGTGAGAAGAATTGAGTTAAATTCTTATTTAAATTAATCCAGCCTTGATTATAACAAATACCTGAAAATGGTTGACATATTTCAGGTATGTCGTTTATAGTGATAAACCTTAAAAACAAAAAGAATAAGACTAATAAACCATAGATGATAGAAGCGACTATTCTTCCGGAAGGAGAATATTTTTTAACTTCAACCCTAACTCCTCCCTCCTCAACTGATTGATTAAGTTCTTTCTCTAGAGAGACATAAGGGTAAGAGACGTTAGCGTAAATTCCTCTATTAGGAACAATTTCTTCAAATTCAGGAGGAACTGCTCCCTTTTTAAATTTCTCAGTTTCATTTTTTAAATTCTTTTTAAACCTTGCTCTTCTACGGCTAGTAACAGCATATACAATTGAAGAAACAATAACCAAAACTAAAACTAAACCAACACCCCAACTACCGACAATTATGGCACCGTAAACTTGAGGAACGCTAGCTTGTGGATTTAACGTGATAACTTTACCGTAAGAATTATTCCAAATTTGCTCAAAAAAACTATCTAAAGTATCATAGAAAACCTTGATACTTTGATAGAGAGGTTCTCTGATAAAAGGAGCAGAATAAAATACGATAAAAAGAGCAGTAAGTAAGATTGTGACAATTGAGAATACTACCCTTTTCATAAACCTAAATGCCCTGTTATATAAATAATATCATACTAGCGATTTAAATTGAGATTTTATATTAATTTAAATGCAACTATTTTTTGCCTCTTTTTCCCTTGTAAGAAAGGGCTCTAGCAGTCGTAGTATAAGTAAATTCTCTTTCTGATTCCTTCTCGAAATCTTCTAAATAAATACCATCATCAGTAAAAGGTATTTCACCCTTGGATTTAATGATTCCATACATCGAGTAAACTTCATCGCTCATAATAAAAACAGGAATGTTCATTTTAGACACAAAATTCATGATTGGTAAAGAATAGACATCTTCGTGAATTAATAAAATGTCGAATGAATAATTCAATAGAGCCATAGATATAGAATCGCTAGATTCAAAAAATCTAGTCCTATCAGTTTCATCTACTATAGGTCTATCATCGATAGCCATAAAATAATAATTGTATTTTTGTCTATCTTTAGATTTCAATTTTACAAATTGGACTTTAAATAAATCTGGGTGATCAGAAATTAAAAATACTCTTTTAGTTACAAATGAAGTTGGTATTTGAGCGTAGATATCTCTTTCTGAATCTTTGAACAAATATTTAATTCTCTTCCCGTAATATTTTGAAATATATCTCAAACGTGGGTCGGGATTAATAAAAGCGACATCTAAAGAATCAAAAGCTTTTCTGTAGATTCTAAAAACGTGTGTTAAAGTTTTCTTATCTAGGGAATAATAAGGGACTTTAAGTTCGTCTTCCATTTTAAAATATAAATCATCGCTGAAATCTTTAGATATATTGTTATCAAGAAGCAACCCCTCATACAATATTTGAATTGTTAAGTCAGAAATATATGCAGACTTAAAGCCTTCCTTCTGAATTGAAGTCATGTAAAAATTCACCGCTTCAGATTT
>CACYCE010000046.1 GCA_902772915.1 uncultured Erysipelotrichaceae bacterium | reverse complement strand
TTTGTACCAAATTATTAACGGAATCAACGATATCTTGGACAATTTCATGTCCGCAGGTATCTCTACGCTTGCTGTTTCTGCTTCGGCTCAGATGGTTCAAGTTAAAAATATGGTTGTTGCTTTAGGAACTGGTGTTTCTTCGGGTGCTTCCATATTAATTGCTAGAGAAATAGGAAAGAAGAATTATACTCAAGCTCGCGCTATTACTTCTTTAGCTTTTACGATTGTCTTTGCAATATGCGTTATAACCTTAGTTATATCTATTCCTTTTGCCCGCCCGATTCTTTCGGCTTTTGGAGTTAATGACCCGGCGGTTTTAGATGCAGGATTAAATTATTTCCGCCTATCGATGATCACCGCGTGCTTAAATATGATTAATACTATCTACATCGGAGCGGAAAAAGCTAGAGGTAGTACGAAAATTATCACTTTATTAAACGTTGGAGTCTTGCTAATTAAAGTTAGTTTAACTAGTATTTTCGTCTATGTATTAAAAGTTAACGATATGACTTGGATCGGTCTATCTAGTATGATCGCTACCGGCTCTTTAACTGCTTATATCGCTTTTAGAATCGGCTTGCCCGATTTGAATATTGGAGCCTTTAAATATAAGAGATATCTATTCTCTTATTCATTTAAACAAGCTGATTTTAGTAAACCCACGGTTAAGAGATTAACTTCTATTTCTTTCCCGATTTTTTTAGGAAAGTTTATTTTCTCCTTTGGTAAAGTTAGCGTTAACGCCATGGTTGATGGCATTAAGGCTCCTGATTCTTCCGATACTTTAATTTACGATTATTACGTAAAAAACGGTTACACCGCCTACGTTTCTAGAACTAAAGGTGCTTTAGGTATATCAAATAACATGGGAGGTATGATTACTAACTGTCTATCTTCTATTGAATCCACTGAATCTAGTATCATCTCCACTAACTTAGGAGCAGGGAATACTTTTAGAGCGATTCAAACTTTCTACGTTTCACTTATCATAGAAATAATTATTTCAAGCGTAGGTGTAGCAATTATCTCTATTCCTCAAGTAAATGATGCTATTGTCAACTGGTTTGCTAGAAATGCCTCAACTGGTGAAATTGATTATGCCTTCGCAAATATGATTAGTGGTATCTTCTTTTACGAAAAAATGGGTATAATAACATTAGGCATTAATTCAGCGGTCTTAGGTTTGTTATACGGGTTTGGTTATACTAAGCTTTCAATGATTATCAACATTGCCCGTGTCTTTGTTTTCAGAATTCCTATTCTGTTTATCGCTAAGACTAGTTTCAATATGGATTACCACGCTGTCGGTGTCAGCATGGGTATAAGTAATATCGCTATTGGTATAGTAGCGATTCTCACGGCGTTATTAGTAATTCTTCACATTCATAGGAAAGAGAAAATCAAGGAGGAAGCGAGAATGTTATTAAAAGAAGAACAAATCAAGAGGACCGAAAAGGTGATTAAAAATTATTTAGATGGTTTTACTCACTACAACGATCACACTTGGAATTACGAGGATGGAGTCATCATGAAAGGTGCTTACACTATGTACCTTGCCACTAAAGATGATTATTATCTCAATTTCTTAATTAAACATTACGAAGGTTGTATTGATGAGAGTGGAAAGATTATCGGCTATGATCCTGAAGAGAGAAATATCGATAATACTCAAAAAGCCACCGCGCTATTCTTCTTGAATGAAATCCATCATGAAGAGAGATTCGACAAAGCCCTTCAAGAAGTTAGACATCAATTAGAAATTCAAAATAGAACTAAATCAGGCTCTTTCTGGCATAAAGATATCTATCCTTGGCAAATCTGGTTAGATGGTCTATACATGGGTATGCCTATCTATTCTTTATTCGCGACTAAAGAACGTTCACAAAAAGAGAAGAAGGATATCGTCAATCAATTCTACAATGTGGAAAAATTCAACTGGGATGAAAATAAACAAGTCTATATGCACTGCTACGATGAAACTAAATCTATGCAGTGGGCTGATCCTGTCACTGGTAGATCTCCTAACGTCTGGTTAAGAGCAGCTGGCTGGTTAGCGATGGCTGATTGCGATGTTTACGAAATTTTCAAAACTAGAGGAGCTCCTTATTACGCTTTGAAGATTAAACCTCTTCTATCAAAAGTCTTAAAGAGCGCAGAAGCTAGCCAAGATAAAGAATCTAAACTTTGGTATGATTTACCTTTATTACCAAACGAAAAGGGTAATTATTTAGAAACTTCCGGCTCCTTGATGTACGCTTATGGTTACATTAAAGGTTCGAGATTAGGAATGATTAAAGCTGCTGAATTACAAAAAGGTGTAAGTATTTTATCTTCAGTTATCGATAGATTTGTCGAAGAAGATGGCTTGCATAACATTTGTAAAGTCTCTGGTCTTGATGCTAAGAGAAGAGATGGCTCAGTCGCTTATTATTTATCTGAACCTGTAGTAGTAAACGACGCTAAAGGTATGGGGCCTTTAATGATGGCTTTTGGAGAATATTTAAGAGCGACAAAATAAAAAAATTAGCACACTAACTAATTTAGATGTATCATAATAATTGAATTACGGAGGAACAAATAAAAATATTATGTCTGAACTTCAAGTCTTATCTAACAAAATCTACAAAAAAACCAATGCGCCTATTCGCATCATGCAATTCGGTGAAGGTAATTTCTTACGTGCTTTCATCGATTGGATGATTAAGAAATTAAACGATACCGGAAAATATTCCGGACACGTAGTTGTGGTTCAACCTCTCGAATTTGGTAGAGTTGAAGAATTAGCTAAACAAGATGGTTTATACACTGTTATCTTACAAGGTTTAAACGAAAAGAAAGAAGCTGTTAAAACTCACGAAGTAATCGATGTTATCGATGATGTTGTCAACCCTTATAAAGATTTTGAAAAATATTTAAAATACGGTGAATCTAAAGATTTACAAGTAATCGTTTCTAACACTACTGAAGCCGGCATCGCTTTTGATGAAAATGACATCAAGAACGATATCGAACACAACATTTCTGCTTCTTACCCTGGCAAGTTATATGCTTTGTTAAAAAGAAGATATAAAGCTTTAGGTATGGAAGGGGAAATCGCCATTATGCCTTGCGAATTAATCGATGACAACGGCGATAAATTAAAAGAAGTCTTGTTGAAGATTGCCGAAGGTAGAAAAGAAGAGAAGGGCTTTGTCGAATTCTTAAATAGAGCCTGTCACTTCACTTCATCTTTAGTCGATAGAATCGTTCCTGGTTTCCCTAGAGATGAATTCAATGAGCTTTGCCAAGAATATGGTTATATCGATAACAACATGGTTAAGGGTGAATACTTCAATTTATTGGTTTATAGAAATGAACCTTTCTGCGAAAAAGTTTTCCCTTTGCATTTAATAGGTGAACCTGTTCACTGTATCTATGTTCCTGATGTTCATCCTTACAAAGCTAGAAAGGTCAGAATCTTAAATGGTTCTCACTCTTCTTTAGTTCCTGTTGCTTATTTAGCAGGTTTCAACGAAGTTAGAGAATCTTTATTAGATCCTCAAGTAGAGAAGTTCTTAAAGACTGAACAAATGGAAGAAATCGTTCCTACAGTTAATGTTAAAGATGTCGATAAATTCGCTTTAGATGTCTTCGATAGATTCATGAATCCTTACGTTCATCACGCTTTAATGTCCATTGCTTTAAATAGCATTCCTAAATTCAAAGAGAGAGATTTACCCACTATCTTCGATTACTACAAAATGAATGGTAAATATCCTTCTCATTTAATTTTCTCTTTCGCTTCCTTGATTAAATTCTACGATGGTAAGAGAATAGTCGAAGGTAAAGAAGAACCTATCGCCTTAAAAGATAATGAAGAATATATAGAATTTATGAGAAAGGCGTGGGATAAATATTACGAAGATAAAGATGTTCACGCGTTAGTTACTAAAGTCTTATCTAACAAAGAGTTCTGGGGCGAAGATTTAGTCGCTTCAAGAAAAGGTTTAGAAGAAGCGGTCGAAGCTGAAATGAAAGCTATCTTAGCTGCACCTAATTCTTATCAAGCCTTAAAGGAGTTTAATTCCCGTGGCTAAAGATGCCTTGTTAATTGAGGAATGGGATGATGTCGAAGTTGTCCTTCACCCTGTAAAAAAAGGTGATGTGGTCGATGGCATAGTCGCATTAGAGGATATACCTCAAGCTCATAAAATTGCTCGTCGTGATATGGACAAAGGTCACGTATTAATTAAATACGGTTGTCCTATCGGTATTTTAACTAAGCCAGTTAAAAAAGGTAGCTGGATTCACTCCCACAATTTAATGACTGGTTTAAATGAAAGACCTACTTACGAATATAAAAAAGGAGAGGTTGCTTCCTTACCTCCTTCTAATAAGACTTTTAAAGGCTTTGTTAGGAAAGACGGAAGAGTCGGTATCAGAAACGATTTGATCTTGATTCCTACTGTCGGTTGTGTCAACGCTAATTGCGAGCACATGAAAAGAGAATTCTTAACTAGACATCCTGAGGCTAGTTCTCAAATAAAAATTGTCGTTCACCCTTACGGCTGTTCTCAATTAGGTGATGATTTATCCATCACTAGAAAAATTCTCTTAGGTATTGGTAATAACCCTAACGCTGGTGGTGTTTTAGTAGTTGGTTTAGGATGTGAAAATAACAGATTATCTTCTTTCATGAGCGAATTTAGAAACGCTGATATGGAAAGAGTCTCTTCTTTCAATTGCCAAGACCACGAAGATGAAATTGCTTACGGTGTTCAAGAAATGGAGAGAATTTACGCTTTGATGCAAAAAGATCAAAGAGTTGATTGCCCTTTATCCAAATTAGTTTTAGGTGTTAAGTGCGGTGGATCTGATGGATTCTCCGGATTGACTGCTAACCCTCTATTAGGTAAAGTCGCTGAAGTCATAGGCGCTTCTGGAGGTAAAGTTGGCTTAACTGAAGTTCCTGAGATGTTTGGAGCTGAACAATTATTGATGAATAGAGCTAGAGATGAAGGTGAATATGAAAAGATAGTCGCCTTAATCAATAACTTTAAAGATTATTATGCTAGAAATGGCCAAGTCTGTTACGAGAACCCTAGCCCTGGTAATAAAGATGGTGGTATTACCACTTTAGAAGAGAAGTCGTTAGGTTGCGTTCAAAAAGGTGGACATATGGAAGTTGAAGATGTCCTCGACTATGGTGATGAATTTAGAGTCCCTGGTTTGTCTTTAGTTAACGGTCCTGGCAACGATATCGTCGCTTGTACTGATTTAGTGGCCGCTGGTGCGACTTTGATTGTCTTTACTACTGGTAGAGGTACACCTTTTGGTTCGATTGTTCCTACTATCAAATTAGCAACTAATCACAATTTAGCTTCTAAAAAAGCTAACTGGATTGATTTTGATGCTCAAGCAGTCTTTGAAGAAGGATTTATTCCTGTTAGAGATCGACTTCTAGATTTCGTTTTAGAAGTCGCTTCTGGTAGAAAGACCAAAGCTGAAGAAAACGGCAATGTTCAAATTGCCATCTTCAAACAAGGTGTCACACTTTAGTTTCAATAGTCTAACCACTATTAAATATATTATTTAAGGAGATTAAAATGAAAAAAGAATTCTTAGGCGATGATTTCTTACTCACTAACGAAGTAAGTAAAGATTTATATTTCAATCACGCCGCTAAAATGCCTATTTTTGATTATCACTGCCACTTAGTTCCTTCAGAAATTTACGAAGATAGACAATTCCCATCCATCACTGAAATTTGGTTAGGTTCCAATCACTACGGTGACCATTATAAATGGAGATTGTTAAGAGAATTTGGTGTCGAAGAAGAATACATCACTGGCAATAAGTCCGATAGAGAAAGATTCGACAAATTCGCTGAAGTCATGCCTTATATGGCTGGCAACCCCGTTTATCAATGGACTCACTTAGAATTGAAGAGATATTTCAATATCGATAAGACTTTATGTCCTAAAAATGCCGATTACATCTGGAACGAAACTAACAAGCAATTGAAAGATTTAACCACTAGAAAGATTTTAGAGAAATTCAATGTCGACACTTTGTTTACCACTGATGATCCTGTCGATGATCTTCACATCCATGAATTAATGGCTAAAGATAAATCTTTAAAGACTCACGTTGCTCCTGCCTTTAGACCTGATAAAGCTATCAACGTTGAAAGAGATACTTTCATTCCTTGGGTCAAGGCTTTGGAGAAGGCTTCTGGAAGAGGAATTTCTTCCTTAAACGAAATGTTAGAGGCTTTAGATTCTAGATTGAAATTCTTCGTTGATCATGGCTGTACTGCTTCCGATCACGCTTTAGATGTCGTTCACTATAAGAAAGGCACCACTTATGAAGAAGCTAACAACATTTTCTTAAAGGGATTGAAAGGTGAAGAGATTTCCTTTGAAGAGCAAGATGCTTACAAAGGATTTGTCATGGTTCACTTAGGAAAGCAATATCACAAATATGGAATTTCCCAACAATACCACATTGGTGCTTTGAGAAATAATTCCTCTAGAATGTATTCTATCTTAGGTGCGGATACTGGTTACGACGCTTGTGAAGATCAACCTTTCGCTGAGAAGTTAGCAGGTTTATTAGATGAATTAGATTATAACGACGAATTACCTAAGACTATCTTATATTCCTTAAATGACAGAGATTATCCTTCCTTAGTCACTTTGATGAACTGCTATCAAAAAGGTGGGGTTAGAGGTAAGTTACAACTTGGTACTGCTTGGTGGTTCCAAGATCATTTCCAAGGTATGCAAAAGCAATTGGATTACTTATCTTGCAATGGCTTGTTAAGCTGCTTTGTAGGTATGTTAACTGACTCTAGATCTTTCTTATCCTATCCTCGTCATGAATATTTCAGAAGAGAATTCTGCGATTATTTAGGAAAATTAGTTGAAGAAGGCAAATATCCTGATGATAGAGAGACCTTAGCGAAGATTGTCGAAGATGTTTCCTTCAACAATGCTAAGAGATATTTCACTCGTCCTTAATTAGATTTAATTTAAACCGGGGGAAGTGTTTCTCCCGGTTTGTTTGTTGTTGTTCTTTAAGCACATTAAGAAATATTTATTGTTGCTTATGAATTATTTGATTGTTTAAAATATATTTGAGTAAAAGTCGAATTTTTTTGATTTTTATATGAAAGAAGGGTTTGTTTATGAAAAAGAAAAATCTCATCTTACCTCTTGCAATGTTATCAGTGATAGGTTCTTTAGCTTCTTGCGGTGGTAATACTGTCACTCAAGTTGGCTATGAAGCTTCTTATTCTAAAGATTGCGAAATTATCAGAACTAAATTGACTGTCAAAGGTGGTAAGACTGTCGAATGTGATTACGATGCTGTCTATTCGCCTTTCTTGTGGGCTAACGTCACCAATAATTCCGGCGACTTACCTAAGGTTGAATATATAAATGGTCCAGATGAGATGGTCGGATTAACACCAGTCTCTCTTAAATTTGCTAAGAGCATTAGAATTGGTACTTGGAAATTCACTGCCTCTTATGATGAGAATGAAGTTAATCCTTCTATCGGTTATTATTGTGATTACAAATGTACCGATATTAGAAATTCTCCTATGCAAGATAAGGATTTATTCACTTATTTCCATTCAGCTGTTATCGACTACGGCTCTTCTTGTGACTGGTATTATGAATGTATGTTGAAAAACGATTTCGCCATTTTAGATAAGGATGGCAATGATGTTGTTAAAGATAAATACAATAATCCTCACGGTGCTTACGTTAAATCTGATGTAAATTTTGCTAAAGATGATGTTGGCACTGCTGAAGAGTGGAAGACTAACAAGAGAAACTTCGCTTCCTTCATTCTCAATAAATGGAACAAAGTCTATCCTATCTCTGGTAGCAAGAACATCAAATGTAAGATCGTAGCTAAAGACGGTGGAGGATTACAAGCTCAAGGTATCTTAGAAGGTGTCTTAGATGATGAAGTTAAATTCAAGGCAGATATCGATGATGTCACTTTCACTCGTTCTAAAGCTACTGAATATTACACCGCTACTAACAAAGCCTTCAAGACTGTTGAATTAGGCTCTTATTCCTTCTATTAAACTTAAGTCATTTTAAAAGGATATCTTTCCGCAGATATCCTTTTTTAATGCTTTTATAACTTTTTAATG
>CACYCE010000045.1 GCA_902772915.1 uncultured Erysipelotrichaceae bacterium | reverse complement strand
TTCTTTTCAGCAGATTTCTTTTCAGCAGGAGCTTTCTTAGTCGCAGCTTCCTTCTTTTCTTCAGCTACTTTCTTAGTAGTAGTTTTCTTAGTAGCAGTTTTCTTAGTAGTCTTCTTCGCAGGTTTAACTTCTTCCGCGACGACTTCTTTATTTTCTTCAGCCATTGTTATTTAGCCTCCTTTACTTCGCCTTCTTCGACGATTTGGGAATTGATATCATCAATGACAGATTTAGTGAAGACTAAATTGTTAGCATTTAAGACATCGTAGACAGAGAGATTGTCAGAAGGATCTACACTGACAGTAGGGATGTTTCTGCAAGCTCTTAAGAAGTTTTCATCGAAATTATCGATGACGAATAAGGTTTTACCTTCTAATTTCAAGGTTTCTAAGGTCTTGACGAAGTCCTTGGTCTTAGCGGAAGAATACTCTTCAGTTTCAATGACGGTAATCTTGTTTTCATTAGCTTTATCAGTTAAGACAGAAGCTAAGGCTAAGAAATGTTGCTTCTTATTCATAGAAAGCTTGTAGTTTTGTATTCCGGTAGGACCGAAGACTACAGCTCCACCTCTCCATAAAGGAGAACGGTGAGTTCCGACTCTAGCACGGCCGGTTCCTTTTTGTCTCCAAGGTTTCTTTCCAGTACCTTTGACTTCGCTGATAGTGCGAGTTTTAGCGGTCGCTTGTCTTCTGTTAGCTAAGTAAACTTTGACAGCTAATTGAACGGAGAAGACATCAGGCTCAACACCGAAGACAGCTCCAGGGAGAACCACATCTCCAACCTTCTTATTTTCGAAGTTAACGACGGGGAGTTTAATTTTATCTTTAACGATATGCATATTTATCTCCTTTATTATTTAGCTTCTTCTTGAGCAGGAGCTTCTTCCTTAACTTCAGGTTTATTTCTTACTAATAAGGGTTTGACTTCATGCTTCAAGCTAGGAGCTTTGACAGCGGTCTTGATCTTGACGATGGATTTGTTAGGTCCAGGAACACTTCCCTTGATTAAGATAGCGTTCTTATCAGGATAGACAGCGACGACAGTTAAGTTTTGGATGGTTCTGGTGTAATTACCGAAGTGACCGCCCATAGGTTTTCCTTTGTGGACTCTGTTGTTGCAACGGCCGTTAGTAGCCAAAGAACCGATTTGTCTGTGATAACCGGAACCGTGACCTTTAGGACCGATGTGCTTGTGATATCTCTTGATGACGCCGGAGAAACCTCTACCTTTAGAAGTACCTTGGACATCGACATTATCACCAGCAGCGAATAAGTCGCAAGTTAAGGATTGGCCGACTTCGAAGGAATAGATTTCATCACCTTTGACTTCGAATAATTCAGCGCAGGTACCAACGTTAGCTTTATCAAAAATTCCCTTGATAGCTTTGTTGATATTTTTAGTTTTAGGTTCATATCCAACGACTAAGGATTCATAACCATCTTTTTCGACGGTCTTCTTTTGAACGATGACGTTAGGTAAGACTTCAATGACGGAAACAGGATATTGAGTTCCATCTTCAGTGAACACGGAAGTCATACCGATTTTTCTACCGATAATAGTTTTCATTTTCCATGCTCTCCTTATAATTTGATTTCGATCTCAACGCCAGAAGGTAAGTCTAATCTAGATAAAGTCTCCATAGTAGCCTTAGTAGGGCGGATGATATCGATCAGTCTCTTGTGGGTTCTGATTTCGAATTGTTCACGAGAATCTTTGTTAACGAAGGGTGAACGAAGAATCGTGTAGATTTGCTTCTCAGTGGGAAGCGGAATAGGTCCGACGACGGTCGCGCCTGTGTTAGTCGCAGCTTCAACAATCTTAGTGACTGATAAATCTAAGACTTTGTGATCGTAAGCTTTGAGACGAACACGAATGTTATTAGTCTTTGCCATGCTTTTTCCTCCTTATAATGTGTCAATGCTGGCATCAGCGTACTGCTCCTTGTGAATTCCTCGATATCCTCATGATACATGACAACCCTTTTTGGCGTATCGACAATCTCACAAATCAACGCAGGCCGGAAATCCGGCTCTAATATATTAATAAAAACCGCAATGTAAAGTCAACATAAATTTATAAAAATTTCTTCAACCTTATTTTATATATATAAATAACCTCACAGACCGTGTTTAAGCAAGAAAAAACCCAGGATTCCCTGGGCGGTTATTTGTTAATTAATGAGAGTTTCTGTTAACTCTTCTTAACTTTACTCAATAACGGTATAGTTAGAAGAGTTAATCATATTGCCATAATTGGCAACGACCTTCTCAAAGATCTTTCTCCAGCTCACAGACTTATTTTTCTTCTGCTTAGGCTGGGAGATCTTGACTTGTTCACGTACGGACATTGTGCATGACCTCCTTTCCTTATCGCGACGGGAGCTAAATCAAATCATCGCGCAAATAAAGAAGATACTATCACTTGTGAAAAAAGTCAAATATTTTTTCATAATATTTTTAATAAAATAAATATTATCATCAAAATATTGCTATTTATCATGTGAAAATTAAAAGTAAAAATATTTGAAAATAATTTTCATAACATGAAAAAACACTCTAGAATCAACTAGAGTGTACTCTTTTTAAGTGGGTCTCTTGTTCGATTTGGACACAATCGTACAAAAATTTATGTTTTTCGTACAAGTACCATGGGTTATTCGTACAAAATTCAAACTTTTTCGTACAACCTATGGGTCAAATTTTGAACACCTTATTTATAGTTGCTCAGGACCACCACGATTAGTATATATCGGCTTCCCATATTCAAAAGAATAGGACATTTTTCTAGCGGAAATACCAGTGATATATTTGTCATTTTCAATTTCTTTCATTGAATGGAAATCTTCAGCACCAATAAAACAGACTTTTTCTTTTTCAAAGAATATTGAAGCGCCAAATAAATAATCACATTCATATTCTTCATTCAAACGGAGATCAACATCACCTTTAAAATGCAAACATAGCCTTCTGATACCCCATATTCCATTAAACGCTAATGTCAATTCAGTTTTCTTTTCATTCCATTTAACTTCGGAGATAGCAGCATCATGAAACCAACCAGTGAATTCGAGCAAATTGTCAACGTCATCTTGTGTTTCAACGAGAATAGGTCCGTAATTTATTTCATCAGAAACATCTAAACTGTTATAAAGATAGAATTCATCGGTACCATACTTAAATAATTCTTTTTCACCATTCCTGATTCGCTCAAGAAAATCAGGATGTTTAACAAAAAGGCTTAGCCCCTCCATTTTATCTGTTTTAATCCAATCAGATCCGTATGTATGAATATCCACAACCATAACTTGTGGTATTATATTTTTGGTATTTTGTTTATATGCGAAAACTCTTTCAAACTCACACCCATTTTTCATTATGAAAAATTC
>CACYCE010000044.1 GCA_902772915.1 uncultured Erysipelotrichaceae bacterium | reverse complement strand
TGAAAACAAAAGTCACTTGGAAATCTATCAACGTTTCTTCTCATTTGTCTGTTTAAAGAGGAAACAGTTACACCGAAAAAGAAAGCAACATCACTATCAAGCATGACTTGTTGCTCTCTAATGTAAAAAATACAACTTTCGATTGTTTTGTCATTTAATAGTGTTATTTGTGATAGTAAGTTATTCATACATTTCTCCTTTAACCGGGTCGAATTCGACCCCTTTAAACGCTTTTCCAAATGGTTTATTTCTTTAGTTTTTTATTATCAAATCAATTATTTCTTTTTCCGTTATATTATTTACTGCAAACACTCTTTTTCCCATATACCTAAAAAATCAATTGTAGCTCTTAATCTCATCCAATTTCTAACAACATAGGCTGGGAATTCAGGATTTACTATTCTCGCAATATCGGTAATATTAACAAAAGAGTCATCTTCAATACCAGTTACATTAATTTCAATGTTTTTAACAGTTATTTTATTCATAAATTGGTTCTTCTTTATGGTGATTATTCTACCATGATATAATTGATAGTTCTACTTATAAAAACAATAATTTGCTTAATTGTTTATTTAGATAAATAACTTATAAATTATCCAATAATAAAAACGAGATGATTTTAGTTATCATCTCGTTATTTTTTGAATGGAAAAGATGAACTATTTTAATACAATGCACACCTTTGCACACCCAATTATAAATAATTCAACAATCTATAAAACTTTTATTTCTATACCTAAGACTCCGTGGTTTTTAATTTCTTCCATTGAGTAATAAACAAGCATATCATCTGGCTTAGCATTTTCATCTTCTTTGTACCCAATAGAAACTTGAATGATTTAGATAAAGCTCCTCAAAAGTTTTTAAATTATAAATTTTTAACCACCAAACAAAACGTTTTTTCTAAAATAGATGTATTATTAAACTCAATAATATCACTTGTTTGAATTTTTCTTTTTTTAGGAATTAATTTGTTTTAACAAGTTCATTGATCTTCTTGGTTAGATTTTCATAATCATACCATAAAGCCTTATCGATTTGATAATCTACTGGAACACCATTTTCAATAGTCTTATAAGAATCACCATCTTTATAGAAAATACCAAATTGTCCAGATGTTTTATAGATTAAACCTGATGCGTCTGTAAATGTTGTGATAGGAGATGCTCCACCAGCACCAGCCATACCGATAATTTTAACATTTGTACCCTTTAACATTGATGGTAAAGATGAACCACATGAGAATGATGCATCACTTGTATGTAAGAAGAAATTATATTTATCAGCATAAGTATCGCCATATTTTCCATCACCGTCAAAGTCAGCTTCATAGTGGTACTCTATTACTTGACCAGTTCTTGAATCACCAACACATAATTTTGGATCCTTTGTCATTATACATGCTACATATGGAAGCATAGTCATGTCTCCACCAGTATTAGCTGTAATATCTACTACGATATTTTTAATTTTAACGGCATTAGATTGATCATTATTATAAGCTTCTATCTTTAACATACAAATAGCCATATAAGCACTTGTATCTTTGTCTCTTACATTTTCAATTTCATCGTTTGCAGAATAATTTCTAAAGTTGCCTGGAAAACCATATCCAGATGTGAAATTATCAAATGATAAGTATGCTGTATCTCCAACAATCTTAATTGATTCATTAAAATTATGTTGCTGATATCTTAATGAATAATACTCATTTGCCTTACCTAAAATGCTGCGAGTATGTGCATTTACATATTTATCATTAAAGCCAACAATTTTAGTTTGACCTTGATAATCAAAAATTGATAATGAAACTAATGCTGTATGACCATCATCTATTGCTGTATTTAAGAATTTAGCTAGTGCTTCTTCATAAACATCAATATTCTTTGATTTTAAATTATCTTTATAACCATTATCAGTAAAATATTTATCGAAAGATGTTATCTTTTTAGCTTCTTTAACCGAATATACCTTATCAAATGATAAGCATAATAAATTATATGTAAAATCAGCTAAAACTTGTGATCTCTCTTTTTTAGCATATCTAGTTTCACCTAAATTAATGATAAGCATTCTATCGTATGATTCTGCAGATGCTTCCATAGGATTAGCTTGATCAGAAGATAATAAGTACATTGTTAAATGTTCTTTATCTTCAATATATTTAATTTTAGTAATTCTATTTTGGCCATCTACTGCTTCTTTATTTGTTGAAGCATCTAAAATAGCGCCCTTACCATCAGGATATAATGCGAAATATTTGTTACCGTATGCTAATGGATTACCATTCACATCAATAGATTCATAAGTATATTTATGACCACTTTTAGCATTAATCTTTTTATATGTATATAAGAAAGGCTCTCCTGAGTCTAATCCTGCATATTCAAAGAATCCATTACCAGAATAACAAAGTGAAGTTAATTCTGTTTTTGTAAGTGAACCTGGATCTTTGAAGAAATCTTTACCATTAAACATAAATGGAGATAAGCTAGATGGTAATAGTAAAACATTAAATAAATCATAAGGAACATATACCTTACCATTTTCTTCATACATTTTAATGTTATAGTCATTTAATGATACTTTTCCTTCATCCTTACCAACAGTACCAACCTTAGTTAAAGCTGAACTCTTAATTACATTACCTGATGTTAGACAATAGTCATGACCTATTTTATTATCAGATGAATCAGCTAAAAGTGATGGATTTTTAAATGAAATCTCATTATTTTTTGCATCAAATTTTATATATGAATTTTCATTACTTGTTTTTGTTAATGTGACAGAATTATTTTCTTTTTTTACATTAACATTAACATCATTCATTGCACTAATTAATGATTTTAAATCTTCTGCATTAACATAAGGAACACTATCATAATTCTTAGCCTTATATGTTGGAATAAAACCTGCATTATTAAAATCTATTTGGTCTTTAAAAATATAGCTTTTTGAATTTAAAAGCGCCATATTTTCACCAGATTTAGAATCTGTTTCTGATGATACGCTTGTTTTTACTCCACCTCCTGATGGATTTGCGCTATTATTACCATTACCGCACGACACTAAAGCAAATACTGAGAATATTCCCAGTAATGCTGCCATAAATCTTTTTTTCATATTTTTCTCCTTTCTTATTAAAAAGTCGCTTGACCAACTAGTTGTTCAAGCGACTTTTAAATATTAGTTCTTACTTAACTATATAAGTGTTAATCTTTGTGTCAAGTGCTTGGTTTAAGCCCTTAGTCCAGTTTACTGGACCAGTTGATATGGCTACATATGCTCTTGTTGCGTTTTTGAAATCTTTATTTGATAAAAATTCGACTACATAGTCTTTTAAAATGCCAGCATTAATGGCTACAAAAGCGCCATCTGCTTTTATAACTACAAATACAAAGTTAATATCAGTTGTTGGAGTACCACTACATGATAGTGTATTTCCTGCGACATATGTCATTTCTTTAGTGCTTATAACAGTTTCATTACCATATGCAAATGTTAAACCAGTGTCTTCATTCATAATATCGATTCTAACTTTGCCGTTAGAAACAACACCATCTAGAATTGTTTCTTCTTGTACAGAAGTAACTGATGTATTTGATGTATTTGATGTTACTAGTGATGATGACGATGATGATGATGGAGTTGATTCTCTTTCATTTCCGCCACATGATGCTAAACCAAGTGCAAACGCACCGATAAGAACTAAAAAAATCTTATTTAATTTCATAATTTCACTCCTTTTTTTAATGAATGTGACAGATTTCTCGCACCACAATTCCAGTTTTTTAATGGTGCCCAGAAAGGGACTTGAACCCTTATGTATTTGCATACATTGGATTTTGAGTCCAACGCGTCTACCATTCCGCCATCCTTATTATAAATAATTGTGCTTTGATTTTGCAATATTATTAAAATATTATTAATAAGTTATTTTCTCGTAGCAGTATCCACTTAAATAAATGCTAGGAATCAATTCTGAACCTTCATAAGCAATAGAAGATTTCTTGGACCATGTCGCAGTCAACGTCACTTCTGTTGGACCATCTTTACTCATTTGGTAAGTCTCACCGAAATCGATATCAAAATAAGTGGAAGCACCCCAATACTTTGCGTGGACATGAGCACCCACATGTATAACACCATCAGAGCAGAAATACTTACTATTAAGAGTGACTGTCGCGGTGATGCTCACAGAATTGAAAGTGTTATATGTTGGTGATGGTTTGTCATAGACAATGGACAAATTATCGTATGTCACCGCATCAATTGGAGACAAGGTCTTTTTCTCATCATATTCACAAACGACAAGTTTGAGTTGGAAATAACTAGTTAAACCATAATCCCTAACAGATAAAGTGATGTTATATGTTCCTTCTTGAGATAAGTCAAAGGCTCCACTGCTGACATCAATTGAACTTGTAATATCGATATCATTACAATCTTTAGCGGTGATACCGATATTTGATAAAGGCAACTCATCATATTTATTCTTTGCACAGCTAAATGTTGTAGAAGTACTTGGCTTACCATTTAGGTAGAAGGTTGGTGCATTCTTATCTAATGTATCGATAGTGAAATGATAGGTAGTTGTATCGCCTGCCCAATATGTAAACGCTGTTGCGGTAACATCCACACTACCAACACCAATAACATCAAATTTATTGGGGTTTTGCTCATTTATTCGAATAATATCACTATTTGAAAGCGTAAAATCGATGGATGCATCAGCGGGTGTAAAGTTTATTGGGAAGCTATATGTCTTACCAGTTCTATATTCAGCTGCCGGTTCTTCCAATTCATATGTTTTAGCGATAGTCTTCACATCTAGAGTGATTTCGCCAGTTACACCTCTGTAGGTGCCAGTTAACTTAGTAACACCATTTTTCTTACCGGTGACATGACCGCTTGAATCCACTCCTGCAATAGAGGTATCTAAAACTCTCCAGTTCACTGAAGTGTCGATGTTTTCTTCCACCTTTTCACCGTTTTGATCGTAATATGTGGCCGTGAATTCAGAGATACCACCGTTTGTAAATACATGGTCAAAATCAACTAAACCATAAGAATGAATTCTAGTGATTTCTAAATGTGATAAATCTTCTTTAGAAGAACTAATAGAAGCATCCTGTTTTGAAAAGGAAAAACATCCTGTTAATGGAACGGCGATAAATAAGATAGCTATTTTCTTTAAGAAGCTCTTAATCATAAGCTATTGGTGCCCAGAAAGGGACTTGAACCCTTATGTACTTGCATACATTGGATTTTGAGTCCAACGCGTCTACCATTCCGCCATCCGGGCAATCGAAACTCTCGACTATATTAAAATATACTATTTTTGAGATAATTTACAACTAAAAATTAAACTACTCATTTAATAAATAAGATTGATCTACTAGTTTATAGATTTCTTCTAAATCTAATCTCATATCTAAAGGGATGGTAATCCAAGTTTTTTTATTCATGTGGTAAGCGTTAAAAATCATTTTAGAATTTACTATATTAGGTATATCGTCTCTATCGTGTTTTAAATTTATAACTTCTATAAGAGATTTATCTTTTCCCTCTAATTTATTACGAGGAATAATCATAAATAGAGCGAACCACTTTTTTGATTTAGAGTTTCTAAATACTGAATAACTAAGCTCATCTTTCCAAGGGAATTCTTGTTGAGATTTATATTTAGATTCAATGTATTCTATAACTTTTTTAGTCTGTTCATTTTTATAGATGTCTAATACCGAGCATTTATCTAAGATATCTTTTAGAAAATATTCGTACTCTTGTTTAATTTTTAAGAGATAATTCCCTTCATTAATTAAATCTACTAAGATATATTCTTCGTTTAATTCACTATCTTTTACTAGACTAGTTAATTTGCCATCTTGATATCTAACTTCCATTTCAAAAGGAGATATAGATAGTTTTCTTTTAAAAAGATAAAAATCTTTGTTAAAAGAAAAACCGTAATCCAATAATTTCGAGGTATCAATTATCTTATTTTCTAACTCTTTTTCGAAAGTTCTCATTAGATATTATTTTAATTTATACGCCAGTATTTTTAAATTAAATTTCTTTCTTTTGCGTTATTTATCATCTCTAGTTATGGTATTATATATAGGATAAAGATTAGGTATATTATGCAAGACAGAGAAACAAGAGTAAGACGCTATGCTGAATTGCGCGATCAAATCGATAGAATGGACACCTTATCTTTTGACGACCCTAACAGAGAAGAACGTTACGGTTTAAATGGAAAAAAAGAAGACGGGATAGATTATGTTCACGAAGAACCAACTTCCGAAGATTTATCTGCTCCTCATATTAAAAAGAATACTCTTTCTATATCTATAGAAGATTTAATAAAGCAAAATGACGATTACACCGTCGCTTTAGAAAAGAAAGAATTAGACAAGAAATATCACTCTATTAAAAAGAAAAAGAGAAAAGAGGGACGCTCTAAATGGTTGATTGTCGCTCTAGCTGCTCTTGTGGTTTTAATAGTTGTAGGTATAATCTTAATTTCGTTACACGCAGGAGGAAAATTGTAATGGTATATACAGTCGCAATTGATGGGCCTTCCGGTTCTGGTAAATCCACTATAGCCTCCAAATTAGCCGCCCGTTTAGGTTTAGTTCACATCGATACTGGAGCTATGTATAGAGCGGTAACTGTTTATGCTTTAGAAAACAATATCGATCCTAAAAATGAAGAAGCGGTTTCTGCTTCTTTGAAGGATATCGATATAACTCAAACTCCTGACGGTAGAACTTTTTTGAATGGTAAAGATGTCTCTAAAGATATTAGAACTACTTTAGCTTCTTCCAATGTTTCATATGTATCTATCTATAAAGATGTTCGCGCCTTTTTAGTTGAACTTCAAAGAAAGATGGCTAAATCGATTTCTGTTGTCATGGATGGAAGAGATATAGGAACTGTCGTTCTTCCTGAAGCCAACGTTAAGATTTATCAAGTCGCTTCAGTAGAAAAAAGAGCGGAACGCCGCTATAAAGAAAATCAAGAAAAAGGTATTCCTTGTACTTACGAAGATTGCTTGGAGAATTTAAAAAAGAGAGATTATATCGATTCTCATCGTGAAGTCTCTCCTTTAAGACCTGCCGATGATGCCATTATTTTAGATACCTCGGATTTAAGTATCGATGAGGTTGTCGATGAATGCGAAAAAATTATTAGAAATAAGGTGAATATTTAAGGGTATGAAAGTGCTTGGTAAAGTCGCGATTGTCGGCGCTCCTTCCACTGGTAAATCCACTTTGTTTAACCGTTTTATTAAACAGAGAAAATCCATTGTTTCTGAAGAGCACGGTATCACTAGAGATAGATTGTATTCCACCTGTGAGTGGCTAGATAAACAGTTTGTTTTAATCGATACAGGCGGAATTGAAGTCGCTGATGTCCCTTTTCAAAAAGAAATTCAAATTCAAGTTGATTTAGCTATTGATGAAGCAGATGTCATCCTCTTTTTAGTGGATGGAAAAGCCGGGTTAACTAACGACGATCAATACATCGCTAAGCAATTATATAGAGTCAAAGATAAACCTATAATTATGGCGGTCAATAAAATTGATAATGTCGATATGAAAGATAACGCTTATGATTTTTATTCTTTGGGCTTTGGTGAACCTTATTTAGTTTCTGGAGTGCACGGTATTGGCATAGGTGATTTATTAGATGCGATATGTTCTGCTCTTCCTTCTAAAGAAGAAGAGCAAGAAGAAGGTCAGATTAGATTCGCATTAATCGGTAGACCTAACGTCGGTAAATCTTCTTTAACTAACGCTATTCTAGGTGAAAAAAGAGTCATAGTTTCTTCTATAGCAGGTACTACTAGAGATAGTATCGACACCCCTTTAAAAAGAAATGGTAAATCTTATGTCATTATCGATACAGCAGGTTTAAAAAGAAAAGGTAAGATTTATGAATCTATAGATAAATATGCTGCTCTTAGAGCTATGGATGCTGTTTCTAGATGTGACATCGTCTTATTAGTGATTGATGCGGAAATGGGCTTAATCGATCAAGATCGTCACGTAGTCCAATTAGCTACTGAAAATAATAAACCTGTAATCATCGTCGTCAACAAGTGGGATTTACATACTCACGCTCAAGATGATCAGAAAAAATTCACAGAGATGTTACGTTCGTATTTCGTCTTTTTAGAATACGCTCCTATTATTTATTCTTCCGCTTTATACAAACCTAATTTAGATCAAATATTCGATGCCATTGATAATTGCTATAGAGACTTTAATGTCAGAGTTCAAACTTCAATTTTAAATGAAATTATTTTAGAAGCTCAAGTTAGAAACGAAGCCCCTTCTTTCAATGGAGGAAGAGTGAAAATCAATTACGCTTCTCAAGTTGCAACATGTCCTCCTACTTTCGTGCTCTTCTGCAACAACCCTTCTTATATGCATTTCTCTTATAAGAGGTATTTAGAAAACTGCATTCGTACAACTTTTAAACTTAATTCTACCCCTATTAAAATCATTTGCCGTAAAAAAGGTTCAGGAATAGATAAAATCATATAGATTAGAGATGTAAGCGTTTAAAAATCAATTATTTTGCAAAAAAACGCTTTATTTCTTTGACAATTTTGTTGTCTTTTGGTAAATTTTAAATAAAGGAGATGATTTTATCATGAATATTGTCGAATTAGCTGCTAAAGTTTCAGAACAATGTCAATTAACTAAGACTGATGCTGAAAACATTGTTAGAGTTGTATTTGCTGATGTCGTCGATGCCTTAAAAGCTGGTGACAAAGTTAAAATTGCTGGCTTTGGTTCCTTTGAAGTTAAAGAAAGAGCTGCTAGAAAAGGTTTAAATCCTGCTACTAAGACTTCTATCGAAATTCCCGCTTCCAAGAGCGTTGGCTTCAAAGTTTCTAAAGGCGTCAAAGAAGTTCTATAATTTCTATCCAAAAGCTCGGATTTCACCGAGCTTTTTTTAATGTGTTAAAATCTAGTTATGAAAGATAGTTCATTAATTGAATTGTCAGACTATTTTAAATCTATAGGTATTAAATCTGACGAAATCTATTTTGTAGGAGGAACTTCTAGAGATTATTTATTAGGTCTAGAAGTTGAGGATTTTGATTTCGCTTCTAAATTATCCCCTTCTAAATTAGATAAACTTTTTAATAACGAAGAAAAATATTCCTCTCGTTATTTAAATTACGGAGCGGTATCTTTTAAAATTGATTCTAAACACATCACTATAACTTCCATGCGTAAAGAAAAAACTTATTTAGATCACAGGCATCCTAACGATATAGAATTTATAACTGATTTAAATGTAGATTCTTTAAGAAGAGATTTTACTATCAACTCTATATACATGGATTTAGATTTAAATATTTACGATCCTAATAATGGTAAAGAAGATTTAAATAATAAAATTATAAGAATGATAGGAGATATACCGACTCGTATTAAAGAAGATCCTTTAAGAATTTTAAGAGCGTATAGATTTAAAGAAAAACTAAATTTTGAGATTGAGGAAGAATTAAATACATATATTTGTAATAATATTTCCCTTCTCAAGAATATAAAAAAAGAAAAGATAGCTTTAGAGTTGCAGAAGTTTGATAAACTAAATGCAGGTAAGATTATTAATTTACTAAAAGATAATCAAATAGAAATATAGAGGTGAAAATATGGACTTTTCTATCATGGATGTCGACTGGAGAAAATTGTTGATAAAACATTACAAATCTCCCACTTATAAATTGAATGAAAACGAAGTTGTAGTTTTGTTGTGTCTAGATGATATTCTTTCATCTAACAAGATTTTGGTAACTGGTGAAGATCTTGTTAATTACATGACTTTAACTTCTGAAGAAATAGATGAGATTCTCTCTTCCTTATTAGAAAAGAAATATATAGATTACATAAGGGAAAATAACAAGACCATCACCTCTATTGAACCGATTAAAAATAAAATTTTTGAAGATTTAAAAAGGGATATAATAATTGAATCAAACGAAGCTTCCACCAAGGAAAATAAAGAGAAAGTTGATAATTTATATTCTTATTTTGAGAGCCAATTAGGAAGAGTTTTAACTGGAAAAGAAATCGATAGAATCTCGACCTGGGTCAGGTCGGGAGCAAGTGAAGGTATGATTAAAGAAGCTGTCGAGAAAGTTAAAGCTAAAGGCAAGACTCTTTCGATGAACGCTGTAGATAAAGTTCTCCTTTCTATTCAAAAGAGCAATGATATAACTAAAGAAGGTTATTCAACTATGTCTTCTTCTTATAGACATAGCGATGAAGAAACTATAGATATAGTCACTAAGAGCTGGGTTCCTAAAGAAAAGTGAAAAGAATAGAAAAGGTAGAGCTCCTTTCTTCATATTTAAATACTATATATCCTTCTACCGAATGCTTCTTATCTCACAAAGATGAATTCTCTTTTTTGGTCGCGATTATTCTTTCTGCTCAAGCTCAAGATAAGGTCGTAAATAAAGTTACACCTGTTCTTTTTGAAAGATATCCTACAATCTTATCTTTAGCCAAAGCTAAGCAAGAGGATGTTCTAAACATTATAAAAATAGTAGGCTTAGGAAATTCAAAATCTAAAAATATCATCGAATTAGCTGATGTTATTCACTATCAATATCAAGATAAGATACCTCATGTTCGTAACATATTGGAAACTCTCCCTGGAGTTGGGCATAAGACTGCTGGAGTTTTCCTAGGGGAAATAGATAATCAAGAAGTAATCCCTGTTGATACTCACATCTTGAGAATTTGCTATAGATTAGGTATATCTAAAAAAGATATCGACCCTTCTAAGTTAGAAGAATTATTAGAAAAAGAATATAAGCATCCTAACAAGATCAACTTCCATAGACAGATGATATTATTCGGCAGAAATATATGTATCGCTTCCTCGAAAAGGAAGTGTGAAGAATGCCCTTTGAATTTTTGTAGAGATCGCAAATAAAAAACGAAACTTTTTAAATAGTTTCGTTTTCATTATTGATATTTTTTTTGCTTTTTTTAGAGGCGCTTAAGAAATCCATGGTGTACCACAAGATAATTAAAATTTGAAAGACACCAGCGATTAGGTATAAATAATGAATGGAATTTCTAATAGCTTCAATATTTTCTAAAGAAAGAACTAAGCTTACCATAGTTCCCCAAGTTACCCCAGAGACTAAAATCATATTGTAGACTCTTCCTCCCCATAAGGAATTGAAGACTAGCGCTACTATAAAACTTACAGGAATGGCGAAGACGAAGGCTAAATAATTAGGGAATGAAGGTAGGACGATATTCATGACAACAAAGGCGATCATCGCTACTAAGAAGACTAATAAGATAGACAGAGAAGAGATGAATAATCTACTTCTGTAGAAATTTTGAATTTTTTCTTTAGCGGTTTGCTCGTGGAGCATATCATCTAAATCAACATTGTAGACATCAGCGATTTGTTTGAGAATCAACACATCAGGAAGAGCCTCTCCTCTTTCCCATTTAGAGATGGCTTTATCTGAATAATTAATCTTTAGAGCCAACTGTGATTGGGTTAGATTATTCGCTTTTCTATATTTAATTAGATTGGTTGCAACGATTTCTTTAATGTCTTTTACTTTATTCATACCTATAATTATAATTCTAAAAAATAGTCTGTCAACTCAAATAAAATGAGTAATTCTACTTTGAGTAGAGCCCTCTACTAGTTCTTATTTTTGACATTTTTAAACTGTAGAGAAATTTCTTTTTTGGTAGAGTTATTAAAAAAGAAGATGCTTTATACTTTATTTAATTCTTAGGAGGCGTTTATTATGGCTAAAAAATATAAATTTAAAATTGTAGTAGATTCTTCTTCGAATCTAACTAAAGATTACATAAAAGATGAGGAAGTTGGTTTTGCTATTGCTCCTTTAACTATCAGAGTTGATGGCAAAGATTATGTAGATGATGGAACTATCGATCCTAAAGATCTTTTACAAGCAGTGCACTCTTATGAAGGTAAATCTACTACATCTTGCCCTTCCCCTGCTGTTTATGAAGAAGCTTATGAAGATGCTGAAAATGTCATAGTTGTCACTATCTCTTCAAAAATGTCTGGCTCTTTCAACGCTGCTTATGTCGCTTCTATTGCCTCTGAAGATACTAGAGTTCACGTTGTCGACTCTAAAGGTACAGCGGGTTCATTGGTTTTAATTGTCGATAAAGCTTACGAATTAATTAAGGCTGGTAAATCTATGGATGAGATTGAAGAAGAAATCGAAGCTTATAACAATTCTAGACACTTGCTTTTCGTCCTCAATTCATTCGAGAATTTAATTAAAGCTGGTCGTATGAATAAAGTTGTAGCTTTTGTTGCCACTACCATTGGTATTAAACCTATTTGTGAAGCTTACGAAGGAGAAATTAAAACTGCTAAGAAAGCTAGAACTATAAAGAAAGCTTTTATAACTTTAAAAGATATGATTGCTGAAAGAGTTACTGATTATTCTCAAAGGCAATGCATTATAGCTTATTGTGAAGGAGATGAAGAATCTGCTAATTTCATGAAGAAATTAATTGAAGAAGCTTACAATTTCAAAGTTGTTAGAACTATGCCTAACACCTTGCTTTGTTCATATTATGCTCTAGAAGGAAGTTTAACTGTAGCCTTCTAAAACTTGATGATTATAAGATTAAATTCAACAATGGTTATATTGTATAATTTTTAGTAGGAAGAAATTGTTCATCTAATGAAATTATTAAAATCCGTCTTAGAAAATTGTAAACACCTTCTCTTCATCGATTTTGAAGGGACGCAGTTTACTCATGAAATTATCGCTATTGGAGCGGTATTGGTCGATTGCGATGAAGAATATCACGTCATCGGTAAAGAAAAGACTTTTAAATGTTTAGTAAAAGCCAATTCTAACGTCGGTGATGTGGTCGAATCAATGACTGGTATCAATGACGATATCTTAGAAAAAGAAGGTTTGTCTTTTTCGGAAGCTATGCATAGATTAAACAAATTTATAGGTTTTAGAGGTAAGAATCTGAAAGTGTTAACTTACGGTAATCAAGATGCCCACATGCTTAAATGTTCTTACAATCTATCTGATGATGAATCGACATTTATGAAATCTTTCGTTTCATACATAACTAGAAACACTGTCGATATAGGGGTCTTCTTTTCTAGATATTTAAAAGGCGGAAAGAAAAATGAGATGGTTTCTTTAACACACATGAGAGAATTCTTCTCTCTTCCTCCTTCTGGAGAAGCCCACGATCCTCTAGTTGACGCTTTAGATCTCTATCACATTTACATATCTTTTGTTTCTAATAAAGAAGTTTTGAAAGAATCTTATAAGAACCTAGTAAAAAAATCTGGTTTAATTCCTCAACCTATCAAATCTCTAGTCGTCCGATTAATTGATGGTAAAGAAGTTACTCCTGAAGATTTAGATAAAGTATTAGATATTTATTTTGAATAAAAAATATGGTTATAAAATATCCCGATGGAACTATCTATACTCCTCCTTCTAAAGAAAAGAAGGAGAGGAAAAAACCTGTAGCTTTAGATAATTTTGCCAAAAGAGGTATGGGTTTAGAGGACGATATTAATCTTTCCAATGATTTTTATAACGCTTCTAAAGCCTGCTTAGTTTATAAAAGACCCACTCCTATAAGAATAGTAAAAATGGATAAGGTCGATAGAAAGAGAATTAGCGAAGCGTATTTCTCCGCTAAGTCTACTACTGATTACAACGGAATATACAGAGAAAAATACATAGATTTTGAAGCGAAAGAAACCGCCGAGAAAACTTCTTTCGCTTTTAAAAATATCCGCCCTCAACAGATTAGTCACCTTAAAAGTGTAATTGAACAAGGAGGGATTGCCTTTTTTATCATTCGTATGAAGGCTCATAATGAGACTTATTTATTAGCCTGTGAAGACTTCCTTCCTCTTTTAGAAAAAGAGAGAAAATCTATTCCTTATTCTTTCTTGCAAGAAAAAGGAGTGCTAATTGAAGAGAGTTATTCCCCGCGTCTTAAATATTTAGATGCAATAGATAAAAGATTTTTCAATAAATAAGAGAATTATTATATATTTTTATATATAATAAATTATGAAATTATAGGAGGATATTATGCCTGTTGAATTAAAATTAGATGCTAACAAGATCCTTCACAAGCAATTTGAAGGTAGTAAACCCGGATATAATTCATTGCAAGTCGATACTTTTTTAGATACTGTTATTTCCGATTATGAAAATATGGAAAAATACATTGAATCTACCGATGCTAAAGTTAAAGAATTAACTTCCTTAACTGAAACTTTAAATTCTAAGTTAAGCAGAACTGAAGCAGAATTAGCTGTCATGAAAGAGAAGATGAAAAACATCGCTGATAATGAGAACGCTTCTCTATCTAACTTAGATTTATTAAAGAGAATATCCGCCTTAGAATCAGCTTTATACAAGGCGCATATTGACCCCAATACTATTTAATTATTATATAATTAATACACCGGTCTAGATGACTGCTGGTAGTTTATCTATTAGAGGAAAGTCCATGCTCGCACTTCCTGAGATGGAAGTAGTGATTACGCTAGAGGAAAAAATAACTCTAGGCAGGAGGAAGCTCCTGACGGCGGGAGATGACCTAAGGGCAACTATGGTCAAATCCCTTAACGCTCCACAGTGACGAATTTCAGGGAAACTTGAAAGTGAAACGCGGAAAGCCCCTTAAGCGAGAAACCTAAATTTTGGTAAGGGAAGCACGATCCGAGAACTGAATCGGAAAGGGCAAGGTTAGTTTCTAACCTTAGATAAATTGTCATCCTCGACATAACATGGCTTATAGGACCGGTACTTAAAATAGTCTTATAAAATGATATAGGGAAAGGAAACGTTATGAATTTACCTAATAAGTTAACATTGATCAGATTTGCTCTGTGTTTCGTGGTTTTAATCTTGATGGTTTTACCTTATAACGCGATGGGATGGGACTGCTTACCTTTAGGTAATACTGGTTTCAACTTGATTGATTTATTATGTTGTTTCTTCTTTATTGTCGCATCACTTACTGATATGTTGGATGGTAAGATTGCTAGAAAATACAATCTCATTACTGACTTTGGTAAATTCATGGATCCTTTAGCTGACAAAGCTTTGGTCAATACTTCCTTAGTTCTTCTAGGTATTTACAAACCTTATTTGATGCCTGCAGCTGTAGTTGTTTTGTTTATCGTTAGAGACTTAGCTGTCGATGGATTGAGATTTGTCGCTTCTGCTAAAGGTCAAGTTATCGCGGCTAATAAATACGGCAAATTAAAAACTGTCTTACAAATGGTCGCTATACCTTTTATCTTCTTAAATGGATTCCCTTTCACTTACGTTTCGCCTTTAGGAGCTCAAATCTTCTGTTACATTCTCATTTCTTTAGCTTTAGTTATGTCTTTAATTAGTGGATGTATCTACATCTATAATGGAAGAAATATCATCTTCCCCAAGAAAGGTGAAGAAGAACAAAAATAATGTTAGAAAATTATAAATTAGGTGAACTACTTACTAAAAAGAATTATTCTTTAGCTAGCGCTGAAAGTTTGACTGGGGGAGGATTTGGATATGAAGTCACTTCCCATCCTGGCTCTAGTGAATATTACAAAGGTGGAATGATCACTTATATAAATGAGATAAAAGAGAAATTAGGAGTTAAATCTGAAATCTTAGATACTTATGGAGCGGTATCTTCAGAGACCGCTATAAGTATGGCAGTTAACACCAAGAAATTTTTTGAAAGTGACGTTTCTATTTCTTTTACTGGTAATGCTGGACCCACTTCCTTAGAAGGAAAACCTGTCGGATTAGTCTATTGTGGGATTTGTATTCAAGATCAAATTTATGTCTATTCCAACATCTTTAGCGGAAATAGGCAAGAAATTAGAGAAAAAGTTGTAAAATTTGGTATCGAATTATTAGAAAATTTATTAGAAGATTAAAACTTGTGCAAAAAAATTAAAATTTGCTCGTTATAGATTATAGGAGGCCGATTTGTATGGTTGATAAAAATACTGATAAAAATTTAGAGACTACCTTAAAAGACATTGAAAAACTTTACGGTAAAGGATCTATTATGCGTTTAGGTGATAGACCTGTAGTTCAAGAAGGAGTTATTCCTTCTGGGTCTTTACTTTTAGATAATGCCTTAGGTGTAGGAGGTTATCCTAAGGGAAGAATCATTGAAATTTTCGGCCCTGAATCTTCTGGTAAAACTACTTTAGCTTTGCAAGCTATCGCTGAAACGCAAAAGTTAGGTGGAAGAGCAGCCTTCATTGATGCTGAACATGCTATTGATCCTGTTTATGCTAAAGCTTTAGGTGTAGATATTGATAATTTAATTCTCTCTCAACCTGATTATGGAGAACAAGCTTTAGAAATTGTCGATATGTTAGCAGCTTCAGGAGCCTTCGATTTAATTGTAGTAGACTCTGTCTCAGCTTTAGTTCCTAAAGCTGAATTGGAAGGAACTATGTTAGATAATTCAATTGGTTTGCAAGCTAGATTGATGTCTAAGGCTCTTAGAAAATTAGCAGGACAAATGAATAAATCATTATGTACTGTAATCTTCATTAACCAATTGAGAGAAAAGACTGGTGTTTTATATGGTAACCCTGAGGTCACTTCCGGCGGAAGAGCTTTAAAATTCTACGCTTCCATTAGAGTTGATATTAGAAGAGGTGAAGCTATAAAAGGAAACGATGGTGGAATCATCGGTAACAATGTTAGAATTAAAGTCGTCAAGAATAAAGTTGCCCCTCCTTTTAGAACGGCCGATACTACCGTGTTATACGGCAAAGGTATAGTTAAAGAATTTGAAATCATCTCTCTAGCCATCGAATATGATTTAATTCATAAATCTGGTTCTTGGTTCTCTATTGGTGATGAGAAAATTGGACAAGGTCAAACTTCAGTTGAAAAATATTTCGCTGATCATCCTGAAGTCGCTTCTGAAATTGAGGATAAAGTCAGAGCAAAACTCGCTTCTAATCAATAAAAATAACAATAAATGCGGGGATTACATTCCCGCATTTTGATTTCTCAGCATAAAAAGTTTTGAAATAATTAATATCTAATCTATTTTATATGTATAATATGCTTAGCCAACTAAATTATATGTGTTTTTTAGTTACGAATTTGTCTCTCATATAGAGGAGGAACATTATGAAAGACTTACCTATTCACACTATGCTCTATCGTACCCATCAAGTATGGGATGCCGCTAATAGAGAAAAAACTGTTGTCGGACTCTCAACTGGACAACCTAAGGTCTTAAGATATTTACTCACTCATCCTAATTCATTACAAAAAGATATCGCTTCTAACTGCGATATTGAAGCTGCTACGGCTTCCTTGATCGTTGGAAGAATGTTGAAGAATGGCTTAATTAAAAATTCTTCAGTTCCTAACGATAAGAGAGCTAGTTGCATCTCTATTACTGAAAAAGGTGAAAATGCTTATGCTGATTGGGTTAAGTACACCGATTCTTTAGAAGAAGAAATGCTAAAAGGCTTCTCCGATGAAGAGAAAGATAACTTCCGTTATTATTTGATGAGAGCATATAAGAACCTCACCGGTAAAGAGATGGAATAAAAAATCTTATAAAATTTTTAAGCCCCACTTTGTCTTGGGGCTTTTATTCTGCTTTATTAAGTAAGTTATATATGAATATTTATATTGTGGTATATTCAAGATATAAAATTTTATGTTTAAAGAATACTTTAACACCATTAGGAAGTATATAAAGATTGAAAAAAAGTATTTCATTCTCACTATACTTGCGGTTGTAATCGAGACTGTTTTTGAAGTCATCATTCCTTTAATCATGGCTTATATGCTCGATTCAGGAGTAGCGGTAATAATTGATGCTAGACGAATATCTGATGAAGTGCTTCTTTCTCAAGGTAGAAGAGCCATAGGACTTTCAGGTATAGGTATAGCTATATGCGCTACTATGTCTTTATTAAATGGGTGGATATACGCTAGATGTTCAGCTCTTGCTGCTACTAAATTTGGGCGCCATTTACGCGAAGAACAATTCATTAAGATTCAATCTTATTCCTTCTCTTCCTTGGATAAATTTGAAGCTTCAGCCTTATTAACTAGAGTTATTAATGATTCTAATGTGGTACAAAGAGCGATAGGTAATTCACTTCGCCCCTTAATAAGAGCCCCTTTATTATTACTTTTAGGTATCGTTTTTTCATTTATTTTAAGTTGGCAACTAGCATTGGTATTTGTAGTGTTATCGCCAATGATGGCTTTTATTGTCATTACAATTTTAAGAAAAGTCGCCCCTAAATATGTGTATCTTCAAAAGAAATTAGATAAATTAAATAGCAAAATTGAAGAAAATTTAGTAGCAATTCGCGCTATAAAATCATTCGTCAGAAAAGATTTTGAATGCAAGGAGTTTGATAAAGAAAATATCGATTATAAAAATACAGTTAAGAAAACTCATTCTATATCTAATTTAAATGAGCCTTTCTTTCAACTGTTTATGTATGGTGGAACAGCAATCTTAATGTTTCTAGGAGGTAATTTAATTATCGATGGACGTATTGAAACTGGTTCATTAACTGGTATTCTCTCTTACGTCTTACAAGTATTTAATTCTTTAATGATGTTATCTAATGTCTTTATTAATATTTCTAAGTCATTAGCTTCTATTCATAGGATTAACGAAGTCTTTAAAGTTACCTCTCCTATCGAAGAAGATTACGGCCAAGAGAAAGTTAAACTCGGGTCTATTGAATTTAAAAATGTTTCATTTAAATATTTTTCCGATGCTGAAGAAAATGTTTTAGATAATATAAATTTCAAGCTGGATAGTGGAAAAACCCTAGGAATTTTAGGCTCGACCGGTTCAGCTAAATCGACATTAATTAATTTAATCCCTAGATTTTACGACGTTACTAAAGGTGAAGTACTTATCGATGGTAAGAATGTTAAAGATTACGATTTGAACAATTTACGTTCATCTATAGGAGTGGTATTTCAAAACCCTGTTCTTTATTCAGGAACGATAAAAGAAAATTTAGAATTAGGTAATCATCATCCTGATGAAAATCTATTTAAAGAATCATTAAAGATATCTTGTGTCGATGAATTTATACCTAGATTAGAAAAAGGTTTAGATACTGTTATAGGAGAAGGAGGAAGTTCGGTTTCTGGAGGGCAAAAACAGAGACTGTGTCTAGCGCGCGCTTTAATTAAAAAACCTAAGATTCTGATTTTAGATGATGCGACAAGTGCGGTTGATACTGCTACAGAAAAGAAGATACGAACTGAACTAAGTTCTTTAGATAATATGACTAAGATTATTATTTCACAAAGAGTAGCCTCGGTTTTAGAGGCGGATTTAATAATGATTTTAAAAGAGGGGAAAGTAAATGATATAGGTACCCCATCAGAATTATTAAAACACAATGAGATATATCAAAATCTTTACAATGTTCAGTTAGGAGGGGTCGAAAGTCATGGCAATAGATAGATCGGCAAAAGCAAGACCTAAGAACCTTCGCAAGACATTAAAACACTTTTTAAAATATATAGGGAAACACTCTAGATTACTTTTTGTAATCTCGATTTTGGTTATAATTCCTGCGGTTTCACAATTATATGGCACCTATATGATTAAGCCTTTAATTAATACTGCGACAAGTAATGGAGATAAGAGTGAATTAGCTAGATTATGTTTAATAGTTGCAGGAGTTTATTTAACTGGTGTTACTTCAGCGTTTATTTATATGCAACTGATAGCTAGGTTTGCTCAAGTAGTTATCTATGATATGCGAAGAGATTTATTTAATCACATTCAAGAATTGCCAATTAAATATTTCGATACTCACTCATATGGTGAAATGATGTCATCATTTACTAACGATTTAGAATCTGTAACTGATGCATTGAATAATTCCTTTGCAACTTTAATTCAATATTTTGTTCAAATTGTGGGTATGGGAGTAATTCTCTTCTTGTTTTCTTGGGAATTATCATTAGTGGTTTTAGGCTTTTATTTTATTATGTTTGCTTACATTATGTATTCAGGTAAGAAATCTAAACTATATTATTCTAGACAACAAAAAGCCATGGGTGAATTAAATGGTTTTGCGGATGAGATTCTCAGAGGCGAAAAGACTATTAAATCATTCACTTCTGAAAAAGATGTTATAAAGACTTTTGTAAATAAATCTGAAGAATTAGAAAAGGCTTCTGCTTCAGCTTTGACTTATGGTAACTCTATGGTTCCTATGGTCGTTTTCTTGTCATATTTAAATTACGGTATTGTTACAGTTTTAGGTGGCTTAATGGTTATATCAGGAAGAATATCAGATATAGGAACTTTATCTTCTTATTTGATCTTTGTTAGACAAGCTGCTTCTCCTATTAACAGATTAACCGGCAATATCAATTCTTTGTTAAATGGTTTAGCTTCCATGGAAAGAGTCTTTAATTTAATTACTTTAGAGCCTGAAATTGACCAGGGTAAAATCGAAATTGTAAACGTCGATTCTTCAATGACCGAAGTTAAGGAAAAAACAGGATATTACGCTTATAAAGATGAAAAGCAACTTATTAAATTTAATGGAAATGTTAAAATGGAAAACGCCATTTTCTCCTATGTTTCAGGAAAGGTAGTTATTAACGATATTACTATAGAAGGTGAGGCTGGAGAAAAGATTGCTCTAGTAGGATCAACTGGTGCAGGTAAAACTACTATCGTTAATTTGATAAATAGATTTTACGATGTTGATGAAGGTAAAGTTACTGTTGATGGCATCAATATAAAAGATATTAAAAAAGATGATTTAAGATCAGTTATAGGTATGGTTTTACAAGAGACACATCTTTTCTATGGGACTATTGAAGATAATATTAAGTTTGGTAAATTAGACGCTAGTCACGAAGAAGTTGTCGCTGCTGCTAAGTTAGCAAGTGCTGATTCATTTATAAGAAGATTGCCTCAAGGTTATAACACTGTTCTAACTGGTGATGGTGAAAACCTCTCTTCTGGTCAACGTCAATTGATTGCTATTGCAAGAGTCGCTATTTCTAATCCTCCTATTTTAATTCTAGATGAAGCGACTTCATCAGTAGATACTTATACAGAGCAACTTATTCAAAAAGGTATGGATATGCTGATGGTTGGTAGAACTACTTTTGTTATTGCCCATAGATTATCTACTGTAAGAAATTCTTCAGCAATCATAGTTTTGGAAAATGGCAGAGTTTTAGAAAGTGGAACTCACGAATCTTTAATCAAGTCTAGAGGTAAGTATTATTCTTTATATACAGGTAAGACTGAATTGACATAAAACAAAGTTAGAATCGTTCTCCAAATGAATAAGATATTGTCGTTTTTTATATATTTAAATAAATTGAATTAATATTTTTAAATTTAATGTTGAAAAATGTTTTATAAAAGTGTAATCTTATAAAGCAGTCAAAAAAAGACTGATTGCAGGATTAATTCAGTGGTAGAATGCAACCTTGCCAAGGTTGATATGCGGGTTCGATTCCCGTATCCTGCTCCATTTAGATTGCTATGCCTACGTTAAGTAGGTTTTTTTATTGAAAAGTAAGGTTTTATGCCCTAGTTTTTTGTGCTTATAACATTTCTTTTTAAATATATAAATAGTAAAATACAACCATGAGAGATTTTTTAGAGAAAGTTAAATCAAAATATATCAAATGTGGGGAAATCTGCTTAGATTTCTTTCATAAATATTACCTTATTATTATCCCTTTAATTGTCACGGTTTTAGCATTAGTTATTCGATATACGATAATTATGTTCCCTACAGGAGATTTAGCTGGTATTGTCTTTAGTTGGATGAGGGGCATTCAAGAAGTAGGATTTAGTAAATTCTATACAGTTAAAAGTGATTATACTCCTCTATTTATGTTTGTAATAGCTATAATCACTTTGTTACCCACTGGTAAACTAGTGACTGTAGATGGATATACATTCTACGTGAATTGGATGTATTATGTTAAATCAATTTATTTTATTACTGATATCTTATTTGCTATAGGTATCTATCTATTGGTTAAACATCTTACCGGCTCTAAGAAATTAGGTGTCTTAGGCTATGTTATCGCTCTAGTTTTACCTGTACAAATTGCTAATAGTGCTATCTGGGGTAATTGTGATTCAGTCTACTTCTGTTTCTTTGTATATGCTATTTATTTCATTCTAAAAAAGAGAGATATTCTCGCTTGGGTATTTGTAGGATTGGCTCTAGCATTAAAATTACAAGCGGTCTTCATTTTCCCTTTTATGCTTTATTTAGTATTAAGAAGAAAGATTAGACTCTGGCCTATAGTGGTAGCTGTATTGGTGTTCTTTGCTTGTTTAATACCCGCTTATATATGTGGAGCAAGTTTCACTCAACCGTTTAATGCCTTTAAGGCTCAATTAGGGCAATATCCTCAATTAACCTTAGGCTGTGCTAACTTCTGGAAGTTTTTCTTTGAAGATGCAAGTGGAGATAAATTAAATATAATTAACAATTCTGCGGTTTGGATTGGTTTAGCACTAATTGGAGTATTCTTCGCTATTATTTATTATAAGAATGTCGAATTATCAGATAAGAACATAGTTCTAGTAGGCATCTTCTTAATTGCTATTGTGCCTTTCTTCTTACCTCACATGCACGAGAGATATTTCTATCCTTTAGATGTATTAGTTCTCGTCTACGCTTTATATCAATCTCGAAGATGGTTCTTAGTAATATTGATGCAAATATCTTCAGGTATTGCTTATTACCATTACTTAACCGGTCATTACATCATTGAATCTTGGGGAGAAAATTCAGTTACTATCGCTGCGGTAATTAATATTATAGTGTTAGCAGTTCTCTTCCACGACATTATGAAACTTCCTTCTATGGGTCCTTTATTTAACAAGAAAGAAGAACAAATAGAGAATAATTAAATTAAAAAACGCCATTATTTTAATCGATTTAATGGCGTTTTTATATTGTTTATCTGAATATGATATATTTTCTAGATAGATAATTCCAAATTAAGACTACCGCTGTTTGCAAGATGAATGAAGTGAAGAATCCTAGATGAGAGACATCGATGAATAAATAATTCAAACCGTAAGACATAAATAGACCTACAGCGGATAAAACGACAAATAATATTCTTCCTTTAGTAGTCTTAGAAATATCCTTTGAAGAAGTGGCTTTAAAGACCATGTAGACTGAGCAGAGGTAATTTACTACAACACCGACTATAAAGCCGCAAGTGACGTAGATAACTTCTCTTCCAAAGGCATTCCAGACTTTAGGTAAACCTAAGCTTACTAGCGATCTTGTACCTAAATCAAATAAGGAAGCGATGACTCCAACTATAGCGAATCTAACTAATTCGAAGAAGATTCTCTTATCATTTATATAGTCGAAGAAATACATCTTAATAATTAAATATATGTAGATATTGAATAAGATTCCAGAAATTATAAATGTCGCGACTACGTGAAGTGAAAAGATTCTACAAAAAACAACAAGAACGATAAAGGCTACTATACCTAGAATGAATAAAATACCAAATATAATACTGTTCTTCAATGAAAATTGAGGTTTTTCTTCTCTAATTCTTCCAAATAACGAGAATAATAATAAAGCGATACCTGAGACTAATGAGATGATTAAAGCAAAGAGAATTAGAGCGGGTTCGTATTTAATTTGAGTAGTTTCTAAATTGAAAGTTTTAACTGTATCAGGATTGTAATTGTAAGAGAGTAAAAACAAACTAGAGACCACACTTATTATTAAGATAAATGCACTTATTAAAATTAACTCTTTCTTGGTAAAAAGAGATTTATTTTGAATTTCATTTTCTTGATTCATATTTATTGTTTTTCAACTTCTTTCTTTATTTCCTCAATCTGTAAATTGAGAGCTTGGGCAATTTTCTTATTTCTAGAGAAGTTATTATTTCTTTTCTTTTTAGATTGCTTAGGCCAATACATATGTTCGGTATCAAAGCGATTAGTAAGAGAATAGAGGTGTTTTTCAGAATTGTCGATAGTAATAACTATAGGTAAATAATCAGGAATACCTTGATCTATTTCTCTTCTATCTAGAGAGTCGATAGGAGTTTCAAAATTTGTTATAGAAGGAATGAATAATCTATCGATTTCCTCGCCATCTTGATAGATGATCATATTCTTACCTTCAAACACAACGAAAGCGCGATGCTTAGTTTGTAAATCGATTTTGTTACCTTCTTTAGATTCGTAGAATCTATCAAAGTAGTCGTAGACGAGATTGACTTTACCTATGTAGAACCAACCTTGACTAAACACGGAGATTATTCCTAAGAATAGACAAACTCCAGAAATTATTAAACAAACGTAATTTTGATTTCTTAAATAAATTAGAATGCCAATGAATAGCAAAAGGAAGAAAGAGAAAAATAACAAAGCTACAAAACCTCTGAAAATAAGTATTCTTCTAAAACTCATTTTCCCTAAGTTAGTCAAATAAGGATTTAAAGATAAACGATTGTATAAAGTTTCTTTAGCTTTCATGTAAATATTTTATTATTTTTAATTATTAATTGGTATATCTAAAAAATATTTAGATATGTATAATCTTAGTTTCCTTTTAAATGTAAGAAATTAATTCTAGTAGAGGTAAGATTGATAAACCTATAGGTACTACGTAAGATAGGATGAAAGTCGTTAGATATAATAGATCGGCTTTGGAGTTCCTAGGTTCGATTCGAGGATGATAGCAGATTAAGATTGGCAAGACTAATACTACGTAGACCGCATCTGATAAGCCCATGACTGTAAAGGAGTCAGTTTGATAAGTTAAATGGCTGACAGTAATTAGAATTGCTAAGATGACGACGATATAAATGTTCTTTAATAAAAGGTAGATATTGCCGTGAATAAAGTCAGAGAAATTCTCTTCACCATATCTATATTTAGCAAAAATGTGAGTTAAGAATAGACAGAGGATGAAAGAGAGAGTAAATAGAGTTAAGAAAGGCTTCTTAACTGGCATTAAATTCTTTATGTAATAAGGTTGAATATCGACAAATTGCATAACCATAGTCGCAATCATATAACCAGCAGGAAGCAAAGCTGCTAATCTAAAGAAGATAGTCTTAGAAGGAGTATCGATATATTTAGGCGTAGTAAGTAAGAAGTAAGATAACCAAGCCACACACGCTAACCACAAAGGTATGTTACCAGGGACGAAATATTGACCTATTAAGAATACTTGACTATAAGAGAAAGATAATTCGTACATTATCAAAGACATAGCTACGTAATAAAGAATACCTGCAAAGAAGAAGGTTGTAGCTTTATAAACGATATTCGTACCTTTAGAAATTATATCGATTGAAATAACAGTGAGAATTACTATACCGCATAGCTGGAAGCCTTGGACACCTTCTTTATAAGCTTTGTAATCGAATCCACTTAATCCGTATGTACCAGTTATTGAAGCGACGGTGAAAAACAAACCTAAATTACCTAATAGTAAGAGCAATACGCCTATATAACGTATAGGTAATTCTTTAAAGAAAGGTGTATAAGTTATATTTTCAGGAAGCTCTCTAGTGAATTTATTCTGATGGAAGTGAACTTTTAGGAAATCTCTTCTAAAGAAAGCACCATAAACTTTAAATTTACGTTTAAATACTAATGATAAGATGAGGAATAAGAAAGATAATAAGAAGACTGCGGTGGTAACTAAGGTTACTATTAACCAGAGGAATTTCTGACCGTAGTAATTATATTGAATGTTCTGATAATCTAGAGTAAATTGCTGTAACCCTTTATTAATTCCATATTGTTCATTTAGATATTTATCTAAACTAGGCATGGCTTTAGAGTAATATGCTGACATCAATTGCTCAGCTTTATCACTTCTTTGACGGACGAATACTTCATTTCCTATAAAACCTGTAGTTTCCAAGCCATTAAATTTGCCGTTGTCATAGAAACAAGAAGTAGTAAATACAGCGTTATCAGAAATGTTTGTATAAGTAATAGCCCATTGATTTTGAACGCTGAAATCAAAGCTTAGATATTCGTAGTAACCAGGATCTAATTCAGCCTCTTTTTTAATTACGTAATCATAAGCGGCTTTTAGAATAGCGAAAGTATCAATTTCTTGATGATTAGCACATAGCACCAATAATTCACCTAAAGTGTGAGCTTTAGAGATATCAACATTACCAAAATCAATATTGGATAAATCTAATTCACTTAGAGGAATGCTTGAGTAATCTTCATAAGGGAGATTATCACCAAATTTGTGATAGAGTTCGATATCGAAACATATAGCATCGGTATCCTTATAATTAGGTGAGATGTAAGTTCTGACTTTTTGTCCATCAACTACACTAGGAACGTAATAGAAATACGCTGTAGTTCTTAAATGAGTCAGAGTTATAGCTATCTTTCTATTATTAGAATTGTAGACTTGAGAATAGATATTAGCATATTCAGGAGGAGCGTAATTTCCTGAGTGCGAGGCCATATCAGTAAATTTTATTAAACCTATAATTGCGACAATTAGAGTTCCTAAAGAAACAATAGCGTTAATTATCATGAAAAGAGGCTTAGTCATGCGCTTTGCCCCAGCTTCGTAGATATCTACACTGGTGTTTTCATCTTCAACGTAAGGATATCCCTTTTTATCCTCTAAAAAATAATCAGGTTCTACTTCTAAACCTACAGCTAACTTCTCAGCAACTTTTTTTGAGATTTTAAAATAACCTAATTCGTATCTCTTTAATTTCCACTTAGGAATCTTTGTGAGAATACTCAATTCTTCAAATGATAAATTACGAGAGGTACGTATTTGTTTTAATCTTTCATTTCTTTTCATAATTAAAGCTTAACTTATTGTAGCATTAAATGTGTTAATATTTAATATCATTGTTTTATTTAAGGCTTACATTAATAATTTAATATCGTTTTACCCAAGAAATCATGATTATTTTATATAGTACTAAGTATTTATCTTTGCTTAATTACTTTTATTATAAATTCTTTTGTAAAGATGTTGGAAATATAAATGAGAACACCGTTTGAACTCAAAAAAATATTTATATAGAAAAGTTTAGAAAATAACGTTGATAGACCTTATTAATAGAAGTAAAAATTAAATTGAGCAGTTTATATTTATGATGATTTTCGCAGCTTAAAATTTAAAATTCCTTCAAACACCAGCTGGTGAGATTCGAACCCTACTTAATAAAATGTTGATGGTGCTCATTCTACATCAAACGGGACCCCGGGCAAAAAGTTGGACCATCTGAATGGTTAAACTAAATGTTTGGTGATGATTAAGATAATAAAGTATTCAAGTCGATTAGCCTAATATTGGTGGATTCTTTTATTTTTTCATCAAAACCAGATTTGGAAAAAAGATAATATTCCCTTATCAAATTCTTATTGAATATGGAATCGCTTTCTTTAAGATGTTCGAACATCTCTAGAGTAAATTTACCTTTTCTGTATTTGCATTCAACCACTAATAAATGACCATCTTGTTCCGATAAACCATCAATTTCTACGGATCTGCCTAGTCTTGTGTTATCTGCTTTGAATGTTTGTATTTCTGGATAAACGCGGCCTAGTTTGCCTGTTCTATTAAGTTTATTGAGATAAAGCAAAGACACATCTTCAAATCCGAATTCAATCGCTTGATATAAGTCGGTTTTAATTTCATCGAAAATCAAATCAGGATTGATAATAATTCTACTTTGATTTGGATAAACTACTTTATACCAAAATTTAAGAAGGGGATCTGTTATTACATAGTAATTGTTCTTTTTGTTGCCGTTGAATGTAGTTCTTTTCCCAACGACTTCTGATTCTAAAAGCGTCGTTAAATATTTAGAAACTTTTCCCGTTTCTTCCTTTATGAACGATGAAATGTCTGAGATGTTTGTTTTTCTACTGGCGATTGCAAACAAAATGGCGTTATAAATATCAGGTTTGTTTGATTTTGATAAGACGTTTTCTGGTAAATTGAAAAATGGTCCATATTCATTAATAATTAATCGCTTTATTTCGTCTTCAAATGTGTTATTTGTATTGATTGCAGATAAGTAATATGGAAAGGTAGACATTAACGAAAGATAAGAACATGTGGTTTCTTTATCTACTCCCTCGAAAAACAGCAATGCCTCTTCTAGTGGGAGTTTTTGAACATTCATTTCAAATGTTTTTCTTTTATATAATGGGGATTTCTTATTTCTTATTTCTTTTTTAAGAAAT
>CACYCE010000043.1 GCA_902772915.1 uncultured Erysipelotrichaceae bacterium | reverse complement strand
TAGGATTTAAGACAAAGTTCCACAAAGAGAACTGTTTTTATCATGCAAATTAATTTTTACTTGACTTATTAATAGTTAAATCCTCCTATCTATTTTAACATATATTATTCTACTGCTTTTTCTCTCTTTTTAACGATTCGATTTTCAATTTTTATATAAAAGATTGAAACTGGGATAATTGATAACAAACCTAAACCTGAAAGGACTAGACCTATTTGTAAACCTTTATCGGAATATTTAAATTCGATATCGTGTTCCCCTAGAGATATTTCAGTTAAATCGATTGAAGAGAAAATATCATAACTAGTCTTAGTAGGCATAGCTTTACCATCTAGGTAGATTTGAACTCCTTTTTGATTAGGAAGAGTAAATAATAGATCTCTATTCTTAGAAGTTAAATTCAATTTACCTTTAAATGAATAAGAAGTTAATCCTCTAGTAGGAATCAATTCGGAGATTGTATCTTTTTTAACTTCATCTATATATTCTTTTAAAACATCAGTATCTTCGTAATAGAAGCCTAGTTGAATATTGCTTACACCTTTTTCTAAGTAAGCTGTGAAAGTGTGAATATGAGAGGAATTATCTACAAAACTTCTTATACCTTTATGCCAGTAACTATTGATGTTTAATGAATCTCCATCAATCGAATAATTAACTTTTTCATTCTTGGTTTTTTCAGCGAAATACAAAGGTTTATTATAACCTTGAGAAGAGACATTTAAAGTTATAGAGATCGTTCCTCCTGAATCATTTGTAGAATATAAATCTCTACCAAATTCATCTTTACTAACAATAACTGAAGAGCTGACATTGACTGAAGATATATTCAAAGGTATAAAGATATCTTTTTTATATTTATTTCCAACACTATCACTACTATAAACATTCTCACTAAGGCCTTTAAACATCTCATTTTGATATTCTAAGTCATCGTACCAATATATTTTTTCACCTACGTATTTACCTTGAGAAATATAAGTGTTTTCCATGTGATTAGTAGTAAAACCTAAACCTAAAGCTAATTCGTTCTTATAATAAGAAATTCCTGTATTGTAAGTAGAATCACTTACTTTACTAAAAGGATAAGTTCTGTAGAATTCAGCTTTATCAGAGTAATTGTTATAATCTTTATTAATTAAGTATTTAATACCTAAAAAAGAGTTGATAGAAGCAGTCGATCCTCCATCGTAAGATTCGAAGAATTGATTGTAATGGAACCCTAATCTTTCGACCTGTTCTTCTACATTTTTCTTTTCTGATGATGAAAAATGAGATACTCCTGCATAAGAATAGAACATCGGGTTATTATTAATTTCATTGTAATTACCTAAGCGATTGAAATTTAATTCCATTCGGTAGTTTTTATATTGCTCTAAACCTTTGATATAATCGACATCTTTTTGATATTTATCATCATCCAAATAAGTTTCGTAAGTTTGGAGTATAGAGCTATTTTTATTGACATTAATGATATTATTCCCTCCTCTAAATGAAGAGAAAGAGGCTAAGCAAATAAGAACTAGAGTTAAACCTAATTCAACGTAATTTGTATATTTAAATTTCGTGAAATTTCTAATTAAATAAAGTCCAAATAAAGCGATGAGAGTAACTATATAAATTACTAAAGAAGGGACTGAATATATATAAGTTTGATTTCCGTATAATTTATCGTTAGGTAGATTAACTACTATAGGTAAGAATATAACTAAAGATAAAGCAGGGACGATAAATGAATAATATTTTTCAGAAGCGATATTATCAAATTCTTCACTACCTAGATAACAAACTAGAAAAGCTATGACAAACGAGAATCTTCCCGGGAACCAAGTAGGTTCTCTCCCCCCGTGGAACAAAGCGTTTAATATAGAATTAGAGCTTGCTAAACAGTAAATCAAGAATAATATTCCCATGCTAACTCTCATCTTTAGGCTGAATTTAGGGTTTGCAAAATACATCGAGAAAAAGACTAGAGCTACTATCGAAGTAAACATAGAAATATAGCCTGAATATAGGGTTATATTAGATGGAGTAGTGTAATTATTTTCTAATAATCCTGAAATGAACATTGATATAGAAAAGAATTCATTTTGAGGAAAACCAGCAGTAGCTTTCGTCCCGCTAAAGTGTAAAAAAGCCGTAAGCCAATACGAAGCAGAAATCATTCCTCCTAGCAAAGAGAAAATTGCAAATCTACATAGGAAAGTTAAGCAATCTTTCTTGTCTTTAGAGTTAGCTAATAAAGCCAAGAAATATAAAACAATAAAAATTGCAGATAAAGCACCTATGTACCAATTGAACATCATAAAGGCTATACAAAGAGGGTAAATCCACATTAATTTCCCTTCTTTTAATTTATGTAAACCTAAGATAGTTAAAGGAAGGATCATCACTCCATCTAGCCACATGAAATTAGATAGATATATCAAACCGTAAGAAAGTAGAGCGTAAGAAGTAGAAAATATTAAATACCCAATCTTAATTTTTCTTTTTGTAAATACGAGTAATAAATACATATTCAATCCTGTGAAACTTAACTTAACTATCGAAGACCACAAGAAGAATAGAGGTATAGATTCGTTATTTACTAAGACTATCAAGAAATTAAAAGGCGAAGATAAATAGAAAGAATAGATGGAAAAATAATCTCCTCCAAAAGCTTTCGACAAAGTGTAAATAAGCGAGCCGCTGTTAGTAAAAATGTCTCTAAAATTTCTAGCGTAAGAAATATATTGAGATTGCATGTCGTAAGAAATAATCGTCAGCCCTGTATGAGAAGAAAGGCTTATACCATTAATATTAAAGATTATTATTAAGACTATAAAAGGTATGAAAAAAGCAGTTACTCCAAGTAATAAAGCGTAGAGGATTTTATTTTTTTTATTTAAATTAAAATCGCTTAGATAAGCATTATTGTTAGTAATAACTACTTCCATTGAAATTTATTTATTCTTATCCTTATTGCATTTATAAATATCGATAATAAAGGCAGGTCTATTTCTAGTGTTAATAAGAATGTTATGCATATATACACCTAACAAACCGATAAAGCCGATGATTATATTAATTCCAAAGAAAACCCAGGATAAAATTAAACAAGGTTGGAAATAAATAATATAACCAGGATTCATAACATTGTTGCAAGTTAATAGATAACAAATTGTCATCGCTAGAGAAGCAATAAAGAAGAAACAGCAACCAAAGACTCCCAATTTAATAGGGATATATAAAGGAGCGGTGGTACCAGCGGAAATATTATCTAAAGCGTAAGAGATAAGTTTCTTTAAAGAATATTTAGATACCCCAGCAACTCTCTCTTCTCTTTTGAAATCTAAATAACAATTCTTATATCCGATTAAAGACATCTCTGAAAGTAAGAGTTTATCTTTTTCGCTTAAATTAACAATTTCATTTACTGCTCTTCTAGATAAACCTCTAAAGCAGTTGACATTTTGAGGTATAACTTCTCTTCCTTCTAATTTATTGATGAATTCGTAGAAAAATGAAGCGCTATTTCTCTTGAAAGAAGAATCTGATGATCTATCGACTCTGTGAGCATTAATTACATCGTATCCTTCTTCGTATTTTTCAACCATTTGAGGAATTAAAGATACAGGGTCTTGTAAATCGACATCCATCATGATAATCAATTCACCTCTGGCTTTAGATAACCCTGCAGATAAAGCGGCAGTTTGTCCAAAGTTGCGAGATAGAGATATATATGAAATATCATTTCTCTTGTTATGTAAATCTTCCATGACTTGAAGTGTCTTATCTCTGCTGCCATCGTTAATTAAGACAAATTCAATTTCCCAATCTTTCTTAGTTATTTCAGGAAGAACTTTATCCACAGCATCGAAATATATAGGTAAAGCTTCTTCTTCATTAAAGCAAGGAATGACAATTGATAATAATTTCATGTTAAAACCTCATTTCTAATAATTATTATATAACTTATAGTTATATATTTCTTTAAAAAATAGTTTAATTTCTAACCATAATTAACCTTTTACGATATATATGAATATTTCCTAAGAAAAATAAAAAAATTAGTGTGATTTTTAAGATTTCAAAACCTCTAATATCAATGCATATCAAAAAATATAAAAAGACTTAAGAAATAATAAATTATTCCTCTCTTTTCTAAAGATTTAATATTAATTGTTTTGGATAAAATGGAGAGTTATCGAATTTTGGACATTACCAACTCTGGTAGTGATATTAACATCTCCTGCTTCTTTTGCAACGACGCTTAAATTTTCCCTATTCGAACCAGATAAATCCAATTTAGATAAAATTTCTTGATTAGTTATTTCCCATTTAACTTGATCAATTAATGCATCTTCAGGGTCGGGAGATATTTTTAAAAACACGGGAGAATTTGTATAGAAAGTATTTAAAGTAGTCGGATGGATTTTAGGATCTTGACTGATAGGTTGAATATAAGTGATTAAATTCTCTAAAGTTACGCGACGCACTGTAATAGGAATAGTTACACTCTTATTATCTCCACATAAGAAATGTACATTAGTAGTACCATTATTCAAGCCTTTAATAGAACAATATCTTACTTCTACATTTGTTTCAGTATTAGAAGATCCTTTACTTTCTATTTGGGCGACATTTTCATCATCTATTGCCCAATCATAATACTGGTCTGTAGGTATGCGAGGCGAAACGGTCGCCTCAATTTTTACTGTTTCATTTTCTTTGATATCAAAAGAATTTTGGTTTAATGTCACCGATTTAATAGGAACATATTCTTTTCCTTTAATGTAATGATACAAAGGCCGGTCAGGATCAAAAGGTCCGTAGCAATTACTAACTACGACATTGTCTAATTCCTTCCTATAACTATCCAAAAGAGTTGGAGTTATCGGTTTGTTTGTAGAAAAGAGACTGACGCGATAATAAGAATAGGCGGAATTAGTAACTTTATTATTGTCATAACCAAAATAGGTTTGTTTACCGTCTTCTTTTAAGCCATTTAAAGAATAAATTTTTACATGACCATCTTTTTTATGAACTGTATGAGTTAGAACTTCATTCTTGACATAATATTCATAGTTATACTCATAAACTTCATTAAATGTTCCGCTATATACTTTTCCAAAGGCTTGATATTGATATTTATTGCCATCTGAAAAAGTTATAATTCTAGAATAATTAGACATTCTGTTAGTAAATGTAGAACACTTTATCAAATTTTCTAAAGGATCTATTTTAGAGCACGAAGAAAAGGAAACTATCGATAAAAACGCTATTAAAAAGGCTACAAATTTTTTCAAGTTTATCACCCCAACTTGATAATACAATATCTAAAATATTATTTGCAAACTTTAACATTATTACCTAGATACAGAAATAGATTCTTTATATATAGCAGAATAAAAAACATTTTAGGTGTCTCACCACAGTGCGAATAGGCTTTAAGTCTCTATCTGGATGATTTAAAAACATTATCTTGGAAAAATTACAAATATTTTAAGTTTTTCTAAGTTCTATGTTTTATTTGTAAGTGAAAAAGCAGAATTATATTGATATTCTAGTTCGCATTTACCTCGCGATACACATGTCATATAATAATGAGCTCTTTTTTGAACTGTACCCCAAATCCTGGACAAATTAATTGGATTATATCATAAGGCTGATATGGATGCTTCCCTAAATTTTTGACCTTTACTCGCCATATAAAAAACCTCCTAACGTTTATTTTACGCTAAGAGGCTTTTTTCAATCTGCGAACTAAATGGGGTTCAGTTCACAGTTCGAGCTGCTTTTTTTAGTCGAAAAAGTATCTAAAAACGCTTAAAAATAAGAAAAAAGGAGACCAATATCACTATTAATCTCCAATCTCTCATAATGTCTTTCAATAACCCAAATAATACCAAATTAAATCGGGAAATTTTTCTCTGACACCCAAATAATACCAATTTTTTGCAGTTTTT
>CACYCE010000042.1 GCA_902772915.1 uncultured Erysipelotrichaceae bacterium | reverse complement strand
TCCAATTTTAGTGGAAGGAATATCTTGGATAAGCGAGAACCTCATCTATACATATTTTGTTGGAGCGGTCATTGGAGCGATATTAGTTGACTTTGCTTATTCGGTCCACCTCACTTCAAAGTTAAAAGGATTCAAAGAATATGGCGATTTAAGATTTGAAGAATTAAAAAAAGAATTTAAGCGTAGAATCAAAGAAATTAAAAACAAAGATGAGCATTAATTTATTATTTGTCACATAGGATTAATCCTGTTATTTATCGCGCTGTTTAAAGACAAAATCGTATATATCTTTAATATAAAGTAGAATATACAAAACATCCATGTTGTAGATCAATCCAACTTGGGTGTTTTTTTGTGTTATGATATTTCAAGCCTTAGTTCACAAAAAATGATTTTATCGTAGCATTTAAGGCGTACAAAATTAAGAAAAATAGACATTTAAGGCGCACATTGAGGACAATGAACTTAAGATTGGCAGTTAACACTAACTGCCTTTTTATTTCATAAAAAGAAATTCAATTATATTTCCCTCCAAAAAATTGGACTATTCCGATCCAACAAAATAGAGGGCTTTCTATTAATAAAGACAAATATTGAATACCTACATAAAGTTTACTATAATTAAACTATGGCAAAAGAACTAGGTAAAAAAATTAGATCAATACGTTTAAAAAGAAATCTAAGCCAATCTGAAATGGCAGATATTTTAGGCTATTCGGGGAAAGGGATGATTTCCCGTTTGGAAAATGACTCTGCAGATATGAGTTATGACAAATTGATGCTTCTTTTATCAAGGTTTGGTGAAGATTTCACTGAAGAGGAAAAGAAATTAGTTCCAATCGCAAAACAAGATTCTTGTATACAAACAAAAAGATTGCAAATCAAAAGCGTTGGTTTTAAAGGATTGGATGATTTACTTTCTATTAAGGTCAGGGATTCACAAAGAGAATTTGTCGCGGAAAATTCACTTGCCATCGCGGAAGCTTATGCTGCCGAAAAAGAAGGAACAAAGACCGAATGCTTTGTCGCCTATGAAAATAACAATCCTGTGGGGTTTGTTTCTATAGCTTTAGGATCAATCGATGCAAAAGGTGAGAAAGAATGGATGAAAAAATCTTATTGCTTATGGCGAATTATGGTTGATTCAATCTATCAAAATAAAGGATATGGTGGTGAAATTTTAGATGCCATTCTTGCCTGGTGCTCCTCTATGCCATTAGGAAAAGCAGAGAAGATATATACAAGTTGCTATAAAAACAATATTTTGGCGATGAATCTATATCATTCTCGTGCTTTTATAGAAACTGGCGAAATTATCGATAATGAGATTGTTTTGGCAAAAAATCTTAGGGGGGTAATATGATGAACAAATATGAAATTGTAAAATTTGAACAAGGCAATCTTTCCTTAGATGTTAATGTATCACCGGCAGACGATACTGTCTGGTTATCTTTGAATGAGATTTGTCTTCTGTTCGAAAGAGATAAATCAGTTATATCTAGACACATTAAAAATATATTTAAAGAAGGAGAATTAGATAAAAAACAAGTTGTTGCAAAAAATGCAATTACTGCTAGTGATGGGAAAACTTATAATGTCCTTTTTTACAATCTAGACATGATTATTTCAGTCGGCTATCGCGTTAAATCCCAAAACGGAATTATCTTTAGAAGATGGGCAAATTCAGTACTTAAAGAATATTTACTAAAAGGATATGTAATTAACGAAGAGCGAACATTAGTCACTAACGAGAATTACATCAATTTAATTCATAAAGTAGAGGGAGTGTTAGAAAAGAAAGTAGATGAATTAGATTCAAGAGTTGCAAAAATAGAAGAATCACACATAGTAGAAAAAGAGAAGATATTCTTTGATGGTCAATTCTTTGATGCTCGCATATTTCTAAAAGAATTATTTGCTAAAGCTAAGAAAGAAATAATTTTAGTAGATCCATATGCTGATATATTGGCTTTAGATTATTTAACAGAAAAAGGCGATAATGTTTTAGTTAATTTATTCATTTCTTCAAAGGCAAAATTAAATAAGCTAGATATCGACTCCTTCAATAAACAATATGGTGGTGTATCCGTCAAAATAAATGATGCTTTTCACGATAGATTTTTAATTATTGATGGACACACTTGTTATTCACTGGGCGCTTCCCTTAATTACGCTGGTAAAAGGACGTTTGCTATAACGACTATTGAAAGCCAAGAACTTATCGACTCTCTTAGTAAGAGACTACTTGTTTAAAAGTACCATAACACCTGTAAAAATATGAACTCTTGAACCATTATATCTGTACGTTAAGGACAGACATAGAAATGAAACGGCCTGTCACGATCATTTTTAGTATATGAATATAATAAACATCGGCGTTTTTGGCTCAAATTGGTATTATCGAGGACATATTAGAAAAAAAGAAGATATTCTTTGATGGTCAATTCTTTGATGCTTTTTATTAACAAGAATAATGCTCTATGATGATTAGAAAATTTGATTAACGCTAAAGGCATTTCTGACATTGAAATAATCACTGGAGTTAGAAGAAGTGGTAAATCAAAATTAATTAAACTAGTCATTTAACATATTCAATAGCCAATTAATTTAATGATATTAATTATTTAAAATCATTTTCGATTTTCGCTGATTTTAAAACAACAATAACATCTTAAATTTAAGTAAATTATCGTAAAGCAACGATAAAAACGAAAATTAATGCTTCTCTACTCTCTATTCGAAATCAACAATAATAATTATCAACAAGCTTATAACAATACTACAAATCAGTGTTAATACTTTAATCAGTTAATTTAAAATACCTAACAATATTAAAGTTTAAGGTTTATAATATTTCTAGGAGGAAATAATATATATGGGCAAAGTCAAAAAGTTCTTTAGTGATTTTAAGGCTTTTATAACCAGAGGTAATATTATCGATATGGCCGTTGGTGTCATCATCGGTGGTGCGTTCTCTGCAATTATCAACGCTTTAGTTAACGCTGTTTTAATGCCTTTGATCACTACTGCGATTCCTGGCGGCTTAGAAGGTTTTGTCACAGTATTAAATCACAACGCAGCTCTTCCTACTGAAAAGACTGTCAACACCGTTTCATACTGGGGCATCACTTATGATAAAGACGTTGTCAATGTCATGAACTGGGGTACATTAATTAATGCTATCATCAACTTCATTATCATCGGCTTCATCTTATTCATCATCTTAAGAATGGTCATGAACGCTAAAGCTAATATGGAACATTCTAAAGAGCTCGCTAACGCTTTCACTAAAGAAGAAAGAAAAGCTATGCGTGCTGAAGGTAAATCCTTTAAAGAGATTAACAAGTTAGCTGAAGAAAAGATTGCTGCTGAAAAAGCTGAAAAAGCTAGACTTGAAGCTGAAGCTAAAGCTAACGCTGTCACTGAGATTACTCTCTTAACTGACATCAAAGCTTTATTAGAAAAACAACAATCTAAATAATTTAAATTATAAAAGCATCAAGTTATTATTAAACCCTTGGTGCTTTTATTATGTTCATAAATAAAGTAAAATAAATGAGCGCCGCTTTAGTTAAATGGTATAACAGGCCTCTCGTAAGGGCCCATTGGCAGTTCGATTCTACCAAGCGGCACCAATCTAGAATTGATACACGGCAATGCCGTGTTTTCTTTATTTTATTAAATAAAATTACAATAGATAAGTATAAGTAATTAAACTTCTTTTAAAAACTATTTCAATAATTTATTTATTTGTCGATGCATCAAAATAGATTTTGCTATAATATTTTTGTTCATATATTTAGACCACGGGCGCTATGAACTAGCTAATAGCAAAGTCGACCATACGCAGGTAAACTGTGGCCAATGGATATGCGGACTATCATACTACGTGTTAGGGTATGGTAATGCGGAATAGTATTGCCCAAGGGTAAAAGTGACCATTAGGGGTCTCCAGCGAGGATTAATCAAGAAGAACTCTCCGCCTAGATGCGGGATAAGTCCAAGATGAATTGTACCTTTCGCTCCGCACAATTAGCAATAATTGAACATGTGGCCATCACAAAGATGATGTAACACCAGCAGTTACGGGACTTAGTCGATAACTGCCAACATGGTGTTTTTCATTTGGATGGTTTTTTATTTATCTCCTTTTGAAAAAGACACTTATGTCCAACTAACGAAAGGAGATTTTATTTTATGATTAAAGTTGGTGACAAAATCAAAATCATCTTCATGGATGGTGAGCCCTCTTATAGTGGAAAAATAGGTATTGTTGAACACATCGATGATATCGGTCAAATTCATGGTAGCTGGGGTGGGTGTGCTCTAATACCAGGCGTTGATCAATTTGAAGTAGTGGAGGAATGAAAAATGGAAAAAGAATTAGAATTCAAAGAAATCATAAACATCATTCAAAATCATCGCCAAAATGCTTATAGGAAAATCAATGAAGAATTGGTGATGATGTATTACGAAATAGGACAATATTTATCAAAAAAGTTAATGCTGGTGAATATGGAGAAGGTGCAATTTCAAAAATTGCAAACAAAATCAAAGAACAATATCCAACTCTAAATGGCTTTAGTAAAAGAAATTTGTATCAAATGATACAATTTTATGAAATATATAAAGATAATCAAAAAGTGCGAGCACTGCTCGCACAATAAAAAGTGCAAACACTGTCTGCACAATTAAATTGGAGTAATAATTTATTAATCATTCAGATGGTCCAACTTTTTGTCCGGGGTCCTCAATAAGCAATAAATATGCAAAGATAATTATTTATGATAACATTATCTTAGTTATTAGAAGGTAAAATATATGATTTTAGAAGAATTCGATAAAGACAGAGATGCTATTATCAATCCTGATATGCTTGTCGATAAAATTGATAACTTCCCTGAAGTTACTCTTTCCTGTTTTTCTTATCAATTATTTAATAATTTTCTCTCTTATTTCAAACCTAAAATAATTGGATACGTCCACTCTGCAATCAATTTAAACCCTATCTATGAGATTGAATATAAAAGCAAGAAAGTTGCTGTTATGCAATCGTTTGTAGGTGAACCTATTTGCGTAGGTATGTATGAAGATGTCATAGCTATGGGTAGCAAGAGATTAATTCTATTAGGTAATTGCGGAGTCTTAGATAAAAATATCGAAGATTGTGGAATTATTATCCCTACTAAAGCTATAAGAGATGAAGGGACTTCCTACCATTACCTCCCTGCTTCCGATACTATTGAAGTTAATAAAAAATACAGAGATGAATTTAAGCAAATATTAAAAGAAGCTTCTTATACTTACGTTGAAGGTACAACTTGGACTACTGATGCCTGCTATAGAGAAACTCGTTCAAAAGTTAATAGAAGAAAAGAGCAAGGGGCAATTTGTGTTGAAATGGAATGCGCTGGTATGCAAGCTCTTTGTGATTTTAGAAATGTCGAATTCTTTCAATATTTATACGCTGGAGACAATCTAGATCACCAAACTTGGGATCCTCGCAGCCTTTCCGGAGATATAAAAATAGATGAAAAAAGTAAAATAATGTTCTTAGGTTTAGAACTCGCTATAAAGATAATCAATAAAATCTCTTAGAGCATTAAAAAGAGCCTCGTACGAGGCTCTTTTAATTCAAGATAATTATTTACCTTCAACAAAGGTGACTAAGGAAACAGGAGCGTTATCTCCCTTTCTATTTCCTAATTTGAGGATACGAGTGTATCCACCATTTCTATCTTTGTATCTAGGTCCGATTTCATCGAAGAGTTTTTGTAAAGCAGTCTTAGTTTGAGCTTTATCAACATAGACTTCTCTGACGATCTTAGCAGCTTCTCTTCTAGCAGCTAAATCACCTTTTTTAGCATAGGTGACTAATCTGTCGGCGAGAGGGCTAATTTGTCCAGCAACGAAGTCGGTAACTTCGACTTTTTCAGAGATAATAAGCTGAGTAACAACGTTACGGAGCATATTGTTATCTTTAGCAGTAGTGTAGCCAGCCTTGAATCTGACGCCACCTTTACCATGGACGTTATGACGACCTTGAGTTCTCATATTTCTTCTCCTTATTTAGCATTGCGGAAGTGAAGACCCATAGATTCGATCTTCTCTTTAACTTCCTTCAATGATTTCTTTCCGAGATTTCTGACTTTCATCATTTCATCTTCGGATTTGCTACAAAGTTCGTTGACAGTAGAAATGCCAGCTCTCTTTAAGCAATTGTATGATCTTACAGATAAATCTAATTCTTCAATAGTCTTATCTTCGTGCTTGCTCTTAGTATCTTCAACTCTGTCAGTGAAAACAGGTTCACCAGCAGCGACTTGAGAGATTTCAACAAATGATTCAAAGTGTTTAACTAAGATTTTCGCAGCTAAGGCTACAGCTTCGTGAGGAGCCATAGCACCGTTAGTCCAGACTTCTAAGATTAATTTGTCATAAGAAGTGTCGTTATCGACTCTGGTAGGTTCAATAGTGAAGTTGACTTTGACAATAGGAGAATAATTAGAGTCGGTAGCTATAACACCGACGGGGAAATTATTCTTTCTCTTGTTAACTTCATAAGTGAGATAACCTCTGCCCATATTAGCGTGGATGTTCATATTTAAATGACCACCTTCAGCTAAAGTGCAGATAACTAAATCAGGGTTGATAACCTTGACATCAGCAGGACAAATAATATCTTTAGCAGTTACGACTTTAGGACCAACTTGGTTAATAGATAATACTCTATCGGAATCTTCATCAGAAGACTCGATTTGAAGAACTAGACCCTTCAAATTTAAGATGATTGCTGTAACATCTTCTTCAACACCATCTAAAGCGGTGAATTCGTGAGATGCACCTTCAATCTCGACTGCAAACATGGAAGCGCCAGGTATAGAAGAAATCAATACTCTTCTCATAGCATTTCCGACAGTAATACCGAATCCTCTTTCTAATGGAGTTAATATAAATTTTCCATAATCAGGATTTTCGGATTTGACTTCATCAAACGATAAACTTGCAAAAGGTCTCATGTTCTTCTCCTTTCATTAGCCTCTAGGACGTTTAGGGGGACGGCAACCGTTGTGGGGAATAGGTGTAACATCATCAATAGACATTACTTGTAAACCCGAAGCTTGTAAAGCTCTAACGGCGGATTCACGACCAGAACCAGGTCCTTTAACTAAAACATCAACTTGTTTTAATCCTCTATCGACACAAACCTTAGCGACGGTTTCAGCAGCGACTTGAGCGGCGAAAGGAGTAGATTTTCTAGCTCCAGAGTAGCCGATAGTTCCGCTAGAAGCCCAAGCGATAACTTTTCCAGTAGGATCAGTGATAGAGATAATAGTATTATTGAAAGATGAATGAATATGTGCAACACCTCTGGTGAAATTTAATTTAACAGCTTTTTTTCTACCGAACTTCTTGGCAGTAGCTTGCTTTTTCTTGGCACCAGGGACTTTCTTTTCTTCAGCCATTATTTTATTTCTCCCTTACATTACATAGTAGCTTTCTTCTTGTTAGCTACAGTCTTCTTAGGACCTTTTACAGTTCTAGCATTGGTTCTAGTTCTTTGACCACGACAAGGAAGATTCTTCTTGTGTCTTAAGCCTCTATAAGAACCAATTTCTTCTAATCTCTTGATATTGAGACTGACTTCTCTTCTTAAGTCACCTTCGACTTTGTAACCACCCGCAACTAAAGCGTTACGAATAGCGGACAATTCCTCTTCGGAGAGATCTTTGACTCTCTTGGTAGGTTCGACCTTAGCTTCGGCGACGATTTTTTTCGCAGTTGAAACCCCGATACCGTGAACGTAGGTGAGAGAATAAACAACTTGCTTATCGTTAGGGATATCTACCCCTGCAATTCTTGCCATAATTTTAATAATTCTCCTTTAATAATGTTTAACCTTGTCTTTGCTTGTGCTTCGGATTGGAGCAGATGACGCAAACGCGCCCTTTTCTTCTAACAACTCTGCACTTGTCGCAAATAGGTTTAACAGATGCTCTTACTTTCATTTGTAATTCCTCCGAACTTTATAATTATATCAGTTCTTAAAACGATATGTAATACGGCCCCGTGTTAAATCATATGGCGAGAGTTCAACAGTGACTTTATCACCCGGTAGAATACGGATCTTGTTCATGCGCATTTTACCGGAAACGGTGGCTCTTATCACTGCGCCGTTCTCTAGTTTGACATTGAATGTAGTCTTGGGTAACGCTTCGACTACTATAGCATCAACTACAATAAAATTATCTCTCGACATTTAATAAGTGTCCTTTCACGTTCTCATCGACAGTGGTAATATGAGGACCATCTTCTTCGATGACAATCGTATTTTCATAATGGCAGGTCAATTTGCCATCCGCGGATGCAACTCCCCATCCGTCATTTAAGTTAATAATTGCATCAGTCCCTTGCATGAGCATCGGTTCAATAGCAATACACATGCCAGCACGTAAGAGGGGACCTCTTCCCATGCTAGGATCTCCGAAATTAGGAATAAACGGATCTTCGTGCATTTCTCTACCGATACCATGTCCTCCGTATTCCTTGACTAATTCATAACCGTACTTAGTTGCGGTTTCAGAAATAGCGGAAGAGATATCGAAGAGATGATTGCCAGGCACGGCTTTGGACATAGCGTTGTAGAACGCTTCTTCCGTAGCCTGAATCAATCTCGCAGTTTCATCAGAGACTTTGCCGACTGGATAAGTTCGAGCGGCATCGCCTTGATAATTGTGAAGGATGTCGCCCATATCGATGGTAAGGATATCTCCTTCCTTTAATATTACCCTGGAAGAAGGGATACCATGGATAAGGACTTCGTTGACCGAGGCACAGATCGAACCTCTGAATCCTTCGTAGTTCTTAAAGGAGGGTCTAGCTCCGTGGGAACGTAAGAACTTTTCTACTAATCGATCTAATTCAAGAGTGGAAACACCAGGGACGATATAAGGTTTGATAAAATCAAACGTCTGACCTAATAATTTACCTGCTTCTTTCATTCGAGCGATTTCAGATTGAGACTTTAATATAATCATATTTTCCTATTAATTGTTCTCTTCTATTAAGTTAGAAATGTTCTTAAAGACGACTTCAATTTCTTCTAGACCATCGACTTCACCTAATAAACCTTGTTTAGAATAATAATTAATCAAAGGTTCTGTAGAAGTCTTATAAGCATCTAGACGAGTGGAGAAAGCTTCTCTAGTATCGTCTTTTCTCTGAATTAATTCATGACCGCAATTATCGCAGATGCCGTCTTTATGAGGCTTCTTAGATAAGAGGTTGTAACTATTTCCACAAGATGGACAGACACGGCGAGAAACGATTCTCTCAATAAGACTATCAGCGTCCGCAGTAATCAAGATTACTGATTGAACCGGACGTCCTATTTCTTTAGTCAAGGCAGTTAAAGATTCCGCTTGAGCGATAGTGCGAGGGAAACCATCTAAGAGGTAACCATTCTTACAATCGTCTTTAGATAATCTTTCCTTGACTAATGAAATAACGACTTCATCAGGGACTAGAAGTCCCTTTTCCATAAAGGATTGCGCTTTTAAACCAGTAGGGGTTTTTTCAGCGATTGCTTCTCTAAACATATCTCCAGTAGAGATATGAGGAATGCCATATTTCTTAACAATCAACTCGGATTGTGTGCCTTTTCCTGCACCCGGAGGGCCCATTAGGACAATGTTCAATTTGTTAGGCATAATTTCTAAGCTCCTTCATATTTTTTACCTGCTAACAAGCCTTGGACTTGTCTAGCAATTTCTAAAGCAACACCGACGACGATGATTAATCCAGTTCCACCTAAGGACAAGGAAGAAGGAACTAATCCACCTAAAGATAGAGCGATAGGTAAGGCCGCAATAGCCGCCAAACCCATAGCACCGATGAAAGTGATTCTGTTCAAAACTCTAGAGATGTACTTTTGAGTTTCAATACCAGGTCTTAAACCAGTGATATAAGTTCCAGACTCTTGGAAGTTATTTGCAATCTTCTCAGGATTAATCTGCAAGTTAGCGTAGAAGTAAGTGAAGAAAATAATCAATACCAAATAGATAATTAAGCCCCACGGCATGCTCCAAGTACTATCGTTGATACCCGGCATCTCAGTCATAATTTGATAATTGAAGACGTTTTGCATTTGGGTAGCCCAGACCGGAGGGTTTCCTCCGAATATGAAGCTGATAACAATGCTAGGCGCCATCAACAATGATGAAGCGAAGATGACAGGAATAACTGAAGCAGAATTAATCTTCAAAGGTAAGAATGAAGATTGGGCGGTCGAAGACGAGAGGGATTGAGAAGAAGCCGAATGACTAACTGGTAATCTTCTCTCACTGATTTCGACGTAAGTAACCGCTACGATAATCGCTAATAAAGCTATGACGTAGAGACCTAGTTGCATCGTACCTTCAATGATTAATGAAGGGTCATCAGTCAAGATCTTTTGACCTAAATATTCTTGGAATGCACCGTAAATTTGACGAGGCAAGGCGGAGACAATACCCGCAAAGATAATCATAGAGATACCATTACCGATACCTTTTTCAGTAATCTTATCACCTAACCACATCAACAACATAGTACCAGCCATCAAATAAATAATAATTTTGATAATACCCCAAGCTGAACCATCTTTAAGGGTTAAGCCTTGAGTATTTTGCATGGTGACGATAATACCATAAGCTTGAACTATACCTAACAAGATAGTTAAATATCTCGTAGTCATTTCAATCTTATGACGACCGGTTTCACCTTCCTTAGACAATTCAGTCAAGGAAGGTAAGACATCAGTCTGTAATAATTGAACGATAATTTGAGCCGTAATATACGGCGAGACGCCTAGAGCGAACAAGGAGAAGGACTGCAGCGCACCACCGCCCATCAAGTTCATCAATGAGAGAATATCTCCATTAGAGAACGCTGTATTTGAAACAGTGACTCCAGGAACAGTGATAGCAGATCCGATTCTAAAGACTAGAAAGATGGCAAAAGTGAACATTATTCTGTTCAATACATCTTTATTGTGTAGAATCGCGCTGAGTGTCTTCATACTTATAATACCTTGGCTTCTCCACCGGCTTTCTCAATTTTCTCTTTAGCAGAGGCAGAGAAAGCATCAGCGATGACAGTGACTTTCTTAGTTAATTCACCATCACCTAATACTTTAACACCATCGAAGGCATCATCGACATATAATCTTGCATCAAATTCATCACCGGCGTTAACTAAAGCGTCGATTTGAGATAAATTAATGACTGCAAAGACCTTTCTGTTGACATTTTTGAAGCCTCTCTTAGGTAGTCTTCTATAGATAGGGTTTTGTCCACCTTCGAAACCAGGACGGATTGCTCCACCTGATCTGGCGCCAGCACCCTTAACACCTCTAGTAGAGGTTTTACCCATACCAGATCCTAAACCAAAGCCGACTCTCTTTTTGGAGTGAGTAGCACCTTTAGCAACTTTAAGTTCACTAAGTTTCATGACTATTCTCCCTTCTTCTCGGAAGCAACTTCTTCAGCTTTAGCAGCTTCTTCTAATTGCTTAGGAGTAGCACTCTTAAGTTGACTTAGAGCATTGACAGTCGCCTTAATGACGTTGATTGATGTTCTAGAGCCATAGACTTTAGAGTAGACGTTTTTAACACCAGCTAATTCTAAGATGGCTCTAACAGGGCCACCAGCGACTAATCCAGTACCGGCAGGAGCAGGTTTTAAGAAGACTTTACAAGCTCCATATTCACCTTCAACAGTGTGACGGATTGAATCGTTTTTAGCAATAGGTATGATTTTAACAGAATTTTCAGCGACGGTGATAGCTTTCTTAATAGCCTCAGGGACTTCTTGAGATTTACCAATACCGAAGCCGTATTTTCCTTTTCCATTACCGACGACGACAAGGGCGGAGAATTTCATTCTCTTACCACCTTTGACAACTTTGGTAACTTTAGCGATATGAACAACTCTCTCTTCATATTCTTTGACGACAGGGCGTCTAGAATTGAATTTCTTAGAGTGATCACGGCGATCGGAACGCTTATTGGTTTCTTTATTTTCAGTTTCAGCTACAGGAGCTTGTTCTTGGTTGGCTTCCTCAGCTTCAACAACAACTTTTTCTTCGTTTTCCATATTTAAATTCCTTTCGCCTTAGAATTTCAAGCCACCTTCACGGAGAGCTTCCGCTAAGGCCTTAACACGCCCGTGATAGATGTATCCGGAACGATCGAAGACGACAGCTTCAATTTTTAAAGCTTTAGCCTTCTTAGCTAAATCAGCACCGACTAATTTGGCACCTTCAATGTTATTTCCATTCTTTAAGCCTAAAGCTTTGGAATCGGAAGTAGCTAAAGTAAAGTGCTTATCATCATCGATGAGTTGAGCGTAAATTTGTCTATTAGAACGGAAGACGCTGACTCTAGGTCTAGAGGCAGATCCAACGATCTTAGATTTTTGACGGAGATGTCTGTGAAGACGGACTTCGTTTTTATCAATAACCTTAAACATATAAATCTATCCTCCTTATTTAGCGCCAGATTCTTTCTTCTTGGACTTGGAGACACGTAAGACGACGACTTCATCTTTGTATCTAATACCTTTTCCGTGATAAGGTTCAGGTTTCTTGCAAGCTCTGATGACGGCCGCTTGTTGACCGACTTTTTGAGCATCGATGCCCTTAACTACGATAGTTAAAGGATCAGGAACAGATACTTCAACGCCTTCGATAGGCTTGACCATGATAGGATTAGCGTAACCAACTTTGAGTTTTAATTCACCGTTAGACATGCTGGCTTCGTAACCGACACCATTGATGACCAAAGTTTTTTCGAAGCCGCTGACAACACCCTTAACCATATTGTTGATTAAAGCACGGGTGGTGCCGTGAAGCATTTTGGACGTTATGGAATCATCGGGACGCTTGACTAAGAACTGTCCATTTTCTTGCTCGAAGCTCATGCGCGTACTGAAGCTCTGAGTCAATGTACCTTTAGGACCTTTGACGGTAACTTCAGATCCATTGACTGTAATTTCAACACCCTGAGGGATGTCGATTGGTTTTTTACCGATTCTTGACATATTCTTTAATACCTTATTTTTACCAAACGTAAGCGATAACTTCGCCGCCGACTTTGGCCTTTCTTGCTTCTCTATCTGTTAAGACACCTTTAGAAGTAGAGACAATAGCGATACCTAAACCGTTAAGGACTCTAGGAAGTTCATCGACAGAAGCATAAACTCTTAAACCAGGTTTGGAGATTCTCTTTAAACCGTTTAAAACGGGAGTTCCATCCTTACCGTATTTTAAGGTGACGATAATCTTCTTTTTAACATCGCCTTCAACCTTAATAGAAGAGATATAACCTTCTTCAACTAAGATTTCTGCGATTCTTTGGTTCTCTTTGGAGAAGAGAACTTCAGTAGTTTCAGCTTTGATTTTGTTAGCATTACGGATTCTAGTTAACATATCCGCGACTAAATCATTAACCATTTCAATTCTCCTTCCCAATATTACCAAGAGGACTTCTTCATGCCAGGGATTTGACCTTTATAAGCCATTTCTCTCAAGCAGATTCTGCAAAGTCCGAATTTGCGGATAACGCCGTGAGGACGTCCACATCTAGAGCAACGATTGTATTCTCTAACCTTGAATTTTTGAGGTTTGTTGCATTTGACGATCATTGATTGTTTAGCCATGAACTTATTCCTCCACTTTCGCAAACGGCATACCTAGCATTTCTAATAAAGCAAACGCTTCTTTATCAGTTTTAGCTGAGGTGACGATGACGATATCCATACCTCTTAAATGACTAATCTTATCGTAGTCAATTTCAGGGAACATCAATTGTTCCTTGACGCCTAAAGCGTAGTTTCCTCTACCATCGAAGGAAGAAGAAGAGACGCCGTGGAAATCTCTAACACGAGGTAAATCGATAGAGACTAATTTATCGAAGAAATCATACATTCTGATTCCTCTTAAAGTAACCTTACAACCGATAGGTTGACCTTCTCTTAACTTGAAGTTAGCAATAGCCTTCTTAGATTTGCAGATAACAGGTTTTTGACCAGCGATCAAAGTCAAGTCAGCAACGGCATCTTCAATTTCTTTAGCGTTAGTGACAGCTTCACCAACACCCATGTTAAGGACGATTTTTTCTAAACGAGGAGCTTGCATGACGGAAGTATATCCAAACTTCTTCATCAATTCAGGGACGATTCTATTTTTATAGTCTTCTTGGACTCTAGAAACGACCTTGGCTTCATTAGTTTTATTAACTTTCTTCTCTGCCATTTTCATACTCCTTATTCAAGAACAGTACCGCTATCTTTCGCATAACGGACTTTCTTTCCATTGACAACCTTGAAGCCGACTCTGGTAGGTTTCTTGCTCTTAGGATCTAATAACATAACATTAGATGCATCGATAGGAGCGTAGATTTGAACGATTTGACCTTCAGAGTTAGATTGGTTAGGTTTAACGTGTTTTTTACGAAGATTCACGCCTTCGATAACGACTTTATTGACATGAGGGAAAGCACGTTGAATAACGCCTTGTTTACCCTTATCTTTGCCGTAGACGACAACGACGGAATCACCTTTTCTCAATTTCATAATTTCCTTCTCCTCCCTTTATAAAACCTCAGGAGCTAAGGAGATAATCTTCATAAAGCCATCTCCGCCCTTTTCACGAAGTTCTCTAGCGACAGGACCGAAGACACGAGTGCCTTTAGGAGTTCCATCTTCATTTAAGAGAACGATCGCGTTGTCATCGAATCTGATGGTAGAACCATCTTTTCTTTGATAAGCTTTCTTAACTCTAACGATGACGCCTTTAACAACATCACCTTGTTTAACTTTAGCGTTAGGAATAGCTTTTTTCACTGAACACATGACGATGTCACCGACAGTGGAATTTCTTCTGTGAGAGCCACCTAATAAACGGAAGATTCTAACAGATTGGGCGCCAGAATTATCAGCGACAACTAAATTAGTTTCATTTTGTACCATGATTATTCAGCTCCCTTCTTTAAGACTTTAATTAATCTGAAGTAGACGGTGGCAGCGATGTGTCTGGTTTCTTCAATCAAGACGGTATCGCCGACTTTGGCTTCTTCTTTTTCATCGTGAGCCTTGTACTTTTTACGGTATTCGACTCTCTTGCCGTAGATGGAATCGTTTCTGAAAGTAGCGACTTCGACAGTGATGGTCTTATTCATCTTGTCGGAGACAACGACACCAGTAAGACGACGTTTATTCTTATTTTCAGCCATTTTACTTCTCCTTACTTCGCTTTCTTAGCTTCTAATTCACGTTCTTTTTGAACGGTTAAGCATTTAGCGATTGATTTTCTTGTATCACGGATCTTGCTACCGTTTTCAAGATTACCAGCTTGTTGTTGGAAACGGAGAGTCATAAGATCTTGTTTTAATTCATAGACTTTTTCGACAAGTTCTTTGTCGGATAATTTTCTAACTTCTTGAATATCCATTATCTATCTTCCTCACCTTTCTTAACAACGCGGGAGTGTAGAGGGAGTTTGTAGGAAACTTGACGTAAAGCTTCTTTAGCAACTTCATCAGAAACACCACCGATTTCAAACATAATTTTACCCTTCTTAACAGGGCAAACCCAGCTGTCAATTGAGCCTTTACCAGAACCCATACGAACTTCAGCAGGCTTTTTAGTCTTACCTAACGCAGGGAAAATTCTGATATAGACATCGCCGCCTTTTCTAGTGTATCTAGCTAAGACGATACGAGCAGATTCGATTTGACGGTTAGTAACATAATTACCGGAAGTAGCTTGGATTCCCCATTCTCCGTATTGGACTTTGGTTCCACCTTTAGCTAATCCCTCATAAGAGAGACCGTGAGGTCTTCTATATTTAATTCTCTTAGGTTGTAACATTTTACATTATTCTCCTTTAGAGGCTAATTGTGCTTTGGACTCGGTAGGAGTGGGAGCAGCATTAGCGGGACGGGATTTTCTTTCACCTCTATCGAATTTTCTGCCGGAAGGACGACGGTCGAAATTTCTCTTTTCGCCGGCGGCTAAGGCGTTATTTCCGATATTAGCAGGTAAGGCAATCCAGACCTTGACACCTAATCTACCATAGGTGGTCTTAGCTTCAGCGAAGCCGTAATCAACCTTTTGAGATAAGGTTTGTAAGGATAAGGTTCCTCTTCTGTAAGATTCAGAACGGGCGATTTCCGCACCACCGATTCTACCTTTGACCATGGTTTTGCAACCTTTGGCACCAGATTTCATCATGTTTTGGATAGCCTTCTTTTGAACGATACGGAAGGAAGCTCTTTCCTCTAATTGCTTGGCGATAGATTTCGCAACTAAAGTAGCATCTAAATTAGGTTCTCTAATTTCGACGATATTCAATTTGACATCTTGGACGCCTAACAATTTCAATAATTGTTCTTTTAAAGATTTGACGTTAGAGCCATCAGTGCCGATAACGACACCAGGTCTAGCAACAAAGACGGAGATAGTGATAGTTCCCTTGACTCTTTCGATATCGATTCTAGATAATTCAGCAGCTTCTAATTTAGGTTCTAAGAAGTTTCTGATCTTCATATCGACGACTATGTAATTAGCATAATCTTTATCGGAAGCGTACCAACGGGAAGACCAATCTTTGTTGATACCGATTCTTAATCCATTAGGATTTACTTTTTGACCCATGACTATTTGGCTCCTTTCGCTTTAACGACAACGGTTAAGTTGGACATTCTCTTTTGATAAGGAGAAGATGATCCTTTAGCTCTAGGGAACATTCTCTTTAATCTAGGTCCATCGCCGACATAAATGGTGCCGACGTATAAATCATTGGCGTTCATATGGAAGTTGTTGACAGCGTTAGCTTCAGCAGATTTGATTGCTTTGTAAACGACTTCGATACCAGCTCTATTAGTATTTTCTAAGAAAGCGTAAGCATCAGCTAAGTCTTTACCTCTAACAGCATCAGCGACTAATCTCATTTTTCTAGGAGTGGTATGGATACCATCAACAAAGCACTTCGCTTCGGAGCGTAAGGCTTCTTGTACAGTTTCTTTCTTCTTTGCCATATTTAATAATTCTACTCCTTATTATTCCTTTTTCGCGGTGTCGGCGTCGTTACCATTGTGACCAGTGAACTTTCTGGTAGGAACAAACTCACCTAATTTGTGACCGACCATATCTTCAGTGATATAGACAGGGACGTGAGTCTTTCCGTTGTAAACCGCGATAGTTAATTCGATGAATTGAGGAAGAATGACGCTTCTTCTGGACCAAGTTTTAATGATAGATTTCTTGCCAGATTCACGCATAGCGTTAACTCTTTTAACTAATCTTTCTTCGCAATAAGGTCCTTTTTTAATTGAACGATGCATTATTTAATTCCTCCGATTATTTATCGTTGATTCTTCTAACGATCAACTTGCTGCTAGGTTTAGACATCTTTCTAGTCTTGACACCCATAGCTTTCTTACCCCAAGGAGTTCTCGGAGCATCTCTACCGACAGGGCACTTACCTTCACCACCACCGTGAGGGTGATCGTTAGGGTTCATAGCGGAACCTCTGACAGTAGGTCTGATACCTAAGTATCTGCTCTTACCGGCTTTACCTCTTTGAACGAGGTTGAAGTCTTCATTAGAAACTACACCGACAGTAGCACGGCAAGTTCCTAAGATTTTTCTGACTTCGCCAGATTGTAATCTCAAGATGACATATTTGCCTTCTTTACCTAAGATTTGAGCTGAAGTACCAGCGGCACGGCACATTTGTCCGCCCTTACCAGGAGTCAACTCGATGTTGCAGATCATGGTACCTTCAGGGATTTCAGAAACAGGCATGCAGTTTCCGACTTTAATATCTTTGTTGTGACCAGAGACAACTTTATCTCCAACTTTCAATCCAGAAGGAGCGATAATGTAAGACTTAGTTCCATCAGGATAGACAACTAAAGCGATGAAAGCGTTTCTGTTAGGATCGTATTCGAGAGCCTTAACTCTAGCTTCGACATCATCTTTATTTCTTTTGAAATCGATGATTCTGTATTTTCTTTTGTTTCCACCACCGTGATGACGGCAAGTGATATAGCCCTGATTATTACGGCCACCCTTCTTAGGTAAGGGAGCTAGTAATGCTTTTTCAGGAGCTTTCTTAGTGAGACAACTATAATCAGTGCTCGCCATATGACGAACGCCGCTAGATGTCGGGTTATATAATTTAATTGCCATTTTAATCTCCTATAATTTGCAAGCTATATTAGTTATTTTCGCTTTGCGCAGCTTTGGCGATTTCGCCTAAGTTGTATTCTTTATTGACGGTGACAATAGCCTTCTTAAATCCAGGAACATGACCTTCGTATCTAGTAACTCTCTTAGAACGAGGTAAGACGTTGATGATATTGACTTTGTCAACCTTAACTCCGAAGATAGCTTGGACAGCAGCCTTAACTTCACTAGCGTTAGTGTTAGAGGCAACTTTGAAAGTCATCTTGTTGGAGCTGTTTTGTAAAGCTTGAGTTTTTTCAGTGACGTAAGGACCTTTGATGACTTCGAAGTCTTTTTGAGTGGGCTTACGGAATTTAAATTCCTTAACTTCAACCTTTTCTTCAGCTTTTTCTGCTTTCTTAGTAGCCTTTTTAGCAGCGGGCTTCTTTTCAGCAGATTTCTTTTCAGCAG
>CACYCE010000041.1 GCA_902772915.1 uncultured Erysipelotrichaceae bacterium | reverse complement strand
GATACATTCAAGTTTGAATTCTAATGTGTATTTCATGAAAAATACCCCTCCTCCTGTTGTGTTGTCCAGGATTTGGGGTACACTTCACTGAACTAATGTAGGGGGCAACAGTCCCTTTTTCTAAACAAAACATCTAATTTATAGGGAAGAGAATTTAGATGTTTTTTATACCATTTATAGATATTACGTTGAACTTAAGTATCTTAAATTTCCATTATTCTTACAGGTTTATTATTCATCTCTTTATATTTTGAAATTAGGTGGTTGTTTTCTAAAACTCTAAATCACGAAAGCAAAATAATAGTGGAAATATACGATGCTATTTTTAGCCTTGATGTCGCCTTCATGAAGAATGATTGATTTTCTAATTTTATTAGAGAGGATTTCCTTAACGTTTTTTATTTGAAGTATTTGACTTTGCCTCGATAAGATTGACTTTGCTGTTCCTTCTTTTAAGTTATAAGAAAATCAAAACAAGTAAATAGAAGAAAAAATATATTTATTTTTTACATTTCTGAGAAAGAATATAAAAACTTTTTTATATATGTATATTCGAATTGAAAGATAATCTGTTTCTAGATAGTTAGTAAACTATTTATTAATTGCAAGATTTTAAAATTAGAAAATAAGATTACAATACTTTACGCTCTACAAATCCTCTCTATCAAGAGAAAATGCTACAATTTTAATATTTTGAGGCTTCTAAGTGCTTGTTTGAGCCTTTAGAGAGATACTTTTAACAATTTAACAATATTGAGATTTATCAGTAAGGGCTTTTTTTGATAAATTATATATGCAAGATTGCGCTTAAATTCTACTTACCCTGATAGAGTTTAGATAAGCAATTTCCTTGTTATTACTCTGTAATAAGGATTCTAGGTTATTAGTGCCAGCTATTAACTTAGAAGAAGAAAGAGGATGAATCCTTACAATAAAATGGAGGAAAGGAAAATATGAAAATTAAAAACAAAATTCTCCTTGCTGCCAGTGGGTTACTCGTCTTGAGCGCTGCTGCAGCGGGAACCGGAACCTACGCGTGGTTTGTTGCTAACAACTCCGGTACTTTAGGTACTACTTTCCACGCAGCTAGTAACAATCCGGAATTGAAGTTTACTGTCACTCCTACTGACACTGTTCACTTGAATGGTGGCTTAGCTGAGGCTGGTAGTTTAGCAAACATCACTCCTGTTACTTCCGATGGTGAGCAAAAATCCGCGGATTCTAAGTTAACTGATGTCTCTAGTAACGGTAAAACTTTCTGGAAAGCATCTTTAAGTAATGGTAGTGTTGACTCTTTAAGCGATAAAACAACTCCTTATACCGTTCAAGGAATGGAGTCAACTTCTACTGCACCTTACTATTATGAATTTGCATTGACTTTCTCACACACTTTAACAAATTTACCTATGGCAGTCTTCTTAAGCTCTGGTTCTTCTATCACTGCTGTTACTGCTACAGGTGATGGTGCTGTTGAACAACAAGAAAAGAATGATAAATTGGCAGGCTGTATGAGAGCAGCTATTGTTGATAGTACTAAAAATAATTTGTTAGCTTATTATGCTCCTAATGAAACTATCGATAACACCTACAAATTCTACGATGGCGCTGATAAAACTACTAATCATAAAGAGTTAAATGTTACAAACTTAGGCTTTGCAACTGGCTATAATCAAAATTTATTAGATAGCACTTATGTTACTGATGTAACTGATATGACCTATCAAGCTGACACTACTAATGCCACTTCAACTAAACCTGGTTATTTAGGTACTTTAGCAGCTAATAATGGTACATTAACCGTTTATTTAAGAATCTGGATTGAGGGTGAAGATGCCGATTGTGATAACACTGCTATTGATGGCGTTGTCAATGCTCAATTTAAGTTCAATGGCGTCACTGCTATTAGAAGCTAATGAAAGGAGATAAGGAATTATGAAAATCAAAAATAAAATTCTTCTCGCTTCCGCTGGCTTAATCGCTTTAACTGGCGCCGCTGCGGGAACTGGTACCTACGCTTGGTACACCGCTAACCGTTTAAATACTTTAAATGTCAGCACTATTAGTGCTAAAGCAATGAATGGTGATTTGGGAATTAAATTAGCTCATAATACAACAGGTTCAACTATCGCTTATGAGCGCTTAACCGCAGATCCTTACACCGTGGCTGATGGAACTAAAGGGAATAGCTCTGTCACTCATTCTGAGGCTGTTATTAGTGGTAATGACGTCACTCCTCCTTCAGTTACTATAACTGATACTACTAAATTAGTTGATGCTACTATTGACCCTGCAACCTTAACTTTCTCTAAAGCTGTATTCGGTTCTGAAATTAAGGGTTCCACAGCTGCAAGTGTAATTGGCTTTGTTAACGAAGCTGATTATCGTGGATCTGTTGGTGATACTGGTACTGCAATTGCTGCTGCTGGTGCAAATAACACTAACGAAGGACCTACTAATAGCTACAATTATGGTTTCTATCATAAATTCACATTAGAGTTTAGTATTAGTGCTGGTGGTGGAAATGCTGCTTTATACATCTCTCCTTTATCTACTGTTACTTCTACTTATACTGCAACTACTACTTTAGCTAATTCCATAAGATTTGCTGCCATTAGTAATGTTACTAGAATTTATTCTGATCCTAATGGTGCTGCTAGTGAGTGCAAGTACGCTTCTTTAGATAATGGAAGTATAAATGCTTCTACGAACCCTGCTGGATATACTGAAGCTGCAATTCCTACTGGCGAAGCTGCTAATGCTTTCAAAGTATTAGATAATACTTTCTACAAAGTTAATGCTACTAATTACAATACTAGTAACCGTACTAGAAGCAATTATGCAGCTGGCGATGGCTATTTAGGTATGATTACTGAGGGAAGTTCTATCAATGTAGATTTCTATTATTGGATTGAAGGTACTGATCCTGATACTGTTACTTCAGCACCTGGATTCGATGATGCTACATTCACTTCTAATCTAAAATTCTACGCATTGCTAATTAATGATATGGCTGCTGGTGCCTAATCATAAAAAGCGTTAAAAAACATTAAAGGAAGTTGGAAACAACTTCCTTTTTTTACGCTTTTTTAACTTTTTATTACGACTATTAAAATATTGTTATTAGATGCTAAAGAAGAAAGTTAAGCAAAATAGGTTAAAAAAGGCTATTTTTAGAATGTTTATGCACTTTATTAGTAGTAATTTAATTGAATATATAATATTAAATATATAAAATATTTGTAGAGAAAAGTAAAACTCGTGAAAGCGAGCGACACAAAGCTAAAGGGCCTAAGGGAAACTATGGTAGCCAGCTATCGCAAGGATAGAAGATTTGTCTTCTGTCTCAGGGTAGAATTATAAGCTTCTAATTATTGATAATCCTGGCAGATTTCATTAATTATAAGCTTATTCATCAAAGTGAATAGTTTATATGAACGCTTCTACCGTACAATCTGTAAAACAACAAAAGAGACGTAAGACGACAAGAATTGTAGTAGCAATAATCGCTATTCTTGTGACCGTTTTTATCTTGGTTGCATTTTTGTCTTCTTATGTAGGCAACTTTTCAATATTTATCTATAACACTAACTCTAAGTTAGCCGCTTCCATCCACAAGAACATGTCGGAAAGTGGTACCTTTTTGCGTACTACTGGTTTTACAGGGGGTGTTGATGAGTCTATCACTCAAATCAATAGTATTTTAATTGATTCTCCTGTTGATAATGACGAAGAAACTCCTACTGGTGAGAAGTCAAAATATTATTCATTTGGAGATTCTGACAAGTGTTATTTGTACGCTATGACTTTCTACATTTCAAATTACGGTGATACTACAGTTAGATGTAACTATGGTATGAATGTCTTAGCGGAGACTTCTGATGGAGATAGAAAAGTATCTAATTCTATAAGAGTTAGAGTCTATGAAAATTATGTAAATAACGATGATGGGACTAGTACCCACAATTTCATGGATTACACTAGAAAGAACACTATTCCTAGTAGCATGTCCGCTAGTGAAAAAGCCTATTTAGAAGAATATATTGATAAGTATTGTGAAAATTATAAAGATGCCTTAGGCAATCCTTTATGTACTTACTTTACTGATCAAGGTAACAATTTGTTTGAGTCTACTCCTATTCTTATTGAATATGGGCGCGTAGTAAGAATTACTTATTGCATGTGGATTGAAGGATTGGATCCTGATAGTGTTGGTGAATATTTAGATGGTAAACTACGCGTTTCTTTCTATGTCAAAGCTGTAGGAGAGAATCCTAATCAGGAAAATACTTCTGAACAAACTTCTTCTCTCACTTTAAATATTTAAAAAACTTAAGTCTTTATAATGAAAAAATATACCAAAGTATTAATTGGACTCACCGGACTAATATTAGTTCTAGGGGTGGGGTCAGTATCAGCTACATATGCTTGGTTCCAGTTACAACAAGATAAGAATTTCTTTATCTCTGGTACCTCCTTTGGTAGTGAAGCAAATTTACAAATTGGTTTTGCTTCTGAAGTTGATTTAAATAACGAATATTTAATTTACGATGAAGAAGATTCTTTACTTGAAGGTAAGAAGATTTATTACTTCAACGGTGCTAATGATGGTGAAAATATCATTGTTGAACCTAGCGCTACTAAATATTATTTAGAAGCTAACGGTTACTCTAATGGAGTTGTCTATCCTATTACCACTGGTAAATATGTTAAAGGTGATGAAGTTAATTATTACAGAGCTCCTTATGTTAACAGCGACTTTGAGACTTATAAATTAGAAGCGGAAAAAGGAAATTATGTACACCTTTCTATAGTTTTAAAAACTGATGCTTTTAACGAAATCTTTTTTAGAGACTTTTCCATGTCTGCTGGTAAAGCTAAAGACGCCATGAGAGTCAGAATGAAATCTGTCAATGTCGAAGGTGTCGATACTATTACTAAACCTAGCGCTAAAGAGCCTGGCACTACTATAGTAGGGGGACCTTTAGATTTAGATGCTGATGGCCAATATGACCACTATAAAGTAGGTGGAGAAGATGTAGAACATTTCTACGGTCAAAAGAAAGAAGGAAGTGAATTAGTTTATGGTGAGCCTTATTCCGAATCTGTAACTACTCAAAGTGATTTTAATTACAACTGTTTTATTAATCCTAATAAACAAAAAGGAGTTAAGCCTCTTAAAGATGTAGAAAGTTATGCTGAAGTGGCTAATTATGAAAATATTACTAAGTATTTTTCTAATAACATTACTTCAGAAAGTACTTCGGCTTTCAATATCTTTGTAGTGGCTGATGAAAATGGTATAGCCATCATAGATTTTGATTTATATATCGAAGGCTGGGACAAGGCTAGTATAAATGAAATCATAGGAGAATCTATTGGTGCGAGCTTCACGTTTATGGTTAGAAATACTCATAGAAGTTGGTAAAAATGAAAAGTGGAAACAAATTAGATAAAAACTACAAGAATAGAAAAATAATAAGAATTGTAGCTTTTGGATCATTAATTATCGCCAGTACCGCCTCTGCGGTTACTGCCACTTTTGCTTTCAACGCCACTAGCTCCATTTTAAGAACTGAAGAGATTTCAGTTTCTACTGTATCTCCGGCTAAAATTGAATTAGGAATTAAAAACGAATTAGGCAATATCGATTACTATGATAATTTAACTAATGAAATTTTAAAGAAGAGCTTTGCGGGTTCTTACAATCAAGATTTAGAAGATTTAGAGACTCCTTTACACAGAGGCTTTTATCCTGTCACTTCAGCTTTTAAAGACGAGTGGTGGAATGATTCTTTTGATTTTGAAAAGGATTTACCACAATTTACTAGTTCGTATATAGACACTTCTTTCGTCTCTTCTTACCAAGAGGAAACCCCTTCTTATTTTCCGGGCTTTGATAGAGATACCGATCATTTTTTAACTATGGATTTATATGTTAGGGAACTTAAAGATAATACTTTCCCTGTAAATTTTTATTTGAGCGATGAGACATTTGTTAAGGCGGATGAAAATAATAACGCTTTAAACCTCTCGAAATTAAAAAACAAAAATAAAGAGAAATACGCCGACCTTACAGTCGATGATTTAAATTCTATTGTCAATTCTTTAAGAATATCGATTCTAGTAGATAATAAATATTACATTATTGACCCTACTAAGACAGAAAATAGTGAGCTTACTGTCTTATCAGGTTACTTAGATATAGATAGAACTAGAGGTAATAGAGGCTATGTCGATACCTATCCTATCACCTTTAGAAACGGAGCTTATTCTGATTGTGCGGCTTTGTATGGCGAATGGAAAATCGATGGCATGACTCCTAATGAATATTTGGACAAAACGGGAATTGATCCTATGACTAAATTAGTCTTCACGGATCCTTTACTAACTGATGAAGAATACACCGATAATGAACAAGGTTTGTATTTTAAAGCTGGTACGAGGAAATTAGATTATAAAGCTAGTGAAGCTAACGGGGTGGAATTTGTTAAAGAAGAAACTTATTCATTCGACGATTTAACTTATAGAATCGGGGAAAATGAAATACCTCTATTCCATTTGGAGCCAGGGGCTAGTGCTAAGAGATTGATAATCTCTTATTACATTGAAGGCTGGGATATGGACAACATAAATTCTTCGGAATTTGCATCATTTATTTCTCAGTTTAAAATAACAGGGAAATACGACCGTAGTGGTTATCAGTTATAAATAAAAATAGAGTAAAATAATATAGTGAGGGAAAAATACGAAATATGGATAATATAAATGCATTCTTTCAATATCTGCGTGAATTCTTAACTCGCTTTTGGAGCGATTTAATTCAGTGGCTTTCAGACTGGATTGTTTACAAGTGGACTAAAGTTCCTGCTAACTTCCAAATGTATGGTTCCATCTTCAATTCTTATTCTCCCTCATTTGGATTCTGGGGATGGTTTTTCTTCGTCCTATTCTGGATTTTAGTCGCCGCTTTATTTGCTGGTATTATTTTCTTAATAGTCTTGTTACTTAGAAAATATATTCACTTCAATAAGAAAGCTTTGGAAGCTGAAGCTTTACAAGACCAAATTGAACAATTAAATCAACAATTATATAACGCTGTTCAAGAAAGAGATAAAATTTTAAATTTAAAAGTTGGTGAATTAGGTATTAGACCTGCTGGAGCCCCTAATTTAAGCGAAGATAAAGATGAGCAAAATGTAGAAGATACTGTTAAAGAAGTTACTTCTAGATTCTCTAGATTAGTTCAAGTTGATAATAAATATAAGAAAGCTGACACTTCTTTAGCGGATGTTCCTAATTTAACTTTAGAGGAACTCTGTATTAAATTTAGAAATTTCGCCGCTTCTTCTTTAGGCTTATATTACAAATTACCTGACATTAGAAATATGTTTGCGGGTATGGGTACTTCTAAATTGCTAATTTTAGAAGGTATCTCTGGTACAGGTAAAACTTCCTTGCCTTACGCTTTAGGTAAATTCTTTGTTAACGATGCTACTATTGCTTCAGTCCAACCTTCTTGGAGAGATAGAACTGAATTAATTGGTTACTTCAATGAATTCACTAAGAAGTTTAATGAAACTGACTTCCTTAGAGCAGTCTATGAATCTACTTATAGAAAAGATATCAATATCATCATCTTAGATGAAATGAACTTGGCGAGAATCGAATATTATTTCGCTGAATTCTTATCCATCATGGAAATGCCTAACATCTCAGAATGGAAGATTCAATTAATTTCTTCTCCCGATGCTAACGACCCTATCCATTTGAAAGATGGCAAGATTCTAATTCCTCAGAACTTGTATTTCTTTGGTACAGCTAATAACGATGACTCCACCTTTACAATTACCGATAAGGTTTACGATCGTGCAATCTCAGTTATTTTTAATGATAGAGCTCAACCTTTTGAATGTGACTATCAAGACTCTTTATTAGTTCCTTATTCTCAATTAGAGCAATTGTATAAAGACGCTATAGTCAATAATCCTATCTCTCAAGCGCTTTTAACTAAATTCCACACTTTGGATGATTTCTGTTTAAGAAACTTCAAGCTGGTCTTTGGTAACCGTATCATGAAGCAATTAAATGTCTTCTTACCTATTTATACTGCTTGTGGAGGAAGTGATGTCGATGGATTAGATTTCTTCTTCCGCACCAAGATTTTAAGAAAGTTCCAATCTTTAAATATCGGCTTCTTAAAAGATGAATTGCACGGTCTAATCGAAGAATTAGATAAACTTTTCGGTAAGAATAATTTCTCAATGTCTAAGTCTTACATCGAAGATTTAATCAAAATGAATTAATAATTTAGTTTATGAAAAAGAGTAGCGAATTGTTTCAACAATATCAAGAAATCAATTCTCAAGTCTTCAAGGAAGATAAAATCTTGAAGGGTCTTTTTGACGCTACTCACAGTGGAAATAGAACTTATGGAAGAATCCACAGAAAAGAAGATACTTCTAGAGATATTTCTTGGGTTGATAAAGTTAACGACGCTATAGGGCATATGAATACTATTGTTACCAACCCACGTTCTTTTATTAAGACTGTAAGTTATCTAGTACCAGCGGAATTAGCTAAGCGTACGGATTCTACTTCTATAACTCACTTATCTACTCACTCTCAATATGTTAAAAAAATCGAAGATGATGGAACTATAATCCCTTCTAAAATTTTAACTAGCGAAGGTGATATCGATGTTCAAATCTACGAAAATAGATTCGTCATGACCCTTCTTAAAAGACTTCATTTATATGTCGAAAGAAGATATGAATTCTTAAAGAAGTTCTCCGAACTTAAAGATATGGATATCTTGTATTTAAAAAATAATTACAAGGTCGGAGATTTTACTATTAAATTGAAAACCGAAGTGGAGATTTCTACCCCTGCGGAAGCTTCTAAAGATATTTCTAAAAAGATTAAAGAAGCTATGGATAAAATTGGAACTGCTAGACAATATATCTCTTTCTTTTTAAATTCTAAATTCATGAAGGAAGATATGAAAGGAGCTAGACCTATAACTCCTCCTATTATGCAGACTAACTTACTTAGATCCAATCCCGATTACCACGCTCTATTAGAGTTATGGGAATTTTTAAATATAGAAGAACACGCCACTATGGACTTTATGGTCGATGAGGAAATCAAAGATATCTCTACTGAAGAAGAACAGAGATTAGATTTTATAAATTTCTTATCTGTTTATGATGTATTAGAGTCTCGTCAAGATAAATCATTAGAATTTACTAAAAATGAATATCACGTAGAAGTTTTATCAGATTTAGATGAAATACTCTTTTTAAATGATAAATTTAAGCCTTATGAATTAGTTAGAACTGATAAAGAATATTACGAAGATTTAACTAAGAGAATCAACAGTATTTTAATGGATAAATCTGAATCTACTAAGCGCCACTTCTTCTTAGAGGAAGTTAAGACTTTACGCAACATCGAAATTCAAAAGCAAGCCAGTGAAGAATTGAGAGAACGCAAACTTAAACAACAGAAAGAATTAGAAGAAAAGCAACGTCTAATTCAAGAAGAAGAGAATCGTATCTTAGAAGAAAATCGCATAAATGAAGAGAAGAGAATCGCTCTAGAAAAAGAACAGGAATTAGAAGAATTGAGAAAACAAATTGCTCAAATTTCTATAGATGATAATAGAAAGCTTCCTAATATCACCTTAAAATCTACTAAGAAAAAAATCTACGAAGAGAAATTTAAAAAGCAGCATCTCACTACTGGTAGAGAATTAGAATCTAAAGAAAAAAGAACACCTTTAAGTGAGATTATATTAAAGACTAATTACATTAATAAAGATGATATTTTAGTCGATGTTGAAGCGGAAGAAGCTATCGATAGGAAAAATAGAAGGTAGGGATTTATGGAAATAAAAAATATAAACAATACTCCCACTTCCTCTTCACCTTCTCCTAAAAAGAAGAATGTTGTGAAAATTGTAGGGAGAGTTATCAATACTATACTTATAATTTTTATAGCTTTTATCGCAATTATTGAAATAGTAGGGTTAGCTTCTAAAGGCTCTAATTATGGAGTGCCTACTTTCTTTGGATTCCAAGTAGAAAATGTTGTGACTGACTCTATGGCTAAAGATGAAAAGGGTAATACTTTATATCCTGTAGGCACAGCTTTAGTCTCGAAAAAGGAAGATTTCAATTCTATTAAGGTTAACGACAACGTCGTCTTTTACGGTTATGCTTTACAGCCTTTCACCTCTAATGTTTACCAAGCTACTGTCGTTCATAAAGTTATAGATTTTGGTGAAATTAACGGCAACAAATATCTAGTGGTTAGAGGTGCGAACACTTACGATCATCCTGACAAATACCAAGTTCAGTATGTTTTCGCTTCTGAAACTAATAACTCTGTTATCGATGATTTTAAAAATAGAAGTGCTTCTTATACTTACACTGGTAAAGATTTTAAAGATGAGACTAAATCAGTTAACTATTCAGTAACTATGGCTGGAGTTTACATGTCTAAAGTCGTAGGTGCTTCTGGATTTATTGGAGGTCTATTGAATACTCTATCTAGTCCTACTGGTTTATTGTTATTAATCTTGATACCTGCTCTAATTATTATCATTACTTCTGTAGTAGATATTATTAAGATTAAAAAGACTCCTGAAGAAGAAGTAGGGTCTAAAAATAAAAACGAGAAAGTTGATTCTTCTAACCCTCTAGAAGGTTTATCTGAAGAGGAAAAAGAAAAACTTAAACAAGAGATGATTCAAGAAATGCTGAACGAGAAAAATAAAGGAGGAGATAATAAATGAGAAAAAGATATCAAATAAGTAAAGCTATCTATATATCTACTATTGCTATCTCTGCTATTTTAACTTTGGCTTTCATCTTATTCAATGTACTAGGTGGCTTAAAATTAATTCCGGCTTTAACTGAATTTTACACTGGCATTAGGGTTATGATTATAGCTCTAGCTTTTGCCTTTTTATCTGTTGTAAACGTAATTGTTATCGCTACTAGAAGTAGAATCATAAGGGAACTAAAATATCGCAATGACGATATTGAAAGAATCTACAAAGTAAAGAAGACTTACTTTGCTAATCAGAGAACATTTCTAAAATATGTTTCTCCTTTAGTTAAAAAGAACGCTTCAGAATTTAAATTATATAACAATTATTTAAATGCACTTAAAACTATCAGAGAAAAAAATAGCGATCCTTTTATAAAAAAGAAGTTACCTGAACCTAAATTGATCGTTAAACCTAAACAAGGCGCTTTTATCTCCTTTAAGATTTTCTCTTCCACTGTTAATTATCAATATTATCAATTAGAGAAGATGGATTTATTCTATGGTTACATAATTAAATATCTAAATGGTTTATTAGAGAAGAAAGAGAACTTAATTAAATTACACGCGGGGTTTGAAGATAATACTTTCTTCATCTATTACATTGGAGAAGATAAAAAAGAAATTGATATCTTTATCGATGAATTAGAAAGATCTATTTACGAGCTATTTGAAAAGAGCAACACTAGAGTCAATATGCATCCTTCTTTTGGTATCTATCCAATCGATGGCAAAACTAATGATGTTTACGCTATGTTTATCAATTGTTCTTTAGCTTTAAATAGAGCTATTAATAATTATCAAAATAGACTCTATTACGATGAAAGATTGTTAGATGAAGTTGTCCACGATGATGTCTTAGAACAAGAAATTAGAGAAGGTATTAAAAACCACGATTTCAAAGTTTATTATCAAGCTAAATTTGATATTCAAACTAATAAATTCGTCGGTGCGGAAGCTTTAATTAGATGGCAACATCCTACTAGAGGTTTATTCTCTCCTGGGGCCTTTATAGGCGAATGTGAAAAATCAGGTTTAATTCACATTCTAGATTTCTACGTCTTTGAGCAAGTTTGTAAAGATTTAGGTGATTGGAGAAAAAGAGGCAGAAGGATGATTCCTATTTCTGTTAACTTCACCTCATCCGATTTTAATAGACCTGACTTTGTCGAATCTATTAGTAATGAATTAGTTAATAATAAAGTTCCAGCTTCTTATCTAGAAGTTGAAATTACTGAGTCATCAACTGCTTCTAACTTCGTTTATGTTTTTAATATCTTAGAGCAATTAAAAGAATTACATGTTCGTATTTTAATGGATGACTTTGGTACAGGTTTCTCTTCTTTAGGTAATTTAGCTAAATATCCTATCTCCGCTTTAAAGATTGATAAATCCTTTATAGATGCTATGACTTCAGATTTGAAGAACAGAGAAATTGTGAGAATGATTATCAATTTAGCTAAATCTTTGAATATTGAATCTATCGCTGAAGGTGTCCAAACCCAAGAGCAAGTTGATATCTTAAAAGAAATGAGATGTAACGTCATTCAAGGTTTCTATTATTCTAAACCTCTATCTAAACAAGAATTTGAGGTTTTCTTAGCAACTAACACCTTTGAAAGGAGAGACTAGAAATGATTTTAATTTTAGGCAACAGCAACGATTCATTAATCTATATTGAAAACGCTTTGCGTACTCCTTCTAAGGAGATTGTTGAATTAGATGGAAATGTCTCTTATAGAAAAGGTAAGATTTACGGCCAAGATGTCGTCATTGCTAACACTGGTTATTCTTCTTATCGTTCTTCATTGGTGACTCAATATTTAATTAAGCAATTTAACCCTTATATAGTTTTATATTTAGGAGAAGGAACTTCCTTATCACCTAACTTACCTGTAGGATCTATTTTCTTTGGTAACTACATCAAATTAATCGATGTTGATATGCTATTTAAAGATACTTCTTTACATTCGCATCAATTACCAGGATTTGCTCCTTATATTTCCGTGTCAGAAAATTTAATTACTCTGTTGAATGATGCTTCTAGTGAAGTTTCAGTTTTAAACACCTTTACTGGAGGTATAATCTCCGCTTCAACTTTCTATAAATCCGCTAAAGATATACCTTTCAATTACAAGAGTCTATCTCAAGAGAGAAAGATTGAATTACTTTTCGATTCGGAATTAGGTGGAGTGGCTTTTGCTGGAGCGTTTTTACAAGTTCCCGTTCTTCCTATAATGATTGTTTCATCTACTTACGAAGATGAAAAAAGCTTTGTCGAGAGAAAGAGCGTGGTCTTAAAAAATTCAGTAAATGTAGGTAAGATTTTAATCGCCTTCTTAGTTGAAATTACTAACGATGAAAATAATTTCATCAGAGGTGATGAATATTCTCCTGACCAGAGGATGAAATTCTAATTGTTAAATGGGCTAGACAAATAAAATGTTCAGCCCATTTTTATTGATAATACAAATTGAGATTTAAAGATTAAATTAAACTCTCGACACAAGTTTTAATTTATATAAACAATATTGTTACCTTAACGCCTTTACGTAAATATAATATTATTGAAAGGAATTATTTCTCATGATTATTGGAAAAATCGTTGACTTTGACCCTAAGTACTTCGCTTTCTCGAAGAATTTGTCTTTAGCCTTTGCTTTTATGAAAGAAAAAGGTGTGGAAGGCTTATTAGCGCTTCCTGCTGGTAAGACTGTTTTAGATGAAGGTAATGTCTTTGTTAATAGGCAATCTTACATCGGTAAGAAATTCGAAGATGCGAAAATTGAATCTCACTATAAATGGCTAGATATCCAAATTGTCTTAAAGGGCGTGGAAGGATTCGGGTACGCTGATATTAGTAAGAATTTACCTGTTACCGTCCCTTACGATGAAGTTAAAGACAAAGTTAATTATGAAGGTAAATTAGATGGCATCATTAATTTAGAAGGTGGAACCTTTGCTTTGGTTTTCCCTCCTGATCTCCACAAACCTTGTATTAAGGTCAATGATGAGACTATAGAAAAAGCGGTCATCAAAGTTAGAATTGACTGGGATTGTTAATTTATAAGCGGGTTGATAAAAAACCCGCTTTTTCAATTAAAAATAATAGAGGTGACTCTATTATTTTTTATTCTAGATAAATGCTTCTTAATAAATCTTGATCTTGCTTACTTAAATCTAAGAATTCAAGAGCGAATCTATCGAAGGTTTGATATTTCTTAATAATCTCTTTTGCAAGAGCTTCTATATAAGCTCTGTCCGCTCCAAATAGAGCACGGTAAGTTGATTCTAGAATAGGAGAATCAATTCTAGAAGAGAGAAGTTTAACTTTATTTTGAATATCTTCTTCGACGTAGATATTAGTGAGAAGATAATCTTCTAAGATATCTTCATCTTTAACTCCTAGGACCTTCAATAAGAATAATATAGAGGTACCAGCTCGATCTTTACCTACAGTGCAGTGAATTAAGTAAGAACCTTCTTGCTCTTGCAAGAGAGTTTTAAAAACTTTTCTATAATATTCTCTAGAATGTTCGCTATTGATAAATTGTAAATATAAGTCGGTCATAAATTGTTTACCACAATTATTTTTGACATTGTAATTCACAAAATAATATAAAGAATTAGCTCTATCAGTTTCCTCTTCGTGAGATATACCCATTTGCTTAGAAGAGAGAATAGGGAAGTTAAGATGTTTAACCATACCATTTAAAGTATTGTCAGGAGCTTCTAAACATTCCATTTCATTTCTTAAATCTATGATGGTCTCTAATTTGTAATTGTCCATTAAATACTTTATATCAGAGTCAGTCGCCGCAGATAAATTACCAGATCTAAGAATTTTCTTAGGTTTAACATGTAAATTAGAAGTAGTCTCTAATCCACCTAAGTCCCTGATATTAAGTATTGAATCTAAATTAATTATTCTATCCATAAATTAATTATCTTATAAAGTTAAATATATTTTCAAATAACAATTAAAAATATTTAAAAAGTCCTAAAAATATATAGTTTGTTTACTAAGTTGTTATTAATTATCTTCTTTGTGTTTAAAATCCTATACAGAAAAATCAAAAAGGCTATATAATCAAATTAGAATTTATAAAAAGAGGAGCTTTTATGATTAAAGGTAGTTTAGTGTACGGTCAATCTGGTGGGCCTTCTAGCGTTATTAATTCTTCCGCTTTAGGTGTTATTGAAGAAGCGTTGAAACACAGAGAATGTTTTGATCGTATCTATATGATGCACCATGGTATTTTAGGCTTAATCAACGGCGATTTGATTGATGTAACCGATGAACCGATTGAAGAAATTAGAAAGTTAGCTCACACTCCTGGTGCCTTTTTTGGGAATGTTAGATATAAATTAGTCGATATCAAAGATAACCCCCGTGATTATCGTAAGATTTTAAAAGTTTTAAAAGAGAGAAATATCAGATACTTCTTCTATAATGGCGGTAATGATTCAATGGATACCTGCTACAAGATGGATGAATTCTTAAAGAGTGAAAACTTCGAAGGCAAGATTATGGGTATTCCTAAAACTATCGATAACGATTTAGAGTTGACTGATCACACTCCTGGTTATGGAACTTCTGCTAAATTCATTGCTAACGCTTGCGCAGAAATTGATTTAGATAACAAATCATATCCTCAAGGTAGAGTAATAGTTTGTGAAGTTATGGGAAGACACGCTGGTTGGCTTACTGCTGCAGCAGGTCTAGGTTGCATTGAAGGTTTGGGGCCTGATTTGATATATATTCCTGAAATACCTTTCGATTTAAATCAATTCTACGCTGATGTCAAAGAAGTCTATGAAAGAAAGAAGAGATGCTTAATTGCGGTCTCTGAAGGTATCGTCGATAAAGATAATAATTTCATCTTCCAAGTCGGTAAGAAGAAAGATTCCTTCGGTCACTTTAG
>CACYCE010000040.1 GCA_902772915.1 uncultured Erysipelotrichaceae bacterium | reverse complement strand
TAAGATTCAATCTTGCCATCTTTCTTATCGTAGAAGCGGTATGCAGTTTTAACACTAATACCCATAGCCGCTTGTGTGTCGGAGATGTTTTGATTGAAGACTGTTGAAGGGGTCGATAGAGTCGCCGAACTAACTGTAGTAGTAGACATACTTGAAGAAGCTACACTTCTCCCTATAGTTAAGGCGTAAGGGGAGGAGAACTGCTTATAACAGGCGTAAGCTAGAATATCGTAAGCACGAGCAGAAAAATCTGTTAGAATCGATCCTTTAGATAACGAGGTTTCAATTCGAGGCACCTTTTCTTGAATGGTGACTGTAGAGGTGTTAGTCGAGACATTTACAAATTCTTCCACGTGGTTAGTCAAAGTGTAAAAGAACATTCCACCAAAAGCTCCACCTGCTCCACATAACAAGGCGACAGTAACGGAAATAATAATAGTTTTCCTAGAAGTTGTTTCCTTACTCTTCTTATCCTTTTTCTTTTTCGATCTCTTCTTTTTAGTCGAGGTTTCTTCTTGATTGACTACCTCAGAATTAATATCAGTATCTGTTAATTCAGATGTATTTTCTTGATTAGTCTCTATAGAAGAACTTTCGACTGTTTGATTACCTTCGTAAAACATTTGTGCGTGTAAAGTATATAAAATATACTTTCACTAAGATATATATTTGTTTGAGACATTTCAAAGAAATCTGTCAAAATTTAAGACAAATGTATACAAGTGTAAAAAGAAAGGGCTTAGAAAAAAGCCCATAAATTTTTAAATTATTAAAATCTACTCATTTGTCAAAAGTTGAAGATTGTTTCTTAAATCCTTATAAAAGTTAGATAAACAGCTCTCGTAAGAGCGAGTTCCTAAGAAATAATAATTGAAATCTGAAAGCAAATAAGTGAGGATTTTATCATCGTAAGAAGTGTAGTTCGTATTGTTAATTTTCAGCGCTTCTTCGCCTAAAATTGAAAGAACATCTTCGTTAAAAAAGGGGTCGAAAGTACCTTGATTTTGACTTGCTAATTTTATAGCGTCATAGGAGTTAACTAAAGTCTTACCATCTTGAGCTAATATAGACATAGAATAGACATCCGTAGTGAACCCTTTTATTAATTTCTTCGCTGATGCTAGATTGTTAGCGTAAGGTGAAACCAGCATGTAATAATTCTCATTTTTAAAAGGTAATCCAAAAGGTATAGCTTTCAATTTACCATAGAGTCCATTCCCTTCTTTATTCCCTTTAGAAGTAGAATCTAAAGTATTCAATTCAAAATCGTAGAGTTCGTTAGCATTTACTAAAAAGCTGAAAGTTAAACCGCTCTTTTTTTCTTGCATTAAATATTCAGAGTCAGACTTTATGTAAGAATAAATTGATTGCATATCTTTTAGATTTCTCACTAAATCTATGTAATCTTTTAAACTTTGATCAAAATTGAAAGTCTTAGCAGTATCAACTAAAGGTTTAGATATAGCCTGGTAATAAGGAAATATTAAATCTTGAGTGGAAGGAAAGATGCGAACATGAGACGTAGAAGTTGAAGTTTTTTCTTTAATTAATTGCGCAGTTGAAACTAATTTATCCACAGTGAAATATTCTTTAATTTCACTAGTTAAATAAGTGCCGAATACTTTTTCAGCATAATCAGTTCTATAAACTAGAACACCGTTAGATAGCGAATAACAAGAAGCCCTAATCTTTCTATTAGAATCTCTTCCTTTATCCAATACTCCTTGATATTGAGTATCAAAATCAGAATTATTAAAACCTAAATCGTTTACTAAATCTAATGCTACACCTTCTCTTAAAAATGAAGAAAGTTCATTTTCTTTAAGAATATAAACATCTATAGCGCTACTTCTAGCATTGATAGATTTTTTCAAATTAGAAAGATATTCACTAGAATCCGAAACATTAAAAGTTACTTTAGTACCATCTTTTAAATAAGCATTACCTTTTTCATCAGTGTAGTCATATAGATTGCTCCCTCTTTCTAAGAGAGCTTGGAATCTAACATCTGAAGAATAATAAATATCTAAGCTATTCCCCGTCTCAGTTAAAGAAGAAACAAAAGAAGAAGAACTATTACCCTTAGATGCGCAAGAAGATAGAAGTAAACCCAATATAGATAAACTTAAAGTAATCAATTTCTTTTTGTTCATAACACTTATAGTTTATTTAAAAATGATTAAAACTCAAATAAACAATAATGTTAATTTGTAAGGATGCACAATTATTAATTAGTAATCTTCTTAAAAATAAAAATATGCTCTATACTTACTATTGTCAAAAAGGAGATTTTAAAAAATGAACCCTTGGAAAGATATAGATCCTAAATTAATCACCCCTGAAGAATTCATAACTGTTATTGAAATATCTAAAGGCATGAAAAATAAATACGAATTAGATAAAGAAACTGGTTTATTAAAACTAGATAGAATTCTTTATACTTCTACTCACTACCCTCAAAATTACGGTTTTATACCTTTAACTTTAGCAGAAGATCACGACCCTTTAGATGTTTTATTAATTACTAGCGAGGCAATTCAACCATTAACCATTGTTACATCTAGACCTATAGGTATGATTGACATGTACGATCAAGGAGATAGAGATGTTAAAATCTTAGCTGTCTGTCCTTCTGATCCCTTCTATTCTAATTATCACGACATATCTGAATTACCTAAACATATCACCGATGAAATCGAATACTTCTTTGAAACCTATAAAGTTTTAGAAGGTAAAACTACAAAAGTCCCTGGAACCCAGGGACGTGAAGCAGCTATAGAAGTAATTAAACAGAATATAGCAGATTACAAGAAAAAGTATATTAATTAGATTCTACTTGTTTAATAGAAAGACCAATTCTCTTTTTATTAATATCAACAGAAATAACTTTGACCTTAACGATATCTCCAATGCTGTAAAGCTGAGAGATATCTTTTATATATTTATTTGATACTTCCGAGATGTGAACCAAACCATCTTGGTGAACGTTAATATCTACAAACATACCAAAATCCATGATATTTCTAACTGTACCAGACAAAGTCATACCAACTTGCAAATCTTTAATGTCTTTAACATCGTTATTTAATTCTACAATCTGAGCTTCATCTCTAATATCACGACCAGGTCTTATAATTTCTTCTATAATATCATCTAAAGTCAATTCACCTAATTCAGGATATTTAGCTAAGAAGTCTCTCTTAGAAAAAGATTTCAATTTAAGTTCTTTTACTTCTTGTTCATCTTCGAGCAAATTAATCTTAGTTAACTTTAGAATTTCCTTAGCATATTTATATGATTCAGGGTGAACTGAAGTAGTATCTAAAGGTTCGTCTCCATCATAAATTCTTAAAAAACCTGCGCATTGCTCGAAAGCTTTAGGACCCATCTTTTTAACATCTTTAATTTGATTTCTATTGGTAAACTTGCCATTATCTTTCAAATATTCATAAATATTAGCGGCTAGAGCAGAAGAGATACCAGAGACATATTTGAGAATAGAAGGTGAAGCGTTATTTAAATTGACACCGACTTGGTTAACGCAATCTTCAACTACATTACCTAAAGAAGTAGATAATTTAGTTTGGTTCATATCGTGTTGATATTGACCAACACCAATAGCTTTAGGATCAATTTTAACTAATTCATTTAATGGATCTTGAAGCCTTCTAGCTAAAGAAATAGCGCTTCTTTTTTCAACTGGTAAATCAGGAAATTCCTCTTCTCCCAATTTCGAAGCGGAGTAAACACTAGCGCCAGATTCAGAAACAATGTAAATTTTTGTTTTAAAGTTGTTTGTTTTAATAATATCAGATAATTCAGCCTCTGCTTCCCTAGAAGCGGTACCGTTACCTAAAGCGATATAATCGATATTATTCTTCTTTAACACTAAAGTTAAGTCAGCTTTAGCTTTCTTAATTTCCTCTTTAGAATTAGCTGTTAAATGTGATACTCCAACAAATTGAGGGATGCCATTTTCATTAACTAAAGCATATTTACAACCAGTTCTAAAACCAGGGTCAAAACCTAATATTCTCTTTCCTTTTAATGGAGGATACATCAATAATGATTTAGTATTCTTTTTAAATACTTCAATAGACTTATCTTCAGCTTTAGAGAATAAATCATTGTAAATTTCAGTCTCTACAGAAGGAAGAATTAATCTCTTTAAAGAATCATCTACAACATCTTTCATTATGTCTTTATAGAAGTTATTGTTTACCCAATCTTTCCATATGTAATGAGCAATAGAATCGTAATCATAATCAAAACTTATTTTTAAACAACCTTCTTTTTCACCTCTATTGATAGCTAATAATCTGTGCGAAGGTAATTTGTTGATAGCTTCTTTATAATCAGCGTAATTACCATATGTGTCTTTTTCATCTTTTTTAACTTCTTTAGATTTGATGTAACCAATGGAATAAATAAGTTCTTTAATATATTTACGATAAGAAGCGTCATCAGATATTTCTTCAGCTAAAATATCTTTTGCCCCATTAATAGCATCATCGATAGTTAACACTTTCTTTTCTTCATTAATGAAAGTTGCCGCATATTCATTTAAATCTTTTGTATTCTCGCCTTTTTTTAAATATTCAGCTAAAGGAACTAACCCCTTTTCTTTAGCGATGCTAGCTCTAGTCTTCTTTTTAGGTTTATAAGGTCTATATAAATCCTCAACTTCCGATAAAGTTTTAGCGTTATTAATCTTTTCTTCTAATTCTGGAGTTAATTTGCCTTGCTCATCGATAGATTTAATAACGGTATTCATTCTCTCTTGTAAATTTCTTAAATAAGATAATCTCTCTTCTAATTTACGGAGATTATTATCATCTAAATTGCCAGTCGCTTCTTTTCTATAACGAGAAATAAAAGGTACAGTGTTACCTTCATCTAACAATTTAACTGCCGCGTTAACTTGGCTTTCTTTTAAATTTAATTCTTCGCTGATTTTTAAATTAATATTCATAATATTCTCCTTATTAACCTATTAATTCTTCTTGATTCTTCATTTTTAAATATTCTTCTCTATCTCTTTTCGAAAAAGAACACCCGCAGTAATCTTGCCTATAGAGATTATATTCTCTAGCGATTATGATACCTTTTAATGTTCCATCCTTCTTTCTAAAATCTGAAGGGAGATATTTAGTGGTAGGATATTTCTTCTCTAATTCAAACCCTATTTGATTTAATATCGCAGAAGGTTTTTTAGAAGAAACAGTCATAACTGTAGCGAAATAATCATATTTATTTTTATAAGCGTATTCATAAGCTAAAGAGAGTCTAAGTTGATGACAAAGTAAGCAACGTTGACCTCCTTCTTTCTCATTCTCATAACCTTTAATAGTATCTAAATACAATTGATAGTCATATGGATAAGAAATAATCTCGATTTTATTGTTAAATCCACTTACAAATCTTTTTAATTCACTTAATCTATGCTCGTATTCTTCTTTGGGAAAGATATTAGGATTTATATAACCTATAGTGATATTAAAATATTTTTCTAATATAGAAAGAGGATAGGTAGAGCAAGGCCCACAACAGACATGTAAAAATAACGATGGTTTTCCTTTAGAAAGATCTAAACTTTCTAAATATTCCATACATATCTGATTGTAATCTTTCTTTTTTTCTTCTCTCATACAATAATATTTTACTTATTTGAAGAATAAATAAACATAGCATCCCCAAAGGAGAAGAAGTGATACTTTGCTTCTACAGCGTGCTTGTAAGCACTTAATATTTGCTCTCTAGAAGCGAACGCTGAAACTAACATTACCAAAGTAGATTTAGGTAAATGGAAGTTAGTAATAATACAATCGACAGCTTTAAATTCAAATCCGGGATAAATAAATAATTTAGTATCTTCGTGAGTCTCTCTAAATTCACCATATTGATGATAGATAGTTTCTAAAGTTCTTACTGAAGTCGTTCCTACAGCAATGATTCGTCTACCTTCTTTTTTAGCTTTATTTAATCTTTGGGCGACTTCTCCACTCATTTGTATATATTCTGAGTGCATATTGTGATTTAAAATATTATCAGTTTTAACAGGTCTAAAAGTTCCCAAACCAACATTTAAAGTGACATCTAAAATCTCTACACCTTTTTCTTCTAATTTTTCAAATAATTCTTTAGTGAAATGGAAGCCCGCTGTAGGAGCTGCCGCGCTTCCTTCAATCTTAGCGTAGACAGTTTGATATCTATCGTTTTGACCTTCTTGCTTATGAATGTAAGGAGGAAGAGGCATCTTACCTAACTTATCTAAAACTTCATAGAAAATACCATCATATTCCATTTTAAATTTACGTAAGCCTTCTTCTTTAACTTCTATACAAGTAGCTTTTAATTCTTGGTTATTACCAAAATCGATAGTAACACCAACTTTGATAGTTTTAGCATTACCACATAAAGCTGTCCAAACATCTTTTTGCTCTCTATCTTGCTCTAATAAAAGAAGCTCAACTTTCGCCCCGGTTCCCTCTTTAATACCAAATAAACGGGCAGGGATAACTTTAGTGTTATTTCTTACTAATACATCGCCTTTTCTAAAGTAATTAATAATATCGTAAAAATGCTTATCTTCTAAAGTTGAAGTCGCTTTATCTAGTACTAACAATCTCGATTCGTCCCTTTTTTCGGCAGGAGATTGAGCGATCAATTCTTCAGGTAAATTGTAATTGTATTCTTCTAAAGAATAGATGTTAAAACCAAATTCTTTTATAGCTTTATCGATCTTTTCTTGCATTTGCTTGTCGTTAATAACTTCACTCATTTTAAAATCCCTTTTTCGATCCAAATTTCTCTAACACTTCTTTAGAGAATTCTAAGAATCTATCTTCCTTAATCGCTTGTCTAGCTTGTTCCATGGTTCTAATTAAGAATCTGAGATTGTGAATTGAACATAAGGTTTTACCAAATTCTTCATTCTCTTTCATCAAATGTCTTAAATAAGCTCTAGTGTAATTCTTACAAGTATAACAATCGCATTCATCATCTAGAGGTGTAAAATCTCTTTCGTATTTAGCATTTAAGATATTTATTCTTCCGTGAGTAGTCATCAAGGCTCCATGTCTAGCTAATCTAGTAGGAAGAACGCAATCGAACATATCTACGCCTTTAGAAATGCCATCAAATATGTAATCTAAAGATCCTACTCCCATTAAATATCTAGGTTTGTTATAAGGCATATTCTTTACAGCATAAGAAACCATTCGATATTCAACTTCCTTAGGTTCACCTATACTAGTTCCCCCAATAGCGTAACCTTCAAAATCCATCTTCGCTAATTCTTCAGCGCACATTTCCCTAAGATCTTGATAATCTCCACCTTGCACAATTCCAAATAACGCCTGGTCTTCTCTAGAATGGCTATCCTTGCATCTTTTAGCCCATCTTAATGTTCTATTTACTGACTTTTCTATATAGTCTCTAGAAGAAGGATAAGGAGCGCATTCATCAAAGACCATAGCAATATCCGCTCCAATCTTTTCTTCGATATCCATAACTACTTCAGGAGAAAAGAAAACCTTATCACCATTTAAGGGATTTTTAAAAGTGACTCCCTCTTCTTTAATTTGTCTTACTTTCGCTAAGGAGAAAACTTGAAATCCTCCTGAATCAGTTAACATTGGACCTTTATAATTCATAAATTTTTGAATCCCACCGGCTTGTTGAACTACATCTGCTCCAGGTCTTAAAGCCAAATGGTAAGTGTTAGCAAGAATTACTCCTGAACCTACTTCTTTAACTTGCTCAGGGGAGAGGCATTTTACTGTAGCTTGAGTTCCTACAGGCATAAACATAGGTAGTTCCACATCCCCATGGGGAGTATGTAAAATACCATAACGCGCTCCGCAATTTTTATCTTGATGTAATATTTCAATTCCAAAATCTTTACTCATAACAAATTTCCCATTAATAATTATATCTAAACTAAGTAAACTTAGGCTTATTAATTATACATATAAATTAGATATATATTTAATGAATAACATGGGATTGAGTTATTTAAATTAGAAATTTTATACTCTAATCCCAAATTTAATAGTTAATCAATTTATCAACTATTTAGATATGTATAATTGAATTAGAGGTGATTTAATATGACAAAAAAAGAAAAAATTCCATTTAAAGATTGGCCGACTAAAAAGAAGATACTAGTAATTCTAGCTATGTCATTAGCTTTTTTATTAATCGCTGTAATTATTTTAGTTGGTTCATATTTAATCTACGTTGTCACCCAGTATTATAGAATCGCTGATAAGCAGGATTTAACTCCTACTATTACCAAAGGAAAAGATAGTCAAACTAAAGATGCTAAAACCATCACTTCAAGTCAAGAATTGAGCATCATAAGTTACAATATTGGCTTTGGAGCTTACGATCCTGATTACAGTTTCTTTATGGATACAGGTAAGATGAAAGATGGTCGAGTTATCACTGGTGTTCACTCTAAGGCTGTAAGTTACACTAATTGCTTAAAGAATACTAATGGAGCTTTAGAAGTTGTCGCTTCTTACGATCCTGACTTCCAAATTATTCAAGAAGTCGATACAGTCGCTGATCGCTCTTACCACATCAACCAATATGAAGCTTTCCAAAAGAAGTTCCCTAACAATGATTCGGTCTTCGCAAATAATTTCCACACCGCTTTGTTGCTCTACCCTTTCAATGAACCTATAGGTACCACTAATTCTGGTCTTGCTACTTTATCTAAATATTCTATGATTTCATCTATGAGAAGAAGTTATCCTTTATCCGATTCTTTCCCTGATAAATTCTTCGATTTAGATAGGTGCTTCTCAGTTACTAGATACACTTTATCTAACAATAAAGAATTAATAATTGGTAATTCTCACATGTCCGCTTACGATAAAGGTGGAGTCATTAGAAAACAACAATTAGAATTCTTAGTAACTTTCTTAAAAGAAGAACAAGACAAAGGTAATTACGTAATCGTAGGAGGAGATTTCAACCACGATATTGCTGATAGTGTTGGTAAATTCCCTTCACAAGAAGAAAGACCAGATTGGGTAGCTTCATTTAACGCTGATGAACTTCCTTCTGGTTATCAAATCGCCGCGGATAAATCTTATACTGTCGCTACTTGTAGAGCAGCAGAAATGCCATATAAAAAAGGCGAGAATTACGAAGTAGTAATCGACGGCTTCTTATGTTCTGCTAACGTCAATATCAAAGAAGTCAAGAATATCGATACTCACTATCTCTATTCTGACCACAATCCAGTCTTATTTAAATTTTCCTTAGCAATATAAAGCAAAACCCAGCTCACGCTGGGTTTTTATGTGAATTTAAATCTTACTTAATATCGATTTATCCGATATTTCTAGATAATTCCTTGCTTTAACATAGCTTCTGCGACTTTTATAAATCCGAAGATATTCGCACCTAAAAGGAGGTTTTCTTCATCTCCATATTCTTTAGCGGTCTTATATGTATTATCAAAGATATTTTCCATGATATCTTTTAATCTCTTATCAACTTCTTCAAAAGTCCAAGATAATCTTAAAGAATTCTGACTCATTTCTAAACCGGAGACTGCGACCCCTCCTGCATTAGAAGCTTTGCCAGGAGAAAAGATTACTTTGTTGTCTTGGAAATATTTAATAGCATCTAAAGAGCAAGGCATATTCGCCCCTTCAAAAACACCTATAACATTATTAGCTACTAACTTTTTGGCATCATCCAAATCTAATTCATTTTGAGTAGCGCAAGGAAGAGCGATATCGCATTTAACTGACCAGATATCTTTAGAATTAGGAACGTATTTAGCTGAAGGCCTCTTTTCTAAATATTCCTTAATTCTTCCTCTTCTAACTTCTTTAATCTCTTTAACTAAAGCTAAATCTATACCTTCCTCATCGTAAATATAACCATTTGAATCAGATAAAGTAACAACTTTACCTCCTAATTCAGTGGCTTTTTGACAGGCGTAAATAGCCACATTACCCGAGCCAGATATAACTATTCTCTTATCTTTAAATGAAGTATTTCTTAAAGTAGATAGAGCTTTAGAAGCAAAATAACATAAACCATAACCAGTCGCTTCTGTTCTTCCTAAAGACCCTCCAAAAGTCAAACCTTTACCAGTTAAAGTTCCTTCTTCTCTTCCTACCAATTTACGATATTGGCCATACATGTAACCTATTTCTCTTCCACCTACACCTAAATCTCCAGCTGGAACATCTTCATTAGGCCCAATGTATTTATATAATTCATTCATGAAAGATTGGCAGAAGCGCATAACTTCACGATCGGATTTACCTTTAGGATCAAAATCCGCCCCACCTTTACCTCCACCCATAGGTAAGCCAGTTAAAGCATTCTTGAGAACCTGTTCTAAACCTAAAAATTTCAAAATAGACTCATTGACGCTAGGATGGAATCTCAATCCCCCTTTATAAGGACCAATAGAAGAATTGAACTGAACTCTATAACCAGTATTAATTTGAACGTTATTATTATCATCTAACCAACTTACTCTAAATGTGATAATTCTATCAGGAACAATAAATCTCTCAATTACTTTTTCAGTAACTAATTCAGGATGCTGATTAACTACCAATTCTAAAGAAGATAAAATCTCCTTTGCAGCGTTTAAATATTCCTTTTGATAAAAATACTTAGCCTCTAAATCTTTATAAATATTCTCTAAATATTCGTTCATAATTATTTTTCCCCTTCCTGAATTCTATAAAAAGTATACTACTAGAATTTTGTTTCATATATAAAAAAATAGAAGTATTTAGTTTATTAAATGTATTTAGCAATTATATTGAAGTAAGTAATAAAAGCGTTTAAATTTATCTATAGAGAACTTAAAAGGAGAAATTATATATGGCTTGTACTACAATACTCGTCGGTAAAAAAGCAAGTTACGACAATTCGACAATGATAGCTAGAAACGATGACGGTTTCTTCGATGAAAAGAAATTGATAGTCGTCAATCCTAAAGATCAGCCTCAAAAATATAAATCTAAGATTGGTAAATTAGAAATTGAACTACCTTCTAACCCTCTTAGATATACTTCCACCCCTTCTGTTAACCCTAAAAAAGGTATATGGGCTGCTAATGGTATAAACGAAGCTAACGTAGCTATGACCGCTACTGAAACTATCACTTCTAACCACAGAGTTCTAGGTGCAGATCCCTACGTTATCGGCAAGAAGAAAAATGAACCTTGGGGTATTGGTGAAGAAGATTTAGTCGTCTTAGTCTTACCATATATTAAAACTGCTAGAGAAGGCGTTATCAGATTAGGTCAACTATTAGAAAAATATGGAACTTACGAGCCTAACGGTATCGCCTTTGCAGATGAAAATGAAATTTGGTGGTTAGAAACTATAGGTGGGCATCATTTCATCGCTAGAAGAGTCAAAGATGATGAATACGTCATCATGCCTAACCAATTCGGTATTGATACATTTGATTTAGAAGATGCCTTTAGTAAACAAGAAGAGAATATCTGCTCTCCAGATTTAAAAGAATTTATTTCTAAATATCACCTCGATGGTAATAACGATAATAAATTCAATCCTCGTCTAATTTTTGGTAGTCACTCTGACCAAGATCACGTTTACAACACCCCTCGCGCGTGGTTCATGGCTAGATATTTCAACCCTAGAACCTATAAATGGGATGGGGAAAACGCTGATTTTACTCCTGAAAGTGATGATATACCTTGGTCACTAAAACCCGAAAGAAAGATTGGAGTTGATGAAGTTAAATACATCCTTTCTTCATACTACCAAGGTACTCCTTATAACCCTTATTCTAAAACTGCACAAAAGAGTGGAATCTACCGTTCTATAGGTATAAATAGAACCGGTGTCATGGCAATATTACAAATTAGAGACTATGTCCCTAATGAAATAAAAGCCTTAGAGTGGATATGTTTCGGCCCAAATTCTTTCAACACTGTCTTACCTTTATATACTAACGTCAATAAATTCCCTAGTTACGTATCTTCTACCACTTTAAAAGTCGATACTAAAACCTTCTATTGGTCTTCTAGATTAATCGCCGCCTTAGTTGATCCTTATTATGGCGATGGTATTCAATTAATTACTAGATATCAAGAAGCGACTTTAAATAAAGGCATGGCTTTAGTTAATAAATTCGATGAAGAATTTATCAAATCTAAAGATTTAAAAGTCTTAGATAAAGCTAATAAAGAAATATGCGCTATGGGTGAAGAAGAAACCTCCAAAGCCTTATTCAACGTCTTGCGTCTAGCTTCAACCAAGATGAAAAACGGATATAATAGATCCGATAATTAATATCGTTTTAAAGTCAAAAACCCTGTGATTTCCACAGGGTTTTATTGTTTTAACCTAGTTTCTTTAAGATTAATTCTTTGGCTAAAGAAGGATTAGCTTTACCTTTAGAAGCTTTCATAACTTGACCGACGATATAACCTAGAGCTCTATCGTGTCCAGCTTTGTAATCTGCTATAGATTGAGCGTTAGATGCTAAGACTTCTTCAACTAATTTTTCAATTTCACCTTGATCAGAAATTTGCTCTAATCCTAAATCTTTTACAACTTTATTAGGATCTTCACCTTTTTCTAACATTAAGGCGATAACTTCTTTACCTTGTTTAGAATTTATCTTACCCTCAGATATCATATTTACAAAATCCGCTAAATTCTGTTTAGTGAATTTTAAATCTCCCCAGGTGATAAATTCTTTATTGATGTAAGCGATGATATCACCCATGATGTAATTCCATAAAGTCTTGATATCTTTGACATTTAAAGAAGCAGTTTCTTCAAAATAATCCGCTAATTCTCTGGATGATAATAAAACTTCCGCTTCTTTGCTAGTTAAACCTTTATCCATCAATTCTTTCTTATAAACTGAAGGTAATTTATGCATGGTATCAATGGCGCTTTTAACAAATTCATCAGATAACTTAATAGGAATTATATTAGGTTCTCTAAAATATTTATAATCTACCGCATTAGTCTTAACACGCATCAAAGATGTCTGTTTTTTCGATTCGTCGTATCTTCTAGTTTCTTGAGTAACTTGTCCTCCAGAAAGTAAGATTTCCGATTGTCTTTTAACTTCGTAATCTAAAGCAGCTCTAACATTAGCGATGGAATTTAAGTTTTTAACTTCAACCTTCGTACCAAATTTAGTTGATCCTATGGGTCTTAAAGAAATGTTGACGTCGCATCTCATAGAACCTTCTTCTAATTTTCCATCGCAAACATCTAAGAAAGTAACAATTTCTCTAATCATTTCGACGTATTTAGAAGCGACTTCACCAGATCTGATATCAGGCTTAGAAACAATTTCAACAAGAGGTGTACCACATCTGTTGTAATCTATTAAAGTCATATCCGCTAAATGCAATTGTTTAGCAGTATCTTCTTCCATGTGGGCTCTTTCAATACCAATGTGGTGAATTTGTCCTTGGCTATCTTCAATATCTAAATAACCATCAGAACCAATAGGAAATTCTTGTTGAGTAATTTGGAATCCTTTAGGTAAATCAGAATAGAAATAATTCTTTCTATCAAATTGAACTAATTGGTTTATATTCATATTTAAACCTTTGCAGATTCTAATTGCATATCTAACTGCTTCTTTATTAACTAAAGGCATGGTACCAGGGCAACCTAAATCGTAAGGGATAGTTTGTGAATTAGGTAAGCACCCAAAAGATGTAGGAGCAGAAGAGAACATCTTGGATTTAGTTTTTAATTGAACGTGGATCTCAATACCAATTACAGGTTCAAAATTCATTTTATATACCCTCCTTGTGATTGAAACAAAGACTGTTAACTAATTTAGTTACATCTTCAATATCTTGACCGCACTTTAAGACATAACCTTCTTGATATTGCCTACCGGTGATATTAACCCCGTAAGGCAACCCATTCTCGTATCCTAAAGGACAAGTTAAAGAGGGGAATCCACCTAAATTAGCTATACCTAAATGGTTATCGATAAAATCAGGTTTCTTCGACCATTTGTTAGTAACATCTTCAACTTTAGGAGGCACGCTCTTAGCGCAAGGTAAAATTAAATAATCGTTTTCTAAGAAGAACTTATTCATTTCTTCCACAATTAAATTTCTAGCTTTTTGTGCTCTTCTAAACAATTCTTCTTGATTCTCCGCTAACAAAGAGAAAGAACCGATGATGAATCTTCTCTTAATTAAGGAAGAAAAGCCTCTAGTACGAGCATCAGACATATACTCAGACCAGGTTTTAGCCTCCTCAGAAGGTTTTAAACCAAATTTAACACCATCTAAATTAGCGTCGTTAGAAGTAGCTTCACTGCAAGAAATAATCATATAGACAGGATATAAAGCATCTAATAATTCTTCAGGGAAATCATATTGGTTAACTTCATAACCTTTATTCTTTAATTCATCCAATAATTTAAAGTAACTATTTTTGATTTTCTCATCATCGATAGCATCTAAAATAGGTTTAAAATAACCGATTTTTTTCTTGTCGTTTTCTCTTCTTAGATACGAAGAATAATTCTCTACTTCTTTATAAGAAGAAGACATATCTTTATCATCGTGACCTGCTAAAATCTCAGTCAAAACAGCAATATCGTAAACTGATCTAGCAAAATAAGCCACAGTATCTAAAGAACAAGCAAAAGGGAATAAACCGAATCTAGAAATTCTTCCCCAGGTAGGCTTGAAACCGTAGATTCCTCCATAGGAAGCAGGTTTTCTAACTGAATCACCAGTATCAGAACCTAAAGAGAAAGGAACGATACCACTAGCGACAGAAGCACAACTTCCACAAGATGAGCCACCTATAATTCTAGAATTGTCATAAGGGTTAGTAGTAACACCTTTATGACCGGTAGTACCTGTTCCGCCCATAGCTAATTCATCTAAAGTAGTTTTACCTAGAAGAATTGCTCCAGCATTTTTAAGTCTAGTAATAACTTCCGCATCAAAAATAGGAACATAGCCACTTAAGACATCAGAAGAAGCTGTAGTCTCAATACCTTTAGTGGAATAATTATCTTTAGCTAAGAAAGGGATACCTTTCAAGATTTCTTCTTCCCCTACCGAAGTAACTTTTTTAGCTTCTTCTAAGGCTTGATCTAAAGCTAAAGCCTCAAAAGAGTTAGTCTTGTCATTTTTAATTCTTAGTATTGCTTCTTTAACTAACTGTTCGCTAGTTACTAGCCCTTCAACTAAGGCTTGGTGCATTTGCTGAATAGTTAAATCTAAATAAGACATCTTATTCACCTCCTATAACCTTAGGAATCTTAACTTGATTTCCTAATTTAGAAGGAACCATCTCCAACTCAACTTTAGCAGGAACAGGTTCAACAGGGTTGTCATCTCTAAGTTCATATTGAATTTCACTTACAGGGAAAGTCATCGATTTGCTAGAATCGATATTCTTAATTTTAGATAAGAAGTCCATTTGGGTTAAGATGGCGTCGAATTCTTCTAAAGTTTCATCTCTTTCTTGATCTGAAATTTTAAAAAGAAGATTCTCAGCGCAAGTAGTGATAACTTCTTTAGTAACTTTTATCATTCTTACTATTCTCCTTCATTTTCTTTTAATAATTCTAATAATTCATCTTCTTGAATAATTCTTACTCCCAGTTCTTGAGCCTTAGTTAATTTCGATCCGGGTTCACTCCCGACAATTACAAAGTCGGTCATCTTAGAAACGGAAGAAGATGATTTACCACCTAAAGATTCTATTCTTTCCGTCATTTCTTTTCTACCCGAGGTTTGCAAAGTTCCGGTCAAAACAAATCTCTTGCCTTTGAAGAAATTATCTTTAGCATCACTTCCTATAGCAGTTAAACAATTGAAGTTAAGACCCAATTCTTTAAGAGTAGTTATCATAGAAATATTTCTTATATCTGAGAAATACTCGTAGATAATTGTAGCAGTTTTCTCACCAATGTCATCTAGAGATGCTAATTCTTCTTTGGAAGAATTCATTAAGTTCTCCATAGTTAAGTAATGTCTAGCTAAAACTCTCGCGGTTTTCTTACCTACCAAATTGATACCTAAGCCAGCAATTAACATTTCTAAAGAATTAGATTTTGATTTCTCAATAGCAGAGAAAAGAGAATTACAACTTTTTTCTCCCATGCCATCCATCAGCATTATTTCTTCTTTGTGATCTTTTAGAGTATAGAAATCAGGTATATCTTTAACTAAACCTTCATTGAAGAAATCCTCAACTAATTTTTCTCCTAAACCATCGATATCCATTCCTCCATCGGAAGCAAACCAAATGAGTTTATTAATTTTTCTAGAAGGGCAATGTTCATTAGGGCAACGATGTTGAATATCTGATTCAGATTTAATTAATGTCGTTCCACAATATGGACATTTATCAGGGAAAATATATGGTATGGAAGAAGGATCTCTTCTTTCTTTAATAACTCTAGCGACTTCAGGAATAACATCTCCGGCTTTATGTAAAGCTACATAATCTCCAATTCTTATGTCTAAATTAGAAATAAAATCTTGGTTATTTAATGTCGCTCTACCTATTAAACTACCGGCCACTCTAACTGGTTCTAAAATAGCGTTTGGAGTCACTCTTCCCGTTCTTCCAACGGTCAAAACGATATTTTTTAATCTCGTTATGGCTTCTTCGGGAGGGAATTTATAAGCGATAGCCCACTTAGGAGTTTTCATAGTGTAACCTAAGATATCATGCATATATAGCGGGTCAACTTTAAAAACTAAACCGTCGATATCATAATCTAAGGAAGCTCTCTTGTTAGTGTATTCTTCCATATATTCATAGATGCCTTTTAAACCGATAATTCTCTTTCTTTCTGGATTAGTAACAAAGCCTAATTCCGTTAAATAATCTAAAGAATCGGAGTGATTTTTAAACCCGCATTCTTCAGCGTTTTGAAAATAATACCAATAGGCATCTAAATGTCTAGAAGCGGCAATTCTTGAATCTAATTGTCGTATTGAACCTGCAGCGGCATTTCTAGCGTTAGCTAACAAAGGTTCTCCTTTTTCAGCTCTCTGTTCATTCAATTTAGCTAGAGTCTTTTTAGACATATAAACTTCGCCTCTAACTTCTATATGTCTTTTATCTTTAATGTGAGTAGGGACAGTAGGAATTGTTAAGACATTAGCGGTGACATCTTCTCCTACAGTTCCATCTCCTCTAGTTGCAGCCATAATTAAATCGCCATTTTCATAAATCAATGACATGGCTAAACCATCAATTTTGACTTCACCCATATAAGGAATTTCATCGATTTTCAATCCTTTACGACAAGCTTCGTCAAAATGAGCTAACTCTTCTTTATTAAAGACATCTCCTAAAGAAATCATCATGGTCTTGTGTTCGACCTTATTAAAGCCTGTCGCAACCATTCCTCCTACTCTTGAAGTCGGAGATAATTTAGAGCGTAAATCAGGTCTTCTCTCTTCGATTCTTTGAAGTTCTTCCATCAATCTATCGAATTCCTGGTCGGAGACTGAAGATTGATTTAAAACGTAATATTCGTAATTATAACGATTTAATAATTTAGTTAGTTCTTCAACTTTTTTCTTATCTAAATCTTCCATAGTCACTCCTATATTTTTCTAAAAGCTTTAAAGCCCGCAATTAATTTCTTGATACCTTGAGCTTCATCTTCAAATTTAACTGTCAATTTATTACCCTCGACAGCGATGACAGTCCCTATTCCAAAAGAGGCGTGAGCAATCTTATCACCCACTTCATATTTTACATTAGTATCAATGATTTGTTTATTGTTGGGTTTAGAAGCAATAATCATTTTTGAAGGAGTTAAATTTATCTTCTCATCGCTCCCGTAATCTGAATCAGAAGGATACATATAAGAAGATATAGGTGCGCTCTTAGGCCTTTGGTTATAGTAGGAATTATTGCCATAACGTGAATAAGGATTATAAGAATTCTTAACTTGGAAATCTCCAAAAGTCATCTTCGCTACATCAAAGCCTATCTCTTTTAAAAACATAGAAGGAATAGCGTATCCATCTCCAAATCTATCGTGAGTATAGGTTGTAACTGCTAGATATTTCTTCGCTCTAGTTATAGCTACATAAAACAATCTTCTCTCTTCTTCAATCGAAGCCAAATTACCTTCGTTAATAGCGTGAGATGAAGGGAAAACTCCATCTAACATACCGGTGATAAATACTATAGGGAATTCCAGACCTTTGGAGACGTGAGCAGTCATAACATTAACCGCATCTTTACCTTTCTCTTCTTCAGTATCAGAAGCGGAAGTCAAAGAGATATTAATTAAATAATCCACCAAAGTAGGTTCATTTTCTGAAGTAGTATCTAGCATAGCTCTTTCGATGAATTCTTTAAAATCTACTAGAAGTTCCTTCAAGTTGTTTTCTCTGTTATGCTCGTTATCTCCGTAAGTAGTTCTCGCTTCTTTTTCATCCATGTCTTGGATAAATCTAAATAATCCAACATCGACAAAATAAGTTTGAATCGCCTGTTCAAACTTAGCTGGAGTATCAGCTTTAGATAAATTAATCTGACAGTTTTTATATGCGTTAATTAGATTTACTAAACCAGCTTTTTGTTTAGAAGATAATTTAATTTCTTCACTATCCAATTTAGTTAAACAAAATTCCATTTCAGAAATTCTATTAGAATAGCAGTAATCTTCAATTTTCTCTAAAGTCTTATCTCCTATACCTAGAGGAGGATTAGCGATACATCTTTCAAAAGAGACACTATCTGAAGTATTTACCAATAGCCTCATAAAGGACAATCCACATTTAACTTCAAATCTCTCGTAGAATGCTGTAGCGTCATAAAGAATATAAGGAATTCTACTCTTAGTAAAAGTTTGTTCAAAAATACGAGATTGGAAATTAGATCTCATGATTACAGCTATATCTGAATAATCAACCTTATTTACCGAATGGAAATATTCAATCTTATGAGCGATATTATCCGCATCTTGTTTAAAAGATTCACTTCTAATTAAATCTACTTTATTTCCATTATCTCCAGAAGCGGCTTTTAAACTTTTTTCTTCTCGATTTTTATTGTGCTTAATAAGCATGTTAGCTTTATCTAAAATAGCTTGAGTTGAACGATAATTGTTATATAAAGTAATAGTCTCTAAAGTCTTGAAATCTTTAGCTAATTTATCAGTGATAATAGAGTGGTTTGCTCCTCTCCAAGTGTAGATAGTCTGATCAGGATCTCCTACTACAGATAATTCAGTCTCATTGTTCATAAACAATTTAACTAATTCGTATTGAAGATCGTTAGTATCCTGGAATTCATCGATCATAAAAGCTTTGTATTTACTAGACCAATTCTTTCTCACTTCAGGATTCTCTTTTAAGATATCTCTAGTAAAAATAAGTAAGTCATCAAAATCCACGCAGTTAGCTTGAAGCAATTGATCTTGATATTCAGCGTAAAAATCCTTAATAGAAAAACCAATCTTCTTGGAGAAGAGATTTTTATCATCGTCAATATCTATAGGTCTTATGCCTTTAGTCTTTAAACCTGAAATATAAGAAACAACAGCTTTTAATACCTTAGCGTCGACAGTTAAGTGCATCTTATCGACAACCCTTTTAAAATAATCTTTTTGATCAGTCTCATCCGCTATAGAAAAGTCTCTAGTAAATTCCTTTTTATAAAAAGGTAATTCCTTTCTTAAAAACCTCAAGCAAAAAGAGTGGAAAGTCGATAAAGTGGGAGTACCCATAATATTTAAATTGTTATCTTGAAGAATCTTTAATGTTCTCTCCTTCATCTCATTAGCAGCTTTGTTAGTAAAAGTAATCGCAACAATCTGTGAAGGATACATATCGCCTCTAGTTAATAAATAACTTAATCTATATGTTAAAGTTCTAGTCTTTCCAGTACCCGCTCCAGCGATAATCCTTAAATATTTAGCATCGGAAGTTGCTGCTAAATACTGCTCTTTATTTAATAAGGTCTTAAAATTTATTGACATACTTTTTTATACCTAGTAGATTATACCATTTTAGAGGCCTAACTTTTTTCTCAATTTGAACTTTTATTATTAAAATAATAAAGTGAATTGCTCTAATTAGTTTAAGATTCAAATCAAATTGATTTTTGACTATTTTATATTTATTATATTTAATGCTCTTGACCCTACATATAGGTCGGGAGAATCGGAATATAGCACAGTTGGTAGTGCGCACGCTTCGGGAGCGTGAGGTCGCGGGTTCGAATCCCGCTATCCCGACCAGTTAACAAAATCGGCTAGATATAGCCGTTTTTTATTAAAATTATTTTTTATAATATTTAAAAACTCATATCTTAGGACACCCTTATTGTATTTCCAATTTCTCACCTCTCGCCCTTTAAATTTTAACACGCAATGCATGTATCTATTAAATTTAAAGGAGGTGAAAAATATGGAAAAACATTCAAAGAAAAAGAGCCGTAGAAAACCTACGACCCTTACAGTTGTTTTGAAGATTTTCAAATCTTCAATACGCATTATTATAAAAACTAGAAAATAGTTTTTACTAGGTAAGATACACAACATCTTACCTAGTTTTATGTTATCTCTTTTTCTTTTCATTTACAAATAACCTATTTAATCTTAAATCACCCACACCTATCCTATAACTACATGAAGTTTTTAAATAAATCATTGAATTTCTTCTCCAATAATTCCTGAATTAAATCATG
>CACYCE010000039.1 GCA_902772915.1 uncultured Erysipelotrichaceae bacterium | reverse complement strand
ACCTTAGATAAGGCTATTAAGACTAAGGCTTTAGAAAAAGCTTTAGAAACCAATATACCTGAAGAAGTCTATCTTAAAATTGGGAGATACGTAAAATAATGACACTCAATGATCGTTTAAAAGGACTAATTGGTTTAGCTAAGAGGGGAAAGTATGTTGTATATGGAGAAAAGCTTCCCTTCAATATGAAAAAAAAGAAAGTGTCTTTGTTATTTCTAGCTTCTGATGCAGCTAAAAACAGCTGTTCTGATTTAATGTCTATAGTCGAGAAATTAGAAGACACTCATCCTATCGCCGTAATTAGATTACTATCCAAAGAAGACCTTGGAGATGCGATAGGTAGTGCTCCTGTTGCAGGACTTGGCATTCTCAATTCCGGAATTGCCAAGAGAATTATGGAATTAGAGGAGGAGATTAATAATGGGCAAAAAGAACAAGAACTTTAAAAGCAACAATTCTTGGGGTGATAAATCCAAGTCTCACTACTCCAACCCTGGAGCAAGCAAACCTCACATCGAAGGTGATAAATACATCTACGAAGGTAACATCACTATCGAAAAACTCGCTTCAGATTTAGGATTAAGGCCTAACGATATTTTGAAAACTCTATTTATGAAAGGTAAGATGTTGAACATCAACTCCGTCCTTTCTGATGAAGATATCGCGGAGATTTGTATTGAACACAACCTCGATTTCGAGAAGAAAGTCACAGTTTCCGCTGCAGAATTTGAAAAATATGAAATCGTCGATGATGAAAAAGATCTCGTCGAAAGACCTCCTGTTGTCACAATTATGGGTCATGTCGATCACGGTAAGACTACTTTAATCGATACTATTAGAGACTCTCATATCGCTGAAGGTGAAGCTGGTGCTATCACACAAGAAATTGGTGCATATCAAAAAACTATCAAAGGAAAGAAGATTACTTTCTTAGATACTCCGGGTCACGAAGCTTTCTCTGCTATGAGAAAAAGAGGTGCCCAAGCTACAGATATAGTCGTCCTAGTTGTCGCAGCTGACGATGGTGTCATGCCTCAAACTAAAGAAGCTATCGACCACGCTAAAGCAGCGGGAGTTCCTATTATTGTCGCTGTCAACAAAATTGATAAACCTGGAGCTAACCCTGAAAAAGTTAAAGCTGAACTTTCTGCTTACGGCTTAGTAAGTGAAGAATGGGGTGGAGATACCATTATGAAAGAAATCTCCGCAAAGAAGAAGATTGGCATTGATGATTTATTAGATAACATCTTGTTGTTAGCTGAATTAAAAGAATTGAAAGCCAATCCTTCTAGAGAAGCTAGAGGTTTAGTTATCGAAGCGACCATGGATAAGAAAGTCGGGGCGAAAGCTACTTTATTAGTTAAATCCGGTTCTTTACATGTAGGTGATTGCTTAGTAGTCGGTAAGAATTATTGTAAAGTCAGAAGAATGACTAACGAATTCAACAAAGCTGTTAATATAGCTACTCCTTCGACCCCTGTTTCAGTTACAGGTTTAGATGGAGTTCCTGAAGCTGGTGAACAATTCTGTGCCTTCTCTTCTGAAAAAGAAGCTAGAAGTATAGCAGAACAAAGACAACTTAAAGCGGCTCAAAACGCTACTAATGAAAATCAAGGTGTCACTATCGCTAATATCTACGATAAGATTTCTTCAGGTGAAATCACTAATTTAAATCTCATCGTTAAAGCTGATACCGATGGTACTATGCAAGCTATCTGTGATTCAATTAAGAAGATCGATGTTGAAGGTGTTAAAGCTAACATCATTCACGCTGGAAGTGGCGATGTCACGGAAGGCGATGTCATCTTAGCTTCTGCTTCTTCAGCAATCTTGTTGACTTTCAACGTTAAAGCCAACGCCTTAGTCATTTCCAAAGCTAAAGAAGAGCACGTAGAAATTCGTTCTTACAATATCATCTACAAGTTATTGGAAGATTTAGAACAAGCGATGTTAGGTCAACTAAAACCTGTTATGAAAGAAGTCGTTTACGGCCACGCCGAAGTCAAGATGACTTTCAAAGCTAGTAAAGTTGGTATGATTGCTGGTTGTACTGTTAGAGATGGTTTAATCAAGCGCTCTGCTAAAGTTAGAGTTTTAAGAGATAATCAAATTCTATTAGATGCTCCCTTAACTTCCCTAAAAATTGGTAAAGATGATGTAGGTGAAGTTAAAGCTCCTCTTGATTGCGGTATAGTCATCGATGGATATAAAGATATTCAAGTTGGTGATATTATCGAATCATATGGTATGGAAGAGGAAGGAAAAATTCAATAATGGCTGATAGAAGAGGAAGAATTGCGACATTAGTCGCTAAAGATTTGGCAGATATCGTTTATTCTTTTAATCCTGAATTAACTCACTTAGCTTCAGTAAATGAAGTGAGGATGAATAGAGATAATACTCTAGCTAAAGTCTATGTCAGTCACCTCGATGCAACTAAGAGTCAAGATTTAGTCAATTACTTAAATATTCACAAAGGTGAAATTCGTTCAGAATTAGCTCATCGTTTAGATTTATATAAAGTACCTGATTTAATCTTCGTCTTAGATGAATTGATGGATCAAGCCGCCAATATCGACGCTATCATTGCTTCCTGGCATAAAAACGATAAAAAGAAATAAAGAGAAGTT
>CACYCE010000038.1 GCA_902772915.1 uncultured Erysipelotrichaceae bacterium | reverse complement strand
ATATTTTGAGAGTATCGTATTTTTACAAAAAAAATAGTTGCTCACAGCAACCCCATATTATTATAAACTGCAACCTCAGCAGATGTATTTGACGAAGTGGTGCCCGGAGAGGGAATCGAACCCTCACGTCCATTCCTGAACACAGGATTTTAAGTCCTGTGCGTCTACCTATTCCGCCACCCGGGCATTTATTCGGCAAGAAATATAATAACTTAAATTTATTTATTTGTCTATATCTTTTTTAAAAATATGCACGCTTTCAAAAATATTATTGACTGCATTTTATAGTTCTTGCAAATAGTAAGATTTTATTAATATTTATTCGTACTTAAGCATAAAAAAAATGGACGTCAATCGTCCATAATTACCTTTATTAAACTTAATTTTAATAAAGTGGTGACCCGTAAGAGATTTGAACTCTTGGCCCCATCATTAAAAGTGATGTGCTCTACCGGCTGAGCTAACGGGTCAACCGATACTTAAGAAATGGCTGGGGTAAATGGATTCGAACCATTGCATATCAGAGTCAAAGTCTGATGCCTTACCGCTTGGCTATACCCCAATAAGTGGTGGAAGATGGTGGATTCGAACCACCGAACCCGAAGGAACAGATTTACAGTCTGCCGCGTTTAGCCACTTCGCTAATCTTCCACGTACCATTTGGTAGACACTCTAATTAATAAATGGTGGATGCTACAGGACTCGGACCTGTGACCTCCGCCGTGTAAAGGCGATGCTCTCCCAGCTGAGCTAAGCATCCGCCCCTATTTAGAGCGTCTTAATTATAATATCAACATTGTATTTTCTAGTCAACAATTTAAAAACAAAAATTTCATTAATTTTTATGATTAAAACTGCCTTAAAATATAGCGCCTACAATTAGGAAAGAACTTATTTGAACTTTGGACTTCTTTCAATTATTCTTAATAGTATGGAAACTAACAATTATAAAATTCTCAACATAAAAAAATGGTTTATCTTAGCTATTGTTCTAGGTCTGATTATAGGTTCGATTAATTTTGTAATTATCTATTTAAGAAATTACGCTCCTAAAACTTATTTATCCTTTTCAGACTATAATTTGTTATTATTGATTCTTTCTTTATTAGGAGCAATAGGTTTAGGTACTATTTATTTGGTCTTAAATCTCTTAAGCCAAAATAAGAAGAAGAATGTAATTATAAGTGTGCTTTTAGAAGCAATCTATATAACTTTCGGAGTGCTTTCTTTCTTATATTCAAGAGAATATGTCGACCCTTTAAATTACGCCTATGCCATATGTTTCTATATAGGGCAAAGTTTAACTTCTATAAGTTTATTATTTTCTCCTTACCTTATATCAGTATATTTATTAAATAGAAAAAGCGAAGAAACCGATTAGTTTTCTTCGCTTAATTTAATTAGAAGATCTAAGACTGCTTTAGCTCCAATTTTTGGACCGTTAATAGGATCTAAAGCTAACTTAGTATAGAGTCTTCCCACGAAGACTTTTTCTTTATACAAAGATGAGAAGTAAGAATCAATTAAAGTAGAGCAGCTTTCTTTTTTCTGAACTGGTCCAAAAGGATTAGCAAAGAAAGAAGAGACTTTACCTTTTTCAGAAGTGGTGCCTTTAGCGACTCTTTCACCCTTTTTAAATTCTTCTTTAGCTTCTTCTTCATCTAGATAACGAATTATACCATTTTTGTTTTCAGTGAAGTTATCAGCAAGTAAGAAAATATCTACTTTATGTAAAGATTTAGAGAATTCATAAGTTTCAATAGGTATAACTACTCTAGAATTGACTTGATCAATATTTATGTAGATAGCTCTATCTACGGAAGATAAGGAATAACCATTTGGTAAATCATCTAATCTGACAAAGGCACCTATTTCAGTACCAGAAGTAACAACTAGATCATCTCTAAAAGAGAAAGTGCCCATATCATCAAAGATTGTGGATATCGATTTAATTTTATCGCTCCCCAATTCTTTTAAGGCTTCCATAGTTTCGGATTTACCCGCTCCAGAATCACCTAAAATAACAATATTGAAGGTCTTGTGGTTGTGCATAACTATTTCTATGCCAGCGCCATGAATAGGTAATTTCCCTTGCTCAATCATAGTTAAATTAAATAAAGTTAAGATAATTTTCTTTAAATAACCGAAATAACCAATCTTGCCTTCTAAAGGACATATACCTACATATATACCTTCTTGTTTGTAGTAATAAGTTAATTCCTCTTTCTTATTAGCCCCAAAGACAACAATAAATGAAGGCTTCATATTTTTCACTTTAGAGAAAGATACGATGTGGAATAAATTACCTAAGGCTACTAAGAAAGAGAGGTAATCTTTATGAACGAAGATATAACCCAATTCATTTTTTACTAATATGCATACTGAGAAATAATCATTTTCGTTATATTCACTTTCTTGTAATTTATTATCTTTGTAGAAGAAAGTACCAACTCTAGTATTTTCTTTAGATGAACAAATAAATGGAGGGCGTATTAAAAGAGAATCGACCTTTTTAGTCTTGTTTAAAAAATCTAAACAAGAAGGGAGATTGTATTTTTGAGAAGAGAGAATAAAACCAGCGTTGATACCTGAAGGAAGTTGTCTATAAACTTCCTGCTCTCCTCCTAAGACATTCTCATAGGCGTCTCTATATACATTTAAAATTAATTGAGCGAACTTTTCAGTTCTATTGATGAATTTCTTAGAGGAGATATCGCTAGATTTAATGATGTAACCATATCTCTCTTTATTTCTCCAAGTATCGTAAAATCCATCTATGACATTTAGAACATTTTCTTTAGAGTTAGTTAAAGGTAGATATTCATCGATTAATTCTTTATAAGGAGTAGTAGTTAATTTCTTTGAAAAAGACATTAAACCTGAAGAACAAGAATTTTCTCCGAAAGTTTGAGTTAATTGATAAAATAGATTCTTATTGGAAAATCTTATTTTTTCTAAAAATTGATCTATGACTTCTAAAAAGATGGGGGAAGAAAGAATTTCTTCTTCGCTTTTCTTATTATGAAAATCTATAATTATCGAATTATTCATTTTCTAAAGCTTCTTTCAATTTTTTAGCGAGAATTACAATTTCTTTTTCATCTAGGCAAGACAGAGCGATTCTTACAATATGTTCATTTAAAGGAACTAAGAAAATCTTTTGCTCTTCCAATTTCTCGCAGAAGGATAAAGCATCTTTAACCTCAAATGAAAGGAAGAAACCTTGACTGTAGGGAAGATGCTTAATATTATTTTTTTCTAATTCTTCCACTAATTTCAAACCTCTTTGCCTTAACGTATAAGAATTAGCGTATATCTGTTTAATCAATGTATCTTTTTGAGATTCGTCGCTTAGACATTTCGCCACAGACATTAAACCTCCACCATTAGGGCAAGAATATATACCTCTAGCTAAAGAAGCCATACCTATTTCTAAATTAGAAGCAAATTCCTTGTCTTTAGTAAAAGTAAATAGGGCTCCTAAGCGCAAACCATAAACTCCGAAACTTTTCGAGCAAGAAAAAGCATATGCGGGGAGAAAATTTGTAGCCTTTTTAAAGTAAGTAAATAGAGGGTGTACTTTTTTATCGATAACTTGATAATCGATATAAGCTATATCGAATAAACAAGTTAAGTTAGTTTTCTTACCTTCTTTATTTAATAGAGAATATAATTTGTCATATTCTTCATCTTTAAAACAATATCCAGTAGGATTTTGACAAGGTTCGTTAATTAAAATTAACAAATTAGAATTAGTAGAAGAGTATTGTTGAATTTTTTTCTCTAAAGAAACAAAGTTGAATTTACCTTCTTTATCGAATAATTCATAATAATCAAATTTAACTTTCGATCTTAAAGCTATCACTTTGTAATTAGACCACATTATAGAAGGAAGTAAGACAGTTTGGTTTTCATTTAAGAAGAGGTTGAAAGCGAAAAATAGAGCTCCTGTTCCTCCTAAAGTAGCGCTAAAAGGAATAAAATATTCTTTTTTAAAGTTCTCATATTCGCTTTTAAGTAACCACTTCAGAATTTCGTCTTTATATTCATTTTGTCCTCTAAAAGGAGGGTAGGAGAGGTTGTTAGGTAAATTATCTTTTAAAGATTTTATTATTAAATCAATCTTCCCTAGAGATTTATCGTCGTTTAAAAAGACCCCTATAGAACCATTGATTGTTTGAGGGTATTTCTTTTTAGATTCTCTAGCCTTATTACCGATAGCGATAATATCAGTTTTAGTATTGATAGGCTCAATCCTATGAGATAAATAGTCTTTCATTTATTAACACCTAGTTATTAATATATCACTTTATTTACAAGTTTTTTCTTAAACCTTTTGGATAGATATTTTTAATTCTATCACCTTTTTTAACTCCGTAACCTAAACCGAGACTGTTATAAGAAATAATGTATGTACCATTATTATAAGAATCATATCCTTTTAGCTCATTTCCACTTAAATATAAAATAGCATCCTCTTTAGAGACCTCTAATTTATTGAAGGAAGAATAATGAGATAAAGAGTGATCTTCATTAATCTTAGAGTACTCAGAGTGGTTAGTTAATTTAATACCGATTCTCAAAGGATTTATTTTCAAAAATAACGGTGAAAAATAGTTGATTCCATATTCTTCATTTTGATAATTAACAATGTATAAATTTAACTTATTGTCGAATTTAGATTTAGTTAAATTATCCATATTATCCGTTATTTCACCGTCTTTTCTTAATAATGTGAAGAAGTGTCCTTCACCTTTAAAAAGCGAAGGTAGAAGATGGATGCAATTATGTATACTACCTTCTTTATATTCATTTCTAAATATACGTGGAGAAACGACATTTATATCTATGTGATTATTAATTAGATTTTCAATTCTATCTTCATCTTCTTCTTTAAGAAAAGAGCAGGTAATGTAGAGAAGTTCTCCTCCTTTTTTTAACAATTTATAACTAGTTTCAAGCAAGTCATCTTGAATAGGCAAAAGAGAATTGACTTTCTCTATAGACCAGTCTTCTTCCATCTTCTTTTCTTTTCTAAACATTCCACTTCCAGAACAAGGGGCATCTAAAATAATTTGATCAAAGCTGTTTTCAAAATACTTCAAGAAAACTTTAGGATCTAAGGAAGTAACTATGACATTAGGTAAACCTAATCTTTCGACATTCTTTGATAGCTCTAAAGCTCTTTTATAAGAAATATCGTTAGCGATAATTAAACTATCTTTATTTCTTATAGCGTAAGCGATAGTTTTACCTCCAGGAGCAGCGCATAAATCTAAAACTAACTTTTTATTATTTATTCCTAGTTGAAGACTGGCTTCTAAAGAAGAAGGATCGAGTATGTAATAACCTCCTCCTTCGTGATAGATGTTTTTAGAAGGGTAGATAGTATTTTCTAAATAAGTTAATCTTATTGGATCTATATCATCGCTTTCTAATTCTTCATATTCTTTTTTAACTAACTCTAAAGGGAGGCGGTTAATATTAACAGCAAGACCTTTATAAGAATAAGGCTTATTCATTTCTTCTTTTAAGGAAGAGATTTCTTCTTGAGATAGATAACTAGATAAATATGAATACATTTCTTTCATACCTAATTATTATAGTGATTATTTTTATACATATTCATCATTTGTTTAGAAAATACAAAATAGTTGAGAAATGAATTATTTTTAAAGAAAGGCTCTTATATAAACTATTTATAGTTTATAATTATATAAAAGGGGAGAATTATTATGGCTAAAAGTAAGGACGTCAAAAAAGATAGTTTGAAACAAGTTGGTCGTAAGGTGTTCGTCGAGGGAGATTATACTGATATCTACATTAAAATAGGTCAGTCTAAACTCTCAAAAAACAACCAATTCAAACGTATGCATTCGGAAGTTTACGATTGTGAAGAATACGTTTGGCAAGGCGTTTTGAAAGAAGGAAAAGAAGTGTGCTTCCGCAGAGGAGATGGAAGTGTGGTTCCTAATCCTTATGTCTACAATCAAATCAGTGGTCCTGGTATTACTTTATCAGGGCAAGAAGCGATTTCCGATTTTGAAGTTAAAAACGCTATAGTTTGCCCAGTCGAGGGTTGTGATCTAGTTTACAATTTTATCGATGAAGAATCTAAGCTCATTTATAATGGAAAGAGCCAAGAACACACCCTGTATATTCGTATATACGATAATAATACCGGAGTTAATAACGATCGCTGGATTGTTATCTCCGTAGAATAGAAAAGAGGTTAAAGTTAGTCGTTATGAGAATGGTCGATATTATCGAAAAAAAGAAAAATGGAGAGAAGTTAACTAAAGAAGAAATTAAATTCTTTATTACAGGTATGCTTAATAAGAGCGTCCCTTTATACCAAGTCTCCGCTTTGCTAATGGCAATTGTCTTCAATGGTATGACTGATGATGAAACAGCTTTATTAACTGATGTCATGTTAAAATCTGGGGACACTGTAGATTTATCTTCGGTTAAAGGATATAAATTTGACAAACACTCCACTGGTGGAGTTGGCGATAAAGTCACTTTAGTCTTAGGACCTATGGTCGCTGCTTGTGGCATGAAATTAGCTAAGATGTCAGGTAGAGGATTAGGTCACACTGGTGGAACTTTGGATAAATTAGAATCCATCCCTGGATTTCAAACTAGAATTCCTATCTCTCAATTTAAAAAGCAAGTTGCGGATATTGGAATTGCAGTAGTCGGTCAGACTGGAGATTTAGTTCCTGCTGATAAAGAATTATATGCATTAAGAGATGTAACTGGTACAGTTAATTCTCGCGCTTTAATTGCTTCATCTATTATGTCTAAGAAAATGGCGGTTGGTACTGATGTCATCTTGCTAGATGTTAAATATGGTGATGGTGCTTTCATGAAGAATGTCGAAGACGCTACTGAATTAGCTAAATTGATGGTTTCTATAGGCAAGAAGATGGGTAAAAATGTCCGTGCAGAAATCACAGGTATGGACCAACCTCTAGGCTATGCTGTAGGTAACATTTTGGAAGTTAAAGAAGCTATCGATTGCTTACATGGTAAATGGCCTGATGATTTAAAGGAAGTTTGTTTCTCTTCTGGTTCGACTTTGCTATTGCAAGGAAAAGTCTGTAAGACCGAAAAAGATGCTAGAGAACTCTTACAAAAGAAGATTGATTCCGGTGAAGCATTCGAGAAATTTAGAGAGATGGTTATTGCTCAAGGTGGTGATGTTTCTTACATTGACAATCCTTCTAAATTCCCTGTAAGTATGTATTCTCAAGAAATTAGATCTACTACTTCTGGTTACGTTTCAAGAATCGAGGCTAAAGGTATTGGTATCGATGCCATGAAATTAGGTGCGGGTAGAGAAAAAGAAGAAGATATTATCGACTTTGCCGCTGGTATCGTCTTAAACAAGAAGATTGGTGATAAAGTCCAAAAAGGTGATGTCTTAGCAACCTTATATACTGAGCGCCCTCATTTTGATAGAATCGCTAAAGATATTTATTCTAATTTCCACATATCTGAATCTAAGGTTGAAGTTAAACCCATTATCGAAGGTCAAATTAAATAAAATTAAAATTCGCTTCGATTAATTCGAAGTGAATTTTTTTATTTGGAATAAAGTGATTATAGATTATAATTTACTAGGTAAATATCAATGGTAGTTTTAGCTTTACAAAATGTAATCAAAGAATATAACGGAGAGAGATTATTCAACCCTGTTACTTTTCGCGTTGATCAAAAAGAAAGGGTTGCTTTAATTGGTATTAACGGCACTGGTAAATCGACAATTTTGAAAATGATTGTAGGGAAAGAAGAAGTTACTTCTGGAAGAATTATAACTACTAAGAATTGCTCTATAGGTTATCTCTCGCAAGAAGTTATTTCTTCAATGGATAATACCCTTTATGAAGAAGTCGATGAAGTTTTTGATTACTTAAAAGAAAAGAAGAAAAAATTAGAGGAATTAGAAGAGAAGTTAGCGTTGAATCCTGAAGATGAAAATCTCATTTCTTCTTACGCTCTTTTAGAATCTGATTATTCTTCTTTAGGAGGCTATGATTATCAATATAAGATTGATATGATGCTTTTTAAATTTGGCTTTAATAAACAAGATTATTCTCGAAAAATATCGACATTTTCCGGTGGAGAAAGGATGAAAGCGGCGTTTATTAAGCTGCTGTTAATATCTCCTGATTTATTGATATTAGATGAACCTACTAACCATCTAGATATTCAGACTATCGAATGGTTAGAAGAATATTTGAAATCCTACAGTGGCAGCTTATTATTCGTTTCACACGATAGATATTTCATCAATGCTTTAGCGACTAAAATATTAGAATTAGATCAAAAGAATCTTGAAGAATACGTGGGTAATTACGATCGTTATTCAGTTTTGAAAAAAGAGAGATACGAACATCAATTAGAACTGTATAAACGTCAACAAGCTCAAGCTGAGAAATTAAAGTGGTTTATTAGTTTCTACATGCCCAAACCCCGATTTGCTTCTCGCGCTCACGATAGAGAAAAGAAATTAGCTAGATTAGAAAAGCAGATGGTAGATAAACCTACTCTTACTAAATCTAAAGTTAATATTAATATCACAGGTTCTTCTAGAAAAGGAAGGAAAGAAATAGAAGTTGAAGATGTCTCTATTGGATATGACAATATTCCTCTAGTTAGCGATATTAATTTTACATTGTTCGGCGGAGATAAAATGGCTATTATGGGTGCAAATGGCACTGGTAAAACGACATTTATTAAGTCTTTGATGCAAAATATTAAACCTCTAAAAGGAGAAATGAGATTTTTAGAATCTATCTCTATAGGTTATTTAAAACAAGACACTTTAGTTTTAGATTCTGATGAAACTATCTTCGATTATATTAAGGATAGATTCCCTCGTTTATCTGATCAAGAAGTCTATAATCATCTAGGCTCATATGGTTTCTCTTATGAAGATGATAAGAAGATTATTTCTAATCTCTCTGGAGGAGAAAGAATGAGAGTAGTTCTTGCGGAGATGGTTTTGCATAATTACACTCTTTTGATTTTAGATGAACCTACTAATCATCTGGATATGATTACTAAAGAAGAACTTATCGAGGCTTTAAATTCATATAAAGGAACTTTATTAGTCGTTACTCACGACAGATATTTTGCAGATCAAGTCTGTTCGAGATTGTTGTATTTCTTTGATTCAAAGGCTTATTTGTATGAAGGGAGATATTCAGATTTCAAGATTGAAGTTCTCGATTTGTTAGAAAAAGAGAAAGAAGAAAAAGAACTCTTACTAAAAAAAGAAGAGAAGAAAGTCGTAAAGACTATTTATAAACCTCAACATGAACAGAAAGTTAGACCTCGTCTTTCTCAAGACAAAATAGAAGAGAAGTTAACTAGAATT
>CACYCE010000037.1 GCA_902772915.1 uncultured Erysipelotrichaceae bacterium | reverse complement strand
GCCGAAGCAGAAACAGCAAGCGTAGAGATACCTGCGGACATGAAATTGTCCAAGATATCGTTGATTCCGTTAATAATTTGGTACAAAAAAAGCGGAAAAGCTATCGACAAAACGACAAGCCATAAATTTCCGCTTAATATAAATTCTCTTCTTTTTAAATCCTTTTCTGTAACGGCAGAAGCCATGATGTTATTATTCCCCTAAATCCGGTTAAAAATTAACTCTCGGATTTATTCTATAACATCTTGAGAAATTGCATCGAAGAAATGCATATCTTCTTTCTTGACGAAATATTTGATTTCTGCTCCAGGCTTAGTAACAAGGTTAGGTCCAGCCTTTAAAACGGCTTTAGCACCTTGGGCGTTACCAACAGTTATATAAATATTTTGAACATCGCCTAACAATTCGCTAACTTCGACTACACCTTTAAATTCAAAGCAATCTTTAGCAGTACTTCCTTCAGGAATTTCGTAATATACGTGCTCAGGTCTATAAGCAACAACTAAAGACTTACCTTCTAATTTAGAAACGAATTCTTTTCCTAAAGGTGCAACAGGTAAAGTTATAGAATTATCATCCGCAACGATTTGTTTACCTTCAACATGAGAGTTGAGGAAGTTCATCGGAGGATCACCAATGAAGCCTGCGACGAATAAATTTTTAGGATGGAAATATAGTTCTTTAGGAGTACCGACTTGTTGAACTTTACCTAAAGACATAACGACGATTCTATCTGACATAGTCATAGCTTCGATTTGATCGTGGGTAACATAGATAGTTGTAGCACCCACAGATCTATGAATCTTGACTAATTCTGAACGCATATTAACACGTTGTTTCGCATCTAAGTTAGAAAGAGGTTCATCCATTAAGAAGATATCCGCGTGTCTGATAATAGCTCTACCTAAAGCGACTCTCTGTCTTTGACCACCAGAGAGGTTTTTAGGCTTTCTATCTAAATATTCAGTCAAGCCTAAAATCTTAGCAGCTTCATCAACTCTCTGTTTAATGACATCTTGGTCAAAACCAGCTAGTTCCAAACCGAAGGCCATATTTTCATAGACGGTTAAAGTAGGATATAACGCGTAAGATTGGAAGACCATAGCGATTCCTCTTTGTCTAGGTGAGAGATCGTTAACTTTAACACCGTTGATGTTAAATTCACCATCGGTGATTGTTTCCAAACCTGCAATCATACGTAAGGTTGTAGATTTACCGCAACCAGAAGGGCCGACTAAGCAGATGAATTCCTTGTCTTTAATTTCAAGATTGAAATCAGTGACAGCTTGAAAGCCATTGTCATAGATTTTGGTAACATGTTTTAATTCTAGAGCCATAGTTATTACCTCTTTTCGTGGATAAAGAAAACGCGAAATTTTCTTTAATAAAATTTTAATATAGGGTACCTGGCTTATCTTATGCAATTAGCACAATTAAGGGCAAATGATAGCCGTTTCATAGTTCCAACACAAAATTTTTACAAATTATATATTGACAAATTTTTATCTTTTCACTTCGGTGATACCTTGAGTAGCAATGTATTCTTCGACCTCTTTTTCAGAAAATGTTGAAACATCTCCGAAGATAGTTTGCTTCAAAATTGAGTTAGCTAATCCGAATTCCGCCGCTTCCCTAGTCGCGTGGTAATCCTTGATCAAATAATGTATGACTCCTGAAGCAAAAGCGTCACCTGCACCGATACGATCGAAGATTTGGAATTTGAACCAATGAGTAGGTTTAAATTCTTTGCAGTTACCATAGACGTAAGCTTGCATCTCTTGTTCGGTAGCGGAGATTATGTGTCTGGTCTTGCCAAAGATGTAATCGATATGATAATCTTCGACCGCCTTATTCATCAATTCCACATCATCATCAGATTTATTGAATTGAAGGATTTTTCTAAAGTCCCAAGGCGAAGCGAACAAAACATTGACATAAGGCATGACTAACGGATACCACTTTTGAGCTTCTTCAACAGTCCATAAACGCGAACGATAATTGAAATCGAAAGAAACTTTGACATTGTATTTTTTAGCGTATTTCAATGCTTCTATAGCTGCTTCTCTAGCTTTAGAAGACAAAGCTAAAGTGATGCCGGAAAGATGGAACCAAGTCGCATCTTTGAAAATCTTGTCGTAATCAAAATCACTAGGCGACATTCTAGTCGCTGCTGAATGCTTTCTATTGTAAATAACTTTACCAGGACGCCCACCAAAACCAGTCTCTAAAAAATAAGTACCTAAAGTGGAAGAACCTCTGACAATATATGAAGTATCGATACCATTTTTCTTTAAGTGGGCTAAAGCAGCATCCCCTAAATCGTTAGGTGGAAGTTTAGTTAAAAAGAAACAGTTGTGCCCTAGATGAGATAAAGAAACAGCAACATTAGCTTCCCCACCTCCGTAATTTGCTAAAAAAGAGTGAGCTTGATCAATTTTGGCGTAATCAGGAGGAGTTAACCTGAGCATGATTTCACCCATAGTTATTACTTTATCTTTTCTTTTATTCATAAATTACAGTTCCTTTCTTAGGTACGACTATCTTGTCGCCATTTTCCGTTTCTAAATAAATATCTATATCCGCATCGGAATAGAAAACTCGTTTTTGTATTCTCCTATCTAAATAGTAATAGACTAAATCGGTTTGCTTGTAATAATAACAAAGTTCATAATTTGTAGCATTCCATATTTCATCAGAATGCTTAGAAGCAATTTCTCCTAATTTATCAATGATTTCCCAATTGTGCTGTAAATCAAATTCGTAAGCGTGACCCCATACATAGAACACAGGTAGTTCATCTTCACATTTAAAGAATTTTTTAAATAATTCGTAAATACGAGGGTCGTTATGGTGAATAGTAGGATTCCAAGTTAAGAAATTATAAGGTCTATTAAAAGAATAACTAGATTTAGTGGTACGAGAATACTCTAAGCCGAGAGCTTGTTGGGCTAATAGAGAATCTTTATTATACGTGCCGAAAGGATAAGCTCCCCCGTGAATCTTAGTTTTGAAAAAATCTTCCAAGAATTTGATATCTTTACGATATTCTTCAAATTGCTCTTCATAAGATAAATATTGCATGAAAGGATGAGTGAAAGTGTGCGAGGCTACTTCCATACCTTTGTATAGTTCTAAACTATCTTCATTAAAAGGCAATATAGCACAATCGACATCTTTGTCGTAAATGTCTTTTCTTATTTTTTCACTTCCGCCTTTAGATGAATTCAAATTGAAAGTGCCTCTAAAGCCGTATTTCCTTAAAAGCGAAATAAGTTTAATATCCTGCTTAACTCCATCGTCATAGGAAAAAGTCACAGCGTACTTTTTAAAAGCGGGAAACAAAAATTTATAATTCATATTTGAAACCTCCATATAATTATAAGGTAATACAAAAAATCTTAGTGTGCTAATAATACAAGAATTAAATTAATTTAAATTCGTATTTAATCTCTCCACTCTCGTCGTTTATTTCAATAATTAAGTAAGAAGGAGAACCATCTCTAGGTCTAGTTAAAGAGCCAGGATTAAAAACATATGTCTCTCCAACTCTATAAGCTTTTTTAGAGTGGGTGTGACCAAATAAATATATGAAGCATTTTTGATTTTTAATATATTCGTCAGTCCTCGCTAAATAATAATCCCCGTGCTCAACGTGAATATTACCAAAACCGCTAGGCAAATCTAATTTACGCGGATATTCAAAATAATCGCAATTTCCTTTAACTACTGCTAAAGGAGAAGGAACTTCGTAAGGAGCTAGACATATATCACCGCAGTGGATATATAAATCCATAGAGGGATTTTTTCTAAGTACTTCATTTAAGAAAGTTAAATCACCATGAGTATCGGAGACTACTAAAATCTTCATTTCAAATCTTCTTTTCTCACGAGATTTAAATTGACGTGACAATAACCAGTAGGATTCTTATCTAAGTAATCCTGGTGATAATCTTCCGCGGAGAAATATTGATTTAATTTCTCAACTTGGATAGCAAATTTACCTTGACCTAACTTCCTTTCTTCCCTATCTAAAAAATCTTTAACAAATTTACCAGATTCCTCATCGACATAATAAACAGCAGTTCTATATTGAAGTCCGTAATCTCCACCTTGGTGATTTACTGAATAGGGATCGATAATTTCTAAATAATAAGAAATAATCTTCTCTAGAGATATTTTTTTCTCGTCATATTCAATTTTGACTGTCTCGGCGTGACTAGCTTTACCAGTTTTTAAATCGTGATAAGAAGGATTATCTATATTGCCGTTAGCGTAACCGACATTAGTAGAAATAATTCCTCTCATTTTTTTATAGAAAGCTTGGCAGCCCCAGAAACATCCGGCGGCTAAATAAATAGTTTTCATATATTCTCCTTAAATTTT
>CACYCE010000036.1 GCA_902772915.1 uncultured Erysipelotrichaceae bacterium | reverse complement strand
TGATTAGGCTCTTCAACTAGATGATGACCGTGGTGGAAGAAGAGCAATTGATGTTTAGAATTCAAATAAGTGTAACTTTTTTGAAAGAAAAATTCGGATATCATTTGATCGACTTCCGCATCGCAATTGCCTTGAATAGCGACGACTTTATCTTTGAGTTTATTTAATAAGATTGAGACTTCCTTAGGGGCGTATTCTTCAGGAAGAGGATTTCTAGGTCCGTGGTAATAGAAATCCCCTAGACAGATTAATTTGTCACAATTTGAATTATTAAAGCGCTCTAAAGCGAGTTTAAAGTATTTTAATGAACCATGTATATCGGAAATAACAAAAAATTTCATAATATTTAATCTCCTTAGAAATTATAAATTATGAAATTTAATTTTCAAATTATATCGATAAATATTCTATTTATTATCTCCGTTAATTAAGTCGATATTTTCTTCGTTAACCTCTTTATCGCTAGGAATTAACACATTTTCCTGCGAAGATTCTTTTTTGAAAAAACGAGGGAAGGGATTTTCAATGTGAGCTTTTTTAGTACCAACTATTACTCCATACGCCGCTAATCCTCCTACGCCTGCGTTAACTGACCATTCAACAGGAATATTGATAGGGCCGACAAAAGCAATAGAGAATAACCAGGCGTTATTAGGATTTAAATTGAATTGAGCACATAAGTTTTGAATAGTTTCAGTCTTGTAATAGAAAGCGCAGAATAGAGTCATGAAGATTGCGGTATTCAAGATACCAACAGATAAACCAGTAACAACACTAGACCAGTGACCGTGCTTATCAACTAAACGCAAGGCATCAGAAATTAATCCCGCTAAGAATCCTACGATGATTCTCGAATAACAAATAGCAACTAGTCCACCAAATTTCAATCCGGCATTCATCTCGCTAGAAAGAATAGTGGTACCGATGAAATCCATACCTGTGAAAGCTTGAATTAAAGCAAAGCTACCCCAAACAGCTCCAGCAAAAGCTCCCATAAGAGGCCCATATAAGCAAGCGATGATAGTTAAAGGTACACCTAATAAAGTTATTGAGAAGCCTGCTCCTTGGAAAATAGATCCAGCAGGAGTAAAAGCGAATATAGCCATAATCGCGATGAATAAGGCCATAATAGTCATTGAATAAATTAAATTGTTTCTCTTCATTTTTATATATTTCCTTTTCTAATTTTTATTTGACGTTTTTGACGTAGATATCGTATAAACCTTCAAGAACTAAATCTTTAAGGTATGTATATTCAAAATTAATTTTATCTTTGATAAGTGAGAAATCTTCTCCCGTAATGATAATTTTGTATTTCTTGTTTTTCTCTTTTTCTATTTCTTGAATGTATTTAGTAATCAAGAATGAATAACCATTGATTAACCCCGAGGAAATAGAATCTTTAGTATTCTTACCTATAAGAACGTGAGGGTCTTCTAATTCTAAATCTGAAAGTTGAGCTGAAGAAGAAATCATCTTATCTAAAGAAGCTTTCATACCAGGGAAGAGAGCTCCTCCTAAGAATTCGTTATTCTTAGAGACTTCTAGGAACATCAAGACTGAATCTAAGGAAATTATTAAAGCGTCTTCTTGAAATTTAGTTAAGGCACCTTTAGCAAGACAAATGATGTCGCTACCTACTTCAGAAGGATTATCCATCCTAATAGCGACTCCGCTTTTTAGTTCTCTAGAGATTACAAGACATTCCTTATTTAGAATTGATGAGGCGGCATTTTTAACTTTTCTAGTTAAACTAGGAACCACCGAAGAGAGAATTCCTCCTTCTAAAGAAGAAAAAGAGACATTATGAAAAGCTAGAGCTTGCATAATTGTCTCTTGATATTCGTGTTCAGATTTTAATTTATCGGAATAAGTTTTATAGACGAATAAAATTTTACGATCGACAGATACGCTTATACTTAAATTAGCGTTCGTCAAGCACAACAACAAAACAGTCATTAATCCTCCTGCTGCAGTCTAAATAATAGTACCGCGCTTATGAATTATTATTTTTAAATATAATTAATTTTTATTTGTTAGTTTTCTTAGCGATTAAATCTAAAAGATCTTTAACAGTCTTAACTGATAACATCTCATCATCGGAGAATTCAATATTGAATTTGTCTTCAATGTCAATCAAGATTTCAGCTTTATCTAAAGAATCTAAACCTAAGGAAGATAATTCAGACTCAGGAGTGATGTTTTGACCTTTAATTTTGCTAGAAACGATTTGTTCAACTTCTTTTTCAATATTCATAATATAAACCTCAAAAATAAACGAGTGATTATTAATCGTCTAAATGATAGCACAATAAATAAACTATATACAACTAAATTACGAGTAATTAATTGTTTAATGAATGCGAAAAAGTGTAGATTTTAAAGGATTTATTAAACAAGTATACAAGTACGAAAAAAAGCGCTTTGATAAATACCAAGGCGCTTATTTAAATCTATATTTAAATAGAGGTTTAGTGACGATATTTACGTCTGGCTTGTTCAGACTTCATCTTTCTTTTCAAACCTTTTTTATAGAAGGCTTGGTGCTTCTTTTCATCAGCTAAGATTCCAGCTTTGTTAACAGAACGCTTAAATCTTCTCATCGCATCATCGAAAGATTCATTATCGTGGACGACAGTTTTCGGCATCTAATTATTCACCTCTTTTCTCAAAGTTGCTTTTATCTGCAACTTTTGCCTCAAATATTATAAAGGTAAAGAGTGAAATTATGCAATAAAAAGTTTCATGATCTATTTTGAGTTTCATTTTTAATAAATAATGACAAAAAATCTTTTTGAATCTATATATTTACAAAAAGATTAAACAAAAACATTATAAGTATTTAATATATAAGTATTTAATATATAATATAAGTGTTAATTAGGAGGAAATTTGAATTATTATCAGCTTCAGACGATATCTTGTTTCTCTTTTGGGGAAAGCTCGGTTAAATTAGATGAATATGCATCTTATTTAAAAGAGTACGGCTATACAGGTGGGGGTGTAGGAGATATTTCTTCCATCTCATCTTTTCCGTACCTTTATTCTTCATTTAAGAAGAAGGGATTAAAAGATATTTATGGAGAATTGATCACTATTGAAAATGATTCAAATCTCTACTTAGGTCAACTGATAATTCTCAATGAAGAAGGTTATTTAGAACTAATTGAATTATTCAATAAAAACAAAGAGACTTACAATTTAGAAGATTTTAATTCGATTAAGAATCTAGCTTTAATTTTAAAAAGCGAAGATGAGAAATTTAAGGATGAAGTTTTTTTAAATAATTCTTTAGATTTCTTCAAATCGTTAAATTCTATTTTTGATTTGTATTTTGGTATTGAAATTTATTCTCAAGAGGATATGGAAAATATCTCTGTCTTAAGAAAGTTTGTTAAAGATAACAAATTCAAATCTTTAAGTTTTCCTAAAGTTCAATATTTAAATTATTCTTCCTCTTATAAAGCATATTTAATTTTGAATGAGATAAATAAAGGCAAAGAAGAGATGCATCACTTTACCATCAATGAATTTTTAAATTCTAAAAATAGGGGTCCTTTCTTCTTGCTGGGTATTAAAGCTTTAGAAAAAATATATCTTCAAGAAGAAATTATATCTGTCTCATCTTTAGTAGAGAAAATCAATTTTAATTTCATGAAGAAAAGAGGAGGTATTTTACAAGTTTCCTCTTCTCCTTCTTCAGATTTGAAAAAGAAAGTCTTGTTGGGATTAGCCTTAAGAACTAATAGAGAAAACGATCCTAAATATTTAGAGAGAATTAATTACGAATTGAACATTATCAATTCTATGGATTTCTCCTCTTACTTTTTAATTGTCGATGAATATGTCAATTATTGTAAAAGTCACAATATCAAAGTTGGACCTGGTAGAGGTTCATCGTGTGGATCTCTTGTTTCTTATTGCTTAAATATCACAGACATCGATCCTATTAAATACAATTTATCTTTTGAAAGATTCTTAAACCCTCTAAGAAAGACGATGCCTGATATCGATGTCGACTTTGAAGATACTAAAAGAGGGGAAGTCATAAATCACTTAATCGATACTTACGGCAAAGATAGAGTGGGTTTAATTGTCACTTACAATACTTTACAGATGAAAGCAGCATTAAAAGAAGTGGCTGAAGTTTTTGATATCCCTTCTAACTACATAGATAACATTTCTAAGTCTATTCCTTTTAAGGCAAAAAGCTTTGAAGATGCTAAAAAATTATCGTCTAAATTCGCGTCTTTAACTAGAGAAGGATATTATAAAAACATCATTGATATCGCTTCTTTAATAATTTCTTACCCTGTTACAACTTCTATTCACGCTTCTGGAGTGCTTATTTCAGATTCGAATTTAACTAAATATCTTCCTGTTCAAGGAAGTACTACTAATATAGTTCTGTACGAATATGAAACTTTAGAGAATATGGGATTCTTAAAATTTGATATTCTGGCTTTATCTAATTTGAGTTTTATTAAAAAGATTGAGACTAATATTATAAATAACAAGAAGGAACTTCCTGATATTTATTCTTCTTTAAATGATAGAAAAGTCTATCAAACTTTAAATGAATTGAAAGTTAAGAATGTATTCCAACTTGAATCTTTTGGTATTCAAGAGGCTATAAGAGAAGTTAAACCTACTTGTTTAGATGATCTTTCTGCCATTCTTGCTCTATATAGACCTGGACCTATGAATAACATCAAGGTTTACGCTTCTAGAAAGAATGAAAGAAGGCCATATTCTTTGCCATACAAAGGTTTAGAGGATATTTTAAAAGATACTTATGGAATTATTATCTATCAAGAACAGATATTAGAAATCGCTACAAAAGTTGGTAATTTCTCCAAAGGTGAAGCAGATTTATTTAGAAGAGCTATCTCTAAAAAAGATTTGGAGAAGATGCTCCCTATGAAAGATAAATTTTTACAAGGGTGTAAAGCTAACAATCTAAGTGAAGAGGAGGCCATTAATATTTTCAATTTGATTGAGAAATTTGCTGAATACGGTTTTAATAAATCTCACTCTTACGCTTATTCATTTATTACTTATACTCTTTTGTATTACAAAACTTATTTTCCTGAAGAATTCTATTTAGCGTCTTTAGAGGGAGTATCTTTAGGGGATGAGAAGATGAGGGAATTGATTTCGGAGATGTATTCATTCTCGTTTACTATCACTAATCCTTCTTTAAATCTTTCTAAAGACAGCTTTGTTTTCAACCAAGGTAAATTTGTCATACCATTCAATCAAATTAGAGGTTTATCTAACACATTTATCAATTTGATTTTAGAAGAAAGAGAAAAAGGTGAATTTGATTCTATATATGATTTCTTCTTGAGAATTGATTGTCGAGAATATAAAAGAGAAGTTTTGATGTTGGTAGATGCCGGGGTCTTTGATTCATTCATTTCTAGAAAGACTATTAAAAATAATATCGATAATTTTATTAATTCTTACACTATCGGAGATAAAGACATGTTAGTCTACGTCGATAATCAAAAAGAAGAGAAAGATTTAGATTATTATTTAAGTGAATTGACAGTTTTGAATTCGGTCTTTTCTATGCGTTTAGTTTCGTTGCTTAGAAATGAGACTAAATATTCTTCAGTCTATATTGTTAGAGAAGTTATCAGCTACTCAAACAATTCTTTTAGACTTGTTTTAGCTAACGATTTAGGAATGAGAACTTATTATCTAGATGGACAAAATTCTCTAGTTAAAAATGATATAATTTCTATAGTTTCAGAACGTAGAGGTAAATACTTCTACATAATTAAATACAACAAGGAGAATTAATCGAATGGCTAAAACATATATCATCGATGGTAATTCATTATTATTTAGAGCCTTCTACGCTTTATTTAGACCAGGTCAAGAAGTGATGAAATCTTCTTCCGGAGTTCCTACTAACGCTCTATACGGTTATAGAAACATGATGAAGAAGATTAAAAGTGAATTAACTTACGGTGATAAGATGATTGTCTGTTTTGACACTGGCAGAAAATCTTTTAGAACTGAAAAACTCGCTTCTTATAAGATGAATAGAAAACCTGTTGAACCGCAGTTAGTTGAACAGATGCCTTTAGCGAGAACTCTTCTAGATTGCATGGGAATTTTCCACTGTGAAAAAGATGGTTACGAAGGTGATGATTTAGCAGGTTCTTTAGCTAAATACGCTTATTCTAAAGGAGATGAAGTAACTCTATTTACTTCCGATAAAGATTTCCTTCAATTGCTAGAAGGAGACATTAAAATTAATTTTTTGCGTAAAGGTCTTTCAGAAATCCAAGTTTTTACCAAAGATAACATTCATTCAATTTTAGGTTATCAAGCTAACCAAGTTGTCGATTACAAAGGCTTAGTTGGAGATACTTCTGATAATATCCCAGGTATTAAAGGCGTAGGTGAAAAGACCGCGTGTAAGTTATTGGATCAATATCCTCACTTAGAAGAAATATTCGAAGGTATTAAAAACGATAAATCTAAAGTATCTCAAAATATCATCGCTCAAAAAGATCAAGCCCTATTCTGCAGAGAAATCGCTACTATTATCACTGATGTCGATGTTAAAAATTTTTATTCTCAAGGTGATTTTAAAGATATAAATGCTAAAGATTTATTAGATTTTTATAAATTGTACGATTTGAAGAAATTTGCTTTTGAATTAGAAAAAGAAATTCAAAATAAAAACGCTTTCGATTTTAAAAAGGATGAGCCTAAAACTAAATTAGTTTACATTCCTTATAAAGAAATCAAATCTATGAGTGAATTGAATTATAAACCAAACACTCTTTTAGTAATTAATTCTAATTCTAATTTTCATCTTGGGGAAGTTGAAGGTTTCTTTTTATCAGATGGCAAAAATAATTCATTTATATCCATAAATGCGGCAAAAAACGATAATAAATTTGTTGAATTTCTCACTTCTAGTGAAGAGAAAAACACTTTTGATTTAAAGGGATTGGAAGTCTGCTTAAATAAAGTTAATCTCCCTAGAAGTAAAAATTTTAAATTCGATTTATTGCTAGCATCATACCTACTAAGTAATGAAATAGGTAACAAGAAAGAAGATATCTTTAAATATTTCAATTTAGATTATTCTTCTTTAAGCGATATTGATAAAGAAGCTTATTTAACTCAAATTATCCCTACTTATAAAGAGGAAGTTATATCTTCTTTAAAAGAAAATAATCAATATGATTTATATAAAGATGTTGAGTTACCTTTAACTATAGTCTTAGCAAATATGGAAATTGAAGGTTTCCCTTGTTCTAAAGAAGTTCTAAGTAAAATCGATTCTCAATTCCAAGAGAAGTTAGCTAGTATTACATCTGCAATTTATTCTTTGATTGGAAAAGAAATTAATTTGAATAGTCCTCGTCAAGTCGGAAATTTAATTTACGATGAATTGAAATTGAGAAGAAAAGGCAAGGCTAACTCAACTGATATTACAGTTTTAGAATCGATTAAAGATAGACATCCTGTCGTGCCTTTAATTATTGAATATAGAAAATATCAGAAGTTAGTTTCTTCTTACACTTCTTCTTTAAATGAATATATCCACGAAGATGGCAAGATTCACGGTATTTATAATCAAGCGTTAACTTCTACAGGAAGATTATCGATGTCGGAACCAAATTTACAAAACATCTCCATGAGAGATGAAGAAGGTAAAGAAATTAGAAAAGCGTTCTTCTATAAAGATGGGGAATATCAATTCTTATCCTTAGATTATTCTCAAATTGAATTGAGAATGTTAGCCTCTATAGCTTCGATTCAAGATTTAATCGACGTCTTTAATAATGACGAAGATATTCATACTTCCACAGCTTCTAAAGTATTTAATGTACCTAAAGAAGAAGTAACTTCTTTAATGAGAAGAAAAGCTAAGGCTGTTAATTTTGGCATAGTTTATGGTATTACTCCCTGGGGACTATCTGATCAAATCAAAGTTTCACCTATTGAGGCTACAGAAATTATCAATTCTTTCTACGATGGTTATAAAGGATTAAAGGAATTTGAAGAGAAGACGATATCTGAAGCTCATTCTAGTGGCTATGTCACCACTTTATTAAATAGAAGAAGATATCTACCTGGTATCAATTCTGATAACCACAATGTTAGATCCTTTTCAGAAAGAGCCGCAGTTAACGCTGTAGTACAAGGTTCTGCTGCAGATTTGATTAAAGTTGCCATGATTAAAGTTGATGAGTTGTTAAAGAATTATAAAACTAAGATGATACTTCAAATTCACGATGAACTTATTTTTAAAGTTCCTGAAGAAGAAGTTGGTATAATAGATTCTAAGATCGAAAAAGCTATGGAAGAAGCGGTTAAATTAAAATGTAAATTAGTCGCTGAAGGTAGCTATGGGCCTACCTGGTACGATTGTAAGTAGGAGGTAAATATATGCCTGAATTACCCGAAGTTGAAACAGTTAGAAGAATCTTAGAAAGAGACTTGTTAGGTTTAACCATTTCTGGTGTTGAGGTTTTTTATCCTCGTTTAATTCAGACTGATTTATCTGATTTCAAAGAAAATATCGTTAATAAAAAAATTCTTTCTCTGGGGAGAAAAGGTAAATATTTAATAATTCATTTATCTGATAATTACGCTTTATTAGTCCACTTTAGAATGGAAGGTAAACTTTTTTATGTCGATTCTTTAGAAGAGAATTTAAACAAATATGTCACTTTATATTTTTGTTTAAATAATTCACACTATCTAATTTTTAACGATGTTAGAAAGTTTGGAGTAATGGCTTTATATAAAGAAAATGAATTGCCTAGTTGTAAAGAATTAGTTAATTTAGGTAAAGAACCTTGGGATATAGATTCACCTTCCTATCTTTTAAATGCATACAAAAATAAGAACTATTTAATTAAAGAAGGATTATTAGATCAAAGTGTAATTTTAGGTTTAGGAAATATATACGCTGACGAGACTCTATATAGAAGTAAAATCTCTCCCTTTAAGAAAGCTAAAGATATTTCTAAAGATGAAGCAAAAAAAATTATAGAAAACGCTTCTTTAATAATGAAATTAGCAATAGAAAATAACGGTTCGACAATTAGGTCGTATCACCCTTCAAAAGAAACTAGTGGGAATATGCAATCTTTCTTACTAGCTTATGGTAAAAAAGGACAAGAGTGTCCTAATTGTCACACAATTATGGAAAAGAAATTTGTCGGAGGAAGAGGGACAACTTATTGTCCTAAATGTCAAAATGTCAAACCTTCTATAGCTATTACTGGCAAGATTGCAGTAGGGAAATCTCAAGTTACTTCCGCTTTTAAAAAACTTGATTGTTATGTTGCTTCTGCAGATCAATTGGTCCACGATTTATACGTTAATGCGAAATTTATTAAAGAATTGCAAAAGAAATTTCCAGAGGTGTTTAATCAAGGTAAATTAGATAAATCTCTAGTAATTAAATCTATGACTGAATCTAAATCATTCAGAAGAAAATACGAAACTTTTATCTGGAGTAAGATTAAAGATTTAGTTAACGATTTCTTAATTCATCACACTGATAAAGTTGCCGTGGTGGAAGTTCCACTTCTATTTGATGCTAAGATGGAAGACCAATTTACTTACTTAGTAGGGGTAGAATCTTCTAATCAAGTCAAACACTTAATCTCAAGAAATGATTTAGATTACGAAAGAAGATTGAAGATGAATGAGAGAAATTCTTACGATCTTCATAGAAAAGAACTGGATTTCATCATCGATAACGAAGGAAGCCTTGTAGAACTCGAAGAAAAAGTTAAAAGAATTTATATGAATGTTATATTCTAGAAAAGTATGTTATTCTAAATATATAAAACTAGGAGTTGTATTGTATGAATGACGAGGACCATCTTCCCGTAATTACATCCCTAAATGACTATGACGATGCCTATTTGTCCGTTTTAATTTTTGATTTTGAAACTCACGAAGTAATTTATACGAATAAAGCATACGCATCCATTTTTGGCGAATATGAAGATTTAGATGACTATCAAGATATTAAAAATTCATCTTCCATTTTTGTCCCACGTTATAAAACTATCGCCTCTCCCGCTTTTGTCATGTATTCAAAAACGATGATGTATAAAGGAAGGAAAGTTGTTTTTGAAGCTGGTAATGTCCGTTCTAAGAAAAATTTCGATATTCCTGAAGAGACATCTAAATTAACTTTGGAATTGCAAATTAATACTTTAAACAAAATTGAGAACAATTTTGATAGTTTATCTTTTAGAAGAGATGAATATATTAAGATATATCATCAATTTACTGATTTATTATGCTCTTTTTACAAGGCTAGTTACGTCAAGTTGTTCTTGATTGAAAAAATCGATGGCGTAACTCAATACGTTTGCACTGCCAAGACCTGTAAAGATAAGAATTGTAGCGAACGTGAAGAAATATTAAATTCGGGCTGGGTTAAAGACAGTTACCATTATTTCGATTCTTCTAGAGCTATAATTTTAGATCGAACTGCAAATGTTGAATCTTACAACTACGATATTGCTAAAGAATTTGATAAGGATTCTACTAAATCATTAGTCTTGATGCCTTTATTTTCATCGAACAATTATTATGGCTTCTTCTCAGTTTCTAACCCCCAATTTGACAAGGTTGATGCTAATTTATTCTTCTTACGACTAGTTTCTAATTTAGCAGCGTTAGTTGAAGTAAGAAGTCGCCTTTATTATTCTTTGTATTACGATGAATTAACTAATATGCCTAGACCGGAGTTATTTAAAAGATTAACTAAGTCTTGGTTAACTAAATACTACGGAGAGAATCTAGTTTTAATTAAGTTCGATATTATTAAATTTAGATTGTACAACTCCACTTACGGTTTTTCTTTTGGAGATAGAGTCTTAACTAAATTAGCTTCGTTATTAAAAAATGATAAGCCAGACCACGTGTTATATTGTCGCTATAGAGCTAGCGATATTTTCTATTTGTTTGTTAGAGATACAGTTAAAGCTTGCTTAGATCAAATTAATTATTTAATTGAAGCGATGAGAGACGCTTTCCCTGAAGTTCAAATAGATATGGCTTTTGGTATTCTCGATTGCACTAATTACAATGGAGATTATAGAACTATCGATACTAAAGTTTCTTTTGCGCACAAAGAAGCTAGAAATAATCATTTGAAGAAAATAAGTATCTTCACTAATGAGATTGAAAAGAAAGAAGAATACGAGCAAGAAATTACCAATGAATTTCCGTCGGCTATGAACAATGGTGAATTTGAAGTGTTCATTCAACCGAAGTTCGATATGCTAACTGGAACGTATTGCGGTGGTGAAGCTCTATCTAGATGGATAAGAAAAGGGGAGTTGATACCTCCTATTAAATTCATCCCTGTATTCGAAAATAACGGTTTGATTAAAACTATTGATCACCACGTTTTAGTAGAAGTTTGCAAGAATATAAGAAGATGGATAGATTCAGGAATGAAAGTCGTTCCTATCTCTTTGAATTTCTCTCGAACTAATTTCCACGACCCGCTCTTATTTGAGAAGATGATTGCTACTATTGACAATTACAATGTCCCTCATGAATATATCGAAATTGAAGTTACAGAATCTATCTTTGTTGAATTAGAAGATACCATTCGTGAATTTGTCGACAAATGTACTAAAGTTGGTATAAAAGTCGATATGGATGACTTTGGTTCAGGTTTATCTTCTTTAAGTTCATTAAAGGATTTAGATGTTTCAGTCATCAAATTAGATTACAGATTCCTATCTAATTCTCTCCATGAATATAAGAAAGAAAAGATTATTGAATCTATCGTTATTTTAGCAAGATCTTTAAGTATTCCTATGGTTGTAGAAGGGGTTGAGACTGAGGAACAAGCTAAATATTTATCTGATCTTTCAGTTAAATATATCCAAGGTTACCTCTTTGGTAAACCTATGCCTATAGATGAATTTGAAAAACTTATAGGCACTAAGAAGCAATTGAATTTTTCTACTAAGCAATATACAGGTAAATTGATGGATGATATTTTAACTCCTAATTCCACCACTAATTTCTTGTTCTCTAGAAGCATGATTCCTCTTTCAATCGTTAAATTAAGCGAGAATGAAATCGTTCCTGTCTTGCTTAATGATGCTACAAAAAATATCTTTGCGCAGGCTAACGATTCTAAGATTTTAAGTGACCTTTCTGTCATGTTTTCTAAAGAAGATTACGCTGAATTGAAAAAATATTTCGCTAAGATTACTTCTGGGAGAATTCAAAATACCAATGAAGGTATCCACACTCACGCTACTTTAGGTAGAGTGCATTTTAATATCATCTTAAGAGCGACTTTAATAGGAAGAGCCGGCTCTTCTCATTATTTATTAGTTCAACTAAAAGATGAATTTATTCCTGATTTATCTGAGAAGAAAAATAAGGCGGGAGCAGCTTTTAACCAATTCGATTTAACTAGAATCTTCGATAATGCTGAAACAGGATTTATCGCAATCGATTCTGACAATATTGTGGTTTACGCTAATAGGCATGTTTTAAAATACTATCCTCAAGTTAAAGTCGGGCAAGATATCGAAGTAGGTTTTGGTGATATCGCTTCGTACTTAAAAGGCGGAAAAAATCAAACTTATTACGATAAGAAATTAAATAAGATGTTCGATATCGCTCCTAATAGAATTAACGTCAATGGTAATAAGGCTCTATTAATTAATTTAACTGAATCTAACAAGATTTCTTCTTCAGAAGAATATGACGAATTGAAGAATATATCTTATGGAAGAATATTCAATTCCTTATATGGTATTATCGATTATTTCACTCAAGTCAATTTAAAGACTGGGAAATTCACTCACTTTAATTTCTCTACAACCAACGAATTTAACATTCGCCGTTACGGTGATTATCAAGGCGATATCTTAAGACAGTTACCGATGTTCTTCGATGTTAACAAGAACAATAAATTAGATAAAGTAGCTTCAATAGATAATTTAAGACATCAATTTGGTGTATCTAAAAAGTTGGTTTTTGATATGCAAGTTAAAAAGAAACCTATATGGAAGAGAGTCACTGTAACTTTCGATACTATTAGAGGTACTCCTTACGCTTTGTTATTTACTCAAGATGTCTCTTCTGCATATCTAAAAGATATCGATTCTTTAACTGGATTCTACAATAGATCGGCAGGTAAGAGATTGATTCAAAATTTTTTAGATAACAATTTAGGTAACGATTCAGCTTTTGTTATTATCGATTACGATTCTTTTAAACACATCAATGATACTTTCGGTCATCCTACAGGAGACAAGGTTCTAGTCGAGGGAAGTAAAGCTCTAGTTAAATTTAGTGAAGAATTCTCTTTCTTAACTAGATTAGGTGGAGATGAATTCTGCTTCTTAATTAAAGATGTCCCTTCTATTGAATACACTCAAAATATCGAACCGAGAATCAATAAGATTTTTGAAGATGTCTGTAAAGCTAACAATTTCAATTTTGCCACTACTATAACTTGTGGTATTGCTTTTACTTCCGATGTAGGGAAGGATTTTGAAGCTTTATACGCCAAAGCTGATCAAGCTCTTTACGGAATTAAAAAAGTTAAGAAAATAAACTAATTTCTTGATATTTATATTAGAGTAGTGATATATTTTTTGAGGTGAATGAATATGTTGATTGACGAATTAAAAAAAGCTAAAATCTCCGCTATGAAAGAGCACGATCGCATCGGTGCTAATGCCTTTTCTCTTGTCATTAATAAGCATCTTATGGCTTCTATTGAATTGAGAAAACAAAATAAGGAACTTAACGACGCTGATGATGTCTCTTTAATTCAAAAATCCATCAAGGAATTAGAGGAAGAGAAAGCGATGTATATTGCTAATAATAGAAATGAATCCGCTCAAGAAACTCAACACCAAATCGACGTTTTAAAAATTTATCTTCCAAAGATGATGTCTGAAGAAGAAATTAGAGAAATTATTTCTAAACTCGAAGATAAATCTATGAAGAACGTCATGGTTACCTTTAAAACTAATTACGCTGGAAAAGTTGATATGTCTTTAGTTTCAAAGGTTGTAAGAGATATTCAAAAATAGTAGAATAATTCTTGCCTATCTTGGGGGAATAGTTAAATGGTATAACTCTGGTCTCCAAAACCATCGTTGAGAGTTCGATTCTTTCTTCCCCCGCCATGATAAAAATTGAGACGACCTGTTATGGTCGTTTTTATTATATATAATAAACATCGGCATTTTTGACCCAAATGGGTATTATCGAGGTCATCTGTCACGTTACCAAAAAAAGCTAAAAAGTACTCTCATATCAGTCCAAAAAACCAGGGGAGGATATATTGAGTTTTGTTACGCCCCGTACAAAGCTCAATTCCTACCGCCCCTGGTTCGGGATGACTTGATAAATAAAAACTATTATTGCATCTATAAAATAGATGAGAGTAGGAAGAAAAATTGACATCGATTTAACTATACAAAGTTTTAAGCGATATCTTAGGTTCGTCTTGTTCTAGGTGAAGTGCACTGTGGAGGTGGTTAAAAAGAATTCATATATGCAGGATACGGACTACGACAGATATGCGGATGCCTTTTATGTCGTAAGCAAGAACGAGGAATTCGAGTTGCTGCTTACCCTAAGGTATTATCATTACCATCTTGCAAAAAGGTGCAATTAATGAGTTGAAAATTATTGCAAAAAGGTGCAATTAATGATGTTTGACAATATTGATGTTGATATTCAAATAACTTTGAGTAAAATAAAATTAGACTTTAGAAAACTCGGAGACTTGAAGTATGTATATTGAAAGAAATATTGAAAAAAGCGTATTAGAAGCCACTAAGGAATATCCGGTTATTATGGTATGCGGTCAAAGGCAAGTTGGAAAATCAACAATGCTGAACCATATCAAAGAAAAAAATAGACGATATGTTAGTTTTGATGACAGAAACGCTAGAAGATTAGCAGAAACCGATCCTGCTTTATTTTTTGAAACTTATGGTTATCCAATTCTAATCGATGAGTTTCAAAAAGTACCATCGATCTTAGAAACCATAAAG
>CACYCE010000035.1 GCA_902772915.1 uncultured Erysipelotrichaceae bacterium | reverse complement strand
TAGGGTTAATTGCTCAAATCTCTACTTTAGCAGGAGGTATCATATTATTTATACTATCTACTTTTTTAGGGTATAGAATCGGTGCTAAAGCTTTCGAAAAGATAGATCTATAATATTAATCATTAAAATATTTATGCAAAGTAAAAAGGGGTTAAGCAACCCCTTTTTATATGATTTAAATTAGATAGATTTAATTTCTTCTTCTAATGATGGCTTAGAATCGTATTTATCTAAGATTATTTGACCTACATAAGCACATAGTAAGCTTATTAAGCAACCTAAGATTGTAGCGAATGATACATCAGATAAGAAGTGAGCGCCGTTAACTATACGAGCAAAGCCCATGACGATGACAAAGACAAAGGGAATACAATAACCTAAATATTTAGCTAACTTGCTTTCGTTAGTTCTCTTGAAAGCTAGAAATGCAGTAGGTAATAAACAGACTATAGCCATACTTCCTGTGTGACCAGAAGGGAAGGATTTTAATGAGTCTGAATTGTTAGTTATTAACTTTTTACCAAAAGCCCACTTATACCAAGGAGCGAAATTATCGATAGAATAGGCGTTATCTTCCCAAGCTAAGAAACGATAACGAGGGCGGTTAGCCATAATTTTAAAGACGTTAGTAAATAAATGTAATAAACCGAAGGCGAGAACTATTACTAAACCGATAGTTAATAATTTCTTAAAGCCAAGTTCTTCATTTGCGAAGAAATAACCGACAGCGTACATACCTAGATTGAAGACGATGACGATGATAATCGCAGCAACTTTAGGTAAAGTATATCCATAACCCGCAGTAGTAGCTGAGCCACTCATATCTTTTATATTGAGGTAGCTAACTCCAGCTATAGCAGCTATAGAAATAAAAGCAGCTAGAGCAATAGCCCAAGGCTTACCTCCTTTTTTAATGATAGGTTTAGAAGCGATTCCTAGACCTAAAGGGCAGATAAAGCAAGGTAAGAAGGCTCCCCAAGTTTCAAAGAATCTACCAAAACCGGAATTTATATTGGCCATATTTGTAGATATTTGTAGATCCATGAATGAGCCGACAATCAAGCCGACTAAGCCAATTAAGAATAAGGGGATAAAGAAATAGAATTTCATTCCCATGTATTCTTTAGTGAGAAAATTTTTCATAAAACAAGCACCTTTCCTTTAAAAAGTTTAACATATTTTTATTATTAGTAACTTTGTTATTTTATTTTTTAAAAATGATATCTTGCACATTGCTGATAGGGTAAATCATTGAGAATTGATATTCATCCTAAGTTTGATATGAATATATTATTATGCAATAATAATAAGAACAAAAGACGAACTTATTTTTATACTTTTAAAAAATATATAAAGGAGATTGATTATGAGAAAATCAATTAAATTATGTACTTTAATTGCCTCGTGCACTCTACTTTTAACTGGCTGTAAATCTATTAGATTTACTTTTGGTAGTGGTCTTAATTCTTCAAACAGCATCAATTCTCAGATTTCTTCTTTCGGAAATACGTCGATATCAACATCAAGTTCACAATACGAATATAAAACATCTTTAGTTTCTTACGATGAAAGGGGTAGAAAATTCTACATTAGAATTAAGGCGGAGAGAAGAAGTATAGTTACTGAAGAAACTTATCAATTATCTTTACGAAAAATCGATTATGTAACTTTAGAAGATATAGGTGAATATACTCAAGCAGGTTTCACTTGGATGACTTCAGATGAAAATATTGCTTCTATTAGTGAAAATGGTTTAATAACAGGTAAGAAGCAAGGAGATATTGAAGTTAGATATATCACGACTGACGATCCTTCTTTGTCTTTAGATGAATCAACTTTCGATTTAATTCATTTCTCAATTAAAGAGAAAGAGTTGGATAACATATCCATAATTAATTGCAGAAAGGAATATTTAATTAATAAAGAAGTAGTTCCTTCTGCTAGTGTTAGCGTCTCTTACACTTCTGGTTTTGTTCAAAAGATTGGAACTAGTAAATTGAAATTTGACACCTCCAAAGTTGATAAAGATACCTTAGGTCAATATCCAGTTAGCGTCTCTTACACTTATAATGGAATTACTAAACAGACTTATTTCGACATTAATATCGTTGCAGAACTTTCAGTTTCTCCTCAAGAATTAAGTCAAAATTACGAGGATTATTACGATCAATATTACTTCACTCGTTCGCCTTCTCAAGGTGATTTGAAATGGTTAGTTTTACCTTTGAATTTTACTGATACTAGTAATTACATAACTTCTTCTGACAAGAAGGACAATGTTAAACAAGATTTAAATACCGCTTTCTTTGGAACTAGAGAACAAACTGGATGGCATTCAGTTAAAACTTGGTATGAAACTGAATCTAGAGGTAAAATTACTCTCAATGGTAAGGTTGCTGAATGGTTTGATGTAGGTTTCTCATCTAGTGAAGTTGAGGACGGTTACGAAGAACATAAAATTAAGACTATAGTGGAAAGAGCAGTAGAGTCTTATTTCAGCAATAATCCTGAAGAAGATTGGCACGATTACGACTACGATAACGATGGCTATTTGGATGGAGTAAGTGCCATTTATGGCTGTCCTTCCAATCACACTGGTGTGAGATTAGATAATCCTATAACTAATAAAAACTTCTGGCCTAAAGTAATTAGATCTTCTATCCCATCTAAGATTAGTTCTACTAGAAAAGTTGGTCATTATATGTGGGTTAGCTATGAAGATATGTATGAATTCAACAATCCTAAAACTATATCTAGAACAGGATCTAAATATGGAGATGGAGATTTGTCGCACGTAATTGTAGATTCTCATACCTTCCGCCATGAATCTGGTCACATCTTCGGGTTAGAAGATCTTTATGATTACAGTGGTAATTATTTGCCTATGGGTGGATTTACATTGCAAGTAAATAATTTAGGCGACCACGACCCTTATAGTAGATTAGCTCTTGGTTGGGGAAAAGTTTACATACCTGAAGACACTGTTACTATTGAATTGAAAGATTCAGAAAGCAGTGGGGAATTTGTATTGTTAACTCCTTCTTGGAATGAATATAATTCCATGTTTGATGAATATATCTTAGTAGAATTATTCTCTCCTAAAGGCCTGAATGAATTTGATTGTACTTATTACGATTACGGCCAAAATAAACCTGGTATAAGAATTTATCATATTGATTCTAGGTTGGTTCAAAAAGATGGTAAGGGTGATTACAATTTACCTTTCTACAACGATGTAACCTTGGGTAGTATGGAACTAGCGATGTCTAATTCTTTCGATAGCGTTGATAGAATTTCTGTCTTAGGTACTGACTACCAAGAATATAATTTAGTTCAATTGATTAGAGATGATGTTGAAGATACTATTAGAACTACCTCTCGCTTTAGCGATACAGGGCTATTCTTCGAAGGTTCTTCCTTCTCGATGTCTAAATATGCTCTTCAATTTGTCAACGGCTCTAAATTGAATAGCGGAATAGATTTAGGATGGTCATTTAACGTCGGTGAGATTAATAATGACTTGGGAGTGTACTCTACATATATCACTTTTACTAAAGATTAATAAAAAATATAAAAAATCTTCGCCTTACATTAAAGGGGCGAAGATTTTTACTATTCCTCTGAAGAATCTCCAAATGATGTTGTCCTTAACATCTTTCTTTTCTATACGCATAGAGATCTTTTGAGTTTCTAAGAAGTCTTTTTCAATATCTTTTATTACTTCGTGATTGTACATCCACACGCCGTTTTCAAAGTTGTGAACTAAGCTTCTATAGTCTAGATTGATAGTTCCTATAATAGCGACTTGACCATCGGCTTGGTAAGATTTAGTGTGGATGAATCCAGGAGTATATTCGTAGATTTTAACTCCCGCTTCCATAAGTCTCTTATAAGAAGATTGCGTCATTTTAAATATCAATTTTTTATCAGGGATATGCGGAGTTATGATTCTTACATCTATTCCTCTTAAAGAGGTAGTTTCAATAGCGGTCATAACATCATTATCAGTGATTAGATAAGGGGTAGTTATATAGACATTTTTAGTAGCGTGATTTAATAAATTAAGAATCGCTCCTTTAGCAGTTTCACGAGGGTAAATAGGACGAGGACCATCTGTGAAAGAAATACAATAGCCATCGTTAGGAACTAGATGCTTTCTATAATATTTCTCAAAATTGAAATCTATTTGTTTAGGGGAGGAGAGTTCGTAATCACATAAGAATTGTTTAGTAAATTCATCGACTAATTCACCTTCAACTCTGATACCCGAATCTTTCCAATGTCCGAATTTGACGATTTTATTGACATATTCATCAGCGAGGTTGAATCCTCCTGTGTAACCATATAATCCATCGATTACTGTGACTTTTCTATGAGATCTATTGTTAAATTCGCTGTTAGGTTGATATTTCAATCTATTGAATTGACGAGTGTGAATACCAAGGCTATCTAAATATTTGTCGTAATTACCAGGTAAGTTTCTCATGCATCCTATATCATCGTAGAGAAGTCTCACTTCAACACCTTCTTTAGACTTCTTAATTAGCGCATCAAGAATAGTATCCCAGAAGATTCCTTCTCTAATGATGTAATAATCTAAGAAGATGAACTCTTTAGCGTTATTTATATCTTTTAATAAGTCGGGGAAGATATCGTCTCCTAGATGGTAATATTTAATAGCGGTATTTCTATGTAAATTAGTCTTTTCTGCGTGAGTTAAATATTTAGCATCTGAATAAATTAGAGGATTGTCTTCTTTTAATTTCTCGTAATGGTAAGAGTGGTTAAAAGGGATTCTAGTATTCTTTAATAATTTTAATTTCTTAGTTTGCTTTTTAGATAATTTACGAGAGTAGAACAAGATGTAACATAAAGGACCTAGAATTGGTACTAACAATATAAAAACAATCCAAGGAATTTTATAATCAGGGTTATCTGAAGAAGAGAGAATCAATAAAAATAAAAGAATGTGAATTGCGCCAATTATATACCAAACCCAAGTGAAGTATATTGCGAGAACTAATACACCTGCAAAGACACCTATAACTTCCGCTAAGATTATTAACATTCCTAAGAGGTGACGCGGAGGAATAGTTTGATGATTTTTTTTATGTTTGAGGCTTATGTGTTCTTTTTTACTCATATATAAATCTTAGCATAAAGGATTAAACATAAAGATATTTTTAAATATAAAAAGCACTTGAATTATGAAGTTCAAGTGCTTAAATTAATTTTTATTGACCAGAGACGGCTTTAATTAAGACTTCCCACAAAGAAGAAGTTTGAGAGAAGACCGGAGCCATAATCAAGGAGATGATAGACATCAATTTGATTAAGATATCCATAGTAGGACCGGCGGTATCTTTTAAAGGATCTCCGACAGTATCACCGGTGATGGCAGCTTTATGAGCTTTAGAACCTTTACCACCAAAGTGACCTTGTTCGATGTACTTCTTAGCATTATCCCAAGCTCCTCCAGAGTTAGCCATGAAGATTGCTAACATAATAGCGGAAGATAAAGCGCCAATTAACATTCCACCTAATCCTCTCTTACCTAAGACAAATCCGACGATGAACGGCGAAATAACAGCGATAATACCAGGGAGAATCATTTCTCTTAAGGATGCTTTAGTAGAAATATCAACGCACTTCTTATAATCAGGTAATTGTTTACCTTCTAAGATGGCGGGATTTTCTGCAAATTGTCTTCTAACTTCAACAACCATTTGGTTAGCCGCTTTACCAACAGAACCAATAACTAAAGAAGAGAAGAGATAAGGTAACATCGCACCTAAGAGTAGGCCGATGATAACTTCAGGTAACAAGACATTTAAGTTAGCTGCACCTGCGGCATCAAATAAGTTAGCAGCTTGCGCGTAAGATAAGAATAAGGCTAAGGCTGTGAAGGTCGCCGAACCGATGCAGAAACCTTTGCCCACAGCAGCGGTAGTATTACCTACGGCATCTAATTTATCGGTGATTTCTCTAACGGAAGGATCTAATTTAGACATTTCTGCGATACCACCAGCATTGTCAGAAATAGGGCCGTAACCATCTACAGAGATAGTTATACCTGCAACTGATAACATACCTACAGCAGCTAAACCGATTCCGTAATTTCCTAAGAATAAGTAAGCGATAACAATACCTAGGGCGAGAACTAAGACTGTTAAGAAAGTAGATTTCATACCTAGACCTAATCCGGAGATGACGTTAGTTGCATCGCCAGTTTCGGATTCTTTAGCAACTTCTTTAACACCTTTGTAATCAGAAGAAGTGTATAATTCAGCAATCTTACCGACTAAGATACCTGAGACCAAACCTGCTGAGACAGCACCTATAGCTTGAGCGCGTTGGAGGTAGAAGATTGCTAAGAAGATAGTAGTAATAAAGACAATACCTGTAGATATGTAAGTAGCTAAGTCTAGAGTCTTTTGAGGATCTTTCCATTCGCGAGAACGAACCAAGATTACTGACAAGACTGCAGCTAAAACACCTACAGCAGCAATGATTAAAGGGAAGAGAACGAAAGAGAAATTTATAGGTTGACCTGAGCTAACTCCTTGTTGAACTAGAATTGCACCTAGAGTTAAACAAGAGATGATACTACCGACATACGACTCACATAAGTCAGAACCCATACCAGCAATATCACCGACATTGTCACCGACGTTATCAGCGATAGTGGCGGGATTTCTAGGATCGTCTTCAGGAATATTTTCTTCGATCTTACCAACGATATCTGCACCGACATCAGCAGCCTTAGTGTAAATACCTCCACCAACTCTATCAAATAGAGCAATCATAGAACAGCCTAAGCCGTAACCTGAAATAACATGAGAGGCTTGGGAAAGAGCAGTCATTTGGGCTGAACCCATAGCCGAGTAGATATAGAAGAAGGAAATAAATAGAGCGGTTAAACCTAATAAACCTAAGCCGACGACAGCTAGACCTAAGACCGAACCACCGGTGAAAGCGACTCTTAAAGCTCCACCCATACCTCTATTGGCGGCAGCATCGGTAGTTCTAGCGTTAGATTTAGTAGCGGATAACATGCCTATATAACCAGCTAGGGCAGAGAAGGTTGCACCGATGATAAATGATAATCCACCTTCCCATCCGATTCCTTCGACGTTTTTAAATACAGGAATAAATCCTAAAACAACCAAGATGACAGCGACTATAAGAACAAAAGGAATAATGACCTTGAATTCTCTTCGTAAGAAGGCCATAGCGCCTTCGCGGATGTAACCAGAGATATTTTCGACATCTGGGTTAGCGATTTTTATACGCCCAATCTTGTGATATAAGAAGAAAACGTAAAAAATTGTGATTAGCGTTGCCGCAATAATCAGACATAGTATCAAAATACTTGCGTTATCCATAAAAATGATCCTTTCTATTCATTTGCAATGAATTAACACTACTTGCCTACATTTTAATTTCATTTAGAATGGATTTGTGGTGCTTATAAAACAAAATGTATACAAGAAATTTTATCTTGGTTCTTTTAGCACATGCTTATAAATAGGATTATATAGATTCATTATATCGCTTTATTAACATTTATAAGATATAATAACTAAGTTGAAATGGAGTAATACAGATGAATTTTCCTCAATATAAGAATTTAAAATTAGGTAAAGAAGAACCTAAGAAAGTTACTGACGAAGATGTTAATAACGAATTGAATAAGATGTTAGCAAACCCTCAATTCTTTATAGAAAAAGAAGGGGAATCTAAACAAGGAGATGTTACAAATATCGACTTCGAAGGTTTTTTAGATGGGACACCTTTTGAAGGGGGTAAAGGTGAACATTACGATTTAGAATTAGGTTCACATTCTTTCATCCCTGGCTTTGAAGAACAGTTAATCGGTCATAAAAAAGGTGATGATGTCGAAGTTAAAGTCACATTTCCTGAAAATTACGGCGCCCCTAATTTAGCGGGTAAAGAAGCGATCTTTAAATGCAAGATTCACAAAGTCTCTTCTAAACCTAACTTAGACGATGAATTCGCTAAGAAGTTGAATTTTGAAAATGTGGAGAAATTGAGAAATGCGATGAAGAGCGACTTAGAAATTAAAGCTAAAGTCGACGCTGATAATGATTACGTTTCTAAATTGTTCCAACATCTAGCAGATAACTTCGAATTAGATTTAGAAGAAGAGAAGATCAACAAGAGAGTCGATGAGATGTTAAATTATTATTCTCAAGCTATGGCTCAATATGGAACTGATTTAGATAATTATTTAAAGATGATTGGTCAAACTAAGGATGATTTTAAAGCTAAATTGAGAAAAGAAGCTATCAAATCTTTAAAGATTGATGTCATCTTCGATGAGATTGTTAAGAAAGAACATTTAGAAGTTACATCTAATGATATCGATGATATCTTAGCAAACTATCAAAAGGCTTATAAGTTAACTGACGAGCAAATTAAAAATTTCAGAGAAACTAGATTAGAGAGTATAAAACAAGACATTCTATCTAAAAAAGTTAATTCTTTCTTAGCATCTAATAATCAATAATTAACATAATTCCTTTCAAAGACTATAAAATATAGTTAAGAAAGGAATTTTTAATTCATCATGAGTTTTTTAGATTTGACTAAGCAGAGATATTCTTGCCGTGCTTTTTCTTCTAGGGAAGTCGAGCAAGAAAAGATTGATGATATTTTAGAAGTGGTAAGAAACGCGCCTACCGCTAGAAACTTGCAAGCTCAATATGTTTATGTAATTAAATCACAAGAAGGTTTAGCAAAAGCTAAATTAGCAACTCCTTGTACTTACAATTCACCTTTAGTCTTTTTAGTATGTATAGATATGGATAAAGTGTGGCATTCAACTTCAGAAGTTGGTGTGGACACCGCTGATATTGATGGCAGTATTGTTACTACTCAAATGGCCTTAGAGGCTTGTGAGTTAGGTTTAGGAAGCTGTATTGTTAGAATGTTTGATTCTAAGAAAGTTCAAGAAATATTCAACTTACCTTCTAATATTAAACCTATCTTGTTCTTACCTGTAGGATATCCTGCTTTAAAAGGTGGAGAAGCCTCCCCTCGTCATAGAGATAGAAAGAAAGTGGAAGAATTCTACAAAGTTATTTAAGCGATTTATTATTCTAGCAGTATAAAAATATCGGGGTTGAATTATCACGCTCTTTTATTTGTGATATATTTTAAATATGAAAGAAAATTTAATTAAAATTAAAGATTTTTTCTTTAATCTTCTAGGTATATACCGCAATTCAAAATATGTTAGAGGCTATTTGAATGAAGCTAGCATACGAAGCGGTGTTTTTATGGCGATTGTCATTGTCATATTAGAAATATGGATGATTCTTAGAAGAACCTTTGAAGATATGATTCCTTATATATCCGCTAATCCTAATACGGATATTGGGAAATTGTTATTTGATTACACATCTAACTTCTGGCTGATGCTATTTGTTGGCTTAGGGTTAACTGTTTTCTGTTTAACTTACTTTTCTAACAAATTATCTCCTAAAGCTGATTTAATTATCAATTCTGTGTTTGCTTCATTTAGCGTCATTTGGGGATTTTTAATCTTTATTGAATCTTTCTCCGCTACTAACCAAGTTAGAAATATCTTCTTAATTCTTTTATATGTGCTATCTATATTCTTCGGTCTATCTATATTTGGAAGCTCATTATACAGATTTAAAAAGAAAGAGAACAACCAAATTTTAGCGATGGTTGTCATTACCTTATTCGCTTCTATTTGTTTAGTCTTCGGTATGAAGGTCTCTTATTCCGATTATTATTCTGGTAAAGAGATAATGTGTTTCTTAACCATGAGTATATATGTAGGCTGTCTATTAATTTGGAAACCTTATGTATCTATAGGGTTATTAGGATCGATCTTCTTAGGCTTCTATTTCTTGATTAAATCTTCCGCCGTTAAAAATCCAGCTTATTTGTTCCAACCTGGTGATGAAGTTAACTATATTACTTTCTTTATTTCCTTAACTATGATTTGTATCTCTATTTACAATCAGCGTGTTAGAGAAGCTAGAAAAGATGAGAATCTAGAGAGAATCGCTAATTACGATTCTTTAGTAGATATTCATTCTTCTAATCACTTCATGAAGGAGATGGAAGCGGTAATCTTAAATCCTAATCTAGAAATCGGCACTAAAATATATCTCTTTATGAATATTGATGACTTTAAGATTTACAACGATCAAAAAGGGTTCAAGCAAGGTAGTTTATTACTTAAAGAAATAGGAAGATTAATTAATTCTTATTTTGACCCTCATTATACTTGTAGATTATCTGATGATCATTTCTTAGCTTTAGCTGATGTATCAACTTTTAAAGATAAGGTAGATAGATTGCATGAAGATGTCGCTTCTATCGATAAAGATATTAGAATTGAAATTAAATTTGGTGGATATGTCTTCGCCGATAGAGATGAAGATCCGCATTTAGCTATAGATAAGGCTAGATACGCTTGTTCAGTAATTAGCAATAGAAGAGATAAATATTATTTAGAATTCGACAAGAAGATGCACGATGCTTTCTATATGAAGCAGTATGTAGTTAACAATATAGATAACGCGATAGAGCAAGGTTGGATTAAAGCTTATTACCAACCCGTAGTCTGGGCTAACGATTCTAAATTGTGCGGATGTGAGGCTTTAGCTAGATGGATAGATCCTGTTCACGGTTTCATGAATCCTGGTCAATTTGTACCGGTCTTAGAGGATACTCATTTAATTCATAAATTAGATACAGCGATATTGGAAAACGTCTGTAGAGATATAAGAGACGCTTTAGATAAGAAATTACCTATAGTACCTATATCGATCAATTTCTCTAGATTAGATTTTAAATTGATGGATGCTGTTTCAGTTCTAGAAGAAACAGTCAAGAAATATAATGTACCTAAGCAATTGCTGCACGTTGAAATAACTGAATCAGCTTTGATTGATGATTTAGGAGCTTTGAATAAAGCCATTGCGAGATTAAGAGAACAAGGTTACGCTCTGTGGTTAGATGACTTTGGCTCTGGCTATTCTTCGTTTAATGTTTTGAAAGACTACGAATTTGATGTTTTAAAGATTGATATGAAATTCTTATCAGGCTTTAATGAAAATGAGAAGTCTCGCACATTAATTAAATCAGTAATTGATATGGCTGATGATATTGGAATGAAGACATTAACTGAAGGCGTCGAGACTAAAGAAGAAATGACTTTCTTAAAAGATGCTGGTTGTGGAAGATTGCAGGGTTATTTATTTGGTAAGCCTCTTCCTAGGGAAACCTTATTAGAAGATATCGCTAAAGGTAAATACGTAGTATCAAATAATACTTTATAAAGTAGATTGTGAAGTCAATCTACTTTTTTAATTATGTGTTATCATAAATTAGTTGATAAATATTTATGACTATCGGTGAAAAAATTAAACAAAAAAGAATAATGTTTCATCTATCTAAAGATGAATTAGCAAGGAGAACTAAGACTAGTTCTAAAATAATTTCATCGTGGGAAAAAGGTAAATTAATACCTACTGACGAACAATTTGAATTGCTCGCTACAGCTTTGCATACCACCTCTAATGAATTAAAAGATGATGTTAAAACAGGTCAGACATTTAATAACAATTCCATTCACATGGTTAAAAATCCTTTAATTAGATCTTTAATTAGATGGATTGGTGTTTTATTTACTCCAGTTGGAGTAGGTTTAATTATATGGTCTATAGTAGATTTAGCTGTTTCTTTATCTAAGAGAGTGAGCGCTACTAAATTGTTTATAGCGTATATAGGTATACCTTTAGCAGCTGTAGGTATAATCTGTTTAATTATAGGTTTTTCTTCCTCTTTAAAATGGACTAGCTACAAACTTAAAGAGCTAGATAATAAACAAGAAGAGAATAATGAAGAATCTAAAAATAATTAGATTTTATCAGTGCAATCTATAACTATATTTTCGTAAAAGTTTTTAGAATTATATGTCCAATTGTAAGTGCCTATAATCATCCCGTTGTAGAAAGGGTAGTAGGTACTTTTATTATTCTTTATATCGTTAATTGATAATGAAGACGAATCTTGATAAGAGAAATATTCATCATCAGAGTCATATCCACTTACTGTATATGTACAACTAAATTTACTTAAGAATGAACTAAGTGTCATTTGATCAAATAACATCCACGATGAATAAGTAAAATATGAAGAGTAAGTAACATTACTTACTTCCATATCTGAATATGATTTAACAAGTTTGCTTTTCATGAAATTTATAAATGAAGAATTGAAAGTGAATGACTCATTTGTAACGTTATATTTAATAGTTCCTTTAGAATAAATAGAATTACCTTTATTAAAATATAGAGTGCTATTATTTACATTTATATAAGGGTAGTAAAGTAACTTCTGCTCATAATCTAAAAGTACACTGCAACTTACAGAAGAATTCTTTCTGTCGAATAAAACTAATCTATATTGATAATCACTAGGTTGTAAACAAGTGATGGTGCAGCTTTTTTCTATCTGGTCAACTACGCAAGAATAATATGAACTAGCATTAGGCGAGGAGGAATCAACTTTTTCGATTTTATAATGAATATCTGGATTTGAACAATTTGGATAAATGCTGTAAAACAGCTTGTAAGTAGACGAATTTACCGAGGCTTTTTTAATTTTTATAAGTGGGTTTTTTAGGTCGTTTGATGGTGTTTTATTCACGGACATGAAATTAGCATTTGCTAGAAATGTTGTAATAAACATTACTAAATTCAATAATCGAAACATGATTTATTCCTCCTCAAAAAGTAGCTGGTTTATTTTTAACCAGCATGTAAATTAGAAGATGATGTGATCGTTAGAAGGAGTGATACTTCTTGCAGCGATAGAATCAATCTTCCAAGCTACGTCTCTAGTAAAGGTTTTTAAATCTTCTCCACTACCAACTTCCCAAGTAATTGTAAATACCGGATTGATTCCATCAAATAAGCTAGATATGACATCAGCGGATTTTTCTGTTAAGTAAGTACAACTGTCATTGTCGTTTTCTTGAGTGTAGAATTGATGGATAAATGAATAGGCGTCATATTGAATCTTTTGAGAATATATAATTGAAGGATCGCTTCCTAAGAAATATTTAGCTTCGTGGTAATTGAAAGATTCACTAATAGATTCGTAATTTAATATTTGTTTAACTTGTTCTATGAAAGAATCTTTAAAAGCAAAAGATCTTATATAATAGCTATCGTCGATAGATATAGAACCTCCTGAAAGGGTATTGTTAACATCAATATCAAAATAATGAGTAGAACTATTTACTGAAAGAATTACATCAGAGTCGAGTAATTTAGACTTGTAATCTATAGATATTTGACCATAGATCGAGGGGTTTTCTTCAGAATAAATCTTCAATATGAATTGATGAGTGAAGGCTTTTAAACATTTAATTGCTAGAGTATTTTTTTCTTCGTCGTGAGTTATTTCTAAATAGTCTGTATATTTGTAACTTTCTACTTCAGGGCAAGTTACAGCGTAAACTATTGTTCCTGTATGAGCCTCTGGTTCGACAGTATAAGAAATATACGCTGTAACATCACCTTTTTGAGGTATCTCATTAAAGTAAGCCATCTTGATGCCGTGGCTTTCAAAATTAGTTACTGTATTAGTGATGTCTTGATAGTCTTTAGAATTATTTGTGTCGTTTTTAACCTCGTTGTTATCTTTGGAGTTACTGCTAATTATTTGAACTTTAGTTGAAGGTTTAAACCAACTATCTACATTCCAGTTTTGAAAGCCTGAGGACATCACTCCTACTACAGCTAATAACCCTGCAGTAACGACACTTCCTAAAGCGATGTTTTGAGCTTTCTTTTTATTTTTAATATTAAATTTGAATTTCATATAATTCATTCCTTTTCTCTAACCTAGATAAGGGCGCCCAGAGCAAGCGGTTAGGACTAGCTCTAGGCAAGATGTATATATTCATGTTCATTTTTCCTTTCTATATGAATTCTAATAGTCTCTTTCTTTCGCTTTTATTAATAACTTTTCCTTCTTCTTTTTGACGTTGAAGAATATAGACGTGATATTTAAATAAATGCTCATCATTTAAAATAAGAGCTTTATTTAGGTAGTAGCGATGGAGAGATTGAGATATTTCTAATTTGATTTCTTCTTTCATATTCTTAAATTTATGTAAATCCATCTTTTTTTAATAGGGTGAGATGGAGAGAACACCTGACACTTAATCAGCTTTAAAGAAGTAAAAATAAGCTGATTAGAGAACTAGCTTTCTTCTCATTACTTATTCGAGATATTTCTTTCAAATTTTGCATTAATATTAAAAATTTTTAATTCACAGTAAAAATACAATTTAAAAATGCGTAAATATTACTTTTCTATCTTTTAAATAAAAAGACTTTTTAAATCTTTTTCTTTCTAAATTGAGAAAGGTAAAGTAAAGTATAGGTATGAGTAAAGATTTTGATATAGTTTTAGAAGCTAGAAAAAATATAGGCTTATCTGATTACAACAGGGATAAAGATTTAAAATATCCTCCAGGATTAGAGGTTATATCTGATTTAAAGTATGGAAGAAATATCCCTTTTAATTTATTAGATATTTCTTATCCTTCTTCTAAATCTTTAAAAGAGAAGTTACCTGTAATTGTAAATATACATGGGGGAGGTTTTATATACGGCTATAAAGAAGTATATAAATATTATTGTGCATATTTAGCTTTACAAGGATTTAAAGTTATTAATATCAATTATTCTTTAGCGCCAGAAAAGAAGTTTCCAACTCAATTATTTGAAGTTAATAAAGTATTTGATTTTATATATAAAAATAGAGATAAATACGGTCTAGATATTAATAATACCTTCGTTATTGGAGATTCCGCAGGAGCGGAATTAGCAATGCATTATTTAGTAATTAAATCCAATCCTAAATTTAGAGCTCTATTTAATATGGAAGTTAACAACTTAATAAAAGTTAAAGCTTGTGCTTTAAATTGCGGATATTACGATACTTCTAGATGGATAACTAAAAAGACTGAAGATGGGTTTGAAGGAGATGTCTATATAGGTAAATTCAGAAAATATAAATTGATGCCTTTATTAGATGCTTATAATTCTATTAATTCGTCTTTTCCTCCGACTTATTTACTCTCGGGTTATTTCGATTTCTTAAAAGAAAATGTAATACCTATGTATAAGCACTTAAAAGAAAGAGGAGTAGAGGTTATTTATTCTATTAAAGAAGATGAATTTAACAATGATATATATCAACATGACTTCCAAGTTAATATGAATTTAGATATATCTAAAAAAATTGTAATAGAGCAGACAAACTTCTTTAAAGAACATATAAATTAATTATTTATCGCCTAGATGATAAGCCACTAGCTTCTCATAACAAAGAATTAGAAAATCTTAGGATTTTAGTAAAAGTCGACTTATAGAATATAGTATTTTACAACTATGTGGGACTTTTTTTGGACATTAGTAGTTTCGTCTCTTTTCTTTTACTTTTAGAAAAATATAATAAAAGTAGATAAGGTTTTAATAACATCTTTCACCTTATCTCTATCATAATCGAATATTCATATTTTTATCTCCTTTCTATCCTTTCTATGAGAGGTTCCCTCCCTCCGGGGAACCTCTTTTGTATGAATAAACTTGTAATTATCTATTAATTATTGTTTAATTTAAAAAGATATAAAAAGTAATTAAAAATAAGGAGATATATATTATGGCTGAAGAGAAGAAGCTCACTATGAAAATGGATTTTGGAAATGGGGTTTTCGGAGTCTATGAATTCGACAACCAATTAGCGTATACCGAAGGTATGATGATCGCTACTCAAGTTAAAAATTCCTTTGAGGATTTTAGAAATATTTATTTAGGTGCTTCCTTTGATGCTTCTTTGTTAACTGAAGATAAGAAAGAGAAGTTAACTAAGATTATTGAAGATTCAAAAGTTTATTCTACTGCTAATGTTAAAAACGGTAAGGTCTATTGCTATTTCCCTTTAATTAGTTTACAAATGACCGTCATGTTATTTGAATTACATCAAGAACAATACAACGTCTATAAATTTAATAATTTAAAATCTGTGTTCGACTTTGTCATCTCTAATATGACTGAAGGAAAGGTTGTAGCTTAATTAAAAGAGATTCTTAGGAATAATTTCTAAGAATCTTTTTTTATATGAAAAAAGGAGGAGAACTTCATCTCCTCCTAGTAAATACAATGATATTCTAAGATTTATTTAATCTTAGTGAGTTCGCCTAAGAGATAATCTCTTTCATCTAATAAGCTATCATAGATTTTAGAAAGTCTATCACCTTCGGTAGCTTCAGCTAAGACGCCATCGAAAGGGACATAACCTCTTTCATCCATCTCATCGATAAGAGTGTTCATTCTTCTTTCAACATTGGCGATTCTCTTATTGATTTCTTGTTCGGACATATTCATAATAATATCCTCCTTTCAGTACCAATCGACAAATTGATACTTAACCTAAATTAAGAGGGAAGTTATGCTCCTAACTTAGGTTGATGATATTATGACACCATATTTATTAATGTAAACATTGAAAGTGTTTTCATTTTAATAATATTTTTACAATCAAGAGTTTATATAAATGCACGAAAATTCAAGAAATGGCTAAAAATAAAGGAAACTAAGCAAATATTGCCAGTTCCCTTTTTGCTTTGAAATGATTTTTTATAAATTTACTTTTAATAAAATTTTATTGTTTATTTTTATATAAAGTCACGCCTTTAAGCAATCTATTTAATCCGTCTTCAACTAGGGAAGTAGGACAAGCGACGTTCATTCTTACAAATGATTTACCATCTCCTCTATAAATAGATCCTGAAGCTAACCATAAACCTGTTTCTTTTCTTATAAAGGAAGTAAAATCATCAGAGTCATTACTTATTTTAGAGATGTTTAACCACAATAAGTAAGTAGAATCTTGCTTAGTTACTTCTATTTCAGGTATTTTCTCTTTTATAAACTTCTCTACTAATTCTCTATTATTTTGAATGTGAATTCTCAATTCATCTAAATAATCTCTACCTTCGTTTAAAGCTGCTATAGCTACATCGCAAGCGAAGACGTTAGGCTCAGCACATTCATCGGTATTAAGTTGTCTTTCAACTTTGGCTTTTAGATAGGGGTTAGGAACTATAATAGCTGAAGAATTTAGTCCTGCCATATTAAAAGCTTTAGAAGGAGCTACAGCGGTAATAGATATCTCTTTATTAATAGAATTAACTGAGGCAAAAGGTGTGTAAGATTTATTAGGGGCGGTCAATTCACAGTGAATTTCATCAGAAATTACTAACACGTTATATTTTTTACATAATTCACCGATTCTGACAATTTCTTCTTTAGACCATATCTTACCTATAGGGTTATGAGGATTACAGAAGATTAACATCATAGTTTGATTATCGCTTAATTTATCTTCTAAATCTTTCCAATCTATAGAATAAGTTCCATCTTTATAAATCAATTTAGATTCTATAGGTCTTCTTCCATTATTTATTATGGAATTGAAGAAAGTATTGTATATAGGAGTCAAGACTACAATTCCTTCGTTAGGAGTAGTTAGCTTTCTAATTGTAGAGGATATAGTGGGAATTACTCCAGTAGAAAAAATCAACCAATCTTTTTCTATATTAAAATTATGTCTTTCTTTATAGAAATTAATCCATGCTTGATACCACTTATCAGAAGGATAAGTATATCCGTAGATAGGATGATTAACTCTCCTTTTTAATGCTTCTACGACACAAGGAGCGGTAGGTAAATCCATATCCGCAATCCACATGGGTAATTCATTCTCATTATTGCGGAGATCCCACTTCCAGCAAGAAGTGTTAGATCTATCAATTATTTTATTGAAATCGTATTTTCCCATATTATTTATTCTTTAACAATGATTTCAGTCTTAGAAGGATCGACTAAATTAGGTTCCATAATTAATTCATCGTAACCTCTGCAGACGATTCTTCCCCCTTTAGGGTTCTTAATAGAAATCAATCTAGTAGTGATATCAGCATCTACAGTAGAATATTCGAAAGCCAAGTTGGTATTTAATACTTTACAATTGATCAATTTCACATTTTCCATGTAACAGAAGCCTTGTAAAGATTCGATAGTACAATCTTTTAAGGTGATATTCTTAGAATTCCATCCGAAGTATTCACCGCAGATATAAGAATGTTCAATATTGATATTTTCACAGTTCCAGAAAGCGTCCTTAGTTAATAATTTGCAGTTTTTAAAAGTAGCGTTTTTTGCTGAATCGAAAGCGTAATTACCATCGACTTTTAAATTCTCAATATTCATATTTGAACAGTGCATACCAAAATAATCGCCTTTAGCAGAGACGTTAATTAATTTAACATCTTCGCAGTTGAATAAAGTTTCTTTAGCATCAGTAAAAGTGACATCTTTCAAGGTTAATTTTTTGCATCTTCTAAAATTTTTAGGAGCGCAAATCAAGACATCGTTAAGAGTGATATCTTGTGTATACCAGACTCCCGCTCTAGCCATTTCAAAGAATGTAGAGTGTTCAACTTTAACATTCTTATCGTACCAAAGTGGATATTTCCAGCAGAATGAAGAGTGGGAGATATCTAAATTAGAAGATTCCTTTAAAGGAGATTCACCATCATCGAAGATGCAATTTTCAATTTTTGCATCGTGAGTCTCGTACAAAGCTCTTTCTCCTGTATATCTACCTTCTTTATATAATTTCATAATTAGCCTCCAGGTTTTATTACTTTCTTCTATTTTAGACCTTACTATTTCAATAAAAAATATAAATGCTTAGAAATGCCTAAACATTTATATTTTAAGAACTATTTAGATATTGCTATCTTTATATTATCTAACTTTTCTTGGGTTAAACCAGCTTTAAGTAGACGGGAATTAACTTCAGTTTGTATAGTTTCTTTAGTTAATTCTTCTAAAGAAGATTTAGAAGTCATTTTTAAGAATATAGAATCTATAGTGTTCTTTTTGATGTGGTTGTAGATGTTGCTATTTATTTCTACCCCATTTAAATTGATGTAACTAAGCATGTAATCTGCAGCGATTTCTTCGTAAGAAGCTCCACCTATAGCCATTAATAGAGCTGCAACCATACCTGTTCTATTTCTACCAGCATCACAGTGGAACATAATGTTTTCTTTGTCAGTTAATAAAGTTTCAAATAGAGGTTTTAAGCCAATAAAGAAACTATCAGAAAGAACTTCAGATGCCAATTGATTAAATAGAACTGAATTATTTTTCATTAAAGATGTGTAATTAGTTACGTCAAATTGAGCTTTACTAATAGTAAAATCAGCCTCATTGGCAGTATCAGAAAGATTCCATACGTATTTAATATTGTATTGAGATAATAATGAATTTGCAGTTTGAGCTCTATTTATAGAATCGTCTATAGGTGAAGAAGAGCGGAAGAGGAAATTCTCTTTTAAATTTCCTCCACTTAATGGTCTGAAGTTAGAATAAACTTCTTTACTTATAGAAGGTGAATTTTCTATTAAAGCAATATGAGTAGATTCGTAATCTTCTTTGTACTTCCCTTTTTCACTAATTCTAATAGTTACTGGATAATCGTTAGGTCCTTTGTTATCTCTATATTCATAAGTTTTAAAATTAGAATCGTAATAGAAGATTCCACTATTGAAAGCGAAAGCTTCATAACAAGCTCGTAAAGATAAGCTATTTTCAGAATTAATCAAAACATTATTACCATACCCTACACAAGTTAAGGTGTCAGCGTAAGGCATCTTAAATTTCAAATCCCCTAAACTAACTTCAACTTCATCGCCGTAAACGACATTTAAATTATTTAAAGAAGAGATTCCTAGATTTAAAAAGACATTGCCCTTTTTATCGACGCCGTTGATGCTAGTGGTAATTTCTTGAACAGAAGTAATTATTGAAGTAGAACTGATTCTAGATGAATTACAACTTCCCAAACTTAATAAACCTATAGAAATTAAACTTAAAAGAATATATTTCTTCATTATTTATTTAACTAACCTTCCTAAAGATTTAACAACTTTCTCACATTCAGGTTCGTCGATTTCAACGAAGAATTCCCTGTTATCTATTTCTCTGATGGTGAGATTTTGACCGTTGTAAGTTAATTTAGTTTTAATTTTCTTTTGAATTGGTCCAATGAAGAATCCCGCTCTGACAAAATCCATTAAGACATCTTGCTCAGATGACCAGACTTTATTTAATTCCCCTTCTTTTAAGAAGATATTGATAGGTCTAATAATCTTTCCATCTTTTCTATTTTTAGGTATGCCTTTATGGACTAAAGAAGAAGGAGTGTAAGTTAGTCCTTTATCTTCAGATATGGATCTTAATCTCAATAAATTATTAGATTGATTAACTTCGTTTTCCACCGAGAAGTAAGTATCTTTTTGATAGGTTACTGATTTGATAGTAGAAGCTTCTTTAATCTTGTTGATGATATTTTTATCTAGAGTCTTGAATTCTACTTTAGTGGTGTAGAGATCCCCTCCTCTCATCTCTAAAAATGACATGTCATTATTAAATACAACATCAGCGAATCTCTTGCAAGGATAGATAGTGTCCTGATAAGACGGAATGATATATTTAAAATAATTAGTAATAGTAAAGACGTTAGAAGCGGAAGTGGATTTAGCATCTCTAATGACTCTTCTTAAGAATAAGGATTTGGGATTGGAGTCTATAAAATTCTTGATGGTGTAAACACCTTTTAAAGAATTTAATAGAACTTCATCTAAGCAATAAATACCTTCGACTATTATTACATCGTAATCTGAGCCGCTGATAATTTGATTAGATTCTTCCCTTTCAGATATAACTTTAGAGTATTTCTTAACATTTATAGATTTGTTCTTTAATAGAGATTTGATATCTTTAGCAGCTTCTTTTAAATCGTAAACAGTCGGTTCATCAAAATTTAAGACTTTCCACTCGTTATATAAACCATCTAAGAATTTATTTAATTCTTCTTTAGAATCAAAGAAAGATTTCAATTTCTCGGAGAGAATATTTAAAACTTCCTTATCGTATTTCTTTTCGAAAGGCACATCGTAAATAACTTTTTTAACAACTTTAATAATCTCTTTCATATTGGAGATATTGGAATTGAAATAGTTTTTGTTAACTTTATTAGGAATGATACCTGATAGACCGATATTATATTGGTCTAAAGAGATTATGACTGCTCTATAAGAAGCAGATTTAAGTAAGGATTCTAGTAATGACGCACAATAAGATTTACCTGAAGATGAGGCTCCGGAAACTAAAACTACAGCTTTAGGATTTTTCTCTAAACACTCCTCTATTAAATCGACATTGCAAGTTGCCCATTTATCTAAATGATGATAAGAAAAGCTCATTTTTATCCCCTTTCTTAATTCTTAATTAAGTATAAATTAACATAACATATTTATCTAAATAATAAAATAATATTTATGAGGTTAACTTTTAGTTCTTGTGTTATTATTTATCTAACAAGGAGAAGTTTATTATGGCCAAATCTAAAGTCTATTTTATTGAAGAAATAACTCCTGCGAATTTAATTAAGATTTATAAAGCTCTAGGACGAGAACTTAAAGGTAAAGTCGCAGTTAAAATTTCCACTGGTGAAATGGGTGGTAATAACTATTTGCATCCGGAATTAATCGGAGATTTAGTAGACTATTTAAAAGGCACTATAGTAGAATGCTGCACAGCTTATGGTGGCTCACGCCAAGAGAAAGCTGAACATTGGAAGACTATCGATGCTCACGGTTTCAGACCTAGATTTAAAGTTGATTTAATGGATGAAAAAGGTGAGATTGAAATTCCTGTTCACCACGGAGTTAGATTAGATAAAGATATCGTTGGGGAGCATTTAAATAATTACGATTCAGTTTTAATTCTCTCTCACTTTAAAGGTCACGCCATGGGTGGATTTGGTGGAGCTTTAAAAAATATCTCTATAGGTATAGCTTCAACTCATGGTAAAGCTTATATCCACTCCGGAGGTAAGACTACCGATTCTAAAAGATGTTGGGAGGAATATATAGCTCAACAAGATGAATTCTTAGAATCTATGGCTGATGCTTGCGATGCTGTTATTGGCTATGTCGGTGCTAAGAACATGGCTTATATTAATGTCGCTAATAGATTGTCAGTAGATTGCGATTGTGATGATCATCCTGCTGAACCAGAGATGGGAGATTTAGGTATATTTGCTTCCCTTGATCCTGTCGCTATCGATCAAGCTTGTTACGATGCAGTTAAGAATTCTTCCGATTCAGGCAAGGCGGCTTTAATTGAAAGAATGGATTCTAGACACGGTATTCATACTGTTGAAGTTGCAGCTAAGCACAACTTAGGCTCTAGAGAATACGAAATCATCAAATTATAAAAAACTTTTATAGCAAACTAAAAGGCACTTACTGTGTGAAGTGCCTTTTTCAGTTTTATCTGTATTCTTTTTTAACAGAAGGAATAAATAATAAGACGTAAGCTCCAATTAACAACAAGGTAGTAAATAATTCCATGGTGTTGAATTTACCACCGTTTGACAAAGATGTGATTAAACCTGAGATGTAACTAGCTAAGACGAAGAAAGCTCCGACTATACAACATGCACCGAAAGTTGTTTGAATAATTTTATTGTATATAAAGCAAGAGATGAAACCAGTTACGATTAATAATAACCAGATTATAGAACCAATCATCGACATATAAGCGTTAACTTCAGCGTTAGTAAATATAGAAGTGGAATATTGACCACCGATAATTAGAAGTAAAATTGAAGGAGCGAGAGTCTTAACTTTTTCATTGTCATTAAATTTTATCAGGAAGAATCCGTAGAAGAAGATGACTAAGAACAAAATGAAGATATTTAAGATAATCTGAGGAATATTTTTTAGTTGGAAAGCTGGTACTGAATAAGTGAGTAGATATCTTAATAATAGTAAGAAACCCGCAACTAAGAATAAGACCCCTTTAGTGTTTGTTTTTGATTTAGTATTTGTCGCCATATTTATTAATCCTTTCGACTTATTAATTATATGACTATAAATTGTTTTATTAAAGATTTAAAAAGGGGGATGTTAAAAAAACCACATAACTAATGTGGGTTGGACAACAGCCCCCCTTAATTAACTAGTTAATCGACCAAGTTAAGAACGTAATTCTTAATTTTTTCGTCTTTAGCGTATTTTTCAATCGTTTGGATAACTGAAGGACGATCTAAAGCCCCTTTTACTAAGTCTTGATCTATATCTTGTAAGATATCGACTAAGTCTCTGTAAGAAGATTCTTTAACTTTATCTAAAATTTTCTTATTTCTTTGCTCGGGCTCTCTTCTCTCTTTAGGATATCCTTCTCCGCCAGGAGTGGATAATAGTTTTTCGAATACGTAGTGTAAATTGATTTCTGCACCCCAGCCAAATCCTTTAGCAAAAGGCATAGCTATGGCGTTTCCATCGTTAACTTGTCTGAATAAATAAGCGTCGGTAGGTTCAACTACATATCCGCAGATTACTCCGGGGAAACTATTTAAAGCTAGCATTGCTCCTTCACCAGTTCCACATCCAGAAATGACAAAATCCGCCGCTTTAGAATTTAACAAGACCGCAGCGATAATACCATTTTGCACGTAAGTTAAGGCTTTATCTTCGGGGTTAAACATTCCGATGTTGATTACTTCGTGCCCTAAAGGTTCAGCGACATCTTTCAATTCTTTGAATATGATAGGGTTTTTAGAAGCTTGACTGTTTTCGTTGATTAAGGCGATTCTCATTGTAATATTATTCCTTTCTTGTTTATTATAGTCTATTTAAAATTAGTTAGTTTACAAAGTACTTACTCTATGCCTAAGAATTTGAAGAAATATGACGCTAATTCTTTAGGAGGATAAGCATCCATTACACATTTAGTTAATAATTCAGTAAAAATTGATAGCATGATTGATAAAGCAATATCTTGAGGTATTTTATTGTTGATATTTTTAGATATTGGTAACAATGCGTTCATTAACGGAGCGGAATTTTCCTTTAATTTAGAAATGAAGATATGACTAGATTCACTTGATAATATAGCCTTAAAAAGAACTTTATCTTCTTCGAAGTGACAAAATGTATGAATAACTATATTTTTATAATCGAAAGAATTTGATGAAGAAAAATCGTGTCCGCTTTCTTTTAATAAATGAGGTGAAAAGACGTGAGTAAATATCATTTCACATAGAGAAAGGAGAACATCGTCTTTAGATTTATAATGGGAATAGAAAGTTGATCTGGAAATCTGACTTTTTAAGATTATATCCGAAGCGCTTATTTCCGAATAGTTCTTCTCTAAAAGTAAATCTTCTAGAGCTTTGTGAATTACGTTAATTGTAAACTGGTGCTTTTTATTCATAATTAAATTATATATTAAATAATTATTTTAAGTGTGCTTTTTTGTCAGTTTAGCGTAAATGTCGCAATAAAATAAAAAAAATCACAAGAACGGCTTTTATTATGATAATACAATTATATGGTTTTAGTTTTTTTTGATTATTTAGCTGCTGTTATTTGTACCATCGTTACTAGTATTTTTGCAAATATAATACATAACTGGTATGACTTCTATATTCCTATTCTTTTGTTGATAGCTTTTTTATTAGGGTGGTTTGCTTTTTCTTTAATGTGCGTTCTTCTTTTAGCTTTACCAGTGAAAATTAAAGGAGATTATATCGAAAAGCCTTCTTCTTTTTACCGCTTCTTTTTTGACCAAACCGTATTCTTCTTATGTCATCTAGGTAGAGTTAAAGTAAGTGTGGATAATTACGAACTTATCGATCAATCTAAAAAGGTTGTAGTAATGGCTAATCATCGCTCTAAATTCGATCCGATTGTGGTAAATATGAAATTTCCTAAACTAAAATTGGCTTGGATTGCTAAACGTTCATTGTTCAAGATGCCCTTAGTATCTAAATATATGTATAAATGTGGATTCTCTCCTTTAGATAGAGAAAACCCTAGACAAGCTGTCCCTGTTTTTAAAAAGAGCGCGGAATTTGTCAAAAGTGGAAAACTATCTATAGGTATCTATCCTGAAGGTACGAGAAATACTACTTCTGAGCCTATTTTACCTTTGAAGGCTGGAGCGATGAATTTGCCTTTAAAAAGCGAATCTGATTTAGTAATTATCGTTACTAAGAACACTGAACAGATTGCTAAGAGATGGCCTTTAAAAAGTACCAAAGTTAAAATTAAGGTCTGTAAAGTATTAAAATATGAGGAATATAAAGATAAGTCTAGTTTTGAAATAGACGAGATGGTTTATAATATTCTCAAGGAAAATTATCTAGGTTTAAAAGAATACAAAGCATAATAGGAGGAAATAGTATATGAAATATGTTTTATATAACCCTTTAGCCAATTCAAATAAAGGTGAAGAAGGTATGAAGAAAGCCGTTGAGCTTTTACATACTGAAACTAAAGTCTTTAATGTTGTCGGATTCGACATCAAGAAATTCTTCGATGAATTAACTGAAGAAGATGAAGTTTACATTGTTGGAGGAGACGGAACTCTAAATCGAATCATCAATGCTTTAGATGACAAATTCCCTTCTAACCCCATCTATTTGTATTCAGCTGGTAGCGGTAACGATTTTTTGAAAGATACTAACGAAGAGAACTCTGTCTTCTTTAGAATTAATAATTATTTAGATAACTTACCTGTAGTTAGAGTTAAAGGTAAAGAATATTATTTCATTAACAATGCGGCTTTTGGAATCGACGGTTACTGTTGTGAAGTTGGTGATAAATTAAGAGAAGCTAACGCTAAGAAAATCGACTACACTAAAATCGCCATAAAAGGATTATTATTCCACTTTAAGAGAGTTCAATGCACTGTTGAAGTTGATGGTAAGACCTTTAAATATAAACACACTTGGTTAGCTCCTACCATGAATGGAAGATACATGGGCGGAGGTATGATGATCGCCCCTAATCAGGATCGTTTAAATGAGCAAGGAAATTTAACCAATATCGTCTATCACACTAAGACTAAGATTATGGCTTTAATTAACTTCCCTTCTATTTTCAAAGGTACTCACGTTAATAAAAAAGGCATTTGTACTATTCACACTGGTAAGAGAATTAAAGTTACTTTCAGTAGACCTACTGCGATGCAAATCGATGGTGAGACTGTCTCTGACGTCTTAGAATACGAAGCTTGGTCTAGACGTTAATTTATTTTAAGAAATATTAATAAGGGCACTTATCAATAAAGTGCCCCTTTTATATTATTTTTGAAGTTGAATGAAGTAATGTTTATCATCTTCTTCAGCTTTTAAGATTTTAAATTTTGAAGAAAATTGATTGGCTTCTTGTTTAACTGGAAGAAGGAAACGCGATACTATCTTAACTTGCTCACCCGAATGATGAGAATCTAATTGTTGGCGTGAGAGATTATGCACTATACTTACTCTTCCTCCTTTTTTCAAGGAGTTATATAAAACCTTAGATAATAAATCTACATCTAAAAAATGTGGGTAAGCGTTGAATATTACTATGTGATCGTAAGAAGAATAGTTAGACAAAGTAAAATCTTCATTTATAAATTTAACATGCGGATTGTCTTTATATTTTTCTTTTGCGATATCAATCATATTTTTAGATACATCTATACCTATGACATCTTTTGAAGATAATTGAAAGAGAATCCCGCTTATTATACCCGTCCCACATCCTACATCTAAAATAGCTTCCCCTTTTTTGATATTTAAAATCGAGAGGAATGATTTCAATTCTTCTTCTGTATCATTTTGTTTTTTATCCCAAGAAGGTGCCAAATTATCAAAGAATTCTTTAATTTCCAAATTAGACATTTTGCAAGAAAGTTTCCATATTGGTGATTTGTTGATAACCACCGTAAGTCTTATTTTGAATATCAGTATAGATTTGTTTACCTACAAATTTCTCTAAGATTTCGTTAGCTTTGTTAGCCATAGTAAATTTATCTCCAAATAAAGAAGGGTAATTTATATAGGCTGCAAAGTAAGTGTTGACATAAGCTAATTCTAAATTGGTGTAATAAGCGTTATAAGGAACTTGTAAATATATTTCACCATTCTTGAAAGCATCCAAGTTATTAAAGATTGCTTTATTTTCTGTGTAAGTGTTTTTAAATTTAGGTAAACCTGCCGCATCAATAATAATCTTAGAAGGGTTCAATTGTTGTAATTTTTCAGCATCGACTGTCACATAACCGGAAGCGAAAGTAGGAGTAGTTAATACATTTTTGATATTAGCGACTTCAAAAATAGGATAGTTGCAGAAAGATGAATAGATATCTTGAACACCAAAATTACCTATGCATCCTACATAAGTAGTAACTTTATCTTCTTCTTTAATATCTTTAGTGATATTAGTTATTTCAGTAGAGATTGAACCTATATAATCCACTAATTCTTTTGCTCGATTTTCTTTAGAGAAGATTTCTCCTAATAAAGTTATCGATTTAATAATATTTTCATCGTACACTTGTTTCTTCCCGTAAGATAAGCAGATGACAGGTATATTTAAAGTGTTTTGCAATTCGCTAGAGACATCCTTAGCATATTCAGAAATTATAATATTGGGACGACAAGAAGCGATTAATTCCGTTTCTGGGGCTTGATTTTTAGGTCCACCTTTACCACAAGAAGGCAAAGCATCTAAGATATTTTTATTAGCGTGATAATAAGGTCTAATGGTGGAAGAAAAAGGATCAGTTCCTCCTCTATCAATATCTTCAGCACCCACTAATTTAGACATGTCTCCTACATAAGAATAGAGTCTTAAAGCCCCCGCACCGATACAGACGACTCTATCAACTTTAGATTTGTCGATAGTAACTTCTCTATCCATTAAATCTTTTATTGTGATTGTAGTAGAAATAGAAGAAGTCGTGGAAGAAGATACAGCAGTAGAAGATTGAGTTGCTGATGAAATAGTGGAAGCAACAGAAGAATTAACTGTAGGATTAGAGCAAGATCCTAGACCCAAAGCAGCTAAAGCGAAGAATAATAAACTAGATTTTTTCATTTTTAATTTCTCCTATTTATGAACAATGAATTGTTTATCTTCAATATTTTTTATTTCGACATCTACATCGAAAACATCGTTTAATAATTTACTTGTAATTATCTCTTTAGAGCCACTTTTAACCAGCTCTCCTTCTTTTAAAAAGAAGAATCTATCTCCGTATTCTATAGATAAATTTAAATCGTGCATAGAAATAATAGGTGTGATTCCTTTTTCTTTTACTAATCTTTTAATTAATTTAAAGATGTTAATTTGGGATGATATATCTAAAGATGAAGTAGGCTCATCAAAGATGATATATTTACTTCCCTGAACTAATGTTCTTCCAATAGCTACTTTCTGTTTTTCTCCTCCGGATAACTCGCAGACCTTCTTAGAAGATAGATGCTCTATACCTAATTCGAAGAGAACTTGTTCAACTTTTTGATAATCAGAAGGAGCATATCTATATGATAGATAAGGTATTCTTCCTAACAAGACAGTTTCAAATACGCTTAGGTAAGAAGATTCGTTATCTTGAGGAACATAACCGATAAGTTTAGCTTTATCTTTTAATTTCATCTCTTTTAAATTCTTAGAATCGATATAAATCTCGCCTTGAGAATAATTGAGAAGCGAAGTTAAACATTTGATAATCGTAGATTTTCCTGCCCCATTTTTCCCTAAAATGATATTTATATTTCCCTCTTCAAAATTTATCGATATATCTTTGATAACATCTTCATTCTTTTTAGAATAGGTGCAAGAGAGGTTTTTAATTTCTATCATAGAGATTTACCTCCCTCCTTCTTAGCGAAAATTACATAGATGAATAGAGGTACCCCTAGAATAGAAGTGATAGCTCCTACAGGTAAGCTCGTACCGGGGACGATAATTCTAGAAATAGTATCCGCAATTAAAAGGACTAAAGAACCAAAGATAGCGGAAGTTGGAATTAAGCTTTTATGATTATAGCCAATAGTTCTTTTCATAATGTGAGGAGCGATAATTCCTATAAAGCCGATGATACCTAGAATAGAAATACAAGTTGCGGTAATTAAAGATGCTAAAAATAGAGATATAAATCTAACTAGAGGGACCTTTACTCCTAAAGAAGTAGCTACGTCATCTCCATAAAGCATAGCGTTGTAACTATTAGAGAAGAACATGAAGATTATTAGGGATAGAACTACTACAATTAGCATCATCAAATCTTCTGAGTAAGTAGCGCGCCCTAAATCTCCAAATGTCCAAAATACAGCGTTAGATAATTGAGTATCAGAAGAAAAATATTGAATTATAGTAGTTAAAGCTTGGAATAGCATCCCTAATCCTATACCTGCTAGAACTAGAGTTCCAGGATTGAATTTTCGTATGGAAGAAAGACCCAATATCAATAGGATTGAAATCATAGCGAAGATGAAAGCGAAGAAAGTTATAAAATATGAATTTTTACCTAAAGCGGAATTAGCTAGAGGAATGATAATTAAATTTGCCCCAAAGACAGCCGCTTGAGATACACCTAAAGTCGAAGGCGAAGCCATCTGATTATTGAGATTAGTCTGCATTACTAAACCCGCTAAAGATAACCCGGCTCCACAAATTATCGCCGCAATTACGCGAGGTAAACGTATATTCCAAACGATAATTTGATTAGTTTGATCTCCAATTTTAAATATCGCTTTTAGAACATCGACAAACGACATTCCGCTACTCCCAACAAACGTAGAAATTAAAAACATTAAAATGGTCAAAATAAAAATTACAAAGAAAGTAATAATCTTTTTCTTGTAATTAATTTGATATTTTTCTACTAAATCACCTTTTTTTAAATCAGACATATACAAAGATAGAAATAATTTAACATTAATATATCTCTGTTTCAATAAAGCCGAACAAATTAGTACATTTTGTTCGATATGAAAAAACCTCATTTTAGAGTGTCTAACTCTTTAATGAGGCATTTATTTATTGATACTGATAGAATTTTTATTTCTCTTTGATAGATAAAGTTCTTCATCGGCTTCCTCTACCATTTTTAAGATTTCTTTATGAGCGAAGCTCGCCCCGATAGAGATAGTGGTCTTTATATTTATTTTTTCAAAACTGATTTGAAGATTAGATACATCGCCTTTAATTTTATCTAAAGTAGAATTGATATATTCTTTGTCCTTTGTTTTAAAGATGATTATAAATTCATCTCCACCCATTCTTATCAATTTATCTTCATCCTTTAAGTTATTCATGATTGCTTTAGTAACACTAATTAAAACACTATCTCCTAACAAGTGACCATAAGTATCGTTGATAGTCTTGAAGTTATCTAAATCGATAAAAGCTACGCAGGTAGCGTCATTGATATTCTTACAATTATCGTTAAAATAAACGCGATTATACGCCCCTGTTAAAGCATCTTTATATATTTTATCGTTGTGTTTGTAAATTTTATCTAATAATTTAGTTTGACCAGAGACATCTACTAAGGTTTCATCATTAAGTTTCATTACTAATTCTAAAGCTTGAGGGACTCCGTTAACTTCAATGAAAACAGAAGTTACAAAATAGATATCATCATTGAAAAATTCAAATTTAGTAGTGGTCTTTTTTTCCGCTACCGTTCTTAATGATATGCAGTTTTTACATCTTTCGTTTCTATCCCAATATTTAAAACAAGTCAAAGCGTGATCGCGGCCGTTAGAAACGACTTTTGCAATCTTGGGGTTAACTAATCTCACTACGCTATAGATATTTCTTAAATTATCTATGAGATTTTCGATTTCTTCTTTTGTGTAATTGTATTTAAACATTTTTGGAAACTAGACACTTTAAGAGTCATATAAAAAATATGCTATAAACGAAATTAAATTGCAAGTTTCTTGAGTATAAATAAGCATAAATGATATTAAAAAAGTTGTTTTTTAGAAACTATGCACAAAAACTTAGTAATCTAACAAAATGAAAGTAAATCTATTCTTTCTCTTTTACCAAAGATGGTAAGTCCCAATATTTCATTTCTCTTATTGTTCCAAAATGAGAAATTAAGACGAAAATTAAAACTATCAAGCAAACCACTGAATAGAATAAAGGTGAAATTGGATTAGGATAAGTTCTGCTAGTAGAAGACATAATATTTAGAAGGTAATTAGTTAAGAAATTACCTAGAGGTAGACCTATACATAAAGCGATAATATACTGCATTAACAATTGAGTTAAGGCGGAATATGAGATTTTAGAAGATTGATAACCTAGAGTTCTTAAAGTTGCCAGATTGTTCTTTTGTTCTTTCAAATTGGTTTGTTGCATATTGAAAATAATGCCAAAACCGAGAATTGCTGATACCGCTATTAGAATCCAGGTAGCAGCATCTAATCCAGAAAATCTAATTTGATATTTCTCAGTTAAAGCTCGGGTGGTAGTAACTGATTGGAATTGTCCAAAATCTACGCATTTTTGAACCAAAGAATCGACGTTGCTAGTTTTAGCAATGATGCTAATCCTTTTATCAGCCACTTCTAAAAGATTAGAGGTGTTTAAAGAGATATATTGTTTTTGCTCCAATAATTGTTTAGATATATCTACAACTTTTAATTCCACATTTCCTATAGTGACATTATCTCCTATTACTGCACCTAATCTAGAAGCGATATTAGAAGAAAGAATAATTCCATTTTCGGGTATGTGAATTTCATATTTCATATTATAGGAAGGAATTCTTATTAACGAGGAAGAAGGATCTAAAGCGTTGATAATTCTATTAGTTTTGTTGTTTTTAAAAGTAATTTGAACCGAATAATATTCCATTAGAGTGTAATCAGAAATATTAGGATCAGCATTTAATTGATCATAGAGAGTTTGAGTAGGTTTTTCTTTTAAAAAGACTTGAGCATCGTAATTAATACGATATCTAAATGTCTGATCTATAATCTCATTTTTAGATAACGACGCTGAGAAAGCGACGATAATCATCGTCGCACAAGCCGCCATACCAAAGATTGTAAATATTACTCTTCTTATATTTCTACTTGATTGTGAAATCATTATTTTTAAAGTTATAGGAGCTTTTTTGAAGATGGTTCTTACTAAGAAAGGAGTCTTAGTAGAGTAAGGAGGGATAGATTTCATTGCTTCGCTTGGTTTGATATTAGTTAATAATAAAGAAGCGAATAAAGCACCTAAAACAGATACTCCAATTGAAATACCTACACCTATTAAATAATCCAATCCATTTATGTAGAAATTCATGTTCGGGAAAAAGAATGAGTTATTTAATCCGTCTAGTAAGAAATAACCAACAAGATATGAAAAACCTACTCCGACTGCACTAGAAATAAATCCCGCTATAGCTGATAGGCAGCAAAATAAAGATACAATATTTCCTTTGGAGTAACCTAAAGCGCGCAGTATTCCTATATCTTTTCGACATTGTCTTATCATTTGGTTTAAGAATAAGACTATCGCAATTAGCATAATGACATAGAAAATTGAGGAAAGGATTATTGTTAAAACCCTTAAATCTGAACAAGTACCATTTACTGAACTTCTTATAGGAGAATCATTTCCATACCAATATAAAGAAACTAAAGATGGAGATATCATCGTAGATAAAAATAACAAGATAGTATTGAAAGTAGATTTAACATCCGCTCCGTCTTTGAATTTGAGAAGCACCTCGTTAAATTGAGTTTTACCTTTGAAGACTTCTGAACTATTTGTATCGATAAAAAGATATCCAAAATGATAATCATCAGTTGCAGCGTAAGGGTTTTGTTGAATCAATAGAGATTCAGGAGTAGAGACTATTTCTTCGATTTTATATTCCCTAACTTCATTTTCAAATTTAACTTTTATTGTGGAATCTAATTTAATATTGTTGTTTTTAGCAAAGTTATAATCGATTTTAATTGGATTGGAATATGAGTTAACTGATTTTTCTCTCGATGTGAATTTATAGATGGAATTTAAAGTATAAGTGAAAATTCTAGTGGAGAGAATTTTGTTTTCTTGAGTGGTGAAGATCGTATCGTAATTCATTCTCAATTCGTATTTTTCAACCCCGTAACGATCTAAATCTTCTTGGGCAATAGAAATACCTGCTTTATTTAAAGGAGAACTGAGTTGAATGTATCCGTCAGGATACCCGTATTCTTTTAAATAGGCGTTAGAATTGTTAATCAATGAATATTGCGCTGAACGCATAGAAAGAAGAGCTGTGATGCCTATGGCGGAAATTAAAATTAAGGCAATCCACATTTTTTTAAAGCGCTTGATTAAAGGCACAAACATCAATTTTACAAGATTCATACTTTTATATTTTAGATTATATTACTTTAATATCTATTAGACATAAAAGAATATTTGTAAAAAATAAAAGAGATTCATTTTCGAATCTCTTTTATACTTCTTATAATTTTATATCTTCAATTTTAGTTTTCCTATTGGGTTTAATAGTGATTTCTCCTTTGGAAATTGCTCCAACAGGACAGACGAGAGAACAAAGTAGACATCCTACACACTTATCTTTATTCAGAGAAGGAGTTCTCTTCTCTGCATCCCAGACAATAGCTTGATGAGCACCGTCGTAACAAGAGATATAACATCTTCCGCAATTTACACACTTATCTAAATCAAAAGTGGGTCTAACAATATAATCTCTATTGAGATTCTCAGCAGGAATGATGTTCTTGTTAGCTAAACCAATTAATTCATGTAGAGAATCGACGTGTTGCTCTTCCATATAGTGCATCAAGCCATTTTTCATATCTTCAACGATTCTATAGCCATATTGCATGATGGAAGTTGTGACTTGTAAAGTAGTTGAACCTACCAAGATGAATTCAGCGGCGTCTTCCCAAGTTTCGATTCCACCAATTCCAGAAATTTGTAAATCTTTAAGGCGAGGATCTTGTCTCATTTGTTGGATAAAACGTAAAGCCACTGGCTTGACAGCTTTACCTGAATAACCAGAGATAGCAGATTTTCCATCGACTATAGGTAGGCCAATCTTCTTTTCTAAATCGATATTACAGATAGATTTAATGGTGTTAATCGCTGCAATACCATCCGCTCCTCCTTCTAAACAAGCTAGAGCTACAGGAACCATATCAGTGATGTTAGGAGTCATCTTCGCCATCATCGGTAAAGATGAGCCTCTTTTAACAGCTTGACAATATTTCTTGCATAATTCAGGATTGGTACCTACATCGCTACCCATAGCGTGACTAGTCATTTGTGGACATGAGAGATTCATTTCAATCATATCCGCTCCCGCTTCTTCGACTTTTCTAGCTAGGTCTTCCCAAGTTTCTTCATCATTACCCATAATTGAAGCGATGAGAACTTGATTGGGGAATTCTTTTTTAAGTCTTCTTAAATCGCTTAAGTTTTCTTCTAATGAATGCTCAGCAATCTGCTCCATATTTTTAAAGCCGATAAAAGGAGTAGATTCTTTATTTAATTTGTCGAAACGAGGAGAGACTTCATCGATAAAATAGGATTTAGGGCCAATAGTCTTAAATACAACTCCACCCCAACCAGTTTCATAAGCTTTCTTACACATGTCATAGCAGTTGCCAACAGGTGAAGAAGAAAGACAGAAAGGATTAGGAAATTTTACACCTAGGAAGGTTACAGATAAATCTTTGTTAATCATTATTTCTTTCCTCCTAACTTTGAATCGATAAGGTGGGCGACTTCTTTACCGGTTCTTACGCCTCCAACAACCGTCTTATCGTAAGGTGAGTGAGCTAAATCTCCAGCGACGAAAACTTTAGGATCATCAGTTAAGTAGACATCTTTAGAATTAACTTCACCTTTAACTAATTTCAAATTGAGATTTTCAACATCAGCGTATTGACCTACAGCGAGAATAATCTTATCTGCGATAATCTTTAAGCATGCATCTAAGACTCTATGTTTAAAGACTACTTCTTTATTATTAACTTCAACAGGTACATATCCATCGATTATTGACACACCTAATCTTTGAGCACTTTCTAATTCCTTTTTGCTGGCTTTGAATTCACAGAATTCTTCATAGACGACATCAGTGACGTTTTTGCACCCTAATAACTTCAAGGTGGTGTTGACATCCATAGCAACATCTCCTCCGCCTATAACTAAGATGTTATTCGAAACTTTTTCTTTTCCTTTGCATTCTTTTATTCTTTTTAAGAAGTCGAAAGCAATCTCGACATTATCGTTATTTTTGAATAAATCTAAACATTTACCTTTTGAAAAGCCCGCAGCAATGATAATGGCGTCATGTCTATTTTTAATTTCTTCTAAAGAGATATCTTTACCGACATTTACTTTTGTTTTAAATTCAACACCTATCTTTTTAATTCTTTCAATTTCAACGTCGATGATTCGATCAGGAAGTCTATATTCAGGTATCAATCGTAAGGTTCCACCTAACTTTTCTTCTTTTTCGTAGACTACTACCTTGTAACCTAGCTTTCTTAATTCAACACTAGCTTGTAAAGCGGAAGGACCAGAACCAACAATACCTATTGATTTACCATTATCTTCATTCTCGACTCTCAAGATATCCATACCTATAGATTCTTCAAAGTCAGTAATGTATCTTTGAATCTTTCCAATATCGATAGGTTTATCTATACCTGAACGAGAACAGCCTAACTGACAATATTTTTCGGTAGGACAAACACGAGCGCAAATAGCACCTAAGGCATTGTTCTCTCTAACTGTTTCGGCAGCTCCTTTAAAGTTTCTAAATCTTACTGATCTGATGAATTTGCCTGGATCAGTTCCGGCAGGGCAAGCTTTTGAACAAGGGGCATCTAAACACAATAAACATCTGGAGGCTTCTTCGCAGACGGTTAAAGGAGTGAAACCCTGTTCTAATTCTTCGACGTATTTAGGTTTCATACAATTGTTCCTCTTGGTTTTATTTTAAACAAATAAAAAAAATATAAATATGCTCTTAGTACATATTTATAAAAGGGGAATCATCATGAAGTGAGCCTTATTTGGTTTTGCCTTAATATTTTGTATTAGTCCTTTTTCAAGACACATAACGAGAATTATTTCTTATTGAAAACGGTCTTATACTTCAAATTTTTATAAATGAATAGTCCAGCAATAAAAAGAGAAAAAACAAATATGAATCCTTGGGTGAATAATTGCATCATATTCATTGACTCATCAACAACGCCGTTGCTAGTGAACATAATGAGTCTGAATTCCATCATCTGGACTGTGTATAAGGCGCCTATTAAGCCAAGATAAGACAAGACATATTGCCTATCCGTTTTGTTTTTCTTAATCAATCCTTTAACTGCGAAAACCATTTTTATCGTGCCGTATAGAGCATATGCATAAACAAGCCATTCGAAAAGATAATGAGGCGCATCCTTATACATGATAGTGAGAATAAAAGATGCCATCATAGGGGCTAGAACTACTAATATAGATATGATTCCTGCAACATAGTGATTGGGTTTAATGTGATATTTTTCTATAGCCCATTGCCACACTTTAAATAGCATCATCAAATATGAAAAAATGCAGTAATTAAGGACTATCCAGTCAAAGCGAAGAATGACAAATATTAAATGGATCGTCCCCATAATCAAAGGGCCAAGCAAAGATATATAAAACGCTACATCTCCATATCGATAAATGGCAATTAACTTATTTATGATCTTTTTCATTTGCAAATGTATGTCTAGCGATTAATTCGACAATGAAATCGATATCGTCTTTGCAGTCTTCTTCCACCCATTTTTGGATAATCGCTAAGGATCCTTTGGTGTAAAATTCAAAAACATACTTCTTTTCTTTTTCATTAACATTAAAAGTATCTAATGCTGGATTAAATATATCTTTATACATTTTTCTAAATGCTTTATCAGCAGAAAACAGTTCGGGCTTTTGATGAATTAATTTATATGTTCTTTTGTTATCTTTAACAAAGTTAAGATAAGGAATGAGAAATTCTGGAGAAGTCAATATTCTTCCTTTCGCGGAGATTACTAGTTCTTTAGGAAAGGATGAAACAAATCTTTCATTTAATAATTCGATGGTTTCTTCTAATAATTCATTGATATTTTCATAATGAAGATAAAACGTTGAACGATTAACACCCGCTCTTTTACATATCTCTTTTACGGTTATAAATTCATAATCTTTCTCCTCGAGCAAAGATAAAAGAGCCTCATCCATATATGAGGCAGTACTAAAATATTTGCTTTCCTGCTTATTCATGAATGACTCTTCTTTCAAATCGTTAATTTTTTAATAGCTTATCTTCATCAGTTATTTCTCTTAATACTCTACAAGGATTTCCAACCGCAATTACATTTGAAGGAATATCTTTGGTCACAACTGAACCCGCACCTATAATAGCATTATCGCCTATTGTAACGCCAGGAAGTACCGTAACATTAGCGCCAAGCCAAACATTAGAGCCAATATTAATTGGTTTATCATTAAATAGACCTTTTAATCTTTCCTCTCCATTTAAGGCGTGATTAGTGCAAATCAAATTACATCCTGGTCCAATTAATGCACAATGCCCTATGGTGATAATATTAGAGTCCAAGAACGTGCAATTCATATTAATCATCGCCATCCCTTTAAAATGGATGTTTTTACCAATGACACAGTTAAATCCAGACTCAATAAATACGTATTGATTATAGCCTGTCACTAATTCATTGATTATTTCGTTTCTTTTTGGATCAGATGGTTTTGTATTATTGAATTCAAAACATAGGTCTTTGACTTTGGCCATATGTCTAGAAAC
>CACYCE010000034.1 GCA_902772915.1 uncultured Erysipelotrichaceae bacterium | reverse complement strand
CTTTAATTGAAGGAGTTTCATTTTTAACTTCTTCAAGAGGATTATTGTCTTGAACTTGTTCGACAATTTCTTTCTCTTCTTCAACTTCTGTTTCTTCTTTACTTTGCTCAATAGGGGTTTCTTCTTGAACTAGTTCTTCATCTTGAGAAATAGATGTTGATTCGGAAGTTTCTTCTTTTTTATTCTCTTCAACTTGTTCATCTAGAGGAGTTATTTCTTGAGGAGTTTGATTAACTTCTTTTTGAACATTTTCTTCTACATTTTGAATCTGATTGTCTTCTATAGGGTTGTAATTAACTGTTGCAAGTTTATTTTGCCTTCTAGTGATGAAATCTTTAAATTTAGCAACCCAACTAGTTAAATATCCTTTAGCTAAGAGAATCTTAATTAAAGCGATGAAGGAAGCTAAGTAAACGATAACACCAATAACAGTATCACCGACGTATTTAGAGAAGTAAGGATTTAAACCTGAACCTGATAATTTAATGTAAGAAATAAATAAGGCTGAGAATATACATCCTATAGGATTGTTATTAGCTAACAAGGCTACAGATATACCATCAAATCCCATTCCTCCTACAGCATTTAAATCAGTGTAGGTATTTGAGAAACCTTGATTAGAGCCAGGAGGTAGAAGCATGTAGAAAGCTCCACCTAAGCCCGCTAAGATACCACCGATTGTGAAAGTGGTGATTAAAGTTCTCTTTTCAGGAATACCAGCGTATTTTGCAGCATCTTTATTTAAGCCGACAGCCTTAATAGAAAAGCCTAGAGAAGTCTTATTTAAAGTAATCCAAATAGCAATAGCGATTATGATACCTAAGAATAGAGCGATAGTAAAATGCGAATCTAAATTCTCTAGTCCTAAAGTAGGTAGCATTGCGTTAGGATTGGTATTTAATAGATTAACTTTCTTAGTGACACCTTTATCGAATAAGTTTAATGAGTCAAATATCCAGTTCATGGATATTAAACTGATCCAATTAAGCATAATAGCGGAGAGAACTTCATTGACATTGAAGTGAGCTTTTAAAAGGCCTGGAAGCATGCCGTAAAGACCGCTTCCTACTATCGCTAATAATAATGATACATACCAAGGCATTTGTAGCATGACGGCACTTAAATAAGCACATACACCTCCTACGATAAATTGCCCAGGACCACCGATATTAAATGTACCGGCGTTGAAACAGAAGGCGACAGCTAAACCAGTCATTAAATACGGAGCGGCTCTATAAATGAAACCGACGATATTAGTTGTTGTAGAGAATCCGTAAGTAATAAACGATCCGTAAGCCTCAAAGGCTCTAGAGGGATTGATAAAAATGACGATTATCAAGCCGACTATCATACCAATGACGATAGATATGATTGAAGAAGTGATGCTATTTAAAGCTTGGTTATCTTTTAAGGAGAATTTAAATTTGGTCATCTTGTCTTTCCTCCTTTTCTTCTGACTTTAAATAATTTCCATTTTCATCGAAATCTTCATAGTGGTAAGTGACATCTTTTACCAAGGCTAATCTTTCGTTTTCTTGAGCAGTCTTGATGATGTCAGGCTCTTCTAGAGTCATTTTCTTAGCTCCAGACATATATAAACCTAATTCTTCTAAAGAAGTGTCTTTGGGTTTTACATCAGCGACTATTTGACCTTCGTACATTACTAAGATTCTATCGGCTAGATTCATGACTTCTTCTAATTCCATAGACATTAACAAAACCGCTTTACCAGCATCGCGGTGAGCGACTATTTGTTTATGGATATATTCGATAGCTCCTACATCTAGACCTCTAGTAGGTTGACAGGCGATTAAAACAGGTTTATTACGATCTAATTCACGACCGACAATAGCCTTTTGTTGGTTACCTCCAGACATACTTCTAGTGATACTATCTCCGCCTTGCCCAGAACGGATATCGTATTTTTCAATAGTCTTTTCAGCGTATTTTTCAATTTTACCAAATCTAGTAAAACCCCATTTAGCATAAGGTTTCTGATTATAATTTTCTAAAACCAAATTATTTTTTAAAGGGAAGTCGAGAACTAGACCATAACGATGTCTATCTTCAGGAATATGGGATATGCCATTTTTGTTTCTTTTTCTGATAGAACTACGAGTGATATTGACACAACCTATCTGTTCTTTTCTGGTCTTCTTATTGTAAATAGGGATGTTTCTAATATAAACGTGTCCATTGTAGATTTTACTTAAACCAGTAATACCGTAAATTAATTCTGACTGACCATTACCTTCGATACCTGCAATACAAGTTATTTCCCCTTGTCTTACATCGAAGGAAACATGCTTAACTAAGTCTTTATGTTGACTGTAAGAATGCATGGATAAATTTCTCACCGAGAGAATAGGTCGACCCGGGTGAGAAACGCGTTTAGAAACGACTAATTGAACTGGACGTCCAACCATCATCGTTGATAAGTCGTTGATATTGACATCTGCCTTATTGACAGTACCGATACATTTACCTTTTCTTAAAACGGTAATTCTATCGGCGATTTCCATAATTTCATTTAATTTATGGGAAATAAAGAGGATGCTTTTACCCTCAGCAGCTAAATTTTTAATAGATATCATCAATTCCTCAATTTCTTGAGGAGTTAAGACTGCGGTAGGTTCGTCGAAGATGAGAATTTCATTTTCTCTGTAGAGCATCTTTAAAATCTCTACCTTCTGTTGCATACCAACAGTCATAGAGGAAATTTTCTTATCTAGATCAACTTTGAAGTGATAAGTTTCACATAAAGCTTGAATTTTCTTTTTTACTTCTTTAACGTGAATGATACCTAATTTATCGGTAGGTTCAGCACCTAAGATGATATTCTCTAAACCGGTGAAACAATCGACCAACATAAAATGCTGGTGAACCATACCTATTTTGTATTTATTAGCTTCGTTAGGTGAAGTGATATTGACAATATTACCATTGATTTTAATTATCCCCTCTTCTGGTTTATACATACCAAATAAGACGGACATCAAAGTAGATTTACCAGCACCATTTTCCCCTAATAGTGCATGGACTTCGCCTTTTTTTAGTTGCAAAGATACATCATCGTTAGCGACAATACCTGGAAAGCGCTTGGTGATGTGTTCCATTGAAACTACATATTCCTCCTGGGGCTCATGTACGTTATTGGACATTCCTAACCTCTTTTCTAAATTATTAAAAAGTAAGCAAGCCCGTTTCCGAGCTTGCTTAAATAGAATAGTAGATTAAATTACTTTTGATAGTTGACAGTTAATTTAGTGAAAGAAGTAACGTGAGCATCTTCAGAAGTGATAACAGGTACGGAGATGGTACCATTTTGAACTTGAGTATATAAGCGGTTGTAAGTATCCTTAGTGAAGTTAGTCATTCTCCAAGGATCGACTTCTTTTCCATTTAAATTGTATTTCTCGGTAGGTAAACCAACAGCGTTTTGAGAAGCGCCTAAAGTGAGAGACTTACCAGCGTAGTCAGTAGGCCAAGAACCAGTTTGAGAAGCGTAAAGCTTAGTTAAGTAATCTTTGACGGTTACTCTCATATTCTTCATAGCGGAAGTGATGATTAATTCAGATTCGCTAGATTGGTCGACATCGACACCGATGACCTTCTTATTGGAAGATTTAGCAGCAGCAGTTAAACAAGAAGAGTAGATACCTCCACCACAAGAGAAGATAACTTGAGTGCCAGATTCATACCAACCTTGCATCTTAGTAGCGATAGCATCAGTAGGAGCAAAGCCACCACAATACCAGTAGTTGACATCAACTTTACCATTGAGACCTAAATCTTCAGCGGCTTTGTTAGCACCATATAAATAACCTTGACCATATTTGACAACAGCAGGAACAGCCATACCACCTAAGAAACCAATCTTGGTGTAACCTTCAGCAACAGCAGCATAACCAGCAAAGAACCCGGATTGTTCTTCTTGATATTTTAAAGAAGTGACATTTTTAGAGAAATTGTAAGGAGTATAACCGTTATCATCATCACTAGGATCGCAGTCAATTGCTAAGAAATTGACGTTAGGATATTTATCTTGAACTTGTTTGATACTGGAGTTGAATAAATAGCCAGGTAAGACGACAGTCTTGGCACCTTTGGAGATAGCAGTTTCGATAGTAGCAACACGGTTAGCTGTAGAGTTTTCAGTAGGTTGATAGTAAGCGTAGCTCTTTTTGGCGGCTTCAGCATAATCAACCATACCTTTGTAGCAGGCTTCGTTGAAAGAGTGATCGTTGATAGATCCGACATCAGTAACGACAGCTAATTCAGCTCCGCCACCCTTGTTACAAGCGGCCATACCTAATAAAGAAAGACAAGCGACACCGACACGTAAGACTTTTGCAAATTTCATAATTTAAAAAATTCCCCCTTGATTTGCATTTCTGAAAAATCGATAGAGAAGAGTCTGAAACTACTATAGCAAAGATATAACACAGGATAGTCTTCACTAAGGCAGAAGGTAGAAACAGGACTCCGACATATGTCCTTTATATCCATTTTTCAATCGTAGTATAACACATGTTTATACCATGTATCGTGAAATCTATGCTCATACCCTAAGAAAGCGCTTTTGACTTAACAATGCCAATATAATGTGATATATTAAAATACCATCTGAAAAAAATTAATTATTCACTTGTAAAACACTTATCTTACATTTTTTGTTGATTCATAAGTACGTTTTTTTGGACTTATTTAATTAAAAGATATTCTTCTTTCGGTATATTAAATTTCTTATGATAAAATGTATCTAGACGAGGAATATAAATGAATTTTAAAAAAAGAAGTATTTTGGTAGCGAATAACGAATATCAACCTATTCTTTTTTATTACAAAAAGAATCATCCACAAGAAGACGTCAAGTTCATGCGTAGAAATGAACTTATCAATTTTGTTTCTTATTCATTTAAAGATGATCCTATACCTGAATTAATTAAAAAAGGTTACGATTACAATACTTCTAAAAAATATATGAATATCATTCGAGTAGGAGATTTTTCTTCCTTTCCTAAAGTGAATGAGGTTTTTAATATTATCAAAGATTACATCCAAGAAGATGAATTAGGTAAATATCAAATAGAGCATTCTTCTCTATATCTATTTGAAATGCAGGATGATTTAGAGATTCAAGAATTGTTAAAAAGAAAAGGAATTGAATTTACTAATATTAAATTCGAGGATTTAGATATCAATAAACCTTCTTCTATTCAAGATTTACCTATATATTATTTCCCAGACAAATATGCCCAATATTTCTATATCTTCTCAGACATCAGAAAGAGAATTAAAGAAGATGAAAATATAAAAGATAAAATTAAAATTTTAATCAATGACAATTCTGATTTATTTTATTTAAATATCTTTTCATCTATATTTAATATCTCTATATGTTATGACTTTCACGAACCTTTAATTTCTTCTAAAGCAATTAAAGATAAGCTTTCATTAATTTATAAATCTAAATCTTTAGATTTTATTCTTAAAGAAGATGATAAACCAGAATTGAAAGAATTGAAGAAGATTATAGATTTTTACAAATTAAAAGAATGCTTTTTCGATTTTGGATACGCTAATTTATTGGAGATTATCAATTCGATCAATTCAGTAAATCAAATTTCTAATAAAGGTATTTCTGTAACTAATAAATTTAATTTCCATCCTGATTGTTTAACTTACGTTACTAACTTCCAATACGATTCTTTTTATAAAGTGTTTGATGATAAGAACGTCTTTTCTGATGAAGTATTAGCGCAGATGAAAATTAATCCTTCTTACGTTAAAACTACTATCGATAGAAATGTTAAATTAAATTACATTCAATATAATCAAATAGTTTTCTTATCTAGGGTAGAGCAACATCTATCTGAAAAGATTTACGATTCTCAATTTGTAGAAGAATTCAATTTAAGAGATAAGATAATTAAAAAGAGAATGAACGAAAATGGTTTGTATACTTCACAAGCTAGCGATTTATACAACACTGATTTATACGATAAGAAATTCTATTTTAAGAAAGTTGATAAATACAATTCTTACGATCATTCATTCAAAGGTTTACAAACTTACAAATTCCCTAATGATCACTATAGCGTCACTAATTTAGAAGGGTATATCGATTGTCCTTTTAAATATTACTTAAATCAAGTTATTCCTGATAATGATTTTGATCGTCACGCTATGTGTAGAGGAACTTTAATTCACTCTATTTTTGAAGATTTTAATCACAAAGATCAATTTAATAATTCCTTATTTGATTTTGAAAAATCTTTTAAGCGCGGTTTGCAAGAATATATCGATCAATTTACTTCTAAAGGTAAAGGCGATGAATTAACTAAAAAAGAAGAAGCATATTTAGAAGTCTACAGACGATATTTATCTGAATTTATAAAGATTTATAACGATGTCTACTCTCAAGTTAATATCGCCTATCCTAATAAAGACGACGAAGAATTAGAATTGGATTTTATTTTAAAAGATGACAAAGGGAGAGAATATAAATTCTCTGGCCGTATCGATAAGATTTTATATACTAAAAATCCTTCATCTACAACTAAATATTACACGATAATTGATTATAAAACTGGCTCGGAAGAATTCTATCCTAAGCAGATTTTCTTAGGTAAATCTATTCAATTGCCTCTGTATTTATACGGAATAGAAAATAATGCATCAAAAGATAAATATACTAGAGGTTATAAATTTGGTGGATTAGGAATTCAGCATGTTTATTTCAATTCTTTTTCTAACGCTTATTGTAAATCTAAAGAGGTTAGAAGTGATAATTTGATATCTAATTTTAGATTGAAAGGTATATATTTAAATAACCAAGGTTATATTGAATCTTTCGACTCAGCTTCATGGAGTCAAAAGGGTAAAAAATTCACTAATAGAGGTGATTTCTTTAAGACTGGATTGCTATTTACTTCTTATAGCGCTAATGAAAAATTGATGCCTTGTAACGATGTTGAATATTACAATTTAGAGACTTTAGTAAACGATGCGAAAAATGCTGCAATTTCGACAATTAATAAAATAGAAAAAGCGGAGTTTTTTATCAAACCCACTTCGAGAAATTTAGAACAATTTAACGATAGAAATGTCTCTTGTACTTTTTGTTCATATAAAGATGTTTGCTATCACAATAAATTAGATTACACCTCATACGTAAGTCAGATTAAAGCGCGCTTTGAAAAAGAAAAAGGAAAGGAGAAAAAAGAAGATGGCAATGAAACCAAATAAAGAACAAGCTCTCGCCATTAATTCATCTCCTAAGAAAGATATCTTAATTTCCGCTGGAGCGGGTTCAGGTAAGACTAAGACTTTGTCAGAGAAAGTTTTCCAAATGGTTTCTAAAGGTATTATTAAACCGGATGAATTATTAGTTTTAACCTTCACTAATAACGCTGCTCACGAAATGAAAGAGAGGATTATTAAATCTTTTAAATCTTCTTCACCTTTAATCGCTAAGCAGATGCTTTCCGCTCACATTCAGACTTTCGATTCCTTCTCTCAATATCTAGTTAGTATGAACGCTTCTAGATTGGGATTAGCAGATAATATTGGTATTATTGACGCTTCAGTTATCTCATCAAAAAGAAGTGAATTGTTAGATGAAATAATCTTAGAAAAATACGAATCTGATTTTGATTTAATGGTCGAATGTATAAAGAAAACATCGTTAATTGACGATAAAAACTTCAAAAATATCATTTTAGGACTCGACGATGAAATAAATAAGATTCCTCCTTCTAGAAAGAAGGAAATATTAGATTTCGATAAATATGAAAAAGAATATTTTTCAAAAGAGAAATTCGCCCTCATTTACAATAAGTTAATTGATTCTTATAAAGAAAAAATATCTATCGCATTAAAAGAAACTTATTTCCTAGAGAAAGAATTCGATAAATTATACGGTGAAGAAAAAGATTTTAAATCCGCTTTAAGGGATCAATATGTCTATTCAAGAGAAATTGATGATTTAGATTTTGATTGCAAAGAATTGACCCACCCTCTTTACTTAGGCTTTGTAGATTTACTAAAAAACGATGGAGAAAAATTCGTCGAGGAATCTAAAAAGTTTTATTCAAATTACGGTAAATACATTATCGATTTAAAGACATACTCCAAAAAAAGATATACCTTAGGGGGAATCAAGAAATATAAAGAGTCATATAAAAGAGTAAAAAAATTATATTCAGATTATGTAGATAAGCTTTTTTTAATAGGTACAATTGACGAAGAATTTGATAAATATATCAAGGATAAAGACATTGTTAAATTCATCATTAATATCATCTCCGATTTAGAGAATAGATTGATGGATTACAAGAGAACTAATAATCGTTTTACTTTCGCGGATATTTCTAATTTCGCTTTAGAATTAGTGACTGAAGATAAATACAGTGATATCGCTGCCTCTTTAAGAGATAGATTTTCTTTCATAATGGTTGATGAATATCAAGACACTAACGATTTCCAAGAGATTTTCATCAATTCTTTGATTCAACCTAACTCCAAAGGAGAAAGAGCTCATTTATTCTGCGTAGGTGATGCTAAACAAGCTATTTATGCCTTTAGAAATTCCAATGTCGCTCTATTTAGAAATAGACAGAAGTCATATATTCCTTCAAATGATGAGCATGAAGTCATATATATGAACACTAACTATAGATCCGGTCCTGGAGTTCTTGAAGATATAAATTATTTTTTCAAGAAATACATGACCTTAAATCACGGCGCTATAGATTATTCTGATGAATCAGAACAACTTAAATACGACTGGGATGTTAACTTATATAAAGGCAATGATAAGAGATTTGGTATTTTTAGGATTCTTCCTAACGCTAATGAAGGAGCGATAATTCCTAAAGATTGGGAAGCTAAGGCGATTATTAAAGATATCAAGGATAAAATCGAGAATAAATATCAGATATTCGACCGTGAAATTAGAGGTTTTAGAGATTGCAGATATTCCGATTTTGCAATCTTAATGAGAACTAAAAGTAGTTTTGATTTATACGCTAAATTATTTAATGAAAGTAACATACCTTTAAATAATAAAATCTCAGTTCATTTAAAGGAGATTGATGCAATTATAGTCATACAATCTCTACTTAAATTAATCTATCACGAGATGACTGGATATAAAGTCGATGTAAAGCATCTTTTCGCTTCAATAGTTAGAAGTTATATTTACCAATATGACGATGAAAAGATTTATAAATTAATTTCCTATAAAGATGATAAAAATGATTTGAAGTTGATTGAAGAGGATTTAGCTTACATTCAAATTAAATCTTTCGCCACTGAGCATAAAGGGGAAGCCTTCTCTTTAATTTTTAAAGATTTATTAAGTGAATTTGGAATAATTGAGAAATTATATCTGATCGGTAATATTGAAGATAACATCAATAAGATTGAATCTTTAAATTCTATCATTGAATCTCAAGAAGAAAACGGAGATGGATATAGAGAATTTTTAGATCTAATTGAATCGATTGATAAATATTCTTTAAATCTCGATGTTGAACAAGCCACTATAATTGAGAATGCCGTAGATATGATGACTATTCACGCCTCAAAAGGTTTAGAAAAGAAAGTGGTTTACATGCCTGTAAGTGCAAGTAAGATGAGCACAGGGGGAGGCTTTAAAGGAACGATCAAGAATTTCTATTTCTCATTAGATACTGGTATTAATTTACCCGATTACACTTTTAAACCTGTTAAAGAAGGGGATGCTCCATACAAATTTGCAAATGATATTAGAACTCTTCCTATTCTTTACGAAATAAATAAAAATGGTGATATATCTGAAGAAGTCGATGAACACGTTAGACTTTTATATGTCGCTTTAACTAGAGCTGAAAATGCTTTTATCATAGTAGGAGATTATAAAGCTAAAGATGAGAATCTTTACGAAATGTTAAATAAAGCTCCTCATTATGAATATTTAAATGAGGATTATATTAATAAATGCATCTCTTCAGGAATTATCGATAAGAAATTATATGATGAATACAACTCTATAGTTAATCTTCTTAAAGATTCTAAATTACCTTTAGATTCATCCGCTTATAAGGGTGATTATCTTATTTATCTTAAGTTTGTTGATGACACTATTCTACAAGCGATTTATCGTGGCTTGCATGAGGTAATAACAAACATCAATGTGGTTTTATTTAATCATTATATTGAGAAATTAGATTCAGAAAAATGTGATAAAACGAGAATTAAGTTTTATTGTATTTATAAATATGGAGTTAGAGATATTGATTCTTACGAAGGCTTAATTGAATATATTAAAGAGAAAAATTCAGAGCTTATTGATCCTGACGATCTCTTTGGAGAAAGCGATGATGCTGAATATGATCAAGGCGATGATGAAGAAGACGAAGAAATCGATGAGACTGAATACGAATCTACTGATAGAAATGAAATAGAAACTAAAGTTAATTCACTTGCTGATAATTTAATAAATAGAGATTATTTAGCGTTAGATATTTCTACAGAAGAGAAAAATGAAGAGAAACTGATTGGTGATTTAGCTAATAGGTTCACCGAGTCTTTAGTTTTAACTTTCGAAGATATCGATAAATATTCTTACACTTCATATAAGAGTGAAGAATATGATGATATTCATTATTCCTATCCTTTAGAGTTAGGAGAAAAAATTGATTCTAAAGTTCCTCCAGTTGATTTAATTAAAGAAGAAAGAATAGATGATTCTGATATTGAATTTACGCCTAGAGAAAAGAAAAGAGCTTCTAAATTGAGATTAGAAGAGGAGGAAGGAGGACCTTCTGAAGCCACATTAGATTACGGTACTCATCTCCATATGCTTATGGAATTGATGGACTTTGAAAATCCTAGTTTTGATTACATCAAAGATGAGCAAGATAGAAAGATAATTCAAAGTGTCTTAAATCTTCCTATGTTTAAAGATATGAAAGGAAGCAATATCTATAGAGAATACGGATATTACGATGATTTATTAGGCTCGTGCGGTTATATAGATTTAATGTATGAAAAGGGTGGCAATTTCGTTATTATCGATTATAAATCTAGCAATATAGATGATGAAGATTACGATTCTCAATTGCACGTCTATCAGAGAAATGTCATGTCTTTATTTAACGTAGGTAAAGATCATATCAAATTGTATTTGGTGTCTTTAAGACAAAATCGTTATAGAGAAGTTGAGGTTGAATGATGAAATTATTACAAATATCTGATCTTCATATTGGCAAAAGGCTGCAAGAATTCTCTTTGATTGATGATCAAAGATTCGTATTAAATCAAGCTGTAGAAATTATTAAGAAAGATAAAATAGACGCCGTTTTGTTATGTGGAGATATATACGATTCATCTCTACCTTCTAGTGAAGGTACTAAGTTATATGATGATTTTTTATCTTCTTTGCATTCTTTAAAAGTGAAAGTATTTGTAATATCTGGTAATCACGACTCTCCTGATAAATTGCATTTTGGTTCTTCGATTTTTAAAGAAGAAGGAATTTATGTCACTACCAATATCAAAGACAGTTTAATTCCTTACAGTGAAGGAAATATTAATATTTATTCTTTACCTTTTATTAGGCCGATTGATGTTAACGAATGTTTTAACGAAACTAATTCTTCTTATTCGGAAGGTTTAAAAAGTGTCATCTCCAAGATGAATTTAGATAAATCTAAAATTAATATTGTTCTTTCTCATCAGATGGTTTTACCTTCTTCAGGAGAAGTAATTTTAGCAGGTTCGGAAGATATTAAATCTGAAGACGGAAAAGTAATAGGAGATATATCTACTGTTCCTAGTTCGATTTATTCAGATTTCGATTATGTCGCTTTAGGGCATGTTCATAAATATATGAAGGTTGGGACTAACGCTTATTACGCTGGTTCTATATTTAAATATCATAGAGATGAAGCCTCTTTAGATAAATATTTCTTAGAAATCGACATTAAATCTAAAGAAGACATAAAAGTAGAGAAAATTAAAATTAATTTCTTGCACGATGTAGTTAAAATTGAAGGGACACTAGACGAAATATTAAAAAGCAATATACCTACTTCCTCTTATCTTTTTGCTTTGTTAACTGAAAGGGAAATCTTGATAGATCCTTTATCTAAATTGAGACTTAAATTTCCTTATACCGCTTGGATTGATTATAAAAATAGAATGGAGAATAGTTCTATTAGTTTAGATAAAGATGTTGAGAATATCTCTTATGAAGAATTGTTTTCTATATTTTATAAAGAACAAAATGAAGAGGATATGACTAAAGAACAAAAAGAGATAGTTTCTTCTTTACTCAATAAGGAGGAAGAATAATGCGCCCTTTAAAATTAACTCTTTCTGCTTTTGGCCCTTACGCTTCTAAAGTAGAAATAGATTTTGAACAATTTGGTAATAATGTCTTTTTGATCGACGGTGAAACTGGGGCTGGCAAAACCACTATTTTTGATGGTATTTGTTATGCTCTTTACGGTAGAGCTTCAGGTGAATATAGAGATAATAGCACTCTAAGAAGCGACTTTGCTTCTCCTTCTACTCTCACTTATGCGGAATTATATTTTGAATACCAAGGAAAGAAATATTTAATTAGAAGATATCCTGAACAAGATTTTCCTTCCTCTAAATCTAAAGGCAAGTTTACTCATAAAAATCCTCAGGTTGAATTAACTGGTGATGGTATATCTACTCCTATTACTAAGGCTAGAGAAGTTGATAATAAAATCAATGAAATCATTCATCTTAATTTGGAAGAATTCCAACGTACGATGATGATTGCCCAAGGTGAATTTCGAAAATTAATTAACGCTAAAACTGATGAGAGAAGAGATATCTTCCGTAAGATTTTACACACTTATAATTTGGAAAAATTCATTTCTGATTTGAGTTCAAAATATAACGAAGTGAACGATAGCATCAAGTCTGATAGTTCTAAGATTGTAGGTAAACTTTCTTCTTATAAAACTTCTGATCAAAAAATTAATGAACTTTTAAAAGATAGTCAAAACAATATTAAAGAGATTCTAGAATTAGCAAAAATCGAGATTCAAAATAACAGAGAAGAATTAACTCTGAAAAAGAAGATTTACGATGAAAAAAATAAAGAATTTCAATCTCTTTTACTTAAACAGGAAAGTGCTAAAAAAGACAATGAAAATGCCGACAAATATCTTTTAGCCAAATCTAATTATGAAGAACTTTTAAAAAATAGAAAACATTATGAATTAGAAGAAGAGGAATTAAATAAATCTAATTCTAGTAAAATCATTAAATCTGAAGATGATAAATTGAATGTTTTAGATAGACAATATAAAGATGCTTTAACATCTAAAGAGACAAAGTCAAAGGAAATAGAAGAACTAGAGATTTCTTATAATCAATCTAAAGCTAATTATGATAAGATTCCTTCTTTGAATAAACAAAAAGATGAATTGATTGAAAAGAAAAATAAAATATCCAATATTTTAGAGGCTTTTAAGAAGAATTCTGACTTAGAAAAAGAATTGGAAGAGTCAAAAAAAGAATGCTCATCTTACTTAGAAAAAATAAGTAAACAAGAGCAGGCGATATCTTTAGAAGAAAAGAAATTAGAAGCTTTAAGAAAGCAATTTAAATCTTTTAATAATGCTTTAGAAATAGAAGTTGAAAAGACTAAAACTTCATATAAAAATATGGAAGATTCTTTGAATGCTATAGTCGATAAAAAAGCAAATTTATCAATAATTAAAAGTGATATTGATAAAGCTACTTCAGATTATTCTGTTTTCGAAAAACATTTTAATGAATGTAAAGAAAAATATGATTATAGCTTTGAAATTTATATCCATTCTCAAGCTGGAATTCTCGCTTCTAAATTGGAAGAAAATAAACCTTGTCCAGTCTGTGGATCCATCTTGCATCCTCATATCGCTGTAAAATCTGATGAAGTTCTAACTCAAGAACAATTAGATAAACTTAAAAAAGATTTAGAAGATGCTCGAACTGATTTAACTAATTCTAGCAATAAAATCAATGAATTAAATACTCGAATGGATGAGGTAATAAAACAAATCCAAGAGGTTTTTAAATCTGTTTCTTCAGAAGAATTTAACGATGAATCTTTTAAAAGAGCTGAGTCTAATTTAAATGCTGCTAAAAAACTTTTAGAAGATAAAGAAAATGAACTTAAAGAAGAGAATCAACGTAGGGAACAATGCAGTTTAGATATCACTAAATCTGAAAATAATATTTCTTCTCTTAAAGAAATTTTAAATGATTTGAAATCTGATTATAGCAATGCTAATTCTAATCTTAATAAATTATTAGGAGAACAATCGAACTATAAATCTCTAATTGGAAATAGGAAGCAAGAAGATGTTAATAGCGAATTTAACGTTATTTCTTCGTCAATTACATGCTTAGATAATAAGATTAATCAATATAATGACGAATATCATTCTTTGAATACTAAGAAGAATAATTTAGAATCTTCTATTTCTGATTTAAATAAAAAAATCCCTTCTTACAAGAAAGAATACGAGGAAGCAAAAATCAAATTTGATGAGCATCTATCTACTTTATTTAAATCTAAAGAAGAGGCTTTTAAATATTTGAAAGATGACAGTGAATTAAATGAGATAAAAAATAGAGTCGATGATTATAAATCTCGTTTTGATTCCTCTAAATCTATCTATGACGAATATGTTAAATCCGGCTTTGATAAATTGAAGAAAGTCGATACTTCTTCCTTTGAAGATGAAAAAGATGAATGTGAAAAAGAATTTAAAGAAGCGGATAATGAATACAATGAATTTAAATCTTTAATTGATAATAATGAATCGGTTATTGAAAGTGTTGAAGAATCTTATAATCTATTAAAAGATAAATTGGATAGATCCATCTATTTAAAGAAACTATCCGACACCGCTTCAGGAAGAGTTAACAACAAGGCTAAGATTGATTTTGAGATTTATTATCAAGCTCAAATTTTCTCTAAAGTTGTCTTTTCAGCTTCTAAGAAATTTAACGCTATGACTGAAGGGCGCTACGATTTAGTTAGAAGTAGAGAAGCTAGTGATAAAAAGAGTATTTCTGGTTTAGAAGTGAATGTCATTGATTATCAAACCGGTAAAATTAGATCTTCTTCCTCTTTATCAGGAGGAGAATCGTTCATGGCTAGTTTAGCTTTAGCTTTATCCCTATCAGAAATTATGCAGATGAATAGCGGAGGAATCGAATTGGATTCTATGTTCATAGATGAAGGCTTTGGTAGTTTAGATCCTTCTTGCCTCAAAGCTGTCTTAAAGACTTTAAATAATCTATCTGTCGGTTCTCATAGACTTGTAGGTATGATTTCTCATATTGATATTCTCAAAGAATCAATTCCTTATCAAATTTTAGTCTATAAAAGTGATAAAGGTTCTAATATTAAGGTTATTAAATAGATAGGATATAACTCTATTATTTAGAATTAATTATTAAAAATATAAGATTGATAATCTTTTTTCATGCATTTTTTAATTTTTTAGCAATCTTGTGTTGACATTGCTAATGTTAGGCGTATAATTAACTTAGCACTGATATTTTATGAGTGCTAAAAGAAAGGAGAAGATATGCAACTATCGAGATTAGATGAAATATTAAAACTCATCGTTGAAGAATTCATATCCACTGCTGAACCGGTTGGAAGTAAAACTTTGATAGAGAAATATCACTTGCCTTTCTCTTCGGCGACCGTCAGAAACGATATGGCGATTCTTGAACAAAAAGGATTGATTGAGAAGACTCATGCTTCTTCAGGAAGAGTTCCTTCTTCTAAAGGCTATCGTTACTACGTCGCTAAATTAAAAGAAAATAAAGATCTAAAGATTGATGCAGATTTCAAGAAAGAATTTCAAATGGTTTTAGCTAAGAAGTCTCAATCAATCGAGGATGTCATGAATGAATCTTGTAAGATTCTTTCTGAAATGACTAATCTTGCAACCGTCGTCTTAGGACCTAACGCTAGTCAAGAACACTTAGTAACAATTAACATAATTCCTATTTCAATGACTGCTTTAACTGCGATCTTTGTAACAGATAGAGGTTATGTTGAAAATAAGACCTTCGTAATAAGAAGTGAAGAAGAATCTAAAAATATTACTAAATGTATCGAATTCTTAAATAAGAGACTAGCCGGTACAGCTATATCTGAATTATCGGAGAAAATTGAATCTTTAAAACCTATTATTTCTGAAGTTTTAGGGCAATCCTCAAGCGTAATCTTAGAAGCTTTAATAGAAGCCTTCTTAAAATTCGCTAAAGATAGAATTTATTCTTCCGGGGCTAATAACTTAATCAATCTTCCTGAATACAGCGGAGATAAAGAGAAACTTCAAAATGTCTTAGATTTGTTAAATGATCCATCTAAATTTAGGCAAGCTGTTGAGGCTAATGACGATGATAGTGGAGTACTCATGTCTGAAGATGAAGATGACGATCTTGCGATTGTCACTGAAGACTTCGGATTTGATGAGTTACCTGGTATGAAGGTTGCAGTTGTTGGACCTCAGAGAATGAATTACAAGAAAGTAATCGGAACTCTTCAATATATCGCTCAAGAAATTGAAAAATACTTTGGAGATTCTAAGAGTGATAAAAAGAATATCGAAATTAAGGAAGTGAATGAAAAAGATGAAAAATAAGGAAGAAAAGAAATTAAATACTGAAGAGCAAGAAAAACAAGAAGAAAAGGAAGTTGATGTTCAAGAAGAAAAGCCTTCTGAAGAATCTAAATTAGAACAACAAATTTCCTTCTTGAAAGCTGAGAACACTAAGCTTAAAGAAGAAGCAAATAATTGGAAAAACAAATATTACCAAGCTTTCGCTGATCTAGCTAACACGAGAAAATCTTTAGAAAAAGATCACGAGACTTTCATAAAATATAGAGCCCAAGGCTTTATAGAAAAGATTCTTCCTACCTTAGATTCCTTCGAAATGGCTTCCAAGGCTAAAGTTGAAAATCCTGAATTTGAAAAGTTCGCTCAAGGATACAAGATGATTCACACTCAACTTGAGCAAGCTCTTACAGAAGAGGGAATTGAATTCTTAGAACCTAAGATTGGCTCAGACTTCGATGCTTCCTACATGCACGCAGTTCAAACTGCTGAAGGAGAAGAAGATAACAAAGTTGTTGCAATTTTCGTTAAAGGCTATAAACTTCACGACCGTCTAATTCGCCCTGCTATGGTGGTCGTCTCTAAGAAGAAAGAAGAAAAGAAGGACTAAATTAAATTCACAAATCTCAATAGATTTCACATAAATTAGGAGGTAAATAATTATGGCAAAAGAAGTTATTATTGGTATTGATTTAGGAACTACTAATTCAGTAGTTTCATATATGGAAGACGATGGCAATGTCAAAGTCATTCCTAATCCTGAAGGACATAACACCACTCCTTCAGTAGTCTCATTTAAACCTGATGGAGAAGAGATTGTCGGTGATGCTGCAAAGCGTCAAATGGTTACTAACCCCGATACTATCTACTCAATTAAAAGACACATGGGTGAATCTTACAAAGCTCACATCTCTTGTATCAACAAAGATTTCACTCCTCAAGAAATTTCCGCTAAAGTCTTAGCTTACATGAAAAAATACGCCGAAGAAAATATCGGCCATGAAGTTAAAAAAGCTATTATCACTTGCCCTGCTTATTTCAACGATGCTCAAAGACAAGCTACTAAAGATGCTGGTACTATCGCTGGCTTAGAAGTCGTCAGAGTCATCAACGAACCTACCGCTGCGGCTTTGGCTTACGGTATCAAGAATGATAAGCCTCAAAAAGTTATGGTCTTCGATTTAGGTGGTGGTACTTTGGATGTCACTATATTGGATATCACTGATGGTGTTTTCGACGTCTTATCTACTTCTGGTGATACTGCTTTAGGTGGAGATGACTGGGATAATGCCATTAAAGATTGGTTACTCGAAGAAATCAAGAAAGCTGAAGGCTTAGATTTATCAGATAACAAGATGGCTTTACAAAGATTGAAGGATGAAGCTGAAAAAGCCAAGATCACCTTATCTTCCTCTGTTGAAGCTAACATCACTTTACCTTACATCGGCATGACTGCTTCTGGACCTGTCAACTTCGAAACTAAGTTAACTAGAGCTAAATTCCAAGATTTAACTAGAAATTTGTTAAATAGATGCGAAGAACCTGTAAGAAAAGCTTTAAGCGATGCTAATTTAACTATGAATGATTTATCTACTATCCTCTTAATCGGTGGTTCTACTAGAATGCCTGCCGTTGTTGAATTAGTTAAGAGAATGTCTGGTAAACAACCTAATATGTCTGTCAACCCTGATGAAGCTGTCTCCATCGGTGCTTCTATTCAAGGTGGTGTCATTAGAGGTGATATGAAAGATATCGTCTTATTAGATGTCACTCCTTTAACCTTAGGTATTGAAACTTTAGGTGGAGTTATGACTCCTCTAATCACTAGAAATACCACTATTCCTACCGAGAAGAGCCAAATTTTCTCCACTGCTGAAGATAATCAACCTGCTGTTGATATCGTCGTATATCAAGGTGAGAGAAGTATGGCTCACGACAACAAGATGTTAGGTCACTTCAAACTCGATGGTATTCGTCCTGCTAGAAGAGGGGAACCTAGAATCGAAGTTAAATTCTCTATCGATGTTAATGGTATTGTCACTGTTTCCGCTAAAGATTTAGATACTCAAAAAGATGCTCACATCACCATCTCTGGTTCTACCGGTTTATCTAAAGAAGAAATCGATAGAATGGTCAAGGAAGCTGAAGCTAACAAAGAAGCTGATGACAAGAGAAAGGAAGAGGCTGAAGTTAGAAATAGAGCTGAGCAAACCATCTCTCAAATTGATACTGCTTTATCTCAAGCTGGTGATAAGATCTCCCCTGAAGAAAAAGCTAAGACTCAACAACTTAGAGATGAGATGAAAGCGGCTTTAGATAAGAATGATATTCCTACCTTAAAATCTAAGTTAGAAGAACTTGAAAAAGCTGCTTCTTACGCTCAACAACAAGCTGCTGCTAACCAAGCTAACGCTGGTGCTTCTCAAGGTCAACAAGAAGCGCAACCTTCAGGTCAAACCGCTGATGGTAAGAATTACTACGATGCGGATTTTACCGAGAAGAAATAATTAAATAATTTAGTTCCAGCTCGAGTATAACTACTCGAGTTGGATGTTTTTAAGAAAGGAGATATATATGGCGGAGAAAAGAGATTACTACGAAGTCTTAGGTGTTTCTAGAAATGCTTCTGATTCCGAAATTAAATCTGCGTATTTAAAACTCGCTAAAAAATACCATCCCGATGTCAATAAAGATCCTGACGCTCCTGCTAAATTTAAAGAAGCCAGTGAAGCTTACGAAATCTTAAAAGATAAAGATAAAAGGGCTAGATACGATCAATTTGGTTTTGCTGGAGTTGATCCTCAAGCTGCTGGAGCTAGTGGAGCAGGATTTGGAGATTTTAGTAACTTTGGAGATTTTGGAGATATTTTTTCTCAATTCTTCGGAGGCGGAAGTCGAGGAGGGGCAAGACGTCAAACTGGTCCTGTTAAAGGAAACGACCAAGTCATGCGTATTAGAATCTCCTTCATGGATGCTATAAAAGGCACTAAAGTCGAGATTCCTATTCAATATGATGATGCTTGTGATCACTGTCATGGATCTGGGTCTGAACCTGGTTCTGGAAGTGAAACCTGTCCTCATTGCCATGGTACTGGTACAATAAGAACTCAACAACGTACAATCTTTGGCGTTATGGAGCAACAATCAGCCTGTCCTAATTGCCACGGTACTGGTAAGATTATTAGAAATAAATGTAAGAAGTGCGGCGGAGCTGGCTACTTACATGTCAAATCAAAGATTGAAGTTAACATTCCTGCTGGTATTGCTGATGGCGAACAAATTAGAATTCAAGGTAAAGGTCTCCACGGGTATAATGGCGGACCTTCCGGTGACTTATATATCGTCGTAGGAGTGCAAGCTGATAATTCCTTCATCAGAGATGGTAACGATATTCACGTAACTATTCCCATTTCAGTAATTGATTTAATTTTAGGTACGAAGATTGTCGTTCCTACTGTCTATGGACAATCGGATGTTGAAATTAAACCTGGTACGGCTGTCGATGCAATATTAAGACTTAGAGGTCAAGGTATCAAAGCTAGATCTAATTACAATAATAATGGTGATCAATATATTCATTTGGATGTTAAGATGCCTTCCAAATTAACAGCAGAAGAAAGAGAAGCTTTAGAGAAAGTTAAAGATATCGAGACGAAAAAGCCCGGTAATTCTAACGTCTTTGAAAAAGTTAAATCATTCTTCAAAAAATAAAACTAAAACGGACTAGAATTTGAACTAGTCCGTTTTTAAATATCTTTAAATTATTCTAGGGGTTCGTCACTTCTTCTAAGAGGAATGTAACAATAACCTGCTAACCAAGGACCGTTATGGCAACCGCTAACTGGAGACATAATGACATCTTCATGATTAGTTTTTACACCCATCTTTTCTTCTAAGACTCTTAATTTATCAACAGGGGAAGGGCCGGTGTATGTGTGGAATAATAGATAATCTTTAGGATCTCTATCACCGATGTATTCTTGAATTAAATTAACAGTTTTCTTCAAAGCTGCGCCTTGAGACATAGTGGAAGCTAAAGATACGATTTCACCTTTTTCATTGAAGTGAATAACAGGGACGATATTCATCATCTTACCCATGAAGGCTTTACCACCTTTTAATCTACCATTGTAAATTAAGTAATCTAACTTACCATCGATTCCGACGAATTGTCTTCTATCCATAATCCATTGAAGTTCTTTTAAGATGATTTCAGTAGAAACACCTTTATCGACTAATTGCTTAGCAAAGACAGCTAAATAACCTTCGATGAAGCAAGTAATCTTAGAATCGATAACATGAATCTTTAATTTTCCTTCGTATTCTTGCGCGACTAATCTAATGAAGTTCCAAGTACCACCTAAGCCAGTAGAGATACAAATACAAATAACTTCGTCATAACCATCTTCAATAGCCTTATCAAAGTGAGATTTAACTTCTTCGTAAGTAGGCATACCAGTCCTAGGTAAATCATTTTTAATATCTTTGACATTTTCCATTTGCTTGTACATGTCAACAGGATCTAAACCTATACCTTCTAAATATTCTTTACCTTTAAAGAACAAGTGAATTCTAATGATATCAATACCTAAATTTCTGTATCTTTCTGGAGCGTATTCAATACATCCAGTCGAAGTGCACATTACTAATCTTTTTCCCATAAATTTCTTCCTTCTATTTATTTATTTATAGATTGTTCAATCTTATTAATTAAATTACCTTCTATCATATTAAATGTTTCTAACAAAACAGCGTAGACATTTTCTGCAGTGGATTTCCCGTGCATCTTTACAACTAAGCGCTTAAGACCAAGTAGAGGAGCACAGGCTTGGTTAGCATATTTAAATAATCCTTTTACTTTTTTAAGTTCTTTTAGTTGGAACAAAGCTCCAAATTTAGTGAAGGCGCTTTTCTTGATAGCGTGAGTGAAAGCATCAGAGACAAAATAAGCAGTTTCTTCTAGTGATTTTAAAAAGACATTACCTGCAAATCCATCGCAAACAACAGCATCAACTTCACCTTTTAAAACTCCATCTCCTTCAATATTACCACAAAAGTTAATATTCTTGTTTTCTTTTAAAAGAGTGTAGGCTTCAGTAGTTAAAGAATTGCCTTTACCTTCTTCTTTACCTACGTTTAGCAATCCAATTTTAGGAGAAGCAATACCATTTAATTTTAAGAATTCACTAGCCATCTCTGCAAATTGAACTAGATATTCAGCTTTGCAGTCCATATTCGCACCTATATCGAGAATTCTAACTAATTTACCTTCTTTTCTGGTAGGTAAAGTCGCCATCAAAGCTGGTCGGTGAATTCCTTGAATTCTTCCGATTTTAAAAATACCTCCAGCTAAAGCCGCACCAGTGGAACCAGGGGTAACTAGAGCGTCGATATCTTTATCTTTTCTAAGTAAATCGTAAGCTAAAGCTAAAGAAGAATTAGGCTTTTGTTTAAAAGCCATAACTGGATGTTCAGTATTTAAAATAGCTTGATTAGAATTAACGATAGTGAATTGCTTAATATCTGCTTTTTCTTCTTTGATAGTAGAAGAAATTAGTTTCTCATCACCTATGAGAATAAAGTGAACATCTTTTCTTGTAGAGGCAGCTTTGATTGTTCCTTTGATTACTTCTTTAGGACCGTAATCATCTAAGAGAGTATCGACGATAATTTTCATAATTTTATACATATCCATTATAGCAAATAATTGAATTAAAACAGCCATTTATACATTTTTGTTTTCTCTTTTTTATCTTAAATCTATTTTCCCATTTTTAATTAAGATTAGTTTGGAAAAGGCTCTGAAAATACATCAATTTTTCACCTTATAAGTTCTTCTATATAAATATCTGAAAAATCTATTTAAAATCATTTTCAACCTTTGTTGAATTTTAAAGTAGGCTTCTATTTGATTATTTAGAAATATTTTTTAGCGTTGGCTTTTATATGATGAGTTTGACAAAGCTAGGGAATTTAATTTTTTAAGTTATAATTTCTTTATAAGAAGATAACCTCTAAAAAATTAATGTTTTCTTGATATATCGCTCTTTTTTTAGTATAATTATTAAAACAATAAAAAATATATCTCGAGGAGGAAGTAGTATGAAACATATATGGGTTTTTTTATCAATTACGTCTTTTATATTTCCTTTTGTTAATGGGACTAAAATAAATGGCAAAGTAAAAATAGAGGAAACTAATGATTCATATGATTATTATGGTAATCAAGAGTCTAAGCTTAAATTAGATTCTTCTTTCTATAATAATTTAGAAGATGATACTTCAAGTGAAGAACAAGATTTGATTAAGCGTGCTATTCCTGGAGATGAAACGACTGGAATGAGTGATGCTATTCAAATAATTGGCAATATGCTCTATAGAAGATGTAGATAAACTTGCTATTTCGTCAGGTAACATTGCATATTCTTCCGGATATTTTGGTACGTATCAAGATATATCAGCCGGGATGTCTGGAGGACCTACTTTAGTTGTTGAAAATAATATGCCTTATGTGCTTGGAATAGTTTCTGGCAACTCAACATCTCCTGCGTATAACGTATTATCTTCGATAAATAAATATAATTTTAATTTACTAAATGATTTAATAACGGGGGTGGTTTAAATGAAATTAAAAATTTTATCAACTTTATTCCTTATACCTTTATTATTCAGCTGTAATAGTGGTGAGTCTATTATGGAATTTTCTGACTTCAATCAAAAAATAGGGAATAATGTCACTCATGACCAACAGCAAGAAAAAGAACTTTATACAAGTACGTATGGTTCTTTTGTCAGTTCTTTCAATGAAATAAATCAAAATGATGAAGATTTGAAACTTATTAGCTCTGCTAAGGCTGAAGCTGAACTTCTTTTGACAGGGACTGTTTTACCTAGTTTCTTTCCTTCAGCAGATTCATATTTATTGACTAAAATGGTCTATGCTTCTGATATCGATGATTTTAAATATGGTCTAGCGACCAATGAAATCATTAAAGCTAGTGATTACATGAAGCTTGAAGAATTGAAAACGGATGATTTTAAAGCAAATATTGAGACTTTTAAAAATTATTTGATTAATCAAGGTTACACGTTGTCTGATTCAGCATACTTAAATTATGGTATGCAATATTATATTCAAGAAGGTTTATTCAGGTTTACAACTGGTACGTTTAATAGAATAGAAACAAATTTAATCGATAATTATCAAATTAGCTCTGACGGATTTACAATTACTGTAACATTAAAAGATGATATTCATTATGTTAATTATAAAGGTGAGATTTTAGAAAAAATCAGCGCTTATGACTTTGATGATCATAATATTTATGGTGCATTTTATAGTGTTAGAGTTGTAGATGATAAAACGATTGAATATAGATTCAAAGAAAAAGTAAATTCAAAGAGCATTAAAAACATATTTGTCGATAATTTCAGACAAGTTAATTATCCTCGCGTCAATCAAGGAATTAACGATTACAAAGAAATGAAATTCTACGGACCGTATTATATTTCTTTAGAGGATGATGAAAAGATTGTTTTTAAATTTAATTCCAGTTATCCTGCTCAAGATTACACGTTAAAGAATATAACAATCACTAAGGATTCATCATTAGATTATTACAATAGATTTATTTCTAATAAAAGTAGCAGTGTTTCATTGACAAATGAATATATAAAAAGTAATAAATTAGAGAATCTTAATGACTACTTCATTAAGAGTAGATATATGACTAATAATTCAACTTCAATTGCCAGATCTGACGCTACATTAGGAATCAATATCTTCGACGGAGATGAAATAAGTAAATCTTTCTTACAAAACAGGCACTTCCGCTTAGCTCTTCTTCATTCTCTAAATAGAAAAGAAATCAATAAAGATTTTAATAATGGAGATAACAATAAGCAGAATATCTTATCTCAAAAGCAATATAAGAAACTATCTAAAGATATACAATATGGTTCATATAGCTTTAAAAAAGATATGGATTATGAAGATATCATTCAAGTGTATCTAGGTGAAGAAGTCAACGTTAAAGAAGACGACGGATGGTTAAATTTAGAACTTTCTAAAAAGCATTTAGATAAAGCTAAAGAAGAATTAAATTACAAAAATGAAGAGATAACTTTATATAATATGGCTCGTTTCTATATTGACTTTAATGATTACGGATACGACTGTCATGGCAGATTGATAAATGAAAGATTAGTCGAACAAATCAAGACCAATCTATCAGGTATAAAAATTAAAATAGTTAAAGTCAATATGCCTCAAGGTGATTTTGTGTTAACTCCATCAAGTTATATAGATTTTAGAACTGACAATTCATTACCTCATCGTACATTTACAAAATTCTATTTAGATAATTACGCTAATACTTACGATTTATTAAAATCTTATGTGAGTAATTTCACGGATTTAAATAATAAGTTATATGTCTACAATGGCTTTTATACTATTTAGGAGTTTATAAAAATCAATTGTTTAAGAAGAGCATTGTCGATGCTCTTCTTTTTAATTGGAATAGAGAAGTTATAGTATTAGATTTGAAAAAATTATTAATTATCCATTTCTTGTACTGTAAGTTCGCTTTCTTCTTTTAAAGCTGCAGCATTAACTTTCTTCAATTCTTTTGGGAGAATTATAGCCATACAAATTATTTGCCCTAAAGCCGTTAAAGCCCACGAGATTGGGTAAGAATAGAACAAGAATTGACTTGTTTTATTGATAGGGAAGATAACGTAAATAAAGAATATTCTAAATACGCATATACCTACTAAAGATATAATCATCGAAATTGTTGAATGACCTAATCCTTTCTGAGCTTGAGATAAACTTACACTTACGGCGAATACCATATATGTAATGGAATTGATCTTTAATTTTTCTAAACCGAAAGCTAGAGATTCTAGACCCATAGGCTCATTTACATCGATATAAAGTTGAAGTAGAGGAGATGCTGCAAAATAAATAGCTACGCCTAATATACTTGAAATAGTTACACCGTAAATTAATGACCAGAGTATCGAAGACTTGATACGGTTAGCTTTCTTTGCCCCGTAATTAGCTCCGACAAAAGCTACACCAGCTTGAGCAAAGCCATCTTGAGATGCATTTAAAAATGACTCAATAGAATTAGCCGCTCCTGAACCTGTATCAGCAGCAGCACCAAAGGAATTAATAGTAGATTGAATTAGAACGTTAGAAATAGAGAATAAAGAGCCTTGTATTCCAGCAGGGAGACCGACTTTTAGAATATCGATAACTTCATTTTTATAGAATCTTAAACGACTGATTCTCAATAAGGCATATCCGTTGCCCCTAATTAAAGTTATAGTTACTAAAAATGCTGAGATAAATTGAGAAATAACTGTAGTTAAAGCAACACCAGCGACATCCATCTTGAAGACGATGACAAACAATAGATTTAAAGCGACATTGATGATTCCAGAAATCAACAAATATAAGAAGGGCTTTAAAGTATCGCCCATACCTCTAAGTAAACTCGCTCCAAAGTTGTAGAAGATATTAAAAGGAACACCAGCGAAATATATCATCATGTAAGTGGTAGATAAATCGATGATATCTTCAGGAGTACCTAGAGCTTGAAGTAGAACCCTAGATAGAGATACACCTAGAGCTGCTAAAACGATTGAAGAGACGATAGCAAGCATGTAAGTAGTACCGATAATCTTTTCTGCGTTAGTTTGGTTTCTAGCTCCGTAAGCTTTGGAAACTGCGACATTAGCTCCTACGCCAAACCCGATAAAGACAGAAATAATTAAATAAGTTATAGAATTAGTAGCAGAAATAGCACCTAAAGAGTTAGGTGAACCGTAATTTCCACATACGATTAAATCCGCAGCAGAATAAAAAATTTGCAACCAACCGGCGATAATTAGAGGGATAGTGTAGGTCAGCATCTTTTTAGGTATGCTACCAGTAGTCATGTCGACTGATTTTAATGCAATTGTTCTAGCCATAGAAATGTAACGAGTTAATTATATATCTATATTTTGGAAACTGAAACCTAAATGCGTAAAATTATTGCATTTAAATTTAAGTATAAAAATATAAGTATTATAATTTAAACTATGAAAAGAAATAGACATCCCTTATTAAGAAGATTCATCTCCTATTACAAACCTCATAAAAAGCTCTTTATTTTAGATATGATGGCTTCTTTTATGATTTCCGCAATAGCTTTAGTCTATCCGATTATGACTAGGTTTATGATTAGAGATTACATTCCTAATCAAGACTTTAATAAGATTATTATTTCTTCGGTAATCTTATTAGTTTTATATGTCATCAGAATGCTTTTAAGATTCTTCGTTCAATATAAAGGGCACGTCATGGGTACGAAAATGCAAGCGGAGATGAGAAAAGATATGTTCGCTCATTTAGAAAAGCTCCCGTATTCTTATTACGATATGCATGAGACTGGAAGAATCATGGCGAGAATGACTAATGATTTACAAGATGTCTCTGAATTAGCTCATCACGGTCCAGAAAACTTTTTTATTGCGGGTTTTATGGTTATCGCTACATTCATTTACTTAATGACTTTAAATGTCTATTTAACCTTGATTATTTTTGCGATCGTACCATTTGTTTTTGTCATAACTATGAGATTGAGAAGAAATATGCGTCACGCATTTACCGAATCTAGAAAATCTATAGCTATGATTAACGCTTCTTTAGAAAATTCCATAACTGGTATAAGAACTACTAAAGCTTTCTCTAATTCTTCTAAAGAAGAAGAAAAGTTCGACGTTTCTAATCAATCATTTTTAAGCAATAAATCTAGAGCTTATAAAGCTATGGGGCAATTCCAATCTCAAACAGCTTTTATCACCGACTTATTCAATATTATCGTTCTAGTAGCTGGAGCCTTATTCATGGCTAGAGGAGTCTTCTCTTACGATGTCTTTTTACCTTTTATTGTTTCAATTAATATGTTTATCAATCCTTTAACTACTTTAATTAATTTCACAGAGCAATTTGAAGATGGCGTCACCGGATTTAAGAGATTTGTCGAAGTTATGGAAACTGAACCGGAAAAAGATGATGATGATGCTGTTGAATTAAAAGATGTCAAAGGTGAAATAGATTTAAAGAATGTTTCTTTCCACTACCACGAAGATGAAGAGGTTTTAAAGAATATTACTTTATCTATTAAACCTGGTGAAAAGATTGCTTTAGTTGGACCTTCTGGAGGAGGAAAGACTACTATATGTCATTTGATTCCTCGCTTTTATAGAGTTGATGAAGGAGAGATTACTATCGATTCTCTCAATATCAATAAATTGAAAATGGATTCTTTAAGAAAGAATATCGGTATAGTTCAACAAGATGTCTTCTTGTTTGATGGAACCATCAAAGAAAATATTCTTTACGGTAGATTAGATGCTAGTGATGAAGAAGTTATCGATGCGGCGAAAAAAGCTAGATTGTACGACTATGTCATGTCTTTACCTAACAAATTCGATACTCAAGTTGGTGAAAGAGGTGTCAGATTATCCGGAGGTCAAAAACAGCGTATTTCTATAGCGAGAATTTTCTTGAAGAACCCTTCAATTTTAATCCTTGATGAAGCGACTTCCGCTTTAGATAACGTCACTGAATTATTAATTCAAGAAGCTCTTGATGAATTGTGTCTAGGCCGTACTTGCATAGTAGTAGCACATAGATTATCGACAATTAAAAGCGCTTCGAGAATCGCCGTCATTGAAAAAGGTGAGATTCAAGAATTAGGGACTCACCTTGAATTGATGGAAATCGAAAACGGAATTTACAGAAAACTCTATTCTTTACAATTTAGAGAAGACGCTTAAATTTTTATCATCGAAAAGACTTCTCCAATCTTCTCGTTGATATATAAATAATCAGAAAGAGGGTTATCATTGAGATTGATGATAACTTTTCTTTTACCGTGATAATAATACAAAAAACTTGCAGCAGGGTAGACCTTTAAAGAAGTTCCCCCTACAATTAATAAATCCGCTTTAGATATAGCTTCCAAAGCCTTGGTAATATCTTCTTCATGTAAGCTTTCTTGATATAAAACAACATCGGGTTTAATAATTCCTCCGCATTTTGGACAGACAGGAACTAAACCTGATTCCATCACATCGTTAACACTGTAAGATTCTCCGCACTTTAAACAGTGATTTTTTTCAATAGTACCGTGAATTTGAACAACGTTTTTTGAACCTGCTAACTGGTGGAGATTATCGATGTTTTGGGTGACAACAGTTATATCTTTACCGGATTTTTCAATCTCAGCGAGCTTTAAATGACAAGGGTTAGGTTTAGCATCTAAAAAGACCATCTTCTCTTTGTAGAATTTATAAAAACCTTTTGTATCGTAGAAAAAGTAATCGTGAGAGACGATTTCTTCCGCTCTTAAATTTTGAGTGTAAATTCCACTTGCTGATCTAAAATCTGGAATACCTGATTCAGTTGAGACGCCCGCCCCACCAAAAAAGACGATGTGTTCAGCCTCTTTTATATAGGTATTTAAAATTTTAATTTTATCCAAACTTTCTTGTTTCATATTCTAATTATATACTTTTTAATCTAGAGACAAGAAAGAATTAAAATTTATTTATTTTAATCTTATCTCTTGTTTTCAAGTATAAATATATTTAATATAATTATGTTCTGATGATGCGAAATAAATGCCACTCGCGGAGGGACAAGCTAAATCTTGCTATCGAAGATTATTAATTAAGAGCACTTAGGTGAAATAGGATGGTACCGCGGAGAAATCCGTTCCTATGGAGAAGCTGTGCTTTTTTATTTTATAAGGAGAAATGATTATGAGAAAAATGACATCAGATGAAATCCGCGACACTTGGCTTAACTTTTTTAAATCCAAGGGTCATTATATCGAACCTAGTGCGAACTTAATTCCGCATAACGACCCTACATTGTTATGGATTAATGCCGGGGTCGCAGCGTTAAAGAAATATTTCGATGGTTCAGAAAGACCTGAACACAGGAGAATTACTAACGCTCAAAAGTGCATTCGTACTAACGATATTGAAAATGTCGGTCACACTGCTAGACATCACACCTTCTTTGAGATGTTAGGTAATTTCTCTATAGGTGATTATTTTAGAAGTGAAGTCATTCCTTGGGCTTGTGAATTGCTCTTAGATGAAAAGTGGTTTGGTTTTCCTAAAGAAAAATTATATGTAACTTACTATCCTGACGATATTGAAACTAAGAATCTATGGATTAAAAATGGAATGTTAGAAGAACATTTAATTCCTTTGAAGTCTAATTTCTGGGAAATCGGTGAAGGACCTTGTGGGCCTGATACTGAAATCTATTTCGATAGAGGAGAAGAATACGATCCTCAACACAAAGGTGACTATCTATTGAGAAACGATTTAGAAAACGATCGTTATATTGAAATTTGGAATATCGTCTTTTCTCAATTTAACGCTGATTCTAAAAAGAAGAGAGAAGAATATAAAGAACTTCCACAAAAGAATATCGATACTGGAGCGGGTTTAGAAAGATTCGCTTGTGTTATTCAAGGTGTAGACACTAACTTCGATACTGATTTATTTACCCCTACTATCAACTGGATTAAACAACATTCTCCTTTCCCTTATGAAGGTGAATATACTTTAGCTTACAGAGTTATTGCAGATCACATTCGTTCGGTTACTTTCGCTTTAGCAGATGGGGCTAATTTCTCTAACGAAGGAAGAGGTTACGTTTTAAGAAGATTAATTAGAAGAGGAGAAAGATACGCTAACAAATTACAATTACCTAAAGGTAGTTTAGCTACTCTAGTAGGAGTTGTTACTTCGACTATGTCTCATTTCTATCCTTATTTAATCAATGAACAAGAAAGAGTCTCTAAAATGATTCTTTCTGAAGAAGAAAAATTCAATAGAACTCTCTCCACTGGTGAGAAGATGTTAAATCAATATATAGAAAAAAGTGGTGATGTCCTATCTGGTCAAGATGCTTTCAAATTATCAGATACTTATGGTTTCCCTTTAGAATTAACTGTAGAAATTGCATCTGAATACAATAAGAAAGTCGATATTGAAGGCTTCAATAAAGAATTGAAAGCTCAAAAGGAAAGAGCTAGACAAGCTAGAGGAGAAAGAGAATCTTTCAAATCTCAATCTAAAGATTTATTAGAATTTACTTTACCGTCTGAATTCACTTATGAAGTTAAGAATTTAAAATCCAAAGTCATCGGTTTATTTGTCAATGGCGAAAAAGTAGATTCTATCGATGAAGAAGGTGATGTCATCTTTGACAAGACTAATTTCTACGCTGAATCAGGTGGACAAGTCGCTGATCAAGGTAGTTTAGAATCATCTACTTTCAGAGGGGAAGTTAAAGATGTTCAAAAAGCCCCTAACAAACAATTCATCCATCACATTAATGTCCAATATGGAACTATTAAAGTCGGCGATGAAATTGAATTAAAACCTGATTTTAGCAGAAGAGATTTGATTAGAAAAAATCATTCTTCAGCTCACTTACTTCAAGCTGCAATTCAGAAATACGTCTCTTCTTCTTGTCATCAAGCTGGATCTTATGTCGATGATGAAGTTGTTAGATTCGACTTCACTTGTGATTCTAAACTT
>CACYCE010000033.1 GCA_902772915.1 uncultured Erysipelotrichaceae bacterium | reverse complement strand
TTGAGTAATTAATCCACTAGGATAACCAATCCAAGAAGGATAGTTAGTTTCATCATCAAGCCTATTCAATAATTCTGTTTCAGTGTAATTAGTAGTCAAAGGAGTAAGCTGAGGACCAACTACCCCATCATTATTCATACCAACGTTCTTAAAAGTATGACCTAAGCCATCAAAAGTTCCGTAGAATTCAGCATTCACTGATGGAACGATAGGATAACTATTATTGTCGTCATCGTAAGTTTTGTAATTTTCTGTATAACCTTTCATGTCAATATCAGCAGTGACATAAATGGTTTTGTTTTCAAATTTCTTACCCGCGTTTTGCAAAGCAACAAAAGCAGCATATGACTCCTGATCAAAAATCTGGAAAGTACCAGAGTCATCATACGTTCCTTCGGTTAATACAGGATACATAGTAGTAGGAGCTATTCTATTGCGATTATCATTATTTCTCCCATTATTAACATTACTGATACCATTAAAAGCACCAGTAGAAAAAAGGGCAGCGAATGCAGATATAAGTAATGAACCAGCAATAGCAGCAGATACAATTATTTTCTTTTTCACTACGACAATAACCTTTCTAAACTTATCTATATAAATAAAGATGGCTAATAGATTATAAAATAATATTTATAGACAAAAAAGCCCGCAAAAACGCACTTTTATGATTTTATACTAAAGTAAGCGTTTACATTAGTCAACACTAATACTTAAAAAATTATTAAATAATTGCATTAATTAAAAAATTAAATAAAATTAATTTACATAAAATAGCACAATTTATAAGTGTAGTTTAAAAATTTATACAAAATTAATATTTAAACATTACTATTAATATATTGCACGCAAGTAATTTAAAACTTACACTTTAATCATAAAACTATTAATGTAACTAAAAAGATACAAATGGCTATCTGAATTAGTCAATCAACATCTTGGAATCTATCTGATTTGTAGCGGTTAAATCTATAAATAAAGAATTTAAAGAATCGTTAGTCTTAGAAAGTTCTTTAACAAATATATATGCAATTCTAACTGCACCATAATGAACTAAGTGGGAATGATCATCCTTTCCTTCCATGTAGTTGCTAAAGGTGTTAGGAGGAAATATCATATGGAACTTTTTAGTCTCTTCTTCGCCAAGTTTAGTATAGAGTTCCATGGTGTATTTATTCATATCTATACAAGTACATTTATTTTTTAAGCAGAAATCTAACATAGCTTGAGGATATTCCCCGTGTGAATTAATACATTCACCTTTTTGATTGAACTTATGCCTAGTGATGGAAGTAGCAAAGACTATCTTCCCTCCTCTTTTTTCAATTTCTAATTTAAAATATCTTAAATTATCTGTATAAGAACCATAAGGTTGAGTATATCTAGAAGGGTCGTTCATTTTTTCGTCGTTATGCCCAAATGAACAAATGACATAATCTCCTTTTGAGATTTCATTTAAGATTCTTTCAAATCTGCCTTCATCGATAAAAGATTTAGTGGAGCGCCCATTTTCAGCGTAGTTAACAATTTGTACGCCTTCTTTAACAAACAATTCTAAACCTTGTCCCCAACCAGTTTGAGGATAAGAATAATAATTGTTCTTTTTCATCGTAGAATCGCCCATTAAAAATAACTTAACCATAATAACTAATTCCTTTTATTTAATAAGCATTAAAAAATGCACTATGAATAATATATTACATCAACAGTGCATTATTTTAAATTATTAGCTTCTAAAAGGTCTTTTCAATTCGCTTCTAGCATCGATAGCGTCCAATTTAATTAAATCTTCTTCAGGAATTTCAAAATCTAATTCTATATTTTGAATAATTCTCTCTTTATGAACTGATTTAGGTAGAGGTAAAGTGCCTTTTTGTAGACAGTACTTTAGACAAATCTTAGGTATGCTTACTCCTAATCTATTGGATAATTCCATTAAATAAGGTTCATCTAAAATCTTCCCAGTAGCAAAAGGTGAGTACGCTTCAACTAAGATATTGTTTTCTTGACAGAATCTAGTAGTTTCTTTTTGGGTATTACCAATAAAATATCTAATTTGGTTAACATGAGGAGTAAAAGAAGTTGCTTCAATTAAAGAAATAATATCTTTAGGATGGAAATTAGATACACCTATAGATCTAATCTTCTTAGCGTTGTATAACTCGATAAAAGCTTTCCAGACTTCTATATTACCTTGAGTGCAATCTTCTCCGACATTAGACCAAGGCCAAGGAGCGTGGATTAAATATAAATCTAGGTAGTCGACGCCTAAAGCTTTACATGAACTTTTGAAATATTCGAATGTTTCTTTATAATTTTTGATATGAGAAGGCAATTTTGTAGTAATAAATATCTCTTCTCTTTTAATTCCTGAATCTTTAATTGCTTTCCCTATTTCAACTTCATTTCCGTAGACATATGCAGTATCAATATGACGATACCCTGCTTCTAAAGCATCTAAAACAGCTTGATAAGCTTGATTAGGCTCAGCCTGCCAAGTTCCTAAACCGACACTAGGAATCTCAACACCATTAGACAAGACGTAGTTCCCAATTTTCGACATAAGTTTTCCCTCCTATATTTAAATTATCAAAAAAAGGTTAAGGATAATTATATTCTTAACCTAAAATACTAAATTCAAATTTCTACTTCACTAAATCTACACCGTGGGAGGTACCAATTCTAGTTGCACCTGCATCGATCATAGCTTTCATAGTTTCCTTATCTCTAATTCCACCGCTAGCCTTGATATGAGGGAAATCCCCGCAAGCTTTCTTCATAACTTCAACCGCGTGAACTGTCGCTCCTCCAGATTTATCAAAACCAGTAGAGGTCTTAACAAAGTCAGCGCTAGCTTCTTTGCATAATTCACAAGCTTTAATTATTTCTTCATCAGTTAGAACGGAAGTTTCTAAAATGACTTTTAGAATACGAGAGCCACAAGCTTTTCTCATTCTTTCTAATTCGTAAGATATTCTTTGATATTCTTTATCTTTCAACCAGCCGATATTGATAACCATATCAATTTCATCCGCGCCAGAAAAAATAGCTTCTCTAGCTTCGTCGACTTTAGCAGGAGTCGCCATCGCTCCTAAAGGGAAACCTACGACTGTACAAACTTTAACAGTACTTCCAGGAACGTGAAGTAAACTAGCAGCTAAAGAGACATAGCAGGAATTGACACAAACGGAAGCGAAATCATTAACTAAAGCTTCGTAACACAATTGTCTAATTTGTTCAGAAGTAGCTTTAGGATCTAATAAAGTGTGGTCGATATATTTTGATAATTTCATATAGTTTCTCCTTCACTCAAATAAATTTTAACATTTAAAAATTACTGTATATTAGTATTCTAATACAAATTTATACATTTCTCAAAAAATGTATACATTGTAAACATTTCTGGAATCTTATTTTTAGAATTTAATACCTAGAGAATAAAGTTTCTCTTCAAATTCTTCGTAAGTACAATACATATCTATATACGAGCCATCGTCTTTAATGTAGATATAGCGATTCGCAATAGAAGAAATAATTTGACGGTCGTGAGAAGAAAACAACAAGACTGACTTAGTCACTTCCATAGCTCTATTCAAAGATTCAATAGACTCTAAATCCAAGTGGTTAGTAGGATCATCTAAGATTATTAAGTTTCCGGGATTTAACATAACCTTGATAAATCTCAATCTAACTTTCTCTCCTCCAGAGAGAACTTTAACTTGCTTGAGACCTTCTTCACCAGTAAATAACATTCTTCCTAAATAAGAGCGAATATAAGAATCCGTCTTTACTTCCCCGTAAGGCCTTAAATATTCGACTAAGTTAGTTTCAATATCATTCATTTCCTCAAAAGAAGAAGGTATGTAATCAGGGTGAATGGTTATACCATATTTAAATTTACCTGAATCAAATTCATCTTTACCTGCAAGGCAATCAAACAATTTAGTTATAGTTAATGAATTAGATGATAAGAAAGCTACTTTATCAGTGTTAACTAAATTGAAAGATAAATCTTTAAAGAAACCTTCTTTCGAGACTTTTTCAACTTTGAGAACATCGTTACCTAAATTGAATTTACTTCTAAAATCTATAAAAGGATATCTTCTTGAAGAAGGTCTAATATCATCTAAAACTATCTTATCTAAAGCCTTCTTTCTAGAAGTAGCTTGCTTAGATTTAGAAGCGTTAGCGGAGAATCTAGCGATGAATTCTTTCAATTCTTTAATTCTCTCTTCTTTCTTCTTATTTTGCTCTTTCATCTGTCTTTGTAGAAGTTGATTGGAAGAATACCAGAAGTCGTAATTACCTATAAATTCATTGATTTCATTAAAATCGACATCTAGAATTCTCGTGCAGACCTTATTTAAGAAATATCTATCGTGGGAGACGATTAAAATAGTGTTAGGAAAATTAATTAAATATTCTTCTAACCAGGCGCAAGAATGGGCATCTAAGTTGTTAGTAGGTTCATCTAAAATTAAAATGTCCGGATCTCCAAATAGAGCTTGAGCTAGTAAGACTTTAACTTTCATTGAAGCATCTAAGTCTTTCATTAACATGTGGTGATACTCTTCGCTAATACCGAGTGAATTTAACAAATTTGAGGCGTCAGATTCAGCGTTCCATCCATTCATCTCCGCAAATTCATTTTCTAAATCTCCAGCTTTTTGTCCATCTTCTTCAGAAAAATCAGGTTTAGAATATAAAGCATCCTTTTCATCCATAACTTCGACTAATCTTTTATAGCCTAAAAGAACAGTTCTCATTACTTCTTCAGAATCAAAAGCGTTGTGATCTTGTTTTAGAATAGACATTCTCTCTTTAGGATCTTTAGATACGTAGCCTGTAGTAGGTTCTAATTCTCCGGATATTATTCTTAGCAAAGTAGATTTACCTACTCCGTTAGCACCTATAATTCCATAACATTCATTAGGAGTAAAAGCTATAGAAGCATCCTTAAATAAGACTCTCCCTCCAAATTGCATCGATAAATTATTTATTTGAAGCATGCTCTTCCCCCTTTCTAAATGACTATTAAATATTAACAAAGATAGCATTGATTTAAAACAATAAATTCCACTTAATTAGCACGAATCAAATATATATTTAAATAAAAGTAAATTTCTCGCCAATTGAAAAAGTAAATTTCTAACTCAAAAATCAAAAAGAAGACTATTAAATTATTGATAATTTAGTTCTAACATGTTATATTAAATCGGTTAAGAAAGGAGACCTTTCATTTATGGCGCAAATCAAATCCCAAATGAAGAGAATCAAAACTAACGAAAAAGCTAGACAAGCTAACGTCTCTAGACGTTCTCAAATGAGAACCGCTATCAAGGCTGTAAGAGTCGCTGTCGAAGCTAAGAACTACGAAGAAGCCAGCAAGTTATCCGTCAAAGCCCAACACTTAATCGACCAAGCTTGCCAAGATGGAATCTTAAAAGAGAATTCCGCTGCTCGCAAAAAATCCAGTTTGATGTCTTTAGTCGATTCCATTAAGCCTCAAGCTTAATTGAACAACAAAGTTTCAATAATTATTTAAGTCGCTTAAAGCGACTTTTTTTAATGTAAGTAAGTAGAAAGTTTGTTCAAAGTTTCTTCTTTCAAATTATATAAATAATTTATTTTTTCTTCAAAAGTCTGTAAATCCACTTCTCCATCTTTAGAAAAGATAGTATCTTTTAGAATTACTTCACCTTTTTCAATAACCAATTTATATTTATCTACCATCTCATTTTTAAATAGATTGAACGCTTCTTTTTCTTCTATATTCCCTATCAATCTACCGATGTTAGCTTGAATTTCTATAATTCTAGAATTTTTATAAATTTTAACTAATAAAACTATATCTAGTGGGTAGATTTTATGACGCGTAGCAAAAATGATAGGAAAAATCTGTTCTCCGTATTTATCATAACCGCATTTTAATATTGTTCCTTCCTTAAAAATTTTAATCTTGTCAGTTATATAATCGTGAGAATAAGGTAAAACGATTGAACTTATTTCTTTTGAGATAGTAGAGATGTCCTTCATAATTAAATTTTAATATAAAAATAAAACCTAAACTAGCGCTGTTTAGGTTTAGCGAGATATTTCTTTCTAAAATTAACGATAAACAATTCAAAGAGCAAATCTATATTGTCTCCTTTGAATTTAGCGTTATTTTCTAAAACGTGAAGATCTTTCATAATCTTCAATAATTTAATGTTATCTAAATCAGCCATATCTCTTTTAGCGTATTTAACTCTAAAAGGTGAACATCCTAATTCTTTAGAAGCTTCTAATTCCGTCATATTAGAAAAACGAGTTAAAGAATACACTTCATAAAAGAATCTAAACTGCGAAGAAAAAATTGAAAGTAAATAATAAGGCTCTACTCCTCTTTTTCTTAAATCTTTATAATTCTTTAAAGCTTCCCCGATGTTATTTTTAAATAAAGAAGAAATAACTGAGAAGACCGAATCTTCTAATTTGGGGCTTACTAATTCTTTGACATCTTCAATTTGAATTTGCCCTTCTACACACATCAACTTATCTAAATTATTTTTAATCATCACCCAGTCTTGAGGGCATCTATTAACCAATTCAGTCATAGCCTCTAAGGTGATTTCTTTATTTTTTCTACCTACATAGCGCAATCCCATCTGCGCTAATTCATCATTTCTAAGTCCTTCATCAACAGTGATATCACAATATTTTTTAACAGTCTTAATAAATTCATTACCTCTTTCCGAAGCTAATTTACCACTGCCGATTAAATAGATATCACACTCAGGATTAGGAGATTTTAAATAATTGATAAAAGCTTTGTAATCCTGCTTAGAATCGAAAGCTTTATTAGCTTTATCCATATCCGAAGATAAGAAATAGCAAGAAGTTAATAAAACTGCCTTTCTATCCGCTAAAAAGGATGCCGCTTCTGCAAAAGCGACACCTTCTTGAATAAAAGATGAATACATATCTAAGGAGAGGAAGTTAAATTCGTTTAATTCACCAATATTTTTTGAAATATCTTCTAAAACTCTCTCTTTAACTAAACCCGCGTCCTTACCAAGGATTACTTTTACCATTATTTAAAATTTAGAATTCTTTAATTTTTTCAATAGGGTAATGTTCTTCGTCGATGACTTCCATCTTCTCGATAATCACATCATTCAAAGGTTGATCGTAACGTCCAGTTTGGACGGAAGCGATTTTATCTAAAACATCATATCCATCGACTAATTTACCAAAGGCGGCGTATTCCCCATCTAAATGAGGAGCAGCTTTATGCATGATGAAGAATTGACTAGAGGCTGAATCTTTAACACTTGTTCTAGCCATGGAAATAACTCCTCTTTCATGCTTTAAGGTATTATCTACACCGTTAGATTTAAAATCGCCTCTAATCGTGTAGTCTAAATATTTTCCTCTAAGTTCACCATCTCCCCCTTGAATCATAAAATTCTTGATGATACGGTGAAATTTAAGTCCGTTATAAAAACCAGAATCCGCTAATTGAACAAAGTTAGCCGCGGTATTTTTAGCCCCGTGGTCGTAATCCATTTCTACACTCATAACTCCGTAATCTTTAACGTAAATTTTAATCATGATTTTCTCCTTTCTTATCTAAATCTTCTTCATCTTCTATTTTAATAGAAGAAGGATTGTATTTTGAAGAGACGATATATTGATTTTTAAGGATTTTAATTTGAGATAAGCCTATGTAAATTAAGCTTCCGATAACCGCATTGACACTCCCTTGAATAGAATTGATGCCTAAATCATAGAAGATGAAATAATAGGAATTCCCTCCCTGAGAAGAAGGGACAGTTAAGAAAGTTATAAAATCCGGAACCATATATAAAATCGCCATTATCAATCCACCGATTATAAAGGAAATTAAGCTTTTAAAATAAATAGTAGATTTGCTATTTTTACCAATTTTTATTAAGAATCTGAATAAATATCCGCTTATTACACCTTCGATAAATTTAATTGCTAAAGTAAATGGAGCAAAAAATCCATAGCCCAAACTCAAATCGCATATTAATCCAGCTAATCCTCCTGAAATTCCTCCAACGAGCGGATTAATTAAAGCAGAAATAAAGAACACAAAAACATCAGAGAGGTTGATATAACCAGCCCCGCTAGTTCCAGGAATTGGTATAGCGACAAAATAAGTCACGATGAAATTCAATCCTGTAAAAATAGCCACAACCGCCATGTCGAGGACTAATTTAGAGTTCTTCGTATTCATACATTACTTTAAGATTGCTCCTTCAAAATCTCGGTTCCCATTGTTGAAATCTGTTGCGCTCATCATCTTCTTACCAGGTTTTTGAATCAAATCAATTTTAACTTG
>CACYCE010000032.1 GCA_902772915.1 uncultured Erysipelotrichaceae bacterium | reverse complement strand
TCATCATGAAAGATGGGATGGAAAGGGTTATCCTAATGGTTTAAAAGGTGATGATATACCTTTAGAAGCGCGTATTATGGCGATCGCTGATGTCTATGATGCTTTAGTGAGCAAAAGAGTGTATAAAGAGGAATTTTCTTTTGAAGAAGCGAACCGCATCATCATAGAAAACATGGGTAAACAATTTGACCCAAGTTTAGAAAAATATTATGTTAGAGCAAGATCTAAAATAGAAAAATACTATCTTGATAGTAGAAAACAATAGCAACACTTAATATGTAAATAATCCACAACTTTATGAGGTTGTGGATTTATATTATATTTAACATTTTAGTCATAAATAGAAATAGGAAACTGATGTGTACCATTCTTCTAATTAGACTGTTATTCTCGTACTATAACATCAACATATGGAAAAGATGCTATTGATATTTCAAATGGAACAATTTTAGTTACAATCCCATTTAAATAGAATAAATAAAGTGGGTGATAAAGTGGGTGATAAGTGGGTGATAAATTTGGTGCAATTGTATCAAAATGGTTAAATGGAAACACAGTTAGATGTTGCTGTTTAGTTCTAGAGTCTTGGAAGAATTCTTCGGCAAGTTGGTTTTCTAAACTGTAACTTTTGTTTCTTTAATTATTTTCTCTTTTAGCACTTTTTTAGCATATGATATTATATAAATATAAACAAATGAGGAGGAAATTATGAAAAAATACTTATTAGTCTTAGGTTTATTACCTTTATTGTTCTCTTGCAATAATTCACAAAATTCAAGCAGTGCCCAAACAAGTGGTAATTCCAGCAGCGTTAGTACTGCTCAATCAAGCGTAGCTTCAGTAAGCGTTAGTACTGCTCAATCAAGCGTAGCTTCAGTAGCTGTATCGAGTTTACAAAGCGAAAAAGAAGAAGCGCTCAGTGTTGTTAAAGCCGGTGTTGCTGCTAATAATTTTACAATGAATGCCATAATTGAAGTACCTGAACAATCTGCTCAGAGTGTGACATATTACTTTAATGGTAAAGTCTCGTGTTTAGCACCAGTTGGTACAGATCCTATGTACTTCATTATCAATGGCAATTCAATCGATGGCTATTTTAAAAATAATAATAGCGGTAAATATGCATCAGTTGGTAGCACACCAACCACACTTAAAACATTTACACTCGATTACATCTTTAGCCAAATGACCAAAGAAACTTTAGAAGATATCTTCAAAGCAGTTAAACCAGAAGATGTTAAAGAAAATACAGGAACTTATCATATTGATGAAGTTATCTTGCACTTAGATGCTGCTAAAGCTGCTGCAATTATGCATAAAGATGCTTCCTCAATTACTGATGGTCTTGAATGGCCACTAACAAATATCGATTTCACCATCAAAGATGAACATCTTAAAACATTTAGCGCAGAGCAATGCGCTCTTAGTTATGATCCAGCAAAAGGTGTCTACTTAATGGATAAACCAAGTAAAAGTTCAATAGAATTCTCTCAATACGGAACAACAGTCATTAATCTTCCGTCAGAGATTCCTGCTCCTCAAGCATAATTGATTAAATCAATACAAAATAAGTGGTGTAGCTAGTCTACATCACTTTTTATTATGAGACACAAGTTACTTTTGAGCGGTTTATGCAGATATTTATATAGAATATCTTTTTTATATCATGGATTTACTAAGAGACGTTGATAATGCTTCTAGTCGCTATTGAAAACTCTAAAGAATTAAAGTAATTTGCAAACATCATTTCTCGCGATATAAACTAAATAAAAAGAAATTACGATTAATTTATTCAATTGTAAAAACAGGAAGGGGAATTATGATTCTATTTATTAATGCTTGTGTAAGAAAAGAATCTCGAACATTAAAATTAACAAAATGTTTATTATCAAAACTTAACGATGAAGTTGAAGAAGTTAAGCTGATAGATATTAATTTCCCTAAAGTTGATGAAAGCTTTTTAAATTTGAGAGATTCATTGATATCTAAAGGTTTATTATCTGATCCCTTATTCGATTTAGCAAATCAATTCTCAAAAGCTGACACTATAGTGATTTCCGCTCCTTTTTACGATCTATCTTTCCCTGCATTATTAAAACAATATTTTGAACAAATTAATGTTATAAATATTACATTTAAATATTCTAAAGAAGGTATTCCTCTTAGCTTATGCAAAGCCAAGAAATTATATTACATCACTACTGCAGGAGGCTTTATTCCTTCTATAGAATATAGTTACGGCTATGTTAAAGCTCTCGCTAATACCTTCTATGGAATTAATAATACTCAACTTATCAAAGCTGAAGGATTAGATATTGAAGGGGCAGATGTAGATAAGATACTTGAAGAAGCACAAAGCAAAATAAATATATAGAAACCTATTTATAAAACACCTAACCACTTTTTAAATTTATTCTATAATCACGCAAGTAAAAGTATTGAAAAATAGTCTATAAACATTGATAATAGTTCTATGCGAGTTACAATATATGGCGCCAGTGGGAACATGGGAATCCCCGCCTTAAAAGAAATCTTACCCTTAGACTTTGTAGATAAAGTCACAGTCCTTTATCATTCAGATAAATGTAAAAAGAGGATTCATAAGAAAATCAAAAAATATAAAGATAAATTAATTTATATTAAAGGAAGTGTCGCTTCTAAAGATGTTATTAAAAAGACTCTTGAAGGATCAAATATTGTTATTAATTTAGCTGCAGTAATTCCTCCTTTAAGTGATAAAAAAACTACTCAAGCTATTGAAGCTAATCAATTAGGCCCTCAAGTTATCTGTGAAGCTATATCGGAAATCAAAGAGAATCAACCTAAATTAATTCACATCTCTACCATGGCTATCTATGGAAATAGAGATTATAAACACATTTACGGGGAAGTAGGAGATCCTCTTCTTCCTAGCCCTTTTGATATTTACGCTATCACTAAGATGCGCGGAGAATTAGAAGTGTTAGAATCCGATGTTGAAAACTATGCCGTATTAAGACAAACCGCAATCTTATACGATGAATTAATGATGAAAAACATCAGCGATGGATTGATGTTCCACACTTGTTTTAACGCGCCTTTAGAGTGGGTTACTGCCGAAGATAGCGCAATTCTTTTACGCAATATCTTAATTAAAGAGCACAAGAAAGAATTAAATCAATCTAACTTCTGGAAGAAAGTTTTCAATATCGGTGGACCTAAAGAAAATAGATTGACAGGTTATGAAACTTTATCTAAAGGTTTTGGAATTATTGGAGCTTCTACTAAGCAATTCTTCAAGCCTAACTACAACGCAACAAAAAATTTCCACGGGGAATTCTTCGCCGATAATTATCGCTTAGAAGAACTATTCCACTATGAAAAGACCACTGTAGATGATTTCTGGCATCACGTCTTAAAGAAGAATTGGTATTTTGTCTTTGGAAGAATAGTGCCTAAAGTCTTACTTAGAAAGATGATTATTGACCCTCTTTTAAAAGATAGCAACGCCCCATATTATTGGTATAAACATAATGATGAAGCTAAAATAATCGCCTATTTTGGAAGTAAGGAAAATTTTGAAAACATTCCTAAAAAATGGGATGATGTATCTTTATTGATTGACAATAAGAATCCTGATAACGGAGAAGAGATTTCTTATAAAGATATTGCTAATACAATAATAAAAATTGATAAAGGTTTCGATTCATCTAAAAAAAATGAAGATATCGATATAGATGATTTAAAATCTGTAGCTCTTTCTCACGGAGGTAAATTAATTACTTCTACTTTTAATAAAGGTGATATCTTTACTAAAGTTGAATGGGAAGATCAAGATGGAAATAGATTCTTTGCTAGACCAAACACTATCTTAAGAGCAGGTCACTGGAATAACCCTTCTTACAAATCTTTAGTTTGGGATTTTGATAGATTAGCTAAAAAAGATAAAATATACGCTTCCGTTTGGTATGATACTCACGCTAAAGACGAGAATAATTTATATTATTTCGATGAGGATTTTAAAGCCCACTACAAAAAAATATGAAGATAGCTCTAATTTATTTTTCCGGTAGTGGCAATACTAATATTGTCGTTTCTAAATACGAAGAATCACTTAAAAATCTCGGATTTGAAGTCTCTAAATTTAACATTGAAAATTCCTTAGATAAAATACCTAATTTAGATTCGTTCTATAAAGTTGGTTTTTTCTATCCTATTCACGGTTTTAATTCTCCTAATATAGTCGTTAAATTCGCTAAGAAAATCGAAAAATCAACGTCAAAACGAAATTATTTTGTAGTGATGGTCTCAGGGGAGCCTTTAAATCTAAACCATTCATCTAACAGTAGATTGATTCGAGTTTTAAAAAAGAAAAATTACTATCTAGAAAGCGAATATCACTATGTCCTCGGTTATAATCTGGTCTTTAGACATACAGAAGAAAAAGCTTATCGCATGTACGATGTGATGGAAAAGATTATACCTTTAGATACTAAAGAATATTTTGTTGAGAACAAGACTAATAAATTAAAAAGAGTCTTCCTAGGAAGTTTTCTATCTTTTCTATTGAGAATTCAATTTCCTTTTTATAAAGTTAATGGAAAGCTATTCAGAATAAATAATAAAAAATGTATCAAGTGCATGATGTGTATGAACAATTGTCCTGTTCATAACATCACTTATTCAAAAAATAAATTCCATTTTTCTTCTAAATGTTTAATGTGCGCTAGATGCTCATTTTCTTGCCCTAAAGATGCTGTAAGAATCGGTATTCTAAACTTCTGGAGAGTCAATGGTAAATACAAATATAAACCCACCTCCATTCAAGAAGTAGATAAGCATTCTAGATATTGCAAGAAATCTTTTAAACGCTATTTTGATAAAGCGGAAGAAAGAATTAATAAAGCACAATAGTTTTATAAATTAATTAAAATAGTTCACACTCAAAATATGAGACTATATCACACCGATTTTAAAGATAAGAATACAATCATGAACATCTATGAATTAGATTGTTCTTGTTTAAATATTAAAAAATTTAAACTCGATGAAGAATGGCTTAAATATAACTTATATGGAGTAATAACTAGTGGATACCTAACTTCTAATCAATCTTTGCGAATTCTAAAAATAGGGAATGAATATACTCAAGTAGTATTAAATAGCCCTAAAGCTATAGATAATTTAAAATTTATTTCTTCTAATATTATTTCTTCTCAAGATATAGAATCTAATTATAGAGCGTATTAATTTAATTAAAGATTAGAAGTTAAGAAATCTTAAAAAACACTTATATCACTATTGGAGAAATAAAATTATGGAATTAAAAGAAGCAATTAAATTACGTCACACTGTTAGAAAATTTAAAGCTGATTCTATCCCTGAAGATATAGTCGCTAAAATAAATTCTAGAATCGAAGAACTTAATTCTAGATACAATCTATCTATGAGATTAGTTCAAGATTTTAATAAAGGTGTGTGGTCTATATTAAAATTCATATCTAAAAATACTTCTAATTTTGTACTTCTCGCTATCAAAGAAGAGAATGATAAACAAAAAGAATTTTTAGGTTACGCCTCTTCTGATTTGATGCTCTACATTCAAACTCTAGGTCTAAATTCATGGTGGATTGGGGGAACTTACTCTAATAAAGTAGAACAATTTGCTAGTCAAGAAATCGTAAGGGGCATCCTAGTTATAGGATACGGAGAGAATCAAGGTAAACCTCATAAATCTAAAACTTACGAAGAAGTCGCTTCTTATAAAGGAGAACCTCCTTCTTGGTTTAAAGATGGAGTCCAAGCTGCTTTAGATGCTCCTACGGCTATGAATAAGCAAGCTTTCAAAATTGAAGGCGAAGATAACAAAGTTAAGATTATTTATAAAGAAAGCGGCTTTAGTAATGAAGATTTAGGCATTGTTAAGCATCATTTTGAAATTGGAGCAGGTAAAGAAAATTTCACGTTTGAAGAATAAATAATTTTAAAAATACTCGAGGTTAAAAATATGAAAATATATAAAAGAAAAGTAAATTATTACGAGACTGATAAAATGGGTGTAGTCCATCACTCTAATTACATAAGATATTTTGAAGAAGCTCGTACATATTTCTTAGAAGAGATAGGATTTCCTTACTCTAAAATTGAGCAAGAGAAGATCATTAGTCCTGTCACTTCTGTCACTTGTCAATATAAGAAACCTGCTTTATATGGTGAGACTCTAGATATCGAAATTAAATTAGTAGGATTATCTGCGGTAAAATCTACTTTCTCTTATATTGTTAAAAATCAAAATGGTGAAATTAACGCCACAGGTCAATCTGAGCACTGCTTCTTAAATGATAAGGGAAGAATTATTACGATTAAATCTATGCCTTCTTTTAAAGAGGCTTTAGATAAAGAATTAGAAGAAGAAAATTAATTTCTTCTTTTTTTATTAGATAATATCTCAATGATATAATTTAAATATAAAACAAGGAGATAATTTATGATTTTTAAAGATATTCCTGAAATAAAATATGAAGGAAAAGATTCTACTAACCCTCTCGCTTTTAAATTCTACGATAAAGATAGATATGTTCTAGGAAAGAAGATGTCTGAACATCTACCTTTTGCTATGGCCTGGTGGCATAACTTAGGAGCATCTGGTAGTGATATGTTTGGAAGAGATACTATCGATAAATCTTTCTCCGCTTCTGAAAAAGGAACGATGGAACACGCTTTAGCTAAAGTCGATGCTGGCTTTGAATTCATGCAAAAATTAGGCATTAAATATTTCTGTTTCCACGATGTCGATCTAGTTCCAGAAAGCGATGATATCAACGAAACTAACAAGAGATTAGATGATATATCAGACTACATCTTAGTCAAGATGAAAGAGACTGGCATCAAATGTTTATGGGGTACCGCCAACATGTTTTCTAATCCCCGTTTTATGAATGGAGCCGGCTCTACTAATGATGTTAATGTCTATTGCTTTGCTGCAGCTCAAATTAAAAAAGCTTTAGATATAACGGTCAAATTAGGTGGTAAAGGTTACGTGTTCTGGGGCGGAAGAGAAGGATATGAAACATTGTTAAATACCGATGTTAAATTCGAACAAGAAAACATCGCTAAATTGATGAAGATGGCTGTTAAATACGGTCGTAAGATCGGTTTTAAAGGTGACTTCTACATTGAGCCTAAACCTAAAGAACCTATGAAGCATCAATACGATTACGATGCTGCAACTTCTATTTCTTTTTTAAGACAATATGGTTTAGATAAAGATTTTAAACTCAACATTGAAGCCAACCACGCTACTTTAGCAGGTCATACTTTTGAACATGAATTGCGCATAGCTTCAATCAATAATATGCTAGGAAGCATCGACGCTAACGAAGGCGATCCTAATTTAGGATGGGATGTAGATAGATTTCCTGCCGATGTCTATTCAGCAACTTACGCTATGTTAGAAGTTATCAATAATGGTGGATTAACTGGAGGATTCAATTTCGACGCCAAAAATAGAAGACCTTCTAATACTTATTCTGATATGTTTGAAGCTTTCATCTTAGGTATGGATACTTTCGCTTTAGGTTTATTAAATGCTGAGAAGATTATAAAAGATGGTAGAATTAATAAATTTATTAAAGAAAAATATTCTTCTTTCGAATCTAGTCTAGGGCAAAAGATTAGAAATGAAGAAACTTCTTTAGAGGAATTAGCATCTAAAGCTAGTGAATTAAAAGGTATGGGTACTCCTAGTTCAGGTAAGCAAGAATATCTAGAAGAAATCATCAATCAAATCTTATTTAGTTAATTATGAATTATTATATCGGTATAGATTTAGGAACTAGTTCTTGTAAAGGACTTTTAGTAGATAGAGATGGTAACATCATCTCTTCCTCCTCTTTTGATTATGAAGTTTATTCACCTTATCCTTCCTATTCCGAACAAAATCCTTCTGATTATTTACTCGCTGCAGAAAAAATCATTAAAGAATTATCAAAAGGGAGAGAAAACGACATTAAAGGCCTTTCTTTTTCGGGTCAGATGCACGGATTAGTTATCTTAGATGAAAAAGATGAAGTAATAAGACCTTGCATTTTATGGAACGATTCTAGAACTGAAAAACAAACTGATTATTTAAATGAAGTTATAGGTAAGTCAACTCTTTCTTCTTTAACTGGCAATATCGCTTTTGCAGGGTTTACTGCACCTAAGATTCTTTGGATTAAAGAAAACGAGCCGGAAAACTTTAAAAAGATAAGAAAGATCATGCTTCCTAAAGACTATCTTTGTTATAAATTAACCGGAGTCTTTACTACAGATTATTCAGATGCTTCAGGTACTCTTCTTTTAGATGTTAAAAATAAATGCTGGTCTAAAAGGATGTGTGAAATATGTTCAATAAAAGAAGAACAACTACCTCAATTAAATGAAAGTTATCAATGTATAGGAAAATTATTACCTAAATATGGTTTACCTAATTGCATAGTCACTCCTGGAGCTGGAGATAATTCTGCCGCTGCTATAGGAAATGGGACTATAGAACAAGGGGAATGCAATATCTCTTTAGGAACAAGTGGAACTATATTTATATCTCAAGATAAATTCTCTGTAGATAAAAATAATTCTCTACATTCATTTGCTCACGCTAATGGTAAATATCATCTTATGGGTTGTATTCTTACTGCCGCTTCGGCTCGAAAGTGGTTCTTGGAAGATATTCTTTCTTCTTTTGATTACACCCAAGATGAAAAAGATATAGAAAATGTTAAATCTACCGATGTTATATTCTTACCTTACTTAGCAGGAGAAAGAAGCCCTTATAACGATACTAAAGCTAGAGGGGCTTTCATCAATCTTTCCTCTTCTACTTCCAAAGGTGAAATGTCTCTTGCCATTATGGAAGGAGTAGCTTTCGCTATTAAGAATTGTTTAGAAGTCGCTTCATCAAACGGCCTAGAAATTAAATCTTCTACCATCTGTGGAGGAGGAAGTAAATCTAGAATTTGGAAACAAATTTTTGCAGATGTTTTAAATATACCTATTCAATCATTAAAAACTGAACAAGGTCCTTCTTATGGAGCGGCAATTTTAGCGATGATTGGAAATAAAGAATATTCATCGTTCAAGGAAGCTAAAAAGCATTTAATTTCGATTAAAGAAACGATATATCCACGTAAAAGAACCGACAATTTATCGTTAAAATACGAGAAATTTAAAAAATTATACACATTATTAAAACAATTGTATTAATCGAGAATAAAATATTTAGAATTCTTTTTTATCTCGATATTATATCGTTTATTAATTCAGTGAATAATACATTCAGATAATTAAATAAATAATCATTTTGACATCTAATTTTTAAGTTCAATTAGTGTTTTTTAATATTGTTTGTTATTACTACATTTATAAAATTGAAAAGCATCTTAAATAGAATTAAAATAACATGTGGGAGGATTCATTAATAATGGATTTAGTTATACTTGCTGCAGGTATGGGCAGCAGATTCGGTGGATTAAAACAAATTGAACCTATCGACGAATACGGCAACTTCATCATCGATTATTCTATCTACGATGCTAAGAAAGCTGGATTCGACAGAGTAATTTTCATCATCAAAAAGGAAAATTTCGACATTTTTAAAAACACAATAGGTAAGAGAGTTGAAAGTGTCATTAAGACTGAGTACGCTTTCCAAACTCTCGACTTGATTCCTGAAGGGATTAAATTACCTAGCGATAGAATAAAGCCATTAGGTACCGCTCAAGCTTTATTAGCTTGCAAAGATATAGTCGGTGATAAATTTATCATGATTAATTCTGATGATTTCTATGGTTACGATGCTTTTAAAGTCGCTGCAGAATATTTAAGAAGTTTAAAACCTGGTTCTAGAAGCGTCTACGGTAATATCGGTTACAAAGTTAAGAATACTATAACTGAAAATGGTTCAGTTAAAAGAGGTGTCTTAAATTTCGATAAGAACAACAAGTTAGTTTCTCTAGTCGAATCTAAGATTGAAAAGGTCAATGGAGAAATTGTCGCTGCACCTTTAGATAACGAAGATGATAAGAAAATTATTTCTCCTGAAACTTTAGTTTCTATGAATATGTTTGCTTTTACTTCCGATGTTATGGATTATTTAGAAAGAGATTATAAACCTTTCATGGAAGCTAACTTAAATAATTTAGATAAGTGCGAATATTTAGTTCCTACTGTCATATCTGAATTAATTGAAAGAGGGGATGTTACTTGCGATATCTTATCAACTTCTGCAGTTTGGTATGGTATCACCTACAAAGAAGATAAAAAAGCGGTTGTCGCTTCCTTAAAAGCTTTAGTAGAAAAAGGTGAATATCCTAAAGGTATTTGGGGAAAATAAAGTCTTAAACCAGTGGAAACACTGGTTTTTTTGATATAAAAAAACTTCATAGAATTCACTATGAAGTTTTTATTTAAATTAAAGAAGGTCTTTATTGTATTTCTTAGAAGTAACTCTTTTAACTTTAGGGTTCGATGCTAAATCCTCAGCGAAAGATTGAATAGTCATATTACTAGTCTTGTGAGCGAAGATTAACTTAACTGAGATGTATTTTTCACCTTTATCATTAGTGATACTATCAGTGAAAATATTCTTGACGATAATACCAAACTTAGCAGCTTCATCGTTGATAGTTTTAATAACAGGCATATCCTCTTCAAAGACTACTAACATTTCTGGAGAGTATGTATAGATTATCTTTTCGAAGAATCGTAAACCTATTAAGACTAATAAAGCCACAGCAGCCGTAATAATAGATTCGAATACGAATCCCGCACCGCAAGCCATACCTAAACCAGAGCAAATCCACAAAGTGGCAGCGGTAGTCAAACCTCTGACGTTAACACCATTTTTAATAATGGCACCAGCACCAATAAAACCAATACCAGCAGCAATACCTGCACCAATTCTAGAAGTGTCGTAACTTAAGCCATTAAATTGTCCAGTTTTTAAATTGATTGAACCTTCGGCAACACCTATGGCGTAAATAGATACAATCATCAATAAGCAACAACCGATTGATAACAATACGTGAGTTCTTAAACCGGCAGGTTGACCTTTAGTTTCTCTTTCGAAGCCTATCAATGATGAAAGGACTCCGGAAATTAGGGTCGTAATTAATACGTATAGACCCATGCCCCAACCATTGAATTGATAAATAATATTAATAATTGCTTGATCCATTAAATCACCTCATTAAAGTATATAAAGTATAGTACTTTTATTGATAAAACATACCTATAAATTAATAAATTGTGCTACAAGAATTAAAAAACTTATAAATTGAATTATTTATAAAGATTTAATTGGCTTTTTTCAAATATTCTATTAGAGAAAGAACACCTTCCTCAATCTCGGAATAAACCAATTCATAATTATTACAATAATAAGGATCAGAAATATCTCTAGGTGAAGAAGAAAAATCTAAAAGTCTTTTAACTTTAGAGTTATCCACTCCAAACATAGACTCAATCATTCTCTTGTTCTTCTCTTCCATCACTAGAACTAAATCCGATTCATCGTATAATTTCTGATCTATGACTTTAGCATAATGTCGAGGGCAAGGAATAGAATGTATATCTAATTGTTCTTTGGCTTTATAAAAAATATCTAAACCATCATTACAAGAAGAATAGCCCGCTGAATCAATAATGTAATCTTTGTCCATCCCTTCTTTTTTAAGGTAATATTTCATGATGTATTCAGCAGAAGGTGATCTACAAATATTACCTAAACAAATGAAAGTAATCTTTTTAATATTATTCATATATACAGTTCCTTATAAGTCCAAATAATCGATGTGAATATTGTTATTTTCAGTCTTAACTTTAGCTAGAGCCCCATTAACAATAGGCATTGAAGGATAGAAGTGACCTAAGTCTGCATCCATAATAATAGGTAGATGTAATTTACCTAAGATTTCTTTAATAGCATTATAGTGATTCACTCCAAATAATCTCTGTTTATAACAAAGAGGTCTGCCGATTATAAATCCTTTACAGTATTTGAAATAAGAAGCTTCTCTTAGTTGATATAAGCCTCTTTCCAAAGATAGAGGATTTAAATCACAAGCTTCTAAAAAGAAAATGATACCTTCTTTTTTATGCCTTTCTATATACTCTAAAGTCTTATCGTATTTAGTTCCGCATAAATTTAAAATGCAATCTAAACAACCTCCTAACAATCTACCTTGAATCTCGACATCTTTATTAGGAAAGAGTTTCAATATTTTAGCTTCACTGAGATTTTTAGGAGCTAAAGGTTCTTTAGCTAATTCTTCATCTTTATATCTTTCCCAAGTAGGGTATCCACAAGTTGACTTAGTTTTACCTGATACTAAATCTAGAACGTCTTTTTCACAATATTCATAAGGCTTATAAGCAAAAGCAGGAAAGTTAGAACCATATATAGTAGGCATATCAAAGTGAGTGGTTAAGGTATAAGTTAAATTAGTGTTATCAGAAAAACCTATGAACCATTTAAAAGGAGCTTTTTTAATTCTTTTAAAGTCGATGAAGGGAAGAATTTCACACATGGTTTCTCCTCCTCCTACACTCCAGACGACTTTGGAATCAGATTCTAAATAAGCTTTGTTAAATTCTAAAGCGCATTGGCGCGGAGAGTTAGATCTAGTTTTACATTTTGCTAAATAGATATTGTCACCTTGTTCGATAACATATCCATCTTTTTCCATATTTTTAATGGCAATTTCTAAACGAGTTTTATAAGGTTCAATAACACATCCAAAAGAAGGGGCAACTAAAGAAATCTTATCTCCTTTAGACAAAAATTTAATTTCACGCATATATTTCAACCATCCTTTATTCATTATATAGTAATAACTACTTTTCTAAAAATAATAATCATATTATTTGAACAAGAAAAAAAGAAGTAATAATATAGTTATATAAATACCCCTATAGGGTATATTTACAAGGAGATAGTTATGGAAGAAACTTGCCCTTACTGCAACCCTAAATTCAAAGATAAACCTCGTTCTGAAGAAGATGTTAAAAAACTTAAAAATAGAATTAATAGAGTTGTAGGTCAATTAAATGGTATTTCTAAAATGATAGATGACAATCGTTACTGCGGAGATATATTAATTCAACTTTCCGCTGCAGAGAAAGCTTTGGAGCAACTCAATTATATGATTTTGAAAAATCATTTAGAAACTTGCGTAGTTTCAAAAATCCAAAACAACAATTTAGATGTCATCGATGAAACCATCGAATTAATTCAAAAAATCAAATAGAAAGCTATTTGTAATATGGTCGAAAATGAAAAATATTTAGTCACAGGTATGACCTGTGCAGCATGCCAAGCTCACGTTGATAAAGCTGTTAAGAATCTCAAAGGTGTAAAAGAAGTAAGTGTCTCTTTACTTACTAATTCAATGTTAGTAACTAGAGATGATTCCCTCTCTCCTAATCAAATTTCTGAAGCAGTTAAAAAAGCTGGTTATGGGGCTTCATTAGTCTCTTCTAATAACAGCGATAAAAGCAATTCATCATTAAAAGAAGAATTGGAAGATAAAGAAACTCCAAAACTCATAAAGATTTTAATATCCTCTGTTATAATTCTAATTCCACTAGTGTATATCGCTATGGGTTATATGGTAGGATGGCCTTTAGGAGAATTAGCTCACAACCCTTTCTTAGTAGGATTAATAGAATTAATACTCGCTTCTACAGTCATGTTAATTAATAAAAGATTCTACATCTCCGGAATCAAATCCTTAATTCACGGGGGAGGAAGTATGGATACTCTAGTCGCTTTAGGGAGTGGAGTAGCTTATATATACTCTATTGCAATTATGATAATAATGGCTGTGTATTATCCTTCTTCTGACCACAATAAAATCATGCAGGCGAGTATGAATTTATCTTTTGAAACCGCTGCTATGGTTCCCACTTTAATTACTATTGGTAAGACTTTAGAATCTTACTCTAAAGGTAAAACCACCTCTGCTATTAAGGGCCTATTAAATTTAGCTCCTAAAGTCGCTCACGTTATTAGAGATGGTAAGGAAATTGATATTCCTGCTGATGAAGTTAACACAAACGATATTTTCTTAGTAAAACCAGGAGAAGCATTCCCAGTAGATGGAATTGTTATAGAAGGGGAGTCAGCGGTAGATGAATCAGCCTTAACCGGTGAATCGATCCCAGTAGATAAAGTGGTTAATAATAAAGTCGCATCTGCGACTATTAATCAAAACGGATTATTAAAATGTAAAGCTACAAAAGTTGGTAACGAAACTACTTTAAATCAAATAGTAGAAATGGTTAAAACTGCTTCTTCTACCAAAACAAAGATTTCTGCTATCGCTGATAAAGTTTCAGCGATCTTCGTACCTACGGTTCTAATTCTATCCTTAATAACATTTGTATTCTGGATGATATTCGGCAACAATTTCGTCTCAGCCAATGTTGAAACTACCTTGCTATCTTATTCTTTAGAAAGAGCAATCGCTGTTATTGTTATTTCTTGTCCTTGTGCCTTAGGGTTAGCTACTCCTGTAGCAATCATGGTAGGGAATGGCAAGGCTGCTAAGAATGGTATTTTATTTAAAACTGCCATTGCTTTAGAAGAAACGAGCAAGATTAATTTTGTTGTTTTAGATAAAACTGGGACTATTACCATGGGCAAACCCTTAGTAAACGATATTATTCCTTTAAATAATCACACTGAAAAAGAATTGCTTACTTTAGCTTATTCTTTAGAGCAACATAGTGAACATCCTCTAGCTAAAGCTATAAATATAAAATCTGAAGAAGAAAAGATTAAGCCTAAAGATATAACTA
>CACYCE010000031.1 GCA_902772915.1 uncultured Erysipelotrichaceae bacterium | reverse complement strand
TAACTGTACTCCGAGTTATGATCAAAATTGGCTTATAAAGTCGAAAATTCAGGATTAATATTTCTTAACTATGAATCGAACATTAAAAAGACTATACTTGAATAGTTAAGATTAAGAACAAGAAAAAAGTCGCAACTGTAATTCCGAGGTGTTGAAAGCACCTTTTATTTAGCTGTAGTGTAGAACATTTATTTTCAAGGCTATCCTATAAGAACAGGAAAAATATTCTGTTCTGAATTTCGGACTTATTTCTTAGATAGATAGAGGGCAAACTTTTTTATGCCCATCAACAGAACATTTTCTTTCAAGGAGTCTTATCTAAGAAGGGAATAATTACAATGAGATGAATTGTTATTTCAATTTTAATAGTACTGACTATGAATAAATATTATGATTCTAAAAAGAAATGCATGGATGCTGTGCAAGTAATGTCAAAGATTGGCAATGATTTGAACAAAGTAGAAGAGATTATGAGTGATTTGATTTTATATTTTAAGACGCACGAATTTGAAGATGAATGGAATGTTTACATATATTCTGATCTCAACCAGAATATTGAACTATTAGATAAAGGACTTCAAAAGGTTAAAGACACTCTTAATCAATTATGAAGCTCGAAATCATTGATGGTGGGGAGGCTCGTTATCTTAGCGAGCTTCCCGAATTTTAGGACGGACTACCTCACGGGATAGTCAATAAAACTAAGACAGATGTAGGCGGTACATACGTTGCTGTAAACTGTGACAGCAACTATATTATAGTATGTCCGTTCCGAGATTTGGTAGATAGCATAGCTGCCGATAATAATAATAGATACGAGGTGTTCAAGTGCTATGGTGGAACTAAAGAAGCTGAATTCCGAGATTATATCAGGAAACACGAAACGCACAAAATTGCAGTTACATTTGATAGATTACCTACACTATTAAAGTGGATGGACTACAATACCGCTGGTTTTAAACTCTTAGTAGATGAATATCAAATAATATTGGAAGATATAGAATTTAGAGAATCGGCAATTATGGGAATGTGTAAGATGATTCAATATTTTGAGCACTATACATTCCTAAGTGCAACTCCAATAGATGAAGATTATGAGATCGACTTATTTAAATAGCTGCCACATTATAAGGTGGTCTGGGATAAAGGACAAGAGATTATAGTTAAGAAGCTAAAGACTTCCAATCTTCCCAAAGGACTATGCAACCTTATCAAGATCTTTTGTGACGAAGGGATCAGTCTTCCAGACATAAATGGTGAATAGAGAGAAGTAGAGCATCTTTTCATCTTCTTAAACTCAGTGACAACCATTAAACAAGTTCTTAGTACATTGGAATTAAATAGAGACGACGTAAAAGTCTGTTGCGCTGAGAAGCCAAGAAACGGAATTATCCTTGATAGTTATCCCATTGAATCGGCAATAGCTCCTAACAAGCGAATCAACTTCTTTACTAAGAAATGCTTTTAGGGCTGCAACCTCTTTTCAAATAACGCATTAGTAATAGTAGCGAGTGATGCTTACAGGACGCATACGTTAGTAGATATATCTACGACAATGGAATAGATAAGTGGTCGTTTAAGATGCAACAAAGAGTACCAGAATGTTTTCCGAAATATAATGGTACATCTCTATTCTACTAATTAGAATGTTCAATCAGATGAAGAATTTGAAGCGGATTTGAAGCAAAAAGAGGAAGATGCCACACACCTTTTGTCACTTCAAAAAAAGGCTAATGAATCAGAACTTGAAGTGCTTATTAAGAGGGTAAATGTAGAAACTGACCTGTTAACTTTAGAAGATGGTCGGTTGGTTTACAATAGATTAAAAAAGCAATCTCTCCGATTTAAACACGCTATCCGCATGGCCTACAAGGATGGAATCTACTTATCTAATGCTTACGACAAATCGGAAAAGCTAGTGCAGACGAAACAAGAAGATTGGGCTGTCTTTGATGGAAAACTTGCAAGAGCCGTAACATTCTCTTATGAGCAATTATTAAGAGAATACTTAGACCATCCATCAGAAGCCTTTGAAGTAGAATATCCTGAGTTTAAGGATTTCAGACTTTACCTTACCGAAAAGGAAATGAATAGCTGCCGATGGAATAAAGAGAAGATGATGAAGGTCGTAAAAGACAAGAAGAAACTTTAGCAGGCTTTCCGAGCCATATATCATAAAGGAGAGTTTATCAGTGACAAGGACTTGAAGCTAAAAC
>CACYCE010000030.1 GCA_902772915.1 uncultured Erysipelotrichaceae bacterium | reverse complement strand
TTGATGAAGTCTTCATTATTAGATGCTGTAGCAGCATATAGATTATCTAGAAGAACGCTTATAAATATAAAAGAGAATCTCTTCTGGGCTTTCTTTTATAATATAATTATGATACCTATTGCAGCGGGAGTTTTCTCTTCGCTAGGTTTAGCAAAATTAAAACCTTGGATGGGTGCAGCGGCAATGGCTCTATCCTCGATATGTGTAGTGACTAACGCCTTAAGATTAAATTTAATCGATATTTATAAATCGACTAAAGATAAAAAGAAAGAGAGCAAAAAATTACCTATGGGACTATTCAGAATTAAAAAAGAAGTCAAAGGAGATTTCAACTTCGATTTAAAAATTGAAGGTATGATGTGCGAACATTGTGTTAAACACGTTAAAGAAGCTTTAGAAAAGACTGATGGAATCTCTTCGGTAGAAGTTTCTTTAAAAAACAACAACGCCTTGATTAAGACTGAAAGAGACTTCAAAGATGAAGAATTAGAAAAGATTATTTCTGAGGCTGGTTACAATTTAGTTAAAGTCGAAAGAATTTAAAATCTCTTAAAGATTCCACTTCCATGTGGAATTTTTAATTTCTAAGCGTTTTCAAATGTAAATTTAATGTAATTTATTAATGTTATATTATAAATTAATTAATAGAACTTAATATAGGAGGGTAGATAAATGTTAAAACTCGATAACATTACCAAAGTTTATAAAACCTCAGATACACAAGTCGATGCTTTAAAAGGTATATCTATCGCCTTTAGAAAAAGCGAATTCGTCTCAATCTTAGGTCCTTCTGGTTGCGGTAAGACTACTTTACTTAACATCATCGGTGGTTTAGATAAATACACTAGCGGTGATTTATTTATCGAAGGAAAATCCACCAAGAACTTCACCTCGCACGATTGGGATGTTTACAGAAACCACAAGATAGGTTTTGTCTTCCAATCTTACAACTTAATTCCTCATGAAAATATCTTAGAAAATGTCGAATTAAGTTTGACTATAGGTGGTATATCTAAGCAAGAAAGAGAAAGAAGAGCTAAAGAAGCTTTAGATAAAGTCGGATTAAAAGGTCTCTATAAAAAGATGCCTAACCAATTATCAGGTGGGCAATGTCAAAGAGTCGCTATCGCTAGAGCTTTAGTTAACCAACCTTCCATTCTATTAGCTGATGAACCTACCGGTGCTCTAGATTCAGTAACTTCCCTACAAATCATGGATCTCATCAAAGAGATTTCTAAAGAGAAGTTAGTAATCATGGTCACTCATAACCCTGATTTAGCAGAGAAGTATTCCACAAGAATCGTTAAATTATTAGATGGTAATTTAGTCGATGATTCTAATCCCTACTCCTTAGAAGAGGAAAAAAAGGAATTCGAACCTGCTCCTATTGAGGCTAATAAATCTGCCACTCAAGCTGATAAAGCCAAGATGTCTTTATGGACAGCTTTCAAACTCTCTGTAAAAAATCTATGGTCCAAAGCCAAAAGAACCACTTTAATTATTATCGCTTCTTCTATTGGTATAGTTGGTGTCTCAGCCGTTTTATCAGTATCAAATGGGGTTAAGACTTACATTGGTTCTATTCAAGACGATATGCTTTCAGGTAACCCTGTTCAAATATCTGAATCAAGTTTCGATTTATCGGAAATCACCAATTCTATGTCTAACGATCAAAAATCTAAGATTGTTACTGACTCTATAAAGAATGGTAAAATCGATATCGATTTTATGCTTGAAACTTTGGTAACAGCCGCTAAGAAAATGGGTAGCTCTACTATTCAAAATACCATTACTAAAGATTACGAAAATTTCATCGATGACATGCCTAGTAAGTATTACGCTGCTTTGCAGAAATACTACGGCATCAACCCTAAATTTAACATTTACACTGAGCAACAAATAGAAGGGCACGAAGCTAACGAGAAATATTCAATTTCTGCTATCACCGCTATATGTACATCAATTTTAAAGGTTATTAGAGACGGTGAATTTAAAAATTACGCCTCCATGGTTGATTCTTATACTAACGTTTTAAGTCAATCTATATCTGATGAAGATTACGTCATGTCTCAATACGACATGGTTAAAGGTAGATTCCCTAAAGCGGAAAATGAAATGATGTTAGTTCTTAACCATGAAGATATGGTTACTGAATTCGTCTTAACTTTGTTAGGTTACTATAGCCAAACTCAATTCATGAACGCGGTCTACCACTATACAGCGGAGACTGATCCTGCGACTGGTCAAAAAGTCTATGATCCTGAATATGACGATGCTAAATTCCAACAAGATAAGACTATAGATATGGATAAAATTTTAAATAAACCATACTATTACTATCCTAATAACAACGTCTACGTCAAAAACATCAATCCTCTTCTAGCGACGACTAGACCTTTCAATTACATCTACCAACCTGATTCTAGTTGGACTAACGGTATGGAAATGAAAGTTGTCGGTATTATTTCTCCTAAGAAGAGTGTTAAATACGGTTGTTTGAATTCGGGTCTGTATTATACTCCCAGCTTCACTCAAAAATATTTGAATGACAATTACGATTCTGAATTTACAACTTTCATTAGAGATTACTCAGATCAACACGACGGGGAAGCCTATCCTTGCGCTATAATTACT
>CACYCE010000029.1 GCA_902772915.1 uncultured Erysipelotrichaceae bacterium | reverse complement strand
GGTGAATTAGTCGGTGGAAGTGAAAGAGAAGCTGATTATGATAAACTAACTCAAAGAATGAAAGAATTAGGTATGAATATCGATAATTATCAATGGTACCTAGATTTAAGAAGATATGGATCAGTCCCTCACGCTGGATTCGGTCTCGGTTTTGAGAGAATGATGCAATTTGTCACCGGCGTTGATAATATTAGAGATGTCGAAGCTTATCCTCGTACTTATAAAGAATGTGATTTCTAGAAGATAATTAAAATATGAGAAATAGGAAGAATGAGAGAATTGATTTAAATAATCTTTCTAATAACAACGTCAACAATAATAGACGTTCTTCTTATAATGCTCCTAATTATCAACCAAATCCTATTCAATCTTTTAACAATAATAATAATTATTATCCTCCTAGGAGTAATCCTAATCCCTATAATAACCATTCTGAGATGAGGCATAATACTAGAAATAGAAATCAAGTTTCAATTAATTCTCCTCAGCCTGTCAATTCTAGAGTTAGACAGAATAATCCTGCTCCTAAGAAGGAATCTAAATTATCTAAAGAAGAAAAAAGAGAGAGGAACGCTAGAATCTATTCTATAACTTGGAGAGTTTTACTTCTTCTTCTAGTTCTAGGTTTGTTAGTCTATATTGTTTTCTTGATCGTCAATATGAACCATAGATAAAATAACAAGAGTTATAAATGTGGATTTATAACTCTTTTTTTGTATGGAGAGCAAGAATTTATATGCGTAATTTATGCTATAATTTTTTAGGTTATAAATCTTATGAGTAAAATTATTGCTATCGCGAATCAAAAAGGTGGGGTAGGAAAGACTACTACCGCTATAAATCTATCTTCTTCTTTAGGAAAGTACGATAAGAAAGTTCTCCTTGTCGATTTAGATCCGCAAGGTAATTGTTCGCGTGGAATTGGAGTGGATGCTTCTTTACTTAAGCACACGGTATTTAATTATTTATTGAAAGATTGCCCTTTAGAGAAAGCTATTAGAAAGACTAGCGATGAGAATGTAAGATTGATACCTGCTAATTTATCATTAGCTAGCTATGAAGCTGAATGCCAACGAAGAGGTCTTACTCCTTCTTTGAAAGTGTTAAAAGAGCTTTTAGATGAACAGAGAAACAATTACGATTTTATCATCATTGATTGCCCGCCCTCTTTAGGCTTTTTATCCTTATCAGCGTTAACTGCTGCAGATTCAGTATTGATTCCTGTTCAATGTGAATATTTTGCTATGGAAGCTGTAGCCCAGATTCTTTCAGCAATTAATAATATAAGAATGTCTACTAATCCTTCTTTAGATATTCTTGGGTTTGTCTTGACTATGTATGATAATAGAAATAAGCTTTCTACTCAAGTTTCATCAGAAGTAATTTCTACTTTTAAAGACAAGACATTCGCGACTAGAATTCCTCGTAATATCACATTAGCTGAATGTGTAATTAAAGGTAAACCCGCTTATTTATATAAACCTACCTCTTCAGGTAGTTTAGCCTATCAATCTTTAGCAAGGGAGATAATTAACAATGAAGGAAAATGAAGAATTAATAGCGAAGAATTCCTTAAGTGACCTTATTGAGAATTATTCGTCTAACAAAGTAGTTCAAACTATCCAAGAATCTTTAGAGAAGGGGCAGTTAGTATATTTACCTATTTCTTCTATTTTACCTTGCTTTTTAGCTTCTGATAAAGATTATGGAGGGAAAGTTATCGATGAATTAATTCTTGATATTCGTTTTAATTCCTTGAAAGTTCCTATCATCGTTTATAAAGATGGCGAAAGAAATTATATCATCGACGGTATGAAAAGATATGTAGCTGCTAAGTCTTTAAAAATCAATATGATTCCTTGTTTATGTATCAGTTTATCTGAAGAAGATTTAGTGGAATATACTTTAGCTAAATTGAGAAAGAACATGGATAATCCTCTTATTTTTGCTACAGCCTTTAAGCTCATAGAAGAAAAATATAATTATAAAGAGAAGAAGATATGTGAATTAACTGGTTTTTCTCACGGTCAAGTCGCTAATATCAATAGATGTAAGAATCTTCCTTCTTCCATTCAAAAGATGATAATCGGAGGTAAATTAAATTTAGGTAAAGCTAAATTATTAGTGACTTTCAATGAACCTGAAGCTATAGAATTAGCCAATAAATTTGTCTCTTTATCAGTTAGACAATGTGAAGAATTAGCTAGAGAAAAGAGAATGATTATTGAAAATAGAAATTCTACTAAACCTAAATTGTCATATAAATATTTAAATAGGCAGATTGTTATTGATATCTTAGATGATTCAGTTACAGAAGATGTCTTAAAATATTTAGCGAGTAAAAGTAAATAATGTTAGTTAGACTTCAAAAGATAATTGCAGATCGAGGTTATTGTTCAAGAAGAAGAGCTGAGGAATTGATTCTTGAAGGTAAAGTTTTTGTCGACGATAAATTAGAAAATACTCTAGGGAATAAATTTGAAGAAGATAAAGTTATTATTAAAATTGAAGACACTATTCTTAAACCTGTAGTTAATAAATCTTTCCATTACATCATGTTAAATAAACCTATAGGTTATATTTGCTCTTTAAAAGACGATAGAGGAAGAAAGACTGTGAATATGTTACTACCAAAAGAATTAGGTAGATTATTTCCTGTAGGTAGATTAGATATTAATTCTTCAGGTTTATTGTTGATGACTGACGATGGGGAATTTTCTAATTTAGTTATGCATCCTTCTTCATCTTTAGATAAGACTTATAAAGTTGAAATTGATGGTCAATTGACTATGGTAGATAAAAAACATCTTGAGCAAGGAATAGTTCTTGAAGATGGTATAACCGCTCCTTGTAAGGTTAATATAATATCTATAGAAATAGGGAAGACTACATTTGAAATAACTATTCATGAAGGTAGGAATAGACAAATTAGAAGAATGGTTGAAGCCATCGGGCATAAAACTATAAGCTTAACTAGGTTGAGAATTGGCCCTATAGTAATGTCCAATCTCCATAGAGGTGAATTTAAAGAAGTTCCTTCCAATCTTGTAGACGAGATTAAACGAACTTGTAAATATAATAAAGAACACAATAATTACGTGAAAAAATAAGATAAGACAACCTTCTAAATTTAAGAAGGTTGTTTTTACATAATCACTTTTATTGATTTTATGTAAGGTATATTGTTTAATAAATATGTAGTACTTCAGGGAATGGTGAAAATCCATCTCGGCGGTAAACCCCGCGCGGTAATATTTTACCAAGAACTTGTGAAATTCAAGTGGCGACAGTATAGGCTGGAAGAAAGAAGATAAATATTCTTTTTTAAATTTCTCTTGAGGTATTTCTCAAGATTTTTTTATTTTATAGGAGGTTATATGAAAAGAAAATCTAGTGAAATAATTTCAAGAATGTCGACTATTGCGTTTTTATCAGCTTTAGGTTTTATCTTGATGGCATATGCTAGGATCGCCTATCCTTTCGCTCCATTTCTACAAATTGAATTTTCCGATACGGTAATATTGATCGGATATGCTTTGTATGGATTTGGCGGAGGATTGTCCGTTGCGATAATTAAAACTTGTCTAGATTTATTAGTTCACGGATTATCTGGAATCTACGGCATAGGTAATATTACGGCTTTATTCGCATCTTTAATTTACGTCTTGGGTCTATTTTTAACTTCTCATGTTATGAAATTATTTAAAAAGGGATTTAAATTTAGACTTGTAGCGTATTTATTAATAGTCTTAATTGTCGCTACTATCTTAACTTTAGTAAATTATATCTTTGTTACTCCTACTTATATGGCGGGAGAATTTACTACTTGCTTCAATTCGGAAGTGGTTGAAAGTGTCAAGAAGAGTTACGCCCAATTTGGAGGAACTTATTTTGGCATCATCTTCACTTTGTATTTCCCATTCAATTTAATAAAAGGAGCAGGAGTCTGTTTTATTTACGAGATCTTGTTCAATAGAATTATCTTTGTTTTAATGCAGAAATCTCCGTTGATGAAAAAATATTTTATCGGTCCTGTCTTTAAAAAAGAAAAAGAGGAAGAAAAAGAAATATCGACTCAGGAAGCTGAAGATATCCTTTTTAATAACAAAGATGAATAAGGATAAAACAAAAGCTCGGCTGATACCGAGCTTTTATTGTTAATAATTATTGAACTATTATTCAACGACAATAGCTTGAACAGGGCATTGAGCGGCAGAATCTTCAGCAGCAGCTTCTAATTCTTCAGGTAATTCCTCAACGACGACTTCAGACTTTCCATCATCACCGATGGTGAAGATTTCAGGGGCGACACCAGTGCAAAGACCACAACCGATGCAAGCGTCCTTATTGACAACAACTTTCTTAGCCATAAAATGTTCCTCCTAAGTAGTATAATTTAATTTACCATTTTTATTGTTTTATATCAACAAAAAATCATTGATGGTTTCTCAAAAAAGGTTAGTGAATACTAACTTTTTCTGCTTTTTATATTTTTAAATATTTATTAAAAATAAAATAAAAAGGAGCGTCCGGTTGGAGTTAAACCAACGACTTCATCCTTCGGAGGGATGTACTCTATTCACTGAGTTACGGACGCGTAAATATAATAGTGTTAAGAATAATATCTTTTCTTAACCAATATTAGAATACAGCATTTAAAAATAATTTTTCATACATATTCTAAATATAAAAAAGTCTAATACTAACTG
>CACYCE010000028.1 GCA_902772915.1 uncultured Erysipelotrichaceae bacterium | reverse complement strand
TTTCTAATGCGATTATATCAATTTATCGTTTGCATTTAAACATTTTTGCAAAATATCAAACGATAATTCATTAAAATGGCATCATTTATATACATTTACTAATCATCCCTATCGCGCACCATCTAATGAAGAGGCTAGATAACTATATCATTTAAGAAGCCGAAATTAATTCTTCTTATGGTACAAAGATCAATCCGCCAGCATACCACAAAGTCATAACAGGCCAAATGAAAGCGACCACTGGCTATTCCAAATCGAAATGGAACGCTACTTGAGTAACATCTAGTGGCGTTTTTTATCTTTCAATAATTTTCCAGTAACCAGTTTTATTTGAACCTTCTCGTTCAATGATTTTTTTCTCTTTTAAACTATCTAATACTCTTTGGAATGTTCGAGAAGATCTTCCATATTTGTTTTCCAACTTTTCTCTTGTTATATAAGGATTCGCTTCTATTTCATTTAATACCAAGCGTTCAAGTTCGGTTAATTTTATTGTGTCATTTATTGTGAAATTTTTTTATGACATTTCGTCTAAAGAATATAAACCAAAACCCATCTAGTTCTTTTCATTTAGTTCCTTTTCTAAATTAATTAGAATACATCAAAACCACAAAAACAGCTAAAACGGGGCATTTTGCCGTTTAAAAATATCATATAACGGGGCATTTTGCCCCGTTATTAACAAATTAGGTGCTTTTAAATTCCTTGCCGACTCTAATGAAGAGACTAGATAAGAATAATATTAAACTATTTCTTATCCTGGCGCGTTTATAAAAAGCCATTTCAAATGCTTTTGCCCATGCAAACTATTTTATAAAATTTACGTTCTAATTAACCTTAATATTTATTTATAGAAAGACACTCCATTAGAGATAGTATTAGGAGCTTTGAAATAGTAAGGGTAAGCATATTCTAATTGTCTATCCCAGTAATCTAAAGAAGTATGGGAATCATGTTGGGAAATAGATAAAGTATGTGAACCGGTAGAATTAGATATCCAGTTAGTACCATTAGATCCATTTCTTTCCCCGGAAGAATTAACAGTCATGTATTGTAAGTTTCTAGCATTATAATTAGTATCACTTAAAAAATAATACATAAATTCATCATATCTATCCATGAATCCATCTTGAGCTACAGTAGAAGTAGAGTAAGAGGAAGAATAGTAAGAAGAAGGAATAGTAACATAATTATCTACACCTAAATCCATTCTTAAATCTAAGATAGAGGCAACCTTAGCTACAGTCTTTTTATCATCGTTACCTCTGACACTTAAACTTTGAATTTGCTTTTGATCTTCTAAATCAGAAGTAGAAGTAATACTCGCTTTAACAGCTTTGAAATCCATAGCGGAAATATTTAAAATCTTACCTAATTCTAAAATAGCAGTGTAAGAATCTGAGCCATTCTGATTTAAAGTAGCGTAAGCATTAGAAATATAATTCTCATAATCGGTGAGAATCACATCATCTGAATTAGGTTTGTTAATAGCATCGTAAATACCTTCCATAGCCTTACTTCTCAATCCTAAGATATTAGGAATCATCGAACCTAAATCAATAGTGTAATCTACTAAATAATAGAAGATATTATTTATAAATTCCTCTCTAGTTATCTTAAAGACTTCACTAGATAAATTAGAATTGTAAGTCCAATCTACTGTGACGTTTTTAAACTTCTTCCAAGACCATTCAGTATTTTCAGTCCACTTAGCTCCGCTAGATTTAGTTTGACAAACGTAAACTTGATCTTCATCGATAAAGTATTCAGTTACATATAAGTCGCTGTTAGTTCTGCTAGTTTGACTATTTTTGGCGATAGCTAAATAAGCTTTCGTATGGTTATTATTTAAAGAATCTACTTCTATTTCAGCGTGAACACCTAAATCTAAAGATGCTAATTCGTGAGAACCTAATAGATTTAAATAACCACCAACATTTAATTTGCCATTCAAATAATATCTCTTTTTAGTTTCTTTTTCTCCTAATTCAGTAGTGTTAATTACAGTTTGTAAGAAGTTAGGTAAGTAATCAAAATCAAAATAAGTGGAAGATTCATTAATAGATATATTGTCATCAGAAGCTTTATAAGTGTCCAAAGTCATTTTTATATCTATATCTTTAGAATTGTAAGATAGATGCATACCTAAAGACTTGACACATTCACTTCCCTTAGTTTCATCCATAACCAAAATCAAGGAATAGTTGCTAACTTGACCATCATAATCAATGTAAGATCCATCCATCTCTATATCCATAGTCACAATATTACCATTCTTAGTAATAGTGACATTTTGAACTAAATCGTTCATTAACACGCCGTAATTACCGTGATTTATAGCGTACATTATAGGCATTGAATCATTCATGTGTTGTAAGAATTCAACCCAGTATGCTAACAAATTAGTATTCTTGATAGAAGTCAATTTAGTAAAGACTTGCATGATGTTAGTTTGATGCATCTTAATACGCATGGTATCTCTATATTCAGCCATGATAACCATGTCTTTATAATTAGAAGAAGAATCTAACTCAGGTTTATAAATAAATTCAACTTTGTGATTAGCCTTCGCACTAGCTTTATTTATACCTTCATATAAAGTAACGATACCTTTAGCGTTAAGCTCTTTTTGATTGAATTCTAGATCATCGTTATAACCAGTGTTTAAATTAGCATATCCTTCCGCGTATAAATCCGCTCCATCTCCTTGATCGTCAATTGTAGCTTCTATATTAACTTTCTTATCTTTAGCGCCGGATACCAAATTCATAATAGCGGAAACACTTCCATCCATACTTACATAAGAATTTAAATCAAAATTGAAATCTACTCCTTGAACACTAGGATCAAATTTGAAGTCTAAGCCTAAAGAGATATCAATTCCGTTAATTGACATTTGAAAATTGCTATTAGTCTTTAATGAAGTTAAATTGTATTCATTATCGCAAGCGATTGTAAAATCTAAATTAGAGAATGAATAGTCATTAACCTCTAAAATCTTATTAGGTAAACTAACTCTCATATCATAACCACTAACAGGATTAGAAGTAGTTAAAAAGCTAGTAGAATTGTTCTTTAAAGAAACTAAGATTTGTTCTAATAAAGAAATAGTATCAATCTTAGGAGAGTTATCTAAAGAAGGAGACTCTAATTTAGAAATCTTATTAAAAGCGTCGACTAATGAACTAGTCTCAATTCTTAAATCAGTCATCGCATTAGGTAAATCAAAGAACAAGATATCATTTTGATATCCGAAATTTAAGAAAGTCTCGACGCGAGTCTTTTCTACTTCAATTCCTTCTTCGTTGATATAAGTTCCTGGGAACTGCATTTGTAAATTGCCTTTAATAATAGGCTTAGTGTAATTTTCTAAATCAAAGGCAGTAGATTGTAAATTTATATGTATAGGAGCATTTAAAGAAGAAACACTTCCTTTAACAGTTCCATAATCAATAGCGAAGACGTTTTTGTTTAAGAGCTTTTTCAAGCATTTAGCCATAGGGGAATCGTAGACGTCTTCAGATTCGTATTCATCACCCCAAAAAGGAGTTTCTCCATTATAAACAGAAGCGTTATTATCATTTTGATAACGCGTGATATAGCTAGTGCTAGTTTGACTTGCGCAACAAGTCAAACTAGGTAGCACTACGATCATAGAAAGCAATTTAGCAATACTTTTTTTCATTTTTTATAAAGGAGAAACTTTAATAATTTTTAAATAATTTAGAAAGAAGTTTTGAAATACAGAGGCGAAGTTAGACTACCTCCAGAAACAATTACGCATTTTTCATTAGTGTTAACTTTCGCATCTGACAAGATTCCTAACAAGGAAGAATAATCAATAGAGGTAACTTCTAAACAACCTAAGGATGAATATTGATTATCCCAGTAAGACATAAATTCATTGAATCTATTCATACTAGAATTACCATTGTTATGGTAATCAAGGTGGAAGGAGACATTTAATGAAAGAACATCCGCAATGTTAACTATTTCTTTAGAAACATTACCGTTCTCATCAGTCATTCTACTGGTCAAAGAAATTCCAGTTATGACATTAGCGTTATTGCTTCCTTCTCCATAAGTGAAATTAAGTTTAGCGTGACCTAAATTAATCAAGTCAGTTCTATTGTTAATTTCAACAGTTAATAACTTAGATAAATCTAAGTCAATTAAGTAACCGGTAGAGGTACCTATAGTTGAATCTACAATTTGAGAATAATCAGAAGTAATCTTCACTCCTGCTTCTAAAGTTGAATCTTCAGAATTTTGAACATCTTGATTAGAAACAGATTCTTGAGCTTGAGTAGTATCTAAAGCTTTATAGACGTTAGCCATAATGATATTACCTATAGCTTTACCACCAACTCCTGTGCCTAAGACTTCCCTCATATTTAAGGTGATGTCTAATAAGTAGTAGGAGAAATTATTCATCAATTCATCTTTAGTAACCTTGAATGACATAGAAGAGATATTATCCGCTCCACCTTTAGCATTCTTAGTTCTATCTACGTAGATATAATCTTTTTCAGATTCACTAGAAGAATAGAAGAATTCAGTAGCGTAGAAACCTTCGATTGTAGGATCTGTATAGTTGTAATTAGATAGAGCTAAATAAACTTTAACCGCCCCTTCTTCTATTTCAATTTCCGCGTGGAATCTTAGTTGATAAGCGTTTATTGTTAACAACTTATCTTTAGGATTGCCTTCCTCATCTTTTGAAGCTCCGGCTTCAACTCCTAAAGAAATCTTACCAGTTAAATTGAAATGAGATAATTCAGAAGTATTGATACCCATCTTCAATAATAAGGAGATATCTTCAAAGTCTATAAACTTAGAGGCTACTTCTGATGAATAAGCTAAGACCGAAGAATTGTATTCTTCTAATTTAGCTTCATCGTAAGCTACTAGATTCATAGTAGCGGAGATATCCATTCCACTTATAGAAGCATAAATATAAGCTGAAGTAATTGAATCGGTTGTTGAATCAATAGTGAAACCTAAGGTGTAAACTTGCTCACTAGAAGCATTCTTATCAAACATCTTGGCATAGACTTGCAATTCTAATTTAGAATCATCGATAACAAACGATTTAATAGTGTCTCTTACTAACAATGAATAGTTTTGAGATTTGACTACTTCTAATATAGGTAAACCATCAGAAGCGGTTTGTAAGTTACCAACTAGAGACATTAATAACTTGTTTTCTTTTAATCTAGAAGTTTCTTTAACGACATCAACCATAGTTGAATTTCTCATTCTTATATGCATGTTGTCGTTATATTCAGCTATAGTTTCACCATCTTCGTATTGTCCAGATTCACCTAAGACAGGATTGTAAGCGAATTCGAACTTTTGAGTAATAGAGTCAGGTTGAACTAGAACCATTCTTCCTGCGCCTTTAACATCTTTACCATCGAAATTGAAATCACCAATTCCAGTTTCAATTTGAGCCTTTCCTCCTAAAGTGTAAGTATCAGATCCATTTACTAAGGAAGCGGATAAATCGATTCCAAACTTATCTAATTGAGTAGGTAAATTAATAAATGAAGAGATGGGATGATCTAATGAAGTAAAGCCAGTGGTATCAGTTAACTTAAAGTCAGCGTAATCGTTAACAGTTAAAGTCATATCTAGACTATTGTTATCGTATGAAAGACCTTTAACTTTAATGTTTTCTAATTTAGAAGTAGAAGTGTTAACTTCAATAGTCATTCCTCTAAGTTTATTTCTCAAAGTTGAATCTTGAGCAAAGACATAAGGGATGTTAAGTTCAATAACTAACTTGTTCTCATCGTAGTTGTCCTTATCAATGGAGATGAAAGAATTGAAATCTCCAAAATAACCTTTGGTAGTGTGATCAACTAGGGTCTTAAAATCATTAGAGAAAGTCGAAGAATTATTAATACCGTTAACTAGAGAATTAATAGCTTCTAAAACATCGCTAGAGGCGGAAGTAGGAATCGTTTCTGAAGTAGAGGAAGAATTAGAATTTAATAAACTATCGACAGTTTCAAATAACTTACCGAAAGTGGCGTTAGATATAGTGTTCTTAAATTCATCATTGTTAACTAAATATAAAGAACCATCTTGATACTTAGCATCAATCGATTGAGAGTAACCGTGTAGACCTACTTCATTACCATTTTCATCAACAGTAGAAGTGTCTAAGAAATTCGCTGAGAGATGATAATCTCCAAAGCGCTTATCAGCAAAGAGCGAAGGTGAAGTATTTATTGTAGACATATCCGCTTCAACTACACCACTTAAAGAATAAGAAGTAGAGGCGGCGGTCTTAACATCAACTGAATAGCCTAAGGAGAATTGTTTGTTCTTAACCATAGTGGCGACACTATCGAAGATAGGTACAACCGCTGAATAAGATTTATAACCATTTAAGGTTTCAACTCTTGTAGAAGAGAAAGCATCTTCTAATTCAGTTAAGTTAGTGGAATTCATTTTCTCTAAGGAAATCTTAGCTCCTAAAGTGAAACCTCCAACTTCAATACCTGAGATTTCGATGCTGTTGACATCTAAATTCTTGTCGTAAGCTAACTTGACAGTAATATAGTAGTCTCCTAAGGACATAGCTTGAGCGTTAAGTCTGATAGAAACTGAATTCTCTAATTGACTGTCAATAGCGACCATTCCTTGAGATTTATCGATGATATCAGAAGGAATAGTAATTTGACCATCTTCATTCTTGATTAAGTTAAGGACGGTATCTAAGGTAGAAGAAGTAGATTCGCTAGCTTCTTCAATTTGAGAATCGTTAATTACACTACCGACTTCTTCAAACAACTTATCAATAGTGGTCTTCTCTAATTTACCTTTAAACAAATCGTCGACTTTCAAATATAAATTAGAGTTAATATAACTTGCTCCAATATCGTAAGTATAAGGAGTTCCTCCAATTGTTAAATTATCTTGAATCTTAACATCGTAGTTGCCATAAGATGCATCAGATTTAACTTTAGAAAGATCCCCTAAAATATCCATCGATATATTATGTTCAGGGAAAGACTCATCAGAAGAAACTAAATTGAAGTCGATACCAGCTTTGAACGATTTCTTATTGACATAACTTGCGATAGTTTCTAATAAAGAATCAGTCATAGGGTTAATGGAAGTATAAGCGTTAACTTCCTCTTCTGTATAACCGACAAAAGAAGGATTATCGACTGACATCTTTAAATTCAAATCTAAGCCGATTTGAATGGTGTCGTTAATAGTAATAGGTGCACCACTTACAGTTCCTAAATAAGACAAATTAAATTGATTATCAGCTTTGACAATTAAATTTAAGTTAGAAAGTCTAACTCCTGAAACTTCTAATGTACCGATGTTGATACTTAGAACATAGTTGCCATTTTCATCAGTAGAGACATCTGAGTTAGTAAAGGCAGTTTGAACTTTAGCTAACAATTCATCAAAATTAATGGCTGTAGACATATTTTGAGCTTCAGGAACACTAGGAGAAGCCATCAATTCAGATAGACCGTTGACAATATCCAACAATGATTGATTATCAGGGTTAACTGAATAGCAGACTTTACCTCCTAAATAATCAAAGAAAATTTTTCCATTAGGATGATAAGCTACTGTAACTTCTTGGTCGAAGCCTGAATATTTAACTCCGATAGTTCCCTTAACTTTAGGAGAAGAACCATCGAGTAAATTAACATCAGTATCTTTTAAACCTAATTTGACAGGTTCAAGCATCGAAGGGGATGAGATAGAGACTGTACCTTGTTTAACTTCGAAGTCATTGTAGTTCATCAATTTTTTGAGAACTTTACCAAAAGGTGAATTAATAGTGTCATCTTGAGAGTAGTCATTCCCCCAGAAATCATCTTCGGTATTTTCATTATCGTCTTCTTGAGCGGCGGCGTTTGCTAATTTGATCGCTTGATTTTTTTGAGCTTCTCTACCTGTTAAAAAGTAAGAACCTCCTCCTGCAACTGAGGCGGCGACTACGCCAACCATCGCGTAAAGTAATATGCTTTTCACAATAATTACTCCTTTCTATTTTGTTTCCTCTACATCTTTGTAGAGAGTCATTTTTGTTATCGGATCATTAATATCGCTAACTTGAGGCACATCTACTTGAACTTTAGATCCATCGCAGGAAGTGAAAGTCGAGGTATCAGATCTGTAATAATACTGAGTAAGCGACATACTTAAATCAACATCAATAATAGACATCTTTCCGTGGTAAGTATCTTTAAATACCGAACTTACTAGACCTAAATCTTTATCTAACTGAAATTCCAAGTGTGAAGAATTGAAGGTTGGTAAGGTTGATAAGCCACCGGTTTTCTTCATTTGGACTCTGTAATACGCCGCAGCTTTGTTAGCGTTAAGATCGAATATCAATTCATATCCGTTCTCGTTAGCTTTGAAAGTTGAAGCTTTAACTGTCGATGATTG
>CACYCE010000027.1 GCA_902772915.1 uncultured Erysipelotrichaceae bacterium | reverse complement strand
ATTTGAATAAAGATGCTTTAACAATGTCGATTTACCAACTTGTCTGGTTCCCGAAACAAGTACGCATTTACTATTTTCAAACCTATCTTTTAATACATCTTCTATTAATCTTTTTATATATTTCATAATAGAAACCTCCGACTAATCGTGACTACAACTACATTTTAGTCGGAAAAATTTATAAAGTAAATATAAAAGTATTAAATTTATATTAGAGCGAGATCGTTGATATGGAGTCTACTCTAATGTGCCTTTTTATTGATTTTTTTCTAATAAGGGGAGTCTAGACTCCCTTCTCACGAATTTAGCATTACAAATGATAATTTAGAATTAATTGAACATGAATGTTATAAGAGTTTTATAACAGATAAGTTCTCTTAAACATATCAAAATTATAAAAACGATTTGAAGAATTAAAAAAGCTGGTGTCTCCACCAGCTAAATAACAACTTTATTTCTTAGAGATTTCTAATCCGCATCTGAAGGCATTATCGACAACTTCAGTAAATTTGATATAAGTTCCATTGAATGGATCAAAAGCGATAGGTTCAACTTTCTTAACATCGACTTTACCATTCTCTCCAATTACTCTTTCATCAACAGAGACATTGACGATTTCACCTTTCATAATGCAACTTTCTCTATCGTAAGAGATTAATTTACATTCTAAGCAGATAGGAAATTCTTCAATAATTGGAGCGTTAACTAATTCAGATTTAACAGTGTGTAAATTAGCTTTACCTAATTTATCAGATTCTTTATTACCAGAGACAATTCCTAAATAATCGCACTCTTTAACTAAAGAAGCAGTACCAAAAGAAACAGTAAAAGCTTTGCTTACTTCAATATCTTTAACAGTCTTGTGATTATTTGATAAACACATGGAGACTTCCTTCTCTTCTGAGATTCCTCCCCAGGCCGCATTCATAGCGTTAGGTTTACCATTTTCATCATAAGCGGCAATAATGAAGACAACTTGAGGATAAGATAGAGGTTTCGCACCGAGATTTTTTCTCATAATATATATTTTCTCCTTTTGTTTATATTTTAATATAAAAGAAACTTTCAAGTTACGTTTTATGCTTAAAAAAATAAAAGCCGCACTTTAAATGCGGCTACTAGTCTTAGTTAAATAAAAGAGACAAATTATTTAGAGGTGCATTCACAAGGAGTTCTGACAAATTCCATCAATTCATCAACCTTCTTTTTATTGACTCTATACATCTCAGTTTCAGTTCTTAAAACTAAAGAAGCTAAACACAATTTATCCAAAGTAGCATTTAATTTCATTTCGTTCAAGTCGGAGACTACTCCTAAGTCGTTGAAAGATAAAGGTCCTTTAACATAGAGGAACTTTATAATTTTAACAATTATAGGATCGCTGAGAATACCAAATAAATAAGCAGCTTCATCTTTATGCATTTTATTTTTCTCCTTTATAGAGTGATTATAAAATTAATTAGATATAAATGTCAAAAAAATACGATTAAATCTATCAGATTCTCTACTTACAACTTAATCTATTTATCTGTTTACCTTTTCTTTCTTCTTGGATTTGGACGCTATAAATTTAGCGACCTTAATTAAAAACGAATCACTTTTAAGAGCCTTGTTCATGATTTCCCCTAAATCAGAGGGGTTTACTTTCTTCTCACTTCCTTGATAGAAAGCTAGATAAGTGTAAGTAAAATAAGTGATTACTATTAAAGAATTATCTTTGAGTGGAGGAGCAGAATTAACCAAATTCTTGTATTCTTTCTTCCCTTTTGAATAACTCAAACGAGCGATCTTTCGACCGTATTTTTTCTTGATTTCCTTTTTGATAATGCGACCAAAAATCCAGTAATAAGAAGATTTATATTTCATTTTTATACATCTATTTTACATTAATATTATTTCTTTAGTGAACTATATATAAAAACTTGATTTAAATCTACTTACATTAAAAAAGCCCCTAAAATGAACTGTATCCCTCCTATTGTCCAGAATTTGGGGTACATATCAAAAAAGGGACTAAATATGTATTCGTTTAATATAAGTAATTACTACTTTCTAATATATTCTTGCTGATCCTGCTCAAGTTCTTCAAACTTTCTAACGAAGATTCTCAAATTATATTTAGTTCTTAAATAAGCGATTCTATCCATGTTAGGACAGATGTGATGATTATCTAAATCTTCTTGAGACTCCCAAGAATCTATAAGTAAGCAGGCTTCTTTATCTTCAGCGGGAAAATAATATTCATAGCGTAAACATCCTTTCTCACTTCTGATTTTTTCTATTAAACCTGATGAAATTACTTCTTCAACAAACTTCTTGGCGGAGTCGCCTTTCCCTCTATAGAGAATGTTTATAGTTAAAGCCATATATTCAATTTTTCCTTTAATTATATTTTATATATTTCTATAAAAACATCAAATACAAGGCTCCTAAAGAGGCAGTTATAGTAGGTATACCTATAATTAATCCATATTTAGTAAAATCTAAAAATGAATATTTAACTTCATATTGATTTAATAGAGATGTAAACATCAAACCTGCTAAAGCTCCTATAGGAGTGATAAAAGCTCCAATATTACTTCCTATAATTGAAGCGTACACAGCTTGAAGTGAAGATGAGGAAGAAGAAATAATTGCTGAATACAAGATAGACATAGGAATATTGTTAATTAAATTAGACATCAACAAAGATGAATAACCATAAGTAATAATATTTGGTCCGCTATTTAAAAACTCACCTATTTTAGAAGCGACACCTTGATGAACTAAAGTAATGACTATGACAAACATAGAAACGACAAAAGGAATTAATTCAAAAGGTAATTTTCTAAATATAGATACAGTATGCGATATAGATTCTTTTCTACATAGAGATACCACTAAATAATAGACTAATAAAACTAAAGCACTAATAGAGCTTATTAGATACATCTCAACGTTAATATAAGAAGATATGACTAAAAATATCAAGCAAGTAAATAGAATGATTAAGCCAACTATAACATCGACTTTATGTCTAATTAAAACAGAATGATCATCATCTAATTCAATAGGCTTACTTAAAGGTTTTCTAAACAATAAATATATAATTACAAATTCAATTAAACCCGCTACTAAAGTAGGTATAGCCATCTTTATAAAATAGGAAGCAAAGCTAATATTAGCGTAAGAAGCTAGATACATGTTGGTAGGATTGCCAATAATAAACATCATCGACCAAGTGTTAGCACTAATAAATTCCATTACTAGATAAGGTAAAGGGTTAATTTTGCTTCTTTTAGCAAAATAGCAAATAAAAGGAGTGAAAGTTAAAATAACAATATCGTTAGAAGTGAATATAGTAAGTATAGAAATCAATATGAAAAATGTAATAAATATCCCCATTTGAGAATGATTAAAGACTTTAGCAGCACTTCTTGCTAAATAAGAAAACAAGCCTTGATATTCCAAAAATATGGATATAAAAGCCATCGAAAAGAATAAAGCTAAAATCTTTAAAGGATTGATAGGTGAAGTATTATCCACTAGAGCTTGACCAACTTTAGAAGCAGGTACTAACTGACTAATTAATAAAATAGCAGCCGTAACTAAACAAATAATCCAGTATGTTGAAAGATGCACTTTCCTAATTTTAATTTTAGGAAAGAACAATATAGATAAAATCATTAATATCAAAGATATTACAATTATAATTACACTTATGACCACGTCATTAATTATAAAGCTTTTATTAATAAATAAAATAATCATTTAAAAAGTTGGTAAGACTTTTACTTACCAACTTATTTGATAATTAATTAATTTATAGCCTTGCCATCCTTGAAACGATAATCTTTAGTATAGCCATTATCTTTGAAGGCTCTTTCGATTTCTTTAATATCATCGTTAGATAATTCGATATCTAAAGCGTGAATGGCTTCGTTTAAATGTTGAGGGTTAGTCGTACCTACTAAAGTTGAAACGTAAGGATATTTTGCTAAAGTCCAAGCAATAGCTAATTTAGTAATTGTAGTTCCCTTTCTTGAAGCGATATTCTTTAAAGATTTAACAGATTCAATCTGTCTAATCATATTTTCGTTATCGTTAACCTCAAATGGCGATACTCTATTTAAAATCTTTTCACTAATTAAACCGTGCCCAAGGGCTCCGTAAGCCAAAACGTTAACTCCCAATTCTTTAGCGGTAGTAAAAAGATCCTTTTCTACTGCTCTATTCATTAAATTATATTCAACTTCAACAGTGTGAACTGGATATATCGCACAAGCTCTTCTTAAAGTAGAAGCATCTACATTAGTTAAACCAATATGCTTAACAAAGCCTTCTTCTACTACTTCTTTTAAAGCTTTCATCAATTCTTCTATAGGAACCGATTCATCTAATCTAATAGGTTGATATAAATCTATGTAATCTAACCCTAATCTAGCTAGAGAGTAAGCTAAGTGAGATCTGACATTCCAAGGGTTGACATCAATTCCATAGAAGCCTCCTCCAGGCTTAACTAACATACCGAATTTACATGACACGTAGAATTGGTTCCTAGGTATCTTTCTAAGTCCTTCCCCTAACACCATTTCACTTTCGCCGTTAGCGTAGAACTCTCCAGTATTAAATAGTTTAATGCCTTTTTTCAAAGCTAATTGAATGGTCTCTAGAGATGATTCCCTATTAGATAGACGCATTCCCATACAACCAAGTCCAAGTCTACTAATGTCTTTCATATTGATTACTCCTTATTTATTCAAAACATTCTAAAAATGTTTTAACCTCGTTAATAAATTTTAAGTTGATAAAAAGCATTTTCTCAAAGGCATATTTATTCATGTTATCTCCTGACATTTTTTGAGATATTTAACTTTTTCTATCTAACTTAATTATATGTAATTAAAAAATTTAAAACTATATCAATTGACTACATTTAATTTTTTTATGCTACCTATATAAAAATTTATTAAAAAATTGAATTTAACATATGAAAACATTCATATCTGAATCAGTGGTAATAAAACCTGCATAGACTGAGTTAGATACTATCGAGCTATCCTTATTAGGAGTGTAGCAAGTAAGACCAATATATAGTCTCAAACAATTAATCTAAAGACAAAATATAAAGAATCGTATAAAATGATTAATAGATAAAAAGCGATTATAAATTTTAGGAGAAAGATACAAATGGCTGAAGAAGTAGAAAAGACTAAAAAAGAAATCGAAGAAGAGCAAGAACAAGAATTTAGAAGAAAGAATAAGAAACTTGCTATTATAACTGCAATAGTCATAGGAGCAGTAGCAGTCTTACTTGCTGTAATTATCGTCATCTCCTTTGTAATGAAAAAAGGTTAAACAATTAAAAGCAGGCATCAATTAAGATGCCTGTTTTCATTCATTCTGAATCTAATAATACGTTGTCTAAAAATAATAAAATTCAGCAATACTCTAAAACGAAGTTTCCTAAATTTAAAAATTCTATTTTTTATTTATCATCCTTTTCAAACTCAGGGCAATTATATAAATCGACAGGTGCTTGCGCTCTCTGACAATGGAAATATTTACATATTGGATACCCATTTTCGTTAAAATCATTGTATTTACATGTTTCGCATTGTGTAGGATTTGATACTCCACCAGGAGCTAACCACATATCTAATAATTCTTCTTCTTCCTTTGTCAGTTTTCTATCCTTATCCATATTTTAAATATGTCCTTTCATTACAACTAAGAATGCTTATTTTTTAAACAATCCCTCTTATTCAAAAGGGTCTTATTATTTAATTTTTATATTTATCAAAACATTCTTTATAAGATTTATATTCTTCCCCATATTTACTAAGTAAACACATATAAACCACTTCTATATTTTTAGGATTATATGAATTTATAGCTTTAGCACATACTTTAGCAGCATCCTTAATTGGATAACCAAATATCCCAGTAGAAATAGAGGGAAACGCTATAGATTTACAACCTAGTTCATCCGCGAGCTTTAGAGAATTTAAATAGCAAGCTTCCAATGTTTTAGGAGGATTAGGATTATCGTAATATCTAGGTCCTACAGTGTGAATAATATATTTTTGATTTACTAAATTATAAGCTTTAGTAGATTTAGCTTCTCCAGGTTTACATCCATGTAGAGTTCTGCATTCTTCTAACAATAAAGGTCCTGCAGCAAAATGAATAGCACCATCTACTCCTCCCCCACCTAAAAGAGATTCATTAGCAGCGTTGACTATACATTCTACTTCACTTCCTAATTTAGTGATATCACCAACTATAATTTTAACTTCCATATATTCACTCCTATTCAATTATCAATCTATTGTTTCTTTATAAATTTTATAATTAATTCTTTAACATAGTGAAATAGCAAAACAAATCCTAAGAATTCTATGAAAGATTTAAACCTATTATTTCCTTTCATACCTAAATCCTATCAATCTTTTTTTCAGCAATGAATCTAGAGTATCACCAATATAATTTCTGTAATAATTCCATATACCGAATCATAAGGTGAAAATCTGCAATAGTTAGGTTCCTAGACATGATAATTCCAAAGCGCCAAGTAACTATCGTCTTTTTAGCTTTTCACTTAATATTAGCTTCGAATATTTTGTAATTATTATCATTAGTTCTCGCCCCTATAGCGAAGACTACTCTCTTGAAATTATATTTTCTAATTTGATCATTAAAAGCTTTAGAAACTATCTCGGGAGGATTGTGGAATGCTCCGCAACCAAAAGCTCCTAGAATTAAGACTTCGACTTTATTATCTTGAGCAACATCCAAGATTCTTTTAATTCTTTGATAAATAGTTTTCTTATATCTATCCAAGTCATAAGTCCACCCTAGTTGAGGGGCAGCGCAAGTTATAACATCAAATTTGAAATAATCTTTCTCATCTAGAGGTTTAGGTTCAGATTCATCAGTTTTAATACCTAAAACTTCAGGTGAATAAATAATATCATCATTACCAAAATGATCTATAATACCTCTTTTATAAAGCTTAGCGTGATATTCGTAGAATTCATTTTTTAATTTCTTTAATAAAGGATATAGAGTAGAGCAGCGACATATAGATTCTTCTTGTGCTCCAGCAGAAAAAGGAGATCCTCCAGGAGAATGATTATTTGCAAAATTCAAGATCGCTACTTTTTCTTTAGAATAATCAAATTTACTAGCTTCTTCTAAAGTTCTAGCTTTGATAACTTCCACAATCATCTTTTCATTTCTAGAAGAAGTATCAATATCTATTTTCTCTTCTTGGAAATATAAATGTTGATTATCAGCGCTATATTTAATAGCTTCAATTAATTTAGGATCGTTTTTACATCTATTTTCAGTATCGACCATTACTCTTTTATTTATTTCTTTATAATCAGTCATTTTATTTTTTTCCTTTCATTTTTAATTCATAAACCAACTTTAAGTAAGGTAATTTTTTGAAGATTATTTCTTTGTATCTTTCTGCTTCTTCACCTTCTAATTTCTCTACAACTAGTTCTAAGCATTCTTTTAACAATTTAGGATCTCTTTGTTTATCAAAAGCGTTTATATAAGTCGCTACAGCTTTTTTATATTCGCCTTTTTTCTTATAAACATCTCCTAGAATCTGTTGAATTTCTTTAGTAGGATTACTCTCCTGTAATAAAAATTTTTCTATGTAATCTAGATTAGGTTCCTTATTAGTTAATAGTGTTCTAGCTATACTAACAGTAAGTTCATCATCTCCTTCATCTTGTACATCTTTATTTTTAAATGAGCGTCTCCTAGGTTTAATTTCTAAATCTCCTTTAATTTTAAGGTTTTTTTCTATTAGTAAGCCCATATTTATACCTGCGCATTTATATGAAGCCATGTATCTTCCAATTTCGGAATATTTATAAACTTTGCTTTTACTATCTTCAGATTCATCTTCCCTGTATTTTTTTAAATATAAAGTTGATAATTCTTCGGCAGCTTCTTTTACACCAAGATACATACTTTGTTCTAGATAGCCTACACCTTCTTCCTCTTTACCTTCTTTAATTAGATAGTCGCCGTAAGCATAGATGGCTTTAGGATCACCTTTTTGGATATCTCTAAGAAGGAATTCTACCAATTTCTTTTTAGGAATACGTAAATCTACTAAATCTTTATATTTAATGTAATAGAAATAGGCTTCTGCTCCAGCGCCTTCTTCCCCATCGTAAGCATCGTTATAAATATAATTAAATTGTCTTTTCAAAGTTTCTTTATCACTTACAGCTATTTCATTTATAGCTTTATGTAAATATGTAGTTCCTAATTCACAGCCCATCTTACTAGCTTGGTAATAATAATCTTGAGCTTGATAATAATCACCCTCAATTACACCTAAGTAATTACCGTAAATAGCAAAGGCAGGAGGGATGTTGAATTCTCTAGCTATTTGATTATTTCTTAAAAACAATTCGTAATTCCCATTGTTATAATAGAGCGCGCTAGCCTTATGAGCTAGAACACCAGGGTTGTCAGTCATTACTCTAAGGTTATAATTATGTCTAACTAATCCTGATAACAAGCGCATAGCAGAGATAGTCTTAGCCCCGAAGTTAAAGCAAGTAATATCTTTTAATTCTTTCAATACTTCTTCTCTATCTTCTTTAGGACCTAAATAGCCTATAGCTCTAATAGCTTTAACAATTTCATTTTTCAAAAACAATTCAGTCCCTTCGTAAATTGTATAGTGCATTATCTGACTAAATTGTTCATTTACTTTCCAATTCTTTGTTATGTTTTCAATTTGTTTCATACTCACCCTCTTTTTGTTTTCTTTAAATAAAATATATGCTTCGCTCTTATTTATCGTCAACTAAATTATAAGCTTTTTATTCTCTGGTAATAAAAATATTTTTTTAGGCTTTAAGCCCATTAAACCGGTTTAATTTACAAATTTTGTCAAGTGTGTTTTTTCTATTGCTAATTCTCCTTTATATATGTGGCTTTTTCAAAACTGACAAAGCTTGCGAATAACATGAAAATTTGAATTTAACAAAAAATTCATATGTTATAATATTATTTTCATTTTCAAAATTTTCATGAGATATCAAAAAGTGAGTTGAGAGTTTAGGCAGGGATTTTTTAGTATTTAAAAAATAGCAAAAGATCATAGAAATCATTCCTCGTATTTACAAAGAATACTTTTTAACTTCTCTACTACTTTATCTTTAAGTTCTTTAGGTTCTTCTACTTGAACAAGGTCTCCATATTGTAATAACCAATATATTAAACCTTCTTCATCAGATCTAACTTTAGCGTATGTGACACCATTTTCTTCATACAATTTAGCTTTTTTACCAAACCAATCTACTATCGCATCATTAGAGGCGAGATTGTTAAGTTTCAATTTGGCATCTATAACTTTAGTAGAGAAAATATAAACGTGTGAATTAATAAAATCCGCTATAGAAAAGTCTTCTACAGGAGGTTCTAATTTATTTAACGGGACTAAATCTTTATCGGAAATTCTAACATTCATCATATGGTCTAATTTAAATATAGAGATAGGACCATATTTATCTCTGTAGTGGCATATTAAATAATATTTACCGTAATTGTTTACCAAATAATAAGGTGAGACATAGAAAGTGTAACCTTTCATTCTCTCTACAGGTTTACCTGAAGAATCATAAGAAAAATAATCAAACTCTACCCTCTTGCCTTTATTCATGCATTCGTTAATAATTTCTATATTGTAAAATAAATCAGCATAACCAATTCTAGATATATCATCTGATTTATATAGATACGAATAGCTGTTCTTTTCATATTTAGATAATAATGAAGACAATTTATCAGCAAGATCCCTAGCTTGTTTCGAAGTTAGAGATTTAGATGAATAGATAGAATCAATCATGTATCTAACTTCCGAAGCATCGAAATCTCTAGACAGCAACCTGTAACCTTTTTTAGGCACGTAATTGATATCGTAGCCTAATTCAGAAAGGAGATTTAAATTCGCAGAAACAGTCTTTCTTTCCGGTAGAAGTGAATAACGTCTTTTAATTATAGAAATAATTTCTTGTTGCGTTAAAAAATGCTCAGAATCAGTAAATTCTTCTAAGACTTTTAATATCAGAAACAACACCGCTTTCTTTTGATACATATTACCTCTCCTTTTTCATTATTATAAGGCAAAAAAGTATATTTTAAACGCCACCCCTCTTCTGATGTCTAACTTAATATTAATAATAAATATGTCCAAAAAAACTCACATATAAAAAATTGGTCACATATATTAAAAAATACTTATCTTTTCTATAAAAATTTAAAATCTCTAGAAATAAATCTAGAGATTAATTAACTCTTATAAATTCTTCACAAACTACTTTAGTATGTTAATTAAATTCCTTGTTTAATAATATCGAAAGGTTAAGGATTTAAACTCATAGTAAACGTCTTAAACATTCTATTTACCTAACTATGTAATTACCAAATGTAATTGATATAACCTATATTTAAATCTCCACCGGTATAATATTCCGATTGTTCAATTCTAAAAGCAGAATCTATACCTATATAAAATGAGAGATAATTCACTGAATAATAATTTGATTGAATTATATTTTTCGAACCATTTTCAGCAATTCCAAAAACGTGATAAGGTTCACTATTCATATTCTTTAAATATAGATACTGAGCTGAATCGCCTCTAGTTCCATATATATAAGCATCTTTACTAGTCAAAATAAAATCCTTGTTAGCGTTAGTGCAGACATTAAAATATTTAATGGTTAAACCTTGGTATTCAAAACTTCTCTCTTCTGCAACAGGATTTAAAGGTACGCTTTCATCAGCTTTAACTCTAACAGTTTTAGATTGAGAACAGTTAACTAAAACCAAAAGAGGCAAAATTACTATAGATTTAATTATTCTTTTCATATCTATATTTTATAACAATTTAACAATTAAAAAATAGATTAATATACTCGTAATATTTTTTAATTTAAACAATAAAAAACTAGAGGTCAGACGACCTCTAGTGATTTAATAACGACATCTTTACCTGTGTAGAGATAAGTCTTCTCTGAACCGCAATAGGGGCATTTCTTTCCATATTGAGTCGTAGAATAAGTCTTACCGCAATCTTCACAGTAAGTACCGGCTTTGATGATGATCATTTCTAATTCGCATTCATTCATCACTTCCGATTTTTTAATTGACCACTTCCAACAGTCTTCGAAATAAGAAGGAACGATAGTAGATACTTCTCCAACTTCTAAGGTGACCTTCTTAACTTTTTTGACATCGTTTTCTTTAGCGGCCTTTTCAACTTGTTGAATTACCGAGAAGACGATACCTAATTCGTGCATTAATTTCTCTCCACAATAGGTACAGCATTACCAGTGTGCGGGAATTCTTTCTTGATCTTCTTGTAATTCTTCTTGAATTCCTTTCTCTTCTTTCTCATCATTCTAGCTTCTTTAGAACCAGAATAAGCGACGATCTTGAAGGCACGCTTGATAGCGTAAGCTGCTAGACCAGTAATCTTGTCTTCGGCGAATCTATAATTGGTATTTTGAGGATGATCTCTGAATAGATGTATAGCATCGAATTCGCACTTAGTAGTACAAATACCACAACCTATGCACTTATGAGGATCGACAAACGAAGCACCGCAAGATAAACAACGGCCAGTCTCAATCTTAACTTGCTCTTCAGTCATAGTTAAGTGCGCATCTCTAAAGGAATTCTTGTAATCGATAGATTCATCCATACCGACTTCTTGTCTACCGGCGTGATCGTAGGCTCCGTAATCTAAATTAGTCTTATCAAACATGACGAAGTGTCTTCTATCTCTTCCTATAGTTAAAGAAGCGTTCCATCTGACATGTCTAATTAAAGATTCAGCAACTTCATGACCTTGAGCGATAGCATCGATGACAAACTTAGGACCAGTGAAGACATCTCCACCAACAAAGATATCGGGGTCGTTAGTTTGATAAGTGAACTTATCAGCTAAAGGATAATTACCATGCCAGAATTGAACTTTGGTGCCCTTTAACAAATCACCCCATTCAATAGCTTGACCAATTGCGAACACAATCTTGTCAGCCTTGACAGTGATAGTTTCATTTTCATCGTAAACAGGAGCGAATTTCTTAGTTTCAGGATCGATAGTACGCAAGCACTTCTTTAAAACAATACCTGTGACTTTACCTTCAGCATCGACCAAGACTTCTTTAGGGCCCCAAGAAGGATTGATTTCAATACCTTCTTCTAAGGTCTCTTTAATTTCTTCTTTAGAAGCAGGCATAGAATCTTTATCTTCTAAACAGAACATTGAAACTTTACTAGCTTTGAATCTGTGGGCAGTTCTAGCGCAGTCTACAGCGACATTACCTCCACCGATAACTACGACTTCTCCATCGATTTTTTGCTTTTGATTTTCAAAAGCTTCTTTTAAGAATGAGACAGCGATATCAGTACCTTTAGCAGTATCATTAGGAACGTTAGGTCTTCTTCCACCTTGGCAGCCTATAGCGATATAGAAAGCTTTGTAACCTTGCTTTTTCAATTCATCGATGGTGATATCTTTACCGACTTCAACGCCAGTTTTTATTTCTACACCCAATTTTCTAATGACATCGATTTCCGCGTCTAAGACATCTTTTTCTAATTTGTAAGTAGGGATGCCGTACATCATCATACCACCAGCCTTCTTATTCTTTTCGAATACGGTAGGATGGTAACCCATGACACCTAAATAATAAGCCGCAGATAAACCAGCAGGACCTCCACCGATGATGGCAATCTTATCATCGAATTCACCTACGTTAGAAGAAATGACTTTTTCAGGGATATATCTATTTTCAGATTTGATTTCTAAATCTGCGACGAATTTCTTAACAGCATCGATAGAAACAGGATTGTCGATGTTACCTCTAGTACAGGCTTCTTCACATCTCTTGTTACAAATACGTCCGCAAACGGCAGGGAAAGGATTTTCTTTCTTAATTAAAGCTAAAGCTTCTAAATATTTACCTTCGTGAGCTTTCTTCAAATAACCTTGGACAGGGACGTGAGCAGGACAGGCGGTCTTACAAGGAGCAGTACCGGAAGGATAAGTATTGACTCTAGCGGTATCTCTGTAATTTTCATCCCAAGCGTATTTACCCCAATGAATCTTATCGGGTAAAGGTTGAATAGGATATTCTTGCTTGGATCCATCTTTATGACATAATTTTTGACCTAATTTAACCGCTCCAGCAGGACAATATTCAACACATCTTCCGCAAGCGACGCAATTCTTAGGATCAACTTTAGCAGTAAAAGCACTTCTTTCAGTATTAGGAGTATTGAACAGTAAAGCAATTCTTAAAGCGTTACAGATTTCAACATTACAGTTGCAGATATCGAAAATATGATCTTCACCATCAATATTGGTTGTTTGGTGAACGTAACCATTCTTTTCAGCATTTTCCAAAATCTCTAAGGCTCTTTCAGTAGTGATGTAGTGAGCTCTACCAGTTTCAACAGTGTAGTCGGCCATATCACCTAATTGAATACACCAATCGTTGACATCATCAGCGCAACCTTCACCTAACATTGCTCTAGAAGCACGGCAGGAGCAAATACCAGCTGAGATGTGACCATCATATTTCTTTAACCAATATGAAATCTTTTCTAATTTGTTAGTTTCATTGTTGAAAGCGACAGCCTTTTCAACAGGAATGACGTGCATTCCAATACCATTACCTCCAGGAGGAATCATAGAAGTAATCTTCTCTAAAGGTAAGAAAGTCATACGTTCAAAAAATGACGCAACAGCAGGATGCTTTTCAATTCTATCTACTGAGGAGTTAAATAATTCCGCGCTACCAGGAACATAATAAGAAACTCTGTATCTCTTTTCTTTAGGAGCGTTAGGAATAGGTCCATCATCGTTATAGTGATCGCCGTAATCATATTCAATAATACCTTTGTATGATAAGGTATCTAACATCTTTTGAACTTCAGCGGCGTTGTGTCTTTTCTTATCTAATTTTAAACATCCATCAAAGTCGTACCATTTTCTCTGCTTAAATTCTAATAAGAATATCGCTTCCTCTTCAGTTAACATTTCTCTTAAGCCCCAATATTCAGGATTGGTAGTCTTGTTACCGAAAAGTTTAGTGTCGACATTGTCGGTTAGTTTTTTACCAAGTTTTTGGATAGGTTTACAAATTTCTTCTTCACCTTCATGTTTAGATTTAACATCAGGATTCAAGCGGTAAATTTCAGGCATTGTACAGTTCCTCTTTTCATAAAGAAATCATCCCTTCCCTAAGGGACAATTTCATAGTTTAAATTATAACTTATAAGATACTTAAATAATAGTTGATATCTTAAGTATGATGCAAAACAAAACAAAAATGTATATTTTGTTCGCTTAAGCTCTTTAAATAATTAGGCTTTTGTTCGGGATAAAGTTAGATAAAACTAACTAAAAACCAAAAATTTCTAACTAGTTCCGTATTTTTTAAAAAATAATTAAAAAACATATCGTAACGTTGAGATATTTTATAGACAAATGATATAAATTATTAAAAAAACCGAATTGATTTCTACTTTTCATAAAATTTAATCTGCTTTAATATATAATTGTTTAATAAGGAAGGTGCTTTTTATGAATATAAAAAAGTTATTGTATATTTTACCTTTAACTGGAGCGATATTTTTAAGCTCTTGTAATGAATCTAGAGTATCATCTAATAACACTTCTAGCTCAATAGTAAGCTCTGCTGTTAGTTCTAGAGTAATCTCTAGCAATTTAATTTCTTCTAGTCAAAAAGGTATAAGTATCGATCCTTTGTATAAATTACCTTATCATCAGTCAATAAAAGATGATGAAGAGTTAATATACACTACCTTCCCTGCTATGTCTGGAGAAGGAAACGTCCTTTTCCCTTTAATATATTCTGATAACTATTTTAACGTCAGTTCCTTCACCCCTTCAAAAAGATTAGCTCAAGTTAGCATTGGCATGGCTTTAGCATCATTTAATTCCAAAGAGGAAGATGATAATTTAAAGCCTGTTAACATCAAAGATTTCTTTAATGAATTGAATTTAGAAGACGTTCAGATTAATAACGATTATTGTATTAAACCTAATAAAGACACTATAGGTCTAGCTATAGGTCACAAATATTTAAAAGAATCTGATTCTTACTTAGTAACTCTAGCGATTAGAAGTGGTTTTTATAGAGGGGAATGGGCCTCTAATTTCTATCTAGGTGAAGAAGGTGAACACGCCGGTTTTTCCCAAGCTAGAGATAAAGCTTACTCTTTCTTAAAAGATTATGTCACTTCCTTAAATACCGATAAGAAAATCAAACTCTGGGTCGCTGGTTATTCTAGAGGTGGTGCTACTACCAATTTATTAGGTAGATACCTTGACGATGCTATCGATAATGGAACTGTAGGTATAAATCTAGCTAAAGAAGATTTGTTCGCTTATTCTTTTGAGGCTCCTTTATGTGGAATTGAAGATTATAAAAAAGATTATAAGAATATCTTTGTCTACTCTAATCCTAACGATTTTGTAACTAGCGTTCCTCCTGCCAATTACGGATTTTTAAATTACGGTACTATTATTGATACTTCAGCTTATTACAAAGATAAAAGAGAAACTTTAGCGAATACTATATATCAAATCAATCCTAATTTCGCTTTTAAAGAATACACTCCTGTAGGTCAATTTGATACCGGATACAAATTATTTAAAACGTTGTTTGATGTAATTACTAAACAGGCTAAATCTAGCGATAATGTTTCTCTCCAGAATAGGGCTGAATACATTTCTTCCGGCTTACAATCTTCATTGATGGATATAGCTGCTTTTGTTCTAGCTTCCGATAATTTTAAAAAAATTGATGATTATATCAATAATGACTTCTATGCATTTATTCAAGCTTTAGGGAAAATTGGTGGAGTCTTGCTTTCTTACGATACTAAAGAAAATAAGATTGCTCAATTATGCGCAATCTTAGATGAGACTTTCACAAATATGGGACTAGAATTTGACCAGACTAGACTACAAGAGATAGTCTCTAATGGGTGGGATGTCATAGTCTTTATTTTCAATGGCATCTACCAAACTGAAAATATGTTGGAAGCCTTACTCACTAACTTCTCATACATATCTTTCTCTCATAGTGGCGAAACTAATTTAGCCATAATGTTACTCGAATAATTAAACATTGAAAAAGAGGAGTTAAATCTCCTCTTTTTACTTGGCTTCGACAGTTAGAACGGCGATGAAGGCATCTTGAGGAACGTGAACTTTACCAAATTGTTTCATTCTTCTCTTTCCTCTTTTTTGCGCTTCTAACAATTTCTTCTTTCTAGAAATATCACCACCGTAGCATTTAGCTAGAACATCTTTACGGACAGCTTTGATATCTTCTCTAGCTATAATTTTTCCTCCTATGGCCGCTTGAACGGGAATTTCAAACTGTTGACGAGGGATAACTTCTTTTAATTTTTCGCAGATTGCTCTTCCTCGAGGGACAGAATTACCTCTCCAAACAATCATAGTTAAAGCATCTATTACTTCCCCGTTAAGTAAGATATCCATTCTACATAAATCAGATTCTTTATAACCTATAAGTTCGTAATTCAAAGAGGCGTAACCAGCGGTTATAGATTTCAATTTATTGAAGAAAGAGAAAATGATTTCTGAAAGAGGTATTTCATAAATAATTTGCAATCTCTTTTCATCTATGAAGTTAGAAGAAATGAAATTTCCTCTTCTAGCTTGACATAAATTCATGACTGGACCCATGTATTCTTTAGGAGTCATAATTTCAGCTCTGCAGTAAGGTTCTTCTTCTTTTTTAATAATAGTAGGGTCAGGATATTCGGAAGGATTTTCTAATTCTATAACTGTATCGTCTTTTAAAGTAATTCTATAGACGACTGAAGGTGAAGTACAAATCAAATCTAAATTGTATTCAGTCTCCAATCTTTCTTGGACGACATCCATGTGAAGTAAACCTAAAAAGCCACATCTAAAGCCACTTCCTAAAGCGACGCTAGTTTCAGGTTCGTATACTAAAGAAGAATCATTCAAAGAGAGTTTTTCTAAGGCTACTCTCAAATTTTCAAAATCTTTATTATCAGTAGGATATAAACCAGCGTAGACCATAGGTAATATCTTTTTATAACCTGGTAAAGGTTGACTAGTAGGATTAGAAGCTAGCGTTACAGTATCGCCTATAACAATATCGTGGATATCGTGAATTTGCGCGGTTAAATAACCAACTTCACCGGCACTTAATTCCCCGGTTTTAACTTCCTTAGGAGTTCTAATACCGATTTCTTCAACTTTATATGTCTTATTTGAAGACATGAGTTTTATAGTATCCCCAACTTTAACTTTACCTTCTTTAACTCTAATCAAGATTACTACACCTCTATAAGGGTCGAATTTAGAATCAAACACTAAGCATTTTAAAGGTTTAGTTGAATCTCCTTTAGGAGCAGGTAGTTTTTCTACTACTCCTTCTAACAAATTATCTATATTCAAGCCGGTCTTAGCAGAAACCGGAATTGTATCGTCAGGATCGATTCCCATATCATCTAAAAGTTCTTCTCTAGTTTCATCTAACCTTGCAGTTTGTAAATCCATCTTGTTGATGCAAGTCAAAATTGAAAGGTCGTTTTCTAAAGCTAAATAAGAATTAGCTAGAGTTTGAGCTTGGACACCTTGAGTAGCATCTACTACTAAAATCGCTCCTTCACAAGCAGCTAATGATCTACTGACTTCATATGTAAAATCGACGTGCCCCGGAGTATCAATCAAATTGAAAAGATAGTCTTCTCCATTTTTAGCTCTGTAGTTAACAGAAACAGCATTTAATTTGATGGTGATTCCTCTTTCTCTTTCTAAATCTAAATCATCAAGCATCTGTTCTTTCAATTCTCTAGAAGTAACCGCCCCAGTCTTTTCTAAAATACGATCAGAGAGAGTTGTCTTACCGTGATCAATATGAGCGATGATACAAAAATTACGAATGTGATCTAAATCGTATTTAACCATTTGCTCTCTCCTTTCTTAACTTTAATAGTATATATAATTAGTCCTTATTTTTCCAAAATTTATTAACTTCATCGTAAATTGATAAAGCACTTCCTACTTGTTTAATTGATGAATACATCGATTCTAAATTATTTTTGTAGATTTTATATGAATAACGAGTATCGATATAAAGTATTACACCTCTATCTTCTTCACTTCTAATTACTCTTCCTGCCGCCTGGAATACTCTATTAATTCCCGGGTAAGTATAAGCGTAAGCATAGCCTATATCCGGAGCATCTTCAGCAAAATATTTCTGCATCTTAGAAGATATGTAATTAATTTTAGGTAAACCTACAGAAACAATAACCGCACCAATCAATCTATCATCAACTAAATCTATACCTTCAGAAAAGATTCCTCCTAAAACTATAAAACCTAAAGTAGTGAATTTAGGATTAGCGTGAAATCTCTCTAAGAAAGCTTTTCTCTCTTCTTCTTTCATATTGTTATTTTGATAAAAAACATCAATATCTTCCCTATCAATAAAATAAGGAATGACTTTATTCATATATTCAAAAGAAGGGAAAAAGATGAAATAATTACCTACTTTACCTGAGATTAATGCATCGATATTAGATACTATCTTTTCAATGGATGAATCTCTATCTTTATATTTAGTGGAGATAAAAGGATTAACCATTACTAAAAGATTCTTTTCTTCAAAAGGCGAAGGTAGATATAAAGATAAACTATCCTTATCTCCTCCTAAGATATCGATGAAATAATCTTTAGGAGTTAACGTCGCTGAAAAGCACACACCACCTTGGAAAGCTTCATAGCCTTGTTTAATTAAAGGTCTAGAATCTAAACAAGAAATCGAAAAAGAAAGACAATTCTCCGCCTCACTATCAAAAGTAAAATAATAAGCCCAACGCTTATCTGCAATTGGTAAAGCTAAAAATTGTTGAGCTAAGTAGTAGAAATCTAAGAAAGCATCGGATAGTTTCTTTTTCTTTTTCATATACTTTCTTGAATCAGCGATGAATTCATTTAAAATATCTATCATTTCGTCAGGAACTTGGTTAGCTTCTTCAATTTCTATAAATTCAGTGGAATTCACTACCTTTTTTTGTTTCTTAATAAACGATTCTAATCTAGCAATATCATCATAGACTTTAGATACTTTCTTGCCTTTTTCTTTTAAAAGAGCTTTAAGGACATATTCACAATCAAAAATCGATATTTCGCTAGAGAACATGGCTCTAACTCGATCAGGTAAATTATGCGCTTCATCTATCAATAGAATAAAAGGATTGATTGAATAAGATTCAAAAAAGCGGGCTAACTTAGCTGTGGGATCAAATAAGTAATTGTAATCTCCTACAATTACATCGGCGTAATTAAGCATGTCTAATTGCAATTCAAAAGGACATATATCATTAGCTAAAGCATATTTAAGAATATCATCTTCCCTGAATAAATCTTGCTCTTTATAAGCTTGGATAATGATATCTTGAGCTTTGGAATAATAATCTTTAGCAAAAGGACATTCATCAGGATTACAATGTCTTTTTCCACTAGAATTAGGGCAGATGTGTTCTTTAGAAGTTAGAATGACAGTTTTTAATTTCCCTCCTCTAGCTCCAATTAAACGCATGGTGTTAAATACAACTTCTTTAATAGAGTTCTTACTAGTTAAATAAAAAATCTTTTCTAAGTTTTCACTTTCCAACTTCTTAATAGAAGGATACAAAGTAGAAATAGTTTTACCTATACCTGTTTTAGCTTCGCAAAAACCTATTTGCCTAGTTGAAATTGCTTCATCGACAAAATCCATTAACTTCTGCTGACCTTCTCTTAAAGTAGAATAAGGGAATTCCAATGATTTAATCGAAATTTGCCTCTCACTTTTCATTTCTTCAACGACTTTTAAATAATATAGATACCTGTTTAAATAATCGTAAATAATATCTTCTAATTCTTGTTTAGTGTAGATAAAAAGGTATTGTTCAATCTTTCTTTTATCCTCTTGAGAGATGTAAGTTAATTGAACTTTAATAGTATCTAAATTGTGGTTAACCATATACATGTAAGCGTAGAATTGCGCTTGACCTAGATGCCACTCTTTTTGGGACTCGTAGAATTCTTTTATATCAGCATTAGTAGTCTTTATTTCATCGATTGTAATGTTGTCATCAGGTAAGATGATCACTCCATCAGCTCTTCCTTCCATGCTTAAAATAAAATGATCTATAGTAAAATCGTATTTTAAATAATATTCAGGATAGTAAGAAGATTCTTGTTGAGATTGATACCACTTGTGCAGACGGGTACCTTCTTCCATGGTCAAATTATTGAAGACTCGATTATCGATACTTCCCTTTCTTAAGATCAAATCGACTAGAGTGTGGACAGAAAGACTTATTCTTCTCATAACTATTTCTTCTTGCTAGATAAAGTATAAGTCTCAACACCTAAAAGAATATCGTCAATATCTCCTTCCTCTTGTCCAATTATCAAATATTTCTCATCTTTTTTTAGATAAGAAGATGCTAAATTGCCGTTTTCTAAACGCGTATAAGAAGGGCTAATTAGAACTAAGTCATTTACTTCTAAATCAGTCTTTTCAATAATTCCACATTTATATACACTGCCTTTATCTAATTGAATTTGATAAGAATCATTCTCGATATTAACAACTTTACCTAATAATACCGGAGAAGAAGCTAATTCTATATTCTCATCTAAATAATTCTTTACTAAATCGCTTATTAAATCTGATAAAGGTTTATTAGGATTGTGAATTAAGCCTCCTAATCTCAATTTCAAATATTGATTGGAATTTAAAATGTTGACACCTATTAATTCATCGTTGTAATACAGTCCAATAAAGTCACCTTTTGATACTACTCTATTAGGTGTTAATTCATTGTTAATGACTAAAATTAAGATATCGTTAAAGGCGGGGTAATTAAAATAGAGATAAGCTTGATATAACTTATTTTCCATTTATCTTTTCACTCCTTCAATACGGTGAATACTTTGACCTTTAGATCTGAATTTTGATTCGTATTCAGTAATTTCATCAAAAAGATTTTCTTCGACTTTATAATCATCTATAAAGATATATTCAAATTTACTAAATTCTTTGAAATATTCTTTAGAATCTTCGTAGAGAACATCATTATCAGTTTTAAATAAGACTTTCCCACCTTTTTTTAAAAGTGAGTAATATAACTCTAAATTAGTAGGATAAGTCAACCTTCTTTTGTTATGTCTTTTCTTAGGCCAAGGGTCAGAGAAATTCAAGAAGATATAATCTAAAGATTCCTTTTCAATATACGGGTAAATTTTTTCAAAAGGAGCATTGATGAAATGTAAATTAGAGGGCTTATCTTCAGTGTTTACATATTTTTTAATCGCTAAAGAGAAAGCGTTGTATGCTACTTCAACTCCCAAGAAATTAGAAGTAGGGTTCTTTTTAGCCATATTTATTAAAAAGAGTCCACATCCTGAACCTATTTCTAAGCAATTGAAAGTAGGTAAAGAATCTACATCATCTAAATTCAAACCGATGTCTCTATTAGAAGCGACTAATTGGTCAGCCCAGGGTTTCTTTCTTAATCTCATCTTATTTCTTTCTAGCTAAGCAAGCCAATTCAGCTATCGCGTGAGCGTAAATAGCAATAGATTTATTAAAATCATCTAAGCGCAAGAATTCGCCATCTTGATGCATCAAAGTGTCAACTCCAGGGAATTCCATACCAAAAGCGACAGTATTTTTAGTCTCGCGAGAATAAGTTCCTCCACCTATAGTTAGAGGTTTACTTTCATAATCTCCACTTTCCTCTTGATAGACTCTAAGTAGAGTTTGAATAAATTCACTTTTAGGATCAAATAATAAGCCTTCTGATCCACCTTTATAATCAATAGAATCAGGTTTAGTCTTCTCTTGAACAACTTTAAGAACTTCTTCAATCTTGATATTCTCAGGAATTCTGCAGTTTATTACAATATCTATTTCCTTTCCATCGTAAGAAATTATACCTGCGCAATAAGAAGTTGAAGAGAAATATTCAGAGGAGAAATCACCTCCAAAAGCTTTACCGTCTCCTACTCTGTAATTATTAAAGAGTTCACATAATTCGTTGTGATTATAAACTTTACCTAAGAAATTAAGTAAATGCAAACCGGCATTTACTCCTCCCCACGGGGCAGAGCCATGGACGGCTTGTCCTTTAAAATGTAAGACACCATTGTTATAATCACCTTTAATTTCAGGATATTCTTTTAAATAATTTTCTAAAGCACTAGGGATAGATTCATCATTTAAAGTTAAACTGGTTTCATCTAAAACGATATTAGTCGCTTCCCCAAATTTAAAAGCAGGAATTCTAGAATCTTCTAATTTATATTTAGCGACATAACCGTATATTCCCTTTTCGCCGTAGATTAAAGGATAATTAGCGTCGGGAGAAAATCCGTAAGTAGGATATCCTTTATGCATCTTGTTAAAGTAATGCTCTAAGCAGAGTGAACCACTTTCTTCATTTCCTCCAAAGATAACTCTCAATTTAACTCCTTCTAACAACTTGTTATCTAAACAAATCTTAGCTCCGTATAAAGAGGCAATACCAGGGCCTTTATCATCAGAGCTCCCTCTAGCGTACATGACATTATCAATAATAGTAGGAGTAAAAGGGTCGCTCTTCCAGTTAGGAGAAACAGGGACGACATCCACATGAGCGTAAATATCTATAATCTTATCACCTTCCCCAAAAGATAATTCCGAGCAATAGTGGTCACATTTATCCCACTTAAACCCTAATCTTTCACCTAGATTACCAACGTAATCCAAAGCTTTTCTAACTCCTATACCAAAAGGATTTTCTTTTGAAGAAGTAGATTCATCATAAATAGAATTGATACTTACTAAACCTTTCAATTCTTCTAAAGCTTCTTTTTCATATTTTTCAGCTTCTTTTTTATAATCTAATTTGCTCATAATTAATTCCCTTTCTCTAAACCGAAATATTGAGTATATACATGGAGAATTTTAGCCATACCTCTAAAGATTACTAACGGATCGTAAACAAAATCACTAAAACCTAGAATCTTCATAGCTGAAGAAATAATTTCACCATCTCCTCCTGTAACAACCATCTTCATATCAGGCTCTTTCAAATCTTCTTTTAATTTATTAAATAGACCTATAACTTTAAAGGCTTCTCCAAAAGTTGTCGAAGCATTAATAGCATCCATAGTTGAATAATTAACATAAGAAGGAGGTAAAGAGACTAGATAGTCTCCTAATTTTTCGGTGGAGGTAAATAACGATTTATTCAATGTAGATAAGCCAGGGCCAACCATACCTCCTAAGAAAACTTTATCCTTATTTATAGGCATTAATTTAGAAGCGGTACCATAATCTACTATAAAAGTAGAAGGCTCAGAGCCGATGATATCAAATAGCATATCTGTACCTAATATTTCTAAATTAGGGACAGCGTATCCAGTCATATTAATTTCACCAATATAATCTAAATTAGAGATTACTTTAATATGGATATTTCTATAATCTATCAACCTGTTGCAAAACAATTTAGTTCTAGTTTCACTCACTGAAGAAATATAAAAAGTAATCTCATTACCAGAAAGATAACCTAGTAGATTCCTCATATTTCTCTCTAATTCGAGATTAGAAAAAGAGCGAGTAAAGTGTTCTTTATTATCTTTATCGAGATAGAAGATACCGTAAGATGTATTCCCTATATCTACTAACACATATTTCATAAACCTAAATCGTTCCTTTCTACCCAAGAATAATATTCTTCATCTTTTTTAGGATCGTAAGAATTTTCTTCCTCGTTTACTAGATAAAATAAAGTATCCCTATAGAGTTTTTTAAATTCATCTCTACTGAGATTGACCTTCAAGGTAGAAGAGATGACATATATATTGTCACCTTTCTTTTTAAAAAAGTGCAATCTTCTATCAACTTTAGCACATAAGACCATGTTCCCATCTAAATAGAACATAGCTTTAGTTATATCAATATCTTCTTCTAAGACAGATAGATTATGCTTTTCAAATTCATATTCATCCATAACAATAATATATTATCAAATTATTGCTTAACTTACTTACTAAGTCTATAAAAAAGGGCTAGACACTTTAATATCTAACCCATATAGATTCATTTAGTCTTTCTTAGAAGGTTTTTTATTACCTTTGAAAGAAGGCTTCTTATTATCGAAAGATTTTCTAGGATGAGGATTTTCTTCTTTATAACCTTCAGGTTTAGGTAGTAAATCTCTTCTAGAAAGATCGATTCTGCCCTTTTCATCAATGTTAGTGATGATAACTTTGACAATATCACCTAATTTAACGACATCTTCAACTTTATCTACTTTCTTCCAATCTAATTTGGAGATGTGGCACATACCATCAGTATCACCATAGAGTCTAATAAAGGCGCCGTATGATTCGATTCTGACGACTTTACCTTCGTAGATTTCACCGACTTCAGGAACTTTGACGATAGATTGAATCATAGAATAAGCTTTTTCAATCATATCCTTTTCGACGGAGTAGATGATAACTCTACCATCGTCATTAATATCGATCTTAACTTTACCTTCACATTCATCGATGATAGAATTGATAACTTTACCTTGAGAACCGATGACTTCTCTAATCTTGTCGACTTCGATATTGAATTTCTTCATCTTCAAAGCGTATTGAGATAATTCTTTTCTAGGTTCAGGTATAGCCTTTAACATGACATCTAAGATTTCTGCTCTAGCTTTATGAGCTTGTTTTAAGGCCTGAGCTAAAACTTCTTTAGTAATGCCTTTGATCTTGATATCCATTTGCAAGGCGGTGATACCTTTAGAAGTACCAGCGCACTTGAAGTCCATATCACCTAAATGATCTTCTAAACCTTGAATATCAGTTAAGACAGTGTAAGGGTGAGCGTCATCTAAATGATCAGGGTCGGAAGAAATTAAACCCATAGCGATACCAGAAACAGGAGCTTTAATAGGAACACCTGCAGACATTAAGGCCATACAAGAAGCGCAGATAGACGCTTGAGAAGAAGAACCGTTAGATTCAACTACATCAGCCACACATCTAATGGTATAAGGGAATTCTTCTAAAGAAGGAATGACGTAAGAAAGAGCTCTCTCACCTAAAGCACCATGACCGATTTCTCTTCTTCCAGGAGTGCCCATTCTACCCATTTCACCAACGGAGAAAGGAGGGAAATTGTAGTGATGCATCCAGGTCTTATCAGGTTGAACATCTAAATCATCTAAGATTTGCGCATCGGATAAAGCACCTAAAGTACAAGTAGAGATAACTTGAGTTTGACCTCTAGTAAACATAGCAGAACCGTGAGCTCTAGGTAATAAATCAACTTGAGCATCTAAGGGTCTTATTTCATCGATCTTTCTGCCGTCAGGTCTAACTTTATCTTGAGTGATTAATCTTCTTACTTCATCACGAACGAACTTCTCGCAGATGGTATCAACTTCCTTTAAGACTTTATCGTGAGTCTTTTGGTCAGCATATTCTTTAGAATCGTAAGCATCGTGGGCTTCTTTTTCGATTTCTTCAATAGCGTGTTGTCTTTCCAATTTATCGAAGATAGAAACTGCTTTAACTAATCTATCTTTGTAAACAGGAGTGATTTCATTAACTAAATCTTCATCTAAATGTAATAAATTAACAACCCACTTCTCTTGACCTACTGCAGAAATAACTTCCTTTTGGAAATCGATCAATTTCTTGATAGCTTCATGACCGAACATGATAGCATCTAGCATTACTTCTTCAGATAATTCAGCCGCTCCAGCTTCAACCATGTTGACAGCTTTATAATTACCAGCGACAGTTAAATTCAAATCTGATTTAGCGAATTCTTCTTTGGAAGGATTGATGATGAATTTACCATCAACTCTACCAACTTTAACTCCGGCTATAGGTCCATCAAAAGGAATAGGGGAAATACCTAAAGCTAAAGAGGAGCCTAACATAGCCGCTAAGGCAGGATCGCAATCAGGATCAAAAGACATGACGTAATTAACTAATTGAACTTCGTTGACAAATCCTTCAGGGAACATAGGTCTAATAGGCCTATCGATCAATCTCGCGCATAAGATAGCGTGAGAAGAAGGTCTCCCTTCTCTTCTATTAAAAGAGCCAGGAATCTTACCAGCCGCATATTGTCTTTCTTCGTAGTTGACAGTAAGGGGGAAGAAGTCTACACCTTCTTTAGGTTCTCTAGCACCAACAGCAGTGGATAAGACGACAGTGTCGTTATAGCGGACTAGAACCGAAGCGTCCGCTTGCTTAGCGATTTCTCCAACCTCAACCGCGAGGCGTCTTCCGAAGAAATCCATTTCGAATACTTGTTTCATTCTTAAAACCTTTCTTAATAATTCACAATAAATATAATATCATAAGAAAAGCTATTTGGAACAAATAAAAACTGGGATATTGATATATCCCAGAATAATTATTTAGAAGGATTGAGATTAATAAGAGGTTTTTCGTCTTGATGATATTTATAATAAGTCTTGATTGAGAAACGTTTTTCCTCTTTTGAAGCCTTATCCCACTTGATAAAACGACCTTTGCGTTTAGGTTGAATATAATGGCCGTTGTGGTGTTCTAATTCAATTAATTGAACCTCGGATTCAGAAATTATTATGTTCTTATCCTCTTCTTCCATATCATCTAAAGAAGCGTAGATAGGAGTAGGAGGGACTTCTTCTTTAAGTTCTTCTTTTACAGGTTGAGGAACTTTTTCTAACTTATCAACTTCCCCGACAGGTTCTTCTTCCTCCTGAACATCATCTATCTCTTCTTCTTGCGCATCTGAGAAGACTAATTTCTTTTCTTCTTCTGTTAACAATTCCTCTAAATTGTGCTCTTCTTGATCGGAAGAAGGTAACTTTCTTTCTAAGACGTAGGAAGGAGGATTATCTAAAGCTCTATCTTTTTCATATTGTTCAGTAATCGCTAAAGCTCTATCTAAAACAGGATCGGAGAAAGTAGAAGATAGACTGCCTAAGATTAAATCAAATTCAACTTCGGTAGTTTCAAAATCTTCATCGCATTCTCTATAAGCATCGACGAAAGATTTAATAAATCTAGAAGGCTTAGTAGTGTAAGTGACTATTAAGGAATACCAGTTCATAGAATCATTGATATCTTCATCGTGATAGAAAGGAGACAACAATTTATTCTCTACTGGTTCATTAGTTCTAAAATAAACTTTAGTCAATGATTTATAAGGCATCAACATCGAACATAAAGTCTTCCCTTTAAAGATGAAAATCATATCTGGGAATCTTTTAGTCTTGCGGAAATTAATCTTGATTGGGAAATGTTCTCTATCGTAATTTAAATGCTTCAAATCCGCTAGCAAATCTTCGGTCGTTAAGAAGTCGGGATAATATTCAATATCCTCTAAATCTTGCGCCGGTAATATAGGTAAAGGTGCGTATTTAGCGACCAAGTGTAAATCGTAGTCAGGCATAGTTATAACATCTTTTCCCATACCATCTAATTCTTCTGAAGAGACCAACGATTTAGTAATACCTTCATCGGTGATAGTAGAAGAAACATATTTTTTATAAACATTGAAACCTGTGAATTTATAGCCAGGCTTTTCAGGCTTAATTCTCGAAATATCGATATCGGAATTTAATTTAGCGTGGAAGACTAAATCTTCACTAGACCCTTGGAACTGTCCACCATCTAGATAAATAGTTAATGTTCTAGTCTCGAGTCTCTTATCTCTAAATTTGACAAAGAGGATAATTAAAACGATTAAAGCAACAATAGTTACTAAAGCGATAATAACTAAAGCTAAATACCACGGATCTTGAAATCTAGCCCAGAAATCACTTCCAGACTCGTTAGCGAAAAACATATTCATTTTCTGACCTCTTTTTTCTTAAAAAATCGGTTAAATGCCGTAAAATTAGAAAATTGCATTTACCTAATTATTATCTTAAAACAAGTTTGATTTTAAGTAAAGAAAAGAAGATTAAATTGAATAATGATTTATTCAAGATATATAATTAGCTTATGGGGAACTTTAATTTATTGGCGAGTAATAGCTCATCCACTCCTGAGTACATTTACATCTTTTTGATGTTAGGTGGATTAGGCGCTTTACTCATTGGCATGCGCTTACTTCAAGAAGCTACAGAAAAACTAGCTACTGGGGGGTTAAAGAACCTTTTTAAAAAGACCGCTAATTCTAAGATGGCTGGAGTCGGTATAGGTGCTCTATCCACTATGATCATGCAGTCTTCAGGTGCCACTACAGTTATGGTAGTAGGTTTTGTCAACGCTGGGGTCATGACCTTAGCTCAAGCCTCTACATACATTATGGGCGCTAATATTGGTACTACTATTACTGCTCAAATCGTCGCTCTAGGAGGTGTATCTTCCACTGCCTTCCCTCTAACTGAAATCATCATCATGTTGACGATTGTCGGCGTATTGATCTACATGTTCGTCGGCAAGAAGTTTACTAAGATGGGTCATGTAGGTAACTTAATCGCCGGTCTAGGTCTTTTGTTCTTGGGTTTATATGTAATGACTACTAATATGAACGGTTTATTTACTGTTAACCCTTCTATACAAAACGCTTTAGTAAATACCACTAATCCCTTTTTACTTTTATTTATCGGTATAGCAATTACCGCTGTTGCACAATCTTCCTCAGCAGTTACTTCTATCGTTTTAGCTTTAGCCATTTCAGGAGCGGTTATTGGAGGAAGCGGGAACGGAGTTCTCTATGTCATTTTAGGTTCAAATATCGGTTCCTGTTCTACAGCCTTAATTTCCGCTATTGGATCAACTACTAATGGTAAACGAACTTCAATTATTCACTTATTGTTCAATACTTTCGGTACTATAATATTCTTCATATTCTTAATCTGCTATCCCGCTTTTATGGAACAGACATTAATGAAGATATTCCCTTCTTCCCCGGCTACGCAAATTGCGATGTTCCACACTTTCTTCAACATAGTCTGTACTATCATCTTCTTACCTTTAAGCAAGCAATTATGTTGGTTATCAGAAAAGATTATTCCCGAAAAAAGAGAGAAGAAATCCAAGAGTGCTCTACTCGATCCGCGTTTCTTACAAACTCCTCCTATCGCTTTAGAGCAAGCCACTAACTTCTATCATCAAATGGCGAGAAAAGCTCTTCAAGATTTAAATCTCTCCATTGAAGGATTCGTCAAAAAAGATGAATCAATAAGTAGCGAAGTAGATAAGCTTGAAGATGAAGTTCTAGAGATGTCTAAAGATTTAATTGAATTCATAGTTCAAATCTCCTCTGAAGGTATCTCTACTAAAGGCTCACAAAGATTATCTAGAATGCAATTAGATATCGCCGACATTGTAAGATTAACTGAAGTTGCAGATAACATAACTGGTTACACCAAGCACCAAATCGATGATGAACTGCATTTTACCCCTATAATTTTTACAGAAATTGAAGATATGAAAAAGCTAATCAACGATCAATTCGATTACGTTGAAAAAATCGTCGATATGCCTTCTATAGCCCTATTAAAGAGAACTAGAGAAATGGAAGACAAAATTGATAATCAGAGAACTTTCATGGTTCAATCTCACTTAGAAAGATTAAATAAAGGAGAGTGCTCCCCTTCTTCTAATGGTGTCTACATCAATCTAGTCGGAAATCTAGAAAGATGCGGTGACCATCTCAATTTCATCGCTGAAAGATCCTGTCACAACATCTCTTCTAACTTGCATGATTCAAATAACATCACTCATCACGTTTAATTAAAAGGTTCTATATACAAAAGAACCTTTTTTTGATATATTAATTTTTAGTTTTTAATATTTTAAAAGGGTTAAATATGATTTATAAGATTGATAACTACAAATCTAAATTGGATCTTCTTACTACCGAAGAAGGAATTAAATTCATCAAAGATGATTTTGAAAATAGATTAGGTAATAAACTCTCCTTACAAAGAGTATCCGCTCCTTTATTCGTCTTGCAAGAGACCGGTTTAAACGACGATTTAAACGGTTCAGAAAGAAAAGTTGAATTCACAGTAAAAACTATTCCTGGCAATGTCCAGATTGTTCAATCTCTAGCAAAATGGAAAAGATTCGCTTTAAATAAATACAACTTCCCTCTACATAAAGGCCTCTACACGGATATGAACGCTATTAGAAGAGATGAAGAATTAGATAATATTCATTCTCTCTACGTCGATCAATGGGATTGGGAAAAAGTCATATCGAAAGAAGATAGAAATTTAGATTATCTATTCTCTACTGTAAAAGATATATACGAAGTCTTAAAAGAAGAAGAAAAAAGAGTCAATCAAAAATATCCTTGCTTCAGCAATAAGTTACCTAGAGATATACAATTCATATCTACAGAAGAATTAGAAGAAAAATACCCTTCCTTAAATAGAAAAGAAAGAGAGAATGCCTACGCTAAAGAAGCCAAAGCATTCTTCTTATACCACATCGGTTGGCCCTTAAAAGACGGCTTACCTCACGATGGTAGAGCTGCAGATTACGACGACTGGAATTTAAATGGAGATATAATCGTCTACAATCCTGTTCTCGATTCGGCATTTGAGCTTTCTTCCATGGGTATAAGAGTTGATGAAGATTCTTTAATTAAGCAAATTAAATATAAAAATGAAGAACATAAACTCTACACTCCTTACTCTATTGCTATTGTCTCTAAAAAATTACCTTACACTATCGGAGGAGGTATAGGTCAATCTCGTTTATGCATGTTTTTCTTAGAAAAAGGACATATAGGTGAAGTTCAATCTTCCTTATGGGAAGATAGAGATCTAATAGAATTAGATAAAGAAAATATCAAATTGCTTTAAAAGAAAAACGCAGCTACTTAATTTACCGCTGCGTTTTTAAATTTGACTTTTATTCAACAACTTTTGCAATATTTTTCTTTTTAATATTCTTATTCTCATACATCATCATATCCGCATAATACGATAATTTTTCTAAGTCCTCAAAGTCGGAATAAGTCGCTACACCGATGCTACACTGAGTTTTAACTGCACAACCTTTAACTATATTAATTCTTAATAAAGCATTGTTAATAGCAGAAATCTTATTATCTAAATCAACTTTATCAGTAGCGAAAGAAATAATATTAAATTCATCTCCCCCGATTCTAGCGAAGACATCGCTAGGTTCGATAACTTTGGATATTTCTTTACAAATTCTCACTAGCAAAGCATCTCCAACTTCATGACCGTAAAAATCATTGACTTCTTTAAACCTATCTAAATCGATAGATAAAATTGAGAAATCAACTTTAGAGGAATTGTATTTATCTTTAAATTCTTTGAGTTTATCAAAATAAGAGTGCCTATTTAAGATTCCGGTCAATTGATCGTATTCCGCTCTCTTTCTAAGTTCTTCTTTAGATTTGGAATATTCAGTAATATCTTCGAAAGAGCAAACTAAACCGATGATTCTATTACCTTCTTTCAACGGACATTTATTTACTAAAATATTTCTAGGTTTACCATTAACGAAAGTAATTTCTTCGCGATTATAAATAAGTTCCCCTTTTAATACTCTAGAATCGGAATCATTAATATCAGAATAATTTAATTTGATTGCAAGTTCCTCGCTAGTCTTACCTATAATTTCCTTTTCTGAGGACAAGCCGTAATAATCTAAAAAAGCCTTATTCGCGCCCATGTATCTTAGATTGACATCTTTCCAAAGAAGCTTAGAAGATGTAGTATTTAAAACATCTTTAAGAATCAAATTAGCAGGGAGAGAATGTTCCCACATATTCTTATCTAAATCTTCTAAATCTTCCAAATTAAAAAACAAAGCGTAAGCGAATCTATCATTAGGAGTAATACTCCTTTGATGGACGTAACCTCCAACCCATCTATAATTCGAGTTATCAGTCTTAATTCTACAAGTGAAACTTATTTCTTCATTTTCGTGAATTACTAAATAACTCGCAGAATTAAAAATCTTAGATATATCGTCTGGATGAATGATATTAGACCAAACATCGTAGACGTTGTTCTCGTTGAAACTCTTGACGCCAAAAAAGGAAGGAGACTCATCGGAGACTTTGATAACTTTGTAATTGTTGTCTTGAGTATCCAAATAAAAAACAATTAATGCAAAAGGCATTTCTTTAAGCAAATCGAATTGTTCGGCCTTTTTAATTAATTCAGAGATTTCCATTTGATTCCCCTATAGATTTTTAAACATTTTTCTTTCTTATTTAAAGTATATAACATTTATTTTTATAAATAAAAATTTTTTTAAACATTATATACGTAAATTATATACGTAAGTGCCAACAATATCAGTTCTAATATAAGAAATGTTGCATTTGTCTAAATTCTCTAAGACACTTTTAGCAGGATGTCCGTATTTATTTTTATAACCGCAAGAAATAATCGCTAAAGATGGTTCAACAGATTCTAAGAACTCCAAGCAAGAGGAAGTAGATGAACCGTGGTGACCTAACTTTAACACATCGCATCTTAATAATGGATTATCTCTAATGATGAACTTCTCTATTTCTTTAGGAGCGTCTCCCATAATAAGAAATTTCGTATCTTTTATTTGAAAATTATAAACGGCGGATATGTAATTTTCTTCTTCGCTATCACCTCTATATTTATTTAAATCGGATATAGTTAAATCTCCTATTTGTATCTTCTCTTCTTGCCCACCTCTAATTACTCTAGAGACATTAAAATGACTCACTAAAGATTCTAATGCTCCTACGTGATCGTAATCATTGTGAGTAGTAAGAACACAATCTAATTTATAAATCTTCTTTCGCTTAAAATATGGAATTAAGCAAGAAGTCGCTAAATCGGTAGAGGCCAAGCCTCCGGTGTCGATTAAAATATTTTGATAGTTGTTAATTATCAAAGTTGAATCTCCTTGTCCTACATCGATAAAATGCACTTCATAGCGAGGGAATATTTCCGGGAGTAAACTTACAGCAAAAAGTGAAATTAAGCTATATGTAAATATTCTTTTATAAGGCAGTATATATAATTCCTTACAATAGAGGAATAACAGATATAAAATGTCGTATATCAAGATAAAATAATAATTGATTTCACCGCAATATATCGATAAATCAATTAAATTAACGCCATTAAATATATTGTAGATAGATGAATTCACCATCTCTAAAAAAGGTGAAGTAAATTCTCCTAAAAGCGACAATAGATCTATTATAAAGACTATCCCCATAATAGGAGAAAGTATCAATTCTAAAATAGAACCAAAAATAGAAAAAGAATAATTCCACATCATCTTAAAAGGTAAGACTAAAACAGAGAAAATTAAAAAGATTCTAATTTTAGATTTTTTATTTCTTGCATCAAAGAGATTTCTACTTAAATCAAATAAAAATAGAACTGAGAATATTAAAAAGAACGAAGAAGATAAAACGTAACACGGATTTAAAATTACAATAACAATTCCACTTAAACCTAACTTCTCTAAATAATTAAATATAGTCTTCTTTTTGATGTTGTTAATTAAAGTTAATATAGAGACAATAAATATTCTCATTACACTTAATGAAAAAGATTTTATAAATATAAAAAGAAATGAAAAAGTAACAGGTATAAATAAAGCGAATTTTTCACTTCTCTTTTTAACTAATTTATATATCACTTCAATTATAAATGAGATGTGAAAATTAGACAGTGAAAATAATCTAGTCAAATTTAAATTTTTAATAGAATAATAAGAATCTAAATTGGATAAGGAAGAAGAAAATATCAAAGGAGATATTATAGATTTGCTACTATCTGAATATAAAGAAAGAATATTCCTTTTATATTCATTGAATCTCAAAGGAGATTTAAATATGTATTCATAACTTTTTAAATTGTAAGAAGAATAACATTGATATGAATTTAAATACTTTTTAAAATCGAACGATTCTTGATAATGAGAAAAAGAAAATTCTTCTCCGTACCCTTGAATCTTAACTATATCAAACATCTCGAAGCTGCAATTTTTTGAATAGATATAATAAGTCCCTTTAAATGTTTTTAATAAGAAATAATTGTCAGAAGCTTTTATTACAATTCCACTTATCTCTTTACTAGTAGAAATAGATTTATCAATTAAAAAAGTTATACCAAAACCTATAAAGAAAAATAGAAAATAATACATCGATTTTTTCTTTTTAACATAGATGATATAAATAGTAAAAATCGCAATTAAAACAATAGAAAAATGAGAATAGTTACTTAGAGGAAGAGCTATTCCTAAACTTAAAAATATAAATAGGAGAAAATATCTCATTGCAAGGAGATAGAATCTTTGACGTTAGCGAAAGTCTTTTCTCCAATACCTGAAACCTTCATGATATCTTCGATACTAGTAAATCTACCATTTTCTTGTCTATAAGCCACTAATGCTTTAGCTTGAGATGAAGATAGAATGGTCAGCAATTCAGATTCTGTAGCGGTGTTGATATTAATCTTTTCTATTTTCTCGACTGTACAAGCTTTTGCTTCCCCATTAATTTTAGAAATATAAAAGGAAGTGTGTCCATTAATTATCAGTCCTGGTGTGTAAGAATTAACATCGGCATCTTCACTTATTCCTCCCGCTAAAGCGATTAAATCCGCTAAAGTCGCTTGTGAAGAAAGCGAATAAGTACCTGGATGAATTACTTCTCCGCTTATTGTAACTTTAACATTGCCGTTAACATCTGTAGAGATACTTTCTTCGACATAAGATATAGTAGGTTCGGTTTTACTTACGCTAATTCTATTCATAATAAATAGACCGACAATAGTAACTACTACAGCGCATATGATGATTTTTAACATAAAATCTCCTCCTTAATACCTATTAGGAATTTAAAGGGGAGATTTTGCACAAAAAAACCTAGAGAAATCTCTAGGTTGAAATTGATAAATACAATTAGTCTCTAGTAGCGGAGATCTTCACAATCTTAACTTGGTAAGGGTGAGCAGTCTCAACAGAGACGATATCATCGACAACATGTCCCATCAACGCTCTACCAATAGGAGATTTTTCAGAGACGATACCCGCATCAGGATTAGTGGAGATAGCATCACCGATAGTGTAGACTTTGACGATGTTGTCTTTAATTCTTAAAACTGTAACTACAGAATTGATGTTAACTTTAGAGGTATCAATTTCATCAGTGACGATGATTGCGGAATTGATTTCCCTTTGATATTCAGCAATTAAAGCATCGTTGGCTTTCTTTTTTTCCATAGCTGCAGAATAGTCAGCGTTCTCAGATAAATCGCCTTGAGCTCTGGCTTCTTCAATTTCTTTGACAATTTCTTTATTTAATTCTTGAGCAGCAGCTAATCTTTGCTTAAGGATTTCGAAACTTGATTTAGTAAGATTCATTTTAACTTCCTCCAATATTCACAAATCCATTGACTAAAATAAAATATAACAAGAAAAATCATATTTCAAGACATTAAATTACATTATTTTAATTAAGTTTTGTCAATTAGAAAAAATTAATTTGTAAATTTAGCTTAATATTTGAGAAAAAACCTTTAATTATAGGAATATTTATAATACTGAGCTTTTAGTTTAGAAAAATAATATTTTTATGGATATAGGTATATAAATTAGTTAAATAATTAATTAAATAATGCTATATTATTTCTAGTTTGTCATGAAAGGAGAAACTTTATCCATGGAAAATAAAGTCGAAGAGGCTCTCTCTTTTATTAAATCCACTTTAAAAAAGGCGGATTTATATTATCATGCCGCGAATATAATCAATTTCGATTTAGAAACTATCTGCCCTCCTAAAGGTATGGAAGAAGAAGGAGAAATCGCTGCAACTTTAGCAAATGAAGCCTATAAATTATCTAAAAGCAAGAAATTTATTGAAGCGGTTAATTTAGCTTTTGATAACTTAGATCAAATAGAAGATGAATTCGATGTGGAAGTCATTAAAAATCTCCATAGAAATTATTTACAAAATAAGAATATCTCCGCTAGTTTATCTAAGAAGTTCTCTCTTATTTACAACAAGTCTTATATCGATTGGTTAAGCGCTAAAAAAGAAGGTAAATATTCTTTATTTGTTCCCTCTTTAAAGAAAGTTAGAGAAGTTAATTACAAAATTATTAATCTATCCGAAGAAGAAAATAAAGGAGAAACTCCTTACGATTATCTCCTCTCCTTCTACGAAAGAGGTATAACTAGTAGAGATTTAGATGAAATTTTTAATCGTTGCAAAGAAAGATTAATCCCTCTTTTAGAGAAAATTAAGAAATCTAATGTAAAGATTAGAACTGATTTCTTATATAGATATGTCCCAATTGAAAAACAAGAAAAAGTCGCTAAATATTTATTAGAAACTATGGGCTTTGATTTTTCTAGAGGTGTATTATCTACTACCGAGCATCCTTTCACTTCTGGAGTAGGTAGAAACGACACTAGAATCACTACTCACTATTATGAAAACCTCTTCTGCTCTAATATCTATTCAGTAGTACACGAAGGTGGTCATGCCTTATTTGATCAAAATCAACCCAAAGAAAATTTTGATCACTTCTTAGAAAATAAAACTATGGGTATGCATGAATCAGTCTCTAGGTTCTATGAGAATATCTTAGGGAGAAGCAGAGATTTTATTCATTTAGTCTACCCTAAAATTCAAGAGATTTTAGGAGATACTCTTATAGATGTAAGTGAAGAAGAATTCTACAGAGGCATCAATTTAGTGACTCCTTCTTTAATTAGAACCGAAGCGGATGAATTTACTTATACCTTCCACATCATCATCCGTTATGAATTAGAAAAGCAAATCGTCAATGATAAAATCTCTTTAAATTCCTTGAATAAGTTATGGAATAAGAAATATCAAGAATATCTAGGAATCAAACCTAGAAACGATACTGAAGGTATTCTTCAAGATGTCCACTGGTCTTCGGGTTTTGGATATTTCCCTACATACGCTATAGGTAATTTCTACAACGCTATGTATTTTAAAAAGATGAAAGAAGAAATCGATGTCTCTTCTTTAATTAGAGAAAATAGAATGAGTGAAATCTTAAATTGGATGAAAGAAAAAGTCTTTAAAAAAGCTGATAGATTAGATTCAAAGACTTGGATTAAAGAAATCACTTCTAGAGACTTCACTCCCGATGATTTCTTAGATTATTTAGAAGAAAAATACACTGATATATATGAATTGGAGGATTAAAAATGAAATTTGATAAATTTAGTAATGTCCCTGTTAAGAAAGTTAATATAAATTCTACTTGTAAAAAATACGACGCTTTAATTGAAAAATTAGAAAAAGCTACTAATGCTGACGAAGCTAAGAAAGTCGTCTATGAAAAATTTAAATTAGATGACAAAATTAATTCAGATATTCAAATAGTTCAAATTAGAAATACCATTGATATCAACGATAAAGAAATCAACAAATTGATGGATTATTACGACGCGAACTTGCCTAAATTATCTGAAGTTGATAACAAATTCTCTAAAGTCTTAGTTAAATCACCCTTTAGAAAAGAATTAGAAGAAGAATTCTCTTCTTACTATTTTCTTAAAGTTGAAAATAATATGAAGACTTTCTCACCTGAGATTATGGATGATCTAGCTGAAGAAAATGCTATATCCAGTGAATACAATCGCTTGATGGGTAAAGCTACTACTACTTTTAGAGGTCAAGAACTACCTATCACTAAATTAGATCCTTTCATGGATTCTAAAGATAGATTAGAAAGAAAAGAAGCTAGTGAAGCTTACTGGGAATTTTTTGCGAAAAACGAAGAAAAGTTAGGAGATATCTATTCTCGTTTAGTTTCTGTAAGAGACAGAATGGCTAAGAAACTTGGATTTGATAATTACCTCAAATTAGGTTATCTCCGTTTAGGTAGATCTGATTACGATGAAAAGGACGTCGCTAAATACAGAGAAAAAGTCATCTCTGATATAGTTCCTTTAACTCAGAAGTTATATAAGAAACAAGCTAAGAGAATCGGAATTAAAAAAATGGCTTATTACGATTTGAGATTACAATTCTTATCTGGTAATCCTAAACCCAAAGGCACTCCTAAAGAATTAATTGAAAAAGCTCAAAAGATGTATGCGGAGATGAATAAGATACCTTCTAAATACTTCAACTTCATGGTCGAGCATGAAATGATGGATGTCGAAGCTAAACCCGGAAAGATTCCTGGAGGATATATGACTTACATCCCTACTTTAAAATCTTCGTTTATCTTTTCTAACTTCAATGGCTCTTCAGGAGATGTCGATGTCTTAACGCATGAATTTGGTCACTCTTTACAAGGTTTCTTAGCAAGTAATATCAAAGTACCTGAATTGCGCTCTCCTGGATATGAATGTTCGGAAATTCATTCGATGTCTATGGAATTCTTAACTTATCCTTGGATGAAATTATTCTTTGAAGAAGATGATCCTAAATACAGATATTCTCACGTTGTAGATGGGTTAGAATTTATTCCTTACGGAGTCTGTGTCGATCACTTCCAAGATTGGGTTTATAAAAACCCACACGCTTCTCACGAGCAAAGAAAAGCTAAATGGAGAGAATTAGAAAAAATTTATACTCCTCAAAAAGTCTTCGGTAAAGAAAATCAATTCTTAGAAAGTGGAGGATACTGGATGAGACAGCTTCACATCTACGTGGATCCTCTTTACTATATCGATTACACTATCGCTCAAGTTGCAGCCTTTGAATTCTTTGTTGAATCTTTACGTTCACCTAAGAAGACGTTTAAAAAATATATCAATTATTGTAAGTTAGGTGGAACTTTACCTTACAAACAATTATTAAAAGAGAGTGGAATAGCAAATCCTATGGATGATCAAACTATCCCTAACTTAATTCCTAAATTAAATAAATATTTAAAGAAATTCGACGATTCAAAGTTCTAAATGATAATCTGCTAGATATTTTCTAGCAGATTTTTTCAATAAAAAGTGACTTAAATAAATAATTTAAATATAATATCTAAGTATGAATAATGAATTTGATACTTTAGTATTCGATTATAACGGTACTCTAGTCGACGATGTCGACCTCTGTTTAAATTTGCTAAATAAGATGCTTAAAGCTAATAACCATAAAGAGGTTACTAAGAAAGATTATTTAAACATCTTTACTTTCCCTATCAAGGAATATTACAGACAAGCGGGCTTTGATTTTGATAGTGGTAAAGATGATTTTGCTAAACTGGCTTACGAATTTGATAAAGACTATCGAGCTATGTTTATCAACTGCCCACTTTTTGACGATGTAATAAGTTGCTTGTCTAAATTTAAGCAGACTAAAAGACTATTAGTTCTTTCTGCGACTAAAGAGCAACAATTAGATGAACAACTTAGATTTTTCAAGATTCGAGATTATTTTGATGACATTATCGGCATTAAAGATATCTACGCCAATTCTAAGCTTCAAGAAGCTATAGATTATTTTTCTACTCATGAATTCAATCCTAAAAGAACTTTGTTTATAGGGGATACTATTCACGATTTAGAAGTCGCTTCAACTTTAAATGCTAGATGTGCTCTAGTCGCTAGAGGGCACCAATCAAAAAAGAGATTAGAGCAAGCTAATCCCTTTGTAGTTACTGAATCTATAGAAGAATTAATTCCTCTTATCTAAATCCACTTCAATTTGGAAGATTTTATTATCTCCATTCTTTCCTAAAAGTAAATCGATATTACCTTGATTTTCAAAAACTAAATCTATATCTTGACCATATTTAGCTTCTGACAAGAAAGCAATCTTAAATGCGGTGATTTTATTTTCCTCAAAGAAAGAGATATCGTGCATATCTAAATACCAATCAGCGTATCTGTAATTAGTCATATGTCCATTTAAATCTAAATCGGAATATCTAACTTCTCTTTTTTCTTCTTTAGTGGGATTTTTAATATTAGGGATATACATGTTAATTTCATCCCTATTTATATCTATGGGTAAACTAACTCGATGAATTTGAATTTTATAATCTCTAGGGTCGATTATCTTTCTAGTATTTTGATCGATTAAGCACCATATAGCTTCACCCTCGATTAATTTCTCTCCTTTAGAATTTCTTAAGATGTAATACCTAGGAAAGAAATTTCTCATCTTCTTTAAAGCGAAAGTTGAAAGGAAGACTAAATCATCATATTTAGGTAATTTATATACTTTAAATGACATTCTAGAAATTACCCATAAAAATCCTCTTTCTAAAGTTCTATGTTTAGTTAATCCCGCTCTAATAGTATCAGAAATTGACACTTCTTCAACCATCTTTAAAAAGTAAGAGAGTTTAATTTCTTGATTAGCTAAGCACATAGAAGCGAGAATTTTAGAATGATTTATTAGCATTTATATAACCTCTATATATAAAATTATCACTTATTTTAATAAATAAAAATAGTTTGAGATTATTAGTCTCAAACTATGAATATTTCATTTATTTAGATAGATAATCTATTAAATCGGAGAAATTACCTCTATTGTATTTTGAGATATCTTTATTACTCTTATTTATTAAGAAATCCGTAATTAAGAAGACTTCCATTCCTAAATCTTGAGTAATCATATCTTCGTTGACATCGTTACCAACCATCAAGCATTGACTAGGTTCTACTCCTAATTTCTTGCATAAATCTTTGTAATAATCGAGATTAGGTTTACAGTAAGATGAATTTTCATAAGCGGTGATATATTCAAAATCATCAGGCTTTAGTCCCGCCCAACCTATTCTTAATTCTGTAGCTTTTTTAGGAAAGATAGGATTAGTCGCTAAAGCAATTCTCTTCCCTTGAGATTTAAGTAAATCTATAACTTTTCTAGCTAGAGGATTAAATCCACAATATTCTTTAGCTTGGTTAAAATCAACGGTGTAGAATTCTTCTAATACTGGTTTGTGTTTTAATGACTCCTTACCGTAAATTGAAGCGTATTTCTCCCAAAAAGCTTCTTCGTTAGTTTTACTTCCATCATTTAAGACCATAGCTTTAGTGCCTTGCCAAATAGAAGCAATTAATTTTTTAGGTTCATAACCATAAGGAACTAACTTCTTACAGAGTAAAACGAAATATTTCTCAGTAAAATAATCGTTATCCATAGGTAACAATGTACCATCTAAATCAAATAGAACCATTTTCTTATCCATAATAATTATCTCTTTCTAGCTAGAGCGTTAATCCACTTTCTACTTCTTTTTAATGAATCGTCAGACTCATCAATTTGAATAATATCAAATCCTTCTTTTATAAGCATGTCATATACTTCTTTAGAAGTATATCCACTATATAATCGAGAATTAGAATCGCTAAATTCCCCTTCACCTTTAACTAAAGAAAGATATAGAATTCCATCTTTCCTCAATATAGAATTGATCTTATTTAAAGCTAGAGCACATTCACCTTTAGAATGATGAACTAGACTTGCTAAAGACCATATAGCATCAAATTTAAAGGAGGGATTGTAATCTTCTATAGAAGTACAATAGCTCTTTTCTAAACCTAGTTTTTTACAGTTAGATATCATTTCTTCAATGATATCTATAGAGTAAACATCGTAACCTTTATTTTTAAAATAAAGGCTATCTCTTCCACTTCCACATCCTAGATCTAAAATCTTACCTGAAGAAGGAATATATTGTAAAAAAAATGAATATAAAGAACTTAAATCGGCATTGAAAGTCGATTCAATAAATTCTGAGGCGTGTTCTTTATAATACTTAGTGGTTTTTTTATCCATGGAACTAATATAACATAATTCTTTACCGCATATTTTTCTAAAATATAGCATGTAAACGATTTCTTATATATACGTTTACTTCCCTGCATGAAAAAAGGTGGGTGACCCCACCAATTCATGCATTAAATAAATTAATTTTGCTTTGCTTTTTCTTTATGAAGTAAAGAATATACACAGGCTGCTAAAGCTCCACCAGCTAAAGGAGCGACGATGAAGACCCAGACATTAGCTAAAGGAATTAAGTCACCATTAAAAATAGCAGCAGCTACAGCAGTACCAATACTTCTAGCAGGGTTGACTGATGTTCCAGTGAAGTTGATACCGAGCAAGTGGACTAAAGTGAGAGTCAAACCAATGATTATACCAGTTTTTTTGCCCGCACCACTATTTTCAGAAGTGACATTGAGAATGACATAGACAAAGACAAATGTCATGATGATTTCAATAAGTAAGGAACAAATTACATTTCCAGCATTCCAGTTACCAGGAGCAGCAGCGTTAACTACAGTGTTACAAGCATTTCCTGCGAGAGTTAAACCACAGCCTTTAGCAATACCAAATAAAGTGATTCCTCCTAGAATAGCACCAACAACTTGAGCAAGCATATAGAGCAAGCCTTCTTTAACACTCATTCTCTTATCTAGCATGCAACCTAAGGTTACAGCAGGATTGATGTGACAGCCGCTAATTCTTCCAATTGAATAAGCCATCGCTACAATAACTAAACCAAAGGCTAAGGCAGTCGCAACTACTGTGCCGTAATTATTAATATCACAGCCAGTCACCGCAGCAACACCGCACGCAAAGAAAACGAGAACAAAGGTTCCTAAGCATTCAGCAACGAGTTTTTTCTTTATATTTTCCATTTTGAAAATACCCCCATATTTTCAAATATAGGAACATCAGATTCATTTTTCAAGTGAAAAAAATAATATTTTTATCATTTCTAAATAATATGTAAAGAAAAGTATTCGATATGAGAGTTTATTTTTAATTTAATAGTCAATTCATAATATTTATTGATTTTATCCCATCATATGTTTCTTTCATTTCATCCATAGATAATATTATTTTTTCATAATTCTCTTTCACGAGTCACTTCATCATTTATGGATTCAGCAACTTGAAAATAGATTTTTTCATTTGGCTTATTTGCAATAAAGTTAAATTCTTTATTATCAATTTTTCCTATTGCAACATCATAACCTCTTCTTAGCAATTCATAATAAACTATATTTTCTAATATATGTCTTCTGTCTCTATCTGTTAAACCAAGTAGATAATTTCTTTAGCCTATATCAGATATATAATACTTCCCTAAAGTTTTTAAATATTCCTTTCCTTATTGATAAAAAGCGAAGTAAGTCCATCAAAAAGCGATTTTGTGAAATCAATAAACAAGATGGACTCCACTATAAGAAAGGAAGCAAAGTTATTTGCAAAAAGAACCGGTTCATCTTATACAAACTTTAGATATGAGATTTATGAAAATGGATTACATGTATTAAGGGCAACTAAACCAGGCGATGTTCCTGGGTCGTATGCTGAATATGTAAAAATTTTGTATAAAGATGGTACAATAAGAGCAGTTTTCAAAGATACTGTTGACAATAAAGGAAACAAAGTTCATAGGCATATCAAATGGCCTACAAAGGAGTTATAATATGGCACAACATAAATATAAGTCATTGGTAAAATTCGTTCATCTAGACGGCATTAAGGAGCTTAAAGAAACTAATCCTTCACTTTTTAGTGAAGATGGTATTTCTACTTCAACATTAGAAGTTGATAATGGCAAAAACGCTCCAGTAACAATGTACGATGCCAAACATGCCTGTGAATTATTTCTTGATGATGAATTAACCCTATTTCAACTGCAACAATGGGGCGAGTGGATACATATGATGGATTTCTTTGATTTAATACCAGATGGAGAAGAACCAGAAAATGATGAATCATTAATCAACGTTCTAACTGATATTGATAATTTGGATTTAGTAGAAAAAGATAAGGCTAAAGATAAGGTTAAATATATCCTTAATTCAATTAATGTCTGGATTAATAATCATCAATAAAGGCTGAATTAACATCTAAAGATTACCGAATAAATATCACATTTCTGTTTAGTACAGTTTTGTGATTTTTATTTAAAAGCAACTAATAGTTCCTTGAGTTTTTTGTATCAATAAGCGTGCATCCTAGGTAGTTAAAGTCCTGTCAACAATCTAAAAATTTGCATCAAGGATGTAGTAATTGAGGTTTTGATAAATATTCTTCAGTAATTGCTTATCCACCACTAGCTTGAAAACCATCAAAAATTGTTAAAATTGGCAAAAAAGTAAGAAAAAAAGACCTGATAATGAATATCAAGTCTGTTCATATCGTATGTGTATGGTAATTGTTGTTAATACAATGCACCCTCTATAGATGAAGGGCACCCTCTAACCATTATTTATTGGTATATACACTTAGTGACACGTGACTGGCGTGACAGATGTGACAATATATTAAAAGCATCTACCATATTTTAGATAGATGCTTACATTTTATTATTCTTTTACTTCCCAGTGTCCAATTCTGTTTGATCCTACTCTTACAATTAAGTGCTTTTGTTGGAGACTTGCCGTAGTTCTTGAAATACTCATTTTCGTTTTTCCGGTCTTAACAACTAAATCTTTAGTGGTATTAATTTCTTGTTTAATTAATTCAAGCACTTGGTTTTCAAGATTGGTCAAGTTTTTAGTAACATTGGTAACATTTTCGGTAACGTTACCGTTTTTTACAATAATTTGCATTGTAAATTGTTACCATAAAAAATCCATTGTTATTGTAGTATTCAACATGGTAGCTTTTGAAACTCCAGTTTTTTTTCTGCCATAATAGCCTTTGTTATCTTGTTGTTTTCTTGTATTAAATCAATAATTTTTTCTTCTAAAGTTTTAGCATCATTTTTGGCATCATTAACATATTCATGATTTAATGCTAATTGATTATATGGTATTTTAACAGTTCTCTATTTTATTAAAGCAATTAGCGTATGCATCCCAAATTTCCATCTTTTTACTCTTTTTTCTATGTTAAATGCTTGTAAATGGTATGACATATACTCCACTTGAAATCGGATAAATAGTTTTAGTTGTACAGATAATTGCATTATTAGTTTT
>CACYCE010000026.1 GCA_902772915.1 uncultured Erysipelotrichaceae bacterium | reverse complement strand
TCCAAAACCATAAATTGGTAAATATGGGCCAGTTAAAAAACCAGGATTCATCCATTTCTTTTGTGAGACGAATCTGCGAAAGAAAAGTTCTAATACCCATCCTAGCAATGAACCAATGACAAATAAGGTCGATATTATTACTAAATATTTCATCAATTTATTTTAGCAAAGATTGTATAGAATGTTTAAATTGTTTTAATAGTCTAGACCATATAGATAACTGAATCTCCAAACTTTTTCTTAAAAATTTTTATATTTTCTTGTTTTAAGGCCTTAAGTAAGACGCGTGTCTTTTCATTATCTTCTTGGCCATTTTTAACCGCTAGACTACCAGTCTTTTTAAATAGTTTTACTGCTTCTAATTTTTGCCCTTCACTAAACATTTAGTTTAACCATTCAGATGGTCCAACTTTTTGTCCGGACTCCCATCGGGACTATAAATAAACAAAAATGCCCATTTTTCACGGGCATTTATGCTGTACATTTAATATGGAGCAGGTAACGGGAATCGAACCCGCGTCTACGGCTTGGGAAGCGGTTGTTCTACCATTGAACCATACCTGCAGCTGTTTAATTATATAATAACTAATTTGCAGTCTTCAAGGCGTCTTAAGTTCTCAAAGCCTAACTTTTACATTGTTTTGTATCTAAATATACTAATAAATTAATAAAATATATATATATTTTAAAATATTTTAATGCTATGATTTTAATAGTAAATGGAGAGAAAGGAGTTTTTGAGATGAATTTATTAGTAGCACCAGTTGGCACTACTGAATTTATTGTCGAATTAGTTTTGTCAATTATCATTAGTTTAGTTGTTGTTGGCATCCTTGTAGTTTTATTCAAGAGAAAGAGAATTTGGATTTTATCCTGTTGTCTTTTAGTCGCTATTAATTTGTGTTATTTCTTTGCTCAAATGTTACCTTTCTATATTCTAAGTGGAATATTAGTGGTTTTCATTATTATGGCTTCGTTTATTAATCTCTCCTCTATTAGAAACTTCTTAGCTAATCCTTTACATTCGATGTCTTCTGGTACTGGTACTGAAAGTAATCTTCCCAAGATTGATTACGATTCTAACCAATTTTCTGCAGCTATTACCAAAACTGTCAAATGGTTATCCGATAATAGAACTGGTGCAATTATCACTTTCGAAAGAGGAACTAACTTAGATAAATATATCTCTTCAGGAACTATCATCAATTGTCCTTTCACTCCTGAAATCGTAGAGACAATATTCTATGAAGGAACTAGATTACATGATGGTGCACTTATTATTCGAAACAACATTATCGTTGCAGCTTCGGTATTCTATCCTTCTACTAATAAAACTTTAGTTGGTAAATATGGAGCTAGACATAGAGCTGCTATTGGCATATCAGAAGTTAGTGATGCAGTAACTATTATCGTTTCAGAAGAAACAGGAAGAATTTCCATTGCTTATGCTGGCGTTTTAGAACAAGTCAAATACGATGAATTCGAAAAAGTCTTCCATACCTTTATGGTCGCTCCTTCAGGAACCGTTACTTCTAATAGTGCTGTAGTTGATAAAAACCACAGAAATGAATAGTAATAAAGATATTGTCGATTTTCTTATTAAAGTTGAAGAAATATCGAAAGTTGGATTGAAGTTTTCTAAAGATCCTTACGCTAGAGATAATTATCAAGAACTTCAAAATCTAGCGAAGGAATTTATAAACGACAAAATGGGCGTGGAGATGGAGAAAGAAAATTTCTTTCAAAGAGATATATATCCTACTCCTAATGTGTCCGTTCGAACAATCTGTTTTTCTCCCGATCGAAAGAAGATTCTCCTTGTCAAAGAAAAACTCGATGGCAAGTGGTCGATTCCTGGGGGGTGGAGTGAGTTGACTTTAACTCCTAGTCAATCAGCTTTAAAAGAATTGAGAGAAGAAGCAGGATGTGAAGGTAAGTTAATTAGACTTGTAGGAATCTTCGATCGCTATAGATCTAAGCACCTTAAAGGCGTACCTGAATATATCGTAGTATTTGAGGGTGAAATTACTAAAGTCGTTTCTGAACCTTGTTTTGAAATAATCGAAACTAAGTGGTTCGATATAGATGACTTACCTGAATGGTCTATTAAAAATAACAAAGAGCAAATGGAGAAAATCATCTCTGTAGCTTTAAATGGTGAAACATCATTCGATTAGGAAAGGAGAGAAATTATGTCTACACCTCACAATGACGCTAATTTAGGCGATATCGCAAAAACAGTTTTATTACCCGGAGATCCTCTTAGAGCAAAGTACATTGCTGAACACTTTTTAGAGAATCCTAAACAATTCAATAAGACTAGAAACATGTTTGGCTTTACTGGAACTTACAAAGGCAAAGAAGTTTCAGTTATGGGTAGTGGCATGGGTCAAGCTTCTTTAGGTATTTACGTTTCTGAATTATTCAAATTCTACGGAGTTGAACAAGTCATCAGAATTGGTTCAGCGGGAGCTTATTCTCCTGATTGTAAAATTTTTGATGTAGTTATAGCTCAAGGCGCTTGTACTAATTCCAATTTCGCAGTTCAATATCAATTAGATGGCACTTTCTCTGCTATTTCTTCTTACGATTTATTAGAAAAAGCTGTTGCGAAAGCTAAGGAAATGGGGGTTAGATATCACGTTGGTAATATCTATTCGTCAGATTTGTTCTATTCTGCCAATCCTGATATTTGGAAAAAGTGGGCTGATCTAGGATGCTTATGCGTCGAGATGGAATCTTACGCCTTATTCTGCTTAGCTGCTCAATACCACAAGAAGGCTCTATCAATTTTAACAATCTCTGATTCTTTCTTAACTTCGGAAGTTACCACTGCTGAGCAAAGAGAGAAATCATTTACTAATATGATGGAAATTGCTTTATCTTTAGCGTAAAAATGAAATTATTAAGCGCAACTACTAATTCTTGGATATATTATGTAATCTTCGCAATTATTATTGCGCTTTTTATCGCTGTAATAATTTTATTTATCCTTCATAAAAAATACGCAGCTAAAATGTTTAATAGAAGCGTTTGGAGAAGATTGTATAACCTAGTTCAAAATCAAGATTGGTATCTTTTGAATGATGTAGTTATCAATACGGAATCTAACGCTTTGCACATCTCGCATTTATTAGTCGCTAATAAATACGTCTATGTCATTGCTTCTAGATATTACGAAAATGATTTAAAAGGAGATTCTTTCACTTGTCAACATTGGAAAGTTATCGATAAGAATCAAGTTTTCCTTAGACAAGTGTCTAACCCTGTCGCTTTCAATGAAAGAAGAACAGTGTGCCTTGCTAAATTCTTAGGATGGAACGCTACTAAATCTCCGATGTTTATTTCTATTGTCGTCATCAATGATTCTAGCGATGTCATTATTGATGATACTTCTATATCTCCTCAATCTTACATAATTCACAAGAAGGATTTAGTTAGATTAATTAAGAAAATAGAGAAGGAATCTGATGTTCCTCCTTTAGATGAAAAGAGCTTAGATAAATTAATTCCTCGACTCCATCGTCTATCTATCGATAATAAAAACCAAAGTAATCAAGGACAAAATTTTTAGGATTTACAATGAACAAAGAACTTAAAGAAGGCTTTAAATCAAACATCAAAGAAGTCGTTAAACAAAGTGGAGCTTACCCTTATTTAACTACTATAGGCGGACTAATTATTTTTGCAGTCGGCATGTTTTTGTTTGGAATTGCACCAGCTACCCCTTATATCTGGATGTTTTTTGTGGGTATTTTAGTTTTTGGCTTGTTGATGGTTCTTCTTTCTCCAATAATTTATGGTACGGTTTTAGCGGTTTCCGAAGGGACGAGATTTAAAGGCCATAGAAAGTGGAATATTAAAACTCTGTTTTCTATCTATTATCAAGAAAACCTCGGTGCTTTAGCTTTAGGGACGACTGTGTGGAAGACTCTTCTTACTATGTTGTTATCATTAATTATTACCGGATTAATTGGAACAGCTGTTTTGTATTCAGGCTTTAGAGGTGTCTATGATAAAATTTTAGAATATTTACGCGCTGTTTTAAGTGGCAATTCTAGTAGTTCGAGTATCTTACCTTCTGGATCATACGAAGAATTAGTTTATTACACTATCGTCAATTGCATGACTGTAGTATCTCTACTAATTTCTACCTGGGTTGCTAATTTCGATGAGAGAAGAAATGAATGTGTGATATATTGTTCTTCCTGTTTAGTTACTGACAATAAAATTAATTTGGTATCTCGACCTTTATTAAGAACATTTAGAATTAGAGTTCTTCCTGTAGTTAAAAAAGAACATACGCAATATTACTATTCGCTTTTCTATATAGCTGATATCATTTACTTTGTTGTCTTTATAGGAAGTTTTGTCGGTTTCAGTTTTATTAAAGGTATGCCTTATTTCTTAATGCCTTATCTAGCATTTATTATCGCTTTATTGGTTTATTCGCCTTTCTATTACTATATAAGAGTCTATGATGCTTTATTCTATATAGCTTATCAAGACAAGATTATGGATAGGTTAGATTCTCAAACTTACGATTATATTCAACAAGGTAGAAAAGCTATGAATAACCCTAACAATAACCCTTTTGAAAATACTCCTATTTATCAAGCAAATGATAAAGAGGAAACCGAAGAAAGTGATTATAATAATCAAGAGGGTGAAAAAGAAGCTAAAAAAAGCGATAAGACCCTTGATGATGGGACTATCGATTTCACAAATGACAAAAAAGATGAGGATTAAGAGAAGTGGAAAAAGCGAGAATTTTTGGTAAGAAAGAATGGGTTACTATTCCTAATATCCTGTGTTATATAAGAATCGGATTGATTCCTGTTTTTATGGGTTTGTATTTAAGGGGCTATTTTGTCGATTCTAAGATGATGATGTGGTTAGGTTTAGCTTCTACTTTACTTGCTACGGTTACTGATTTATTCGACGGTAAGATTGCTAGAAAATACAATCAAGTTACTAACTTGGGAAAGTTATTAGATCCTCTAGCCGATAAATTAATGCAAAGTGCTATAGCTGTATGTATCTGCATAAGCTTTTCTCACTCTACTAATACTAATTACATCTGGGTTTTATTAGCCTTTGTTGTTTTTAAAGAAGTCACACAAATATTGATGCTTTTATTCGCTGCTAAAAGAGGAAGACTTATTGTTAATGGAGCGAATATCTATGGTAAAGTGGCAACTTTCTATTTCGATGTGGTAATGCTATTTATTCTCGTTTTACCTGTGTTTATCGGCACTTCTCAATGGGAGAGAGGATGGGTTATCGGAACTAGTGTTGCTGCAGGTGTGGCCTTGTTATTATTGTTATTAGCTTACATTATGTACATAATTGATATTGTCGTTTTATTTAAGACTGTTGAGAATAATGTACCTGATGAAAGTTATGAAGCTTGGAGATTGAAATTCGATCCTTCCGCTCCTAGTTTAGAAGAGAGAAATAGAAGGAGAGATGAAAAAAAAGGAGGAAGCAAAAGATGATTAAATTGTATATTTCGCCATCCTGCTCTTCTTGCCGCAAGGTTAGAGAATGGTTTACGAAGATGAAGATTCCTTTCGCCACTAAGAATATTCTTTCTGGAGAATTAACTGAAAATGATATCAGAGAAATTTTAACTAAATCTCTAGACGGTACGGATGAAATTATTTCTACTAGATCAAATGTCATTAAAGAGAACAAAATAGATATTTCTTCTATGTCTTTAAATGAATTAATCACCTTTATTAAAGAGAATCCCACTTGCTTAAAGCGCCCAATTATTGTCGATGATACCAAGATTCAAGTAGGTTACAATTCAGAAGAAATCAGAACCTTTATTCCTGAAGAGGAAAGAAGACTTATGGCTAAAGGTTGTACTCCTGATAATTGTCGCGATTATGATAATTGTCCTTCTAGAGTTTACGAAGGTGAAAAATTTACCATCAGAAAATCTGATTAGTATTTAAAAATGGGGATGTGTTCAAATCCCCATTTTGTTTGTCTTCTTATTTCTTGCTTAGAGCGTCGTTGATAGCTCTAGAAGATTTAGATTGATGATTTAAAGTGTATTTAATTTTTAAAGGTTGAAGAATTTGAGCGATTCTTTCTTCCGCTAAAGACATAGCGGATCTATCAACTTCTAATTCGTAGTCGACTTTATCGCCATATCTATTCACATCTAAAGATAATTCTTCATCTTCTTCTAAATTATCGATTCTATTTCTTAAAGTAGTCATAGTAGCTAAGACAACTAGAGAAGAAGTATCGATATCTAATGTTTCCAAGAATTTTTGAATATCACCATTAGGGAAGTTATTCATATGTATCATTTCCAAAGCTTCTTTAGCGGATAATTCTTGATTCTTTTCTAATAAACCTTCATGTAAGGGAGTCTTTAAAGTTAAAACATAGACGCCTTTCTTCTCTCTGATACGAAGAGCGACATCATTTTCTTTCAAAGTACGCTCTTTGGAATCGATGTAATAATTAACTTGAGTGTAGGCGTTATCATCCTTGAAATTTAAAGATTTATAAACTTTGTCATATTGTTCTTTAGATAGAAGTACCTTGGCTTCAATTTCAATGTTACTAATCATAAACTTTTATTTACCTCCTATCTATTTTACAACTTGGGGCAATAAAAAAGAAGAGAATAGAAATAACTATGTTAAAATACTATTAGAAAGAAGTTAGAGATTATGTTTAATTACGCATACCATTTTAACCCTAGACATCATTATATGAAAAAAATTCTCGAAGAATTTAGAGAAAAATTATTATTGAAAGGTGGAGTCTATAATCCTGATCATCCCGATTTAGTTTTTGTCTTTGGTGGTGATGGAACTATGCTTTCTGCAATCAAAAAATATGGCAAGAAAAACGCCCCTTTTATGCTAATCAACGATGGTACTCTCGGTTATAACAAGGAATTTGATCTCAGGGAATTAGATTGGATTTATAAGAACTTTTCTTACGATGATTTAACTTTTGAATCTCACCACTTCTTAAAGATTGAAGATAAATACGGCAACTACTCATTAGCTTGTAATGAATTTCTACTTGCTAACGCAGTTAAGACTTTAGATTTTGTCGTTTTCTTAAATGGCAATTACTTTATGGAAGTTCACGGTTCTGGAGTCTGTGTTTGTTCTTCTTTTGGCTCTACTGGTTATAATCATTCTCTAGGTGGAGCTTTATTTACTTCTTCAGATTCTTTAGGTTTAGCTTTATTCGCTCCTATTAGAAATAGAGTCTACCACCCTCTAGTCAGTTCTTTAGTTACAGCTAAAGGGGATAAGATTGGTTTAGAAGTTTTAAATGATGTCGAATATGAAGTCGCTGGAGATATGCGTCCCACCACCACAAAACTAATAGGTAATGAATTTACTATTTCTTTATCTAATAAAGTATTTAAATTAGCACACATTCGTCCGTTCTCTAAATATCAGAGAATGAGAAATGGTTTTATAGAAGATTAAGTTTCTTGAATTCTTCTTCAATCTCATAAATGGGGAAACCCATAATATTTTCAAAACTACCTTCTAAGATTGTATAATCTTTATTCTGAAAATCTTGGATTCCATATGCACCGGCTTTATCAAAAGGAGAGCCGGTTTTTATATATTCATCAATTTTTTCTATCGTTAAATTATGAAGTATGACTTTAGATAAACAGTTTCTAGAGGCGATAGCTTTTCCGTTTAAAAAGATGTGAAAACCAGTGTAGACTTCTTGAATATTCTCGTTTTCTTCTTCTAGCATTTTTCTTGCCTCTGATTCATTTTTAGGCTTACCCAAAATTTCACCGTTAATTAAAACGACCGTATCAGCGCATAAGACATAAGCATCTTTATATTTGGAAGAAATATCTTCACCTTTCTTATAAGAAATGCAATATGCTGATAATTCGTTAGAAGGATATTTAATTTCACTTTCATCGATATTTGACGGAATAATATCAAAATGATGAGGATAAATCCTCATTAATAATTCTTTTCTACGAGGGGATTTAGAGGCGAGAATTAATTTGTTAGGCATTTAAAATATTAGTGATAATCATCGGATGTCTATGAGTTAATTTGTAGAAAAAATCTTGCAAATACAATTCGACATTCTTTTTTAAGACATCTTCTTTCCAATCGATAGTAGAGATATACTTTTCAATTTCTATTTTAATGTTATTCGCCGCAGTTTGAATAGGAGCGGAATTTATAGATGTGAAATATGAGAAGCCTCTAGTGTAAATATGAGGAATAGAAATTAATTTGTTCTTGTTTAAAATTGGAATAGTAATAGTAACTATACCATCTTGAGAGAGAATCTTTCTCTCTTTAATGACTTTAGTAGAAATACCATTAGATTCAACCGTATCAAGATATTGAACATCAGCGTGAACTTTTTCACCTTTGAAACAATTGTGATTTTGTAAGTTAACTACATCGCCATTATCGCAAATGAAAATGTGATCGTTAGATAATCCACATTGGACGGCGACATCTCCGTGCAATCTAAGCATGTGATACTCACCGTGAATAGGCATGAAGTTCTTAGGCCTAATTAATTTTTGCATCAATCTCAATTCTTGACGGCAAGGGTGACCCGAGGCGTGGAGTTGATTTAAGACTGAATTAGTTAAAACGGTTGCTCCATCCCTAGTTAATTGGTTGACTACAGAATTGATTGCGCCGTTATTTCCGGGAATAGGGGAAGAAGAGAAGACGACAGTATCACCGGGAGTGATTTTGATTTGTCGATGTTGATTATTAGCGATTCTAGATAGAGCTGCTAAAGGTTCCCCTTGAGAACCGGTGCATAAAATCAAAGTTTCAGCAGGGCTTGTTTTTCTTAATTCCTCAGGCTTAATTAAAGAGGAATCAGGGATATTGATATATCCGAAATCTCTAGCTGCTTGAACGTTAGATTCCATACTTCTTCCGAATATTGCAATCTTTCTGTTGTACTTAATAGCGGCTTCACAGATTTGCCTTATACGAGAGATATTAGAAGAGAAGGTGGCGATAATCAATCTGCCGGGGGCAGATCTGAAAATATCGTTGATAGATTTAATAACGGATTTTTCAGAAGGAGTATAACCTTCTTTTTCCGCGTTGGTGGAGTCAGCTAAAAATAGATCGACACCTTTGTTACCTAGCTCAACTATCTTAGATAAATCGATATCGTGATCAATAGGAGTTAAATCGATTTTAAAATCGCCTGAGTGTACGATTCTACCTTGGCTAGTCTCAACGCAGATTCCATAAGAATCTGGTATGGAGTGAGTGACGTGGAAAAATGAGACTTTAAAATCTCCACTAGTAATAAGAGAATCATCATCGTATTCCACTAATTTTGTAGAGGAAAATGAATGTTTTAATTCTTCTAATTTATGCTTAATTAAAGCAATAGCAAGTTTAGGGGCATAGATGACAGGAATGTCGACCTGTTGAAGCAAAAAGGGGATGCCACCAATGTGATCTTCGTGACCATGAGTGATAAATAGAGCTTTGATTTTACCTTGTTGCTCTTTAAGTCTAGTGTAATCAGGAATGACGTAGTTTACACCAGGCATGTCCGCTTCCGCGAATTTAACACCGGCATCAATCATGATTAAAGAAGAATCAGATTCGATGCAATAAGTGTTTTTACCAACTTCTCCTAAGCCTCCTAAAGCGTAAACCTTAATTGAGGGAAGTTTGTTGTTAAAAGAATTGTTTTCCATACATTTAAAACCTCATAAAAACATATTTGCTTTTTTACACGTAAATAAATTGTACGCCTTCAAAAAAATAATAATCTATAATTAAAAAATAATCAAATAATATATAAATAAAAATAAGTTATACTTCGATTGCGCCTGATTCGATAAAGAATGGATCTTTAGGCTTGATGTGGTCGTAATAGAGAACACCATCTAGATGATCTAGTTCGTGTTGTAAGCAGATTGCTAAATAACCATAAGCGGTAATAGTAATATCTTTGTCTTCAAAGACATCGAAAGCTTCGACGACTATTTTGTAATAGCGCATTACTAAACCTTGGTGAGCTTGTTTGACTGAAAGGCAACCTTCACCTCCTCTTAAATAAGCTTTCTTGACGGAGGTTCTTAAAACTTTAGGATTGATAAGACCGAATTTATAAGTGCTATCACCATCTTTTAAATAGATAGCTAGCATTCTTTTATCTAAACCAATTTGTGGAGCAGCTAAGCCTACGCCAGCTTGAATATTATGTTCACTAGCGTATTCTTCATCTTGAGACAATTTCAAATATTCAGCCATTTCTTTCAATGTCTGTTTATCTTCTTTTGTATAGGGAAGAGGAACTTCCTTACATTTGGTTCTCAAGATTTTAGTTTTATCATCAAAAATTTTAAACATGTCTGCAAATATATTAACTCCGTCTAGAAATATACCATAAAAGTGTATAATATACAAAGAAACTACATTATTTTATGGAAGAAAGATTTCAAAAAGAATTAGAAGAATATCAAGAGGAATTTATCAACTCTGACGAATATAAAAATCTCAAAGAGCTCGATTTAAAATTAGAGAAAGACGAAGAGCTTTTAAAGTTAGTAAAAATCAAGAAAGATATCGAGGATAAACTATCTTCGAATTATTTAATTTCTTCAGATAGCGAAAGAGAAAATCTCCTTAAAGAATATAAGAAGATCAACGATGAAATTAATAAATTGCCTATAGTTATTGAATACAATAACGCCTATAACAAGATTAAGAGAATTAAGAATATATTCGAAGATGAACTCTTGAGGAAATTAGTATGATAAAGATTAAAATTGTCGGAGGGGAATTTAAATCTAGAAGCATAGTGGTCCCATCTTTAGAAGGTGTACGCCCTACTCAAGAGATTGTGAGAAAATCCATCTTTTCCGCTCTGGGAGAAAAAGTCAGTGGGAATATTTTAGATGTCTTTTGTGGGACTGGAGCCTATGGAATAGAAGCTATATCTCGAGGAGGAGAAAAAGCGTATTTCATAGATAAACAGAAGAAATGCCTAGATGCGATTAATAAGACTGCGGAGATTTTTAAAATCAAAGATAAAGTTATCACAATCAATTCTGATTACAAAACCGGCATAAGAAGACTATCTTCTCAAAAGATTAAATTTAATTACATTTTTATCGATCCGCCTTATAATATGGATGTTAATAAGGAAGTTCTTTCTTTGTTGGAAGAAAATGGTTTGCTAGAGAATAATTCTATAATCATTTTCGAACAAGAAAAGAAATTAGATCCTATAGAAGGGTACAAATTAAAAACTTATTCTTATTCATATAAGCGAGTAGGTATATATAAGAAAGGAAGTGAACAATGAAAACTGCTATTTATCCTGGGTCGTTTGATCCGATGACTTACGGGCATGTCGATATCGCCTCTAGAGCCGCTTCAATCTTCGATAAAATCTATTTTGTCGTCGCTTCTAATTATGAAAAGAATTGTTTGTTCTCTTTAGATGAGAGAATTGAAATTGCTAAAGAAGTCTTTAAAGACAATCCTAAAATTGAAGTTGTTAAAGGTGAAGGGTTGATTGCTAAGCAAGCGCAAAAATTAAATGCCAAAGCGATTATAAGAGGATTAAGAATGGTTACTGATTACGAATATGAAGTTCAGTTTTCCCAAGTGTGTTCTTATTTAGCACCCGATATTGAAATAGTCTTCTTATTCGCTAAGCAAGAATTCTCCTTTGTCTCTTCAACTAGAGTTAAAGAAATTTTCTCTCTAGGAGGGGATGTTTCCAATTTAGTTCCAATTCCTGTTTTAAAAGCTATGGAAGAAAAATTCAAAAAATAAATACGAAAAAAGTTCGCGCTTGCGAACTTTAATTTTTAGTCGTTATTAGGAATTTCTAGTGACTTGAAGAACTTAGTTAAGTCAGTAGCGGTAGTGGAACTACTTAAAGTGCAGTAGACTTTACCGACGTGATAATTGTATTTAGTCTTCAATTCATCGTTATAAGAGAAGTTTTCATCCTCGTTGTATTGTTTAACAATAGCATCCATAGCTGAAGTTCTAGTAAACCAAACTAAGGTGTAAGAGGAAGCGAAGACTGAAGGGTAATCAGCAGTTTGTTCAACTTCATCACCGATATCTTGAGCGATGTAGAATTTCCATTCTTCGTAAACTTTAGCGAAGATTTTGTTTAAGCCGGAAATTTGATTATCTTCAACTTTATAATAATTGAACCATTGTTCATCTGCATTGTATTCAGATTTATTAGCATCAGTAACACCAGCGTTGAAATAGTAGATAGGAACTGAACCAGAATAAGATTCATATTCTTTAATACCTTTTTCATAAGTATCGGTATTGTTACCAGTACCAAACATGACAGCAAATCCCTTACCATCAGCAGTATCTAAATTACCAATCTTGTTAATTAATTCTTTGTAAGAAATACGATTGTTTCTGTAATATTTAGGCAATTCAGCTTCAGCGTTACCATTTTGAATTGCTCTAGCGATAGGTTGAATGGATAAGACGATACCAACGACGACACCGACGATTAAGACGACTTGGAACCAAGCGGTAGATTTGATCCATTCCCAGATTTTATCTAATACTTTTTTCATTATTAATTCCTTCTAAATATAAAAATCAATGCTTTTAGACATCTTGTATATATTACAATACAATAACCCTTTAAATCAAGAATTTGAAGTTTACTTTAAATAATTTTAAAAGATGATTTCCTTGTCTTTTTCTCCGGCTAGAGAGAAATAAAGTGAAATTACTCTTTTAGCGTAATTTCTAGCGTTATTTTTATCTTCTTCATCAGGGTGATTTTTCTTGAAAAGGATTCCTTTTCCTAAGCAAGAAAAAGTCTCATCTATGACGCTTAAGCCTCTATTTTCTAAAGCGAGTTTTAATAGGGGCAGAGCGTTTTTAGAATTAGAGGAAGTGGAAAATATAGCGCAAGCTTTAACTTTATTGACGTTGATATTTTCAATGAAATTTTTCATTTCTTTAGGAAGGTTATTCATGTATCTAGAGCAACCTAAAAATAACATATCTAAAGGCTCGTTTATAGGAGTTGACTCTACAACATCTAGAGCTCTTTTAAAAAGAGTAGAAGCGATTTCTTCAGCGATTATTTTAGTGCTGCCTCTTTTTGAGTGGTAATATATTTCGATGTTCATAAGTCATATCTATTTATAAATATAAATAAAATTTAAATTTTTACAAATAAATAGCAATAAAAAACCTTCAAGGACTCTTGAAGGTTAGCTTATTATTTCAAATCTCTATGAGCGAAGATGTACATGCCTAGGAAGAAGAATATCGCCGCGTAAATTAGAGGTGAAATAATACCCGCTACGAAGTTGGCATCTTGATCAAAGGCAACTAAAGAAGCTAAAGCTAAGTTGACTGTGATTGATTGATAGAAAATAGGATCGAACCATTTAACAGCGTTAGCAGCATTTCTTACTTCTTCATCAGAAGAGAAAGTTGCTAAGAAGATTATAGGTAAAATCATGAAGAAGATGAGGACTAAGATGTTGACTGTAATCGCCCCTCCAACATGTCTGAAAACTGTAGCGAAGAACAAAGCTAAGGAAGTTATAAAGATATAGACGCAAATAGCCATACCGATGTATTCAGCTATAGCCGCCCCAGAAAGATTTCTAACTAAAGAAGTATAAGAACCACTAGGATTGAATCCTCCAAAGATACAACCTAGAGCTACAGAAAAACCAACGTAGAAGAATGCTAAAGTCAAGGAGAAGATTAATCCAACGATGAATAAGCCAAAGTAAACCTGAGTTTTTCGATAACCTACTATTACTTTATTTCTAATAGTACCGTAAGTGAATTCAGCTACTATTATGTTAATTAAATTAATGGGTATAGCAATGCCGAAATTTTGAACCGGGGAGACAGAATTTAACAACATGTTAGATCCAGTCGCCATAGCGTGAATGGGCCCATTAGTTTGAGTTGATAAAGATAAATCGATGATATAGTAGATAAGAGAAATTAGAACTGCTAAGATTCCTCCTACGATTAGAGTTACGTGGAAGGTTCTATCTCTGAGAAGTTTAAATATCGAACTTTTTAATACGTTACTCATTGTTGTTACCTCCGTTTCTAACTAGATCGAAGTAATATTCTTCAACAGAACCGTGGGAGGTATTAATATCTTCGATTTCTACACCTTCACTTTTTAATTTGTTTAATAAATCCAAAGGTTTAATGTCATCGAAAATTCTAAATGAGGAATTAGAAGAGTTTTTATAATTAGAAATACCAATTTTTTTAATGGCTTCTTCTAATTTGTTGCCATCGTGGTAACCTACTTCAATAGATTTAGCACATTTGTCATTTAATTCTTGAGAGCTTATTTCTTCTAATAAATTACCATGGGATATAAATCCCCAGTCTGTAGCGACTTTCTCTAATTCCGATAAGATATGCGAAGAAATTAAGATAGTGATTCCTTGTTTATTTAAATCGTAGATGATATCTCTAACTTCTTTAATTCCTTCAGGATCTAATCCGTTCATAGGTTCATCTAAAAGAAGTAATTTAGGTGAGCTAAGTAAAAGAACGGCAATACCCAATCTCTGTCTCATGCCTAGAGAGAAGTTTTTTACTTTTTTGTTTTTAGGTACGTTATCCAACCCGACTTTTTTCAATGTCGGTTCGATAATACTTAAATCTTTGATACCGCAATAATAGCAAGCGTATTTCAAATTGTCGTATGCGTTCATTGAAACGACCAAAGAAGGGGTTTCAACAATTGCAGATATGTTCTTTCTAATTTTGTAAATTTCTGATTTTTTCCAATCGACACCAAAAAGGGAATAGTCTCCTTTACTGGGGATAGAAAGACCCATTATCAATCTCATAATAGTTGTTTTACCGCTGCCATTTTCTCCAACAAACCCGTAAATAGAACCTTTTTTAATGTGCATGTTCACATTGTTTACGACATTTCTGCCAGAGTAGGTCTTGGTAAGATTGTGGGTCTCAACAATATAAGTTTCTTCCATAATTAAAGCCTCATAAACTCAGTATAGTCTCTTTTCAATTCTATCGTATAAAAAGTTTTCTTAAATATCAAAATTAATTATCGCTATTATTGTTAAATGACGATAAATTTAGGTTATAGCCTATTTAATTATCATTAATTTAATATACGCAAAAAATGCTTACATTGAGCAATAAGGATTGTATTTTATTTATGATAGAATTTGTGGCATTTGGCAGTTGAATCAATTAGTAAACAAGGAAAGAAATATATAAATTACAACAGAATAGAAAAGGATTGATTTTGACCAATCAATCCTTTTTTTATTATTCGCTGAACATGGCGGTAGAGAGATATCTCTCACCGGTATCAGGGAAGATAACTACGATTGTCTTATTAACGTTTTCCCCTCTTTGGGCTAATTTGATAGCTGCACTTAAAGCCGCTCCAGAAGAAATACCGATTAATATGCCTTCAGTTCTAGCAGATTCACGTCCTTTTTCAAAAGCTTCTTCATTACCGACAGTGATGATTTCATCATAGATGGAAGAATCTAAAGTTTGAGGAATAAATCCTGCACCGATACCTTGGATCTTGTGAGGACCGGCAACACCTTTAGATAAAACAGGGGAAGTCTCAGGTTCAACAGCCACGACCTTGAATCCAGGGATGTTTTCTTTTAAGAACTTACCAGTTCCAGAAAGAGTTCCACCAGTTCCTACACCGGCGACTAAATAATCGACTTTACCTTCGCTGTCTTTTAAGATTTCAGGACCGGTAGTTAAATAGTGAATTCTAGGGTTAGCCATATTGGTGAATTGGGAAGGAATGAAAGCGTTAGGATATTCCTTGGCTAATTCTTCGGCTTTAGCAATAGCACCTTTCATACCTTTGCTACCATCGGTTAAGACTAATTCTGCACCGTAAGCCTTCAAAAGGTTTCTTCTTTCAATAGACATGGTTTCAGGCATTGTTAAGATTATTTTTAAACCTTTGGAAGCAGCGACCATACTTAAACCGATACCAGTATTGCCACTAGTAGGTTCGATTAAGATGGTGTCTTTGGTAATTAAACCTCTTTGTTCAGCATCGTCAATCATTGCTTTAGCAATTCTATCTTTGACGCTGCCTGCGGGGTTGAAAGACTCAACCTTAGCCAAGATTTTCGCTTTTAAATTGTACTTCTCCTCAATCCTTTTTAATTCGACAAGGGGAGTGTTGCCGATTGTATCTAAGATACTGTTGTAAACATTCATTTAATGCGCCTCTTTTACTATTCCTATATGTTTAATAGGTTTACAACATTATAACACTGGTATATATTCTTAGTAATTCATCCTCATTATTGGAGGAAATAAAGTGAAATTATCATCGAAAAGTTTAACTGCAATTAAAATGTTTATTGATTTAGGCGAACATTATGACGATGGATTTATATCCTTAAATGATATA
>CACYCE010000025.1 GCA_902772915.1 uncultured Erysipelotrichaceae bacterium | reverse complement strand
ACTAAATAAGCCGTTACAACTCCTGTTGCAGCAATTATTAGAGTGATTATTAAAACTAGCAGAGGAATCTTAATTTCTAATGAAAAAATAGATTTCCTCTTCTTGACTTTTTCTTCCACCATACAATTATTCAATAGTTAAAATCTTATCAAAACCAGAGACAGAGAAGATTTCTTTAATGACAGGATTGATATTTCTAACTACCATCTTGCCTTTTCTAGCATTAATATCTTTTTGAGAAGCTAGAAGTAGACGTAAACCCGCCGAAGAAAGGTAATCTAATTCTTTAAAATCGAAGATTAAAGAATCGACTCCTTCTAATTGGGCAGGTAATTGATTACCTAATTCTGGGGAAGAATTAGTGTCTAATCTTCCTTTCAAGAAGATGATTAATTCGCTTCCATTTTTTTCAAATTTGATTTCCATAATATTTCCTTTCTTTTAATAATATAATTTAATTTCTCTTGATTGTAATAATCGTGTTGTTAGTATTGATGACACGTATGTAATTAAATTCACTTGCTAATTTCTTTATTAAGACTAAACCTTTAGTAGAGAATTGTTCTTCTTCATCAGTAATGCTAAGTGGATCAAAAGGAACTCCATCATCTCTAATTCTTAGCATTATAGAATCATCTTGAATGTTGAGATTGATATCGATGTAATTAAATTTCTTTTTATAAGCGTAGTGGTAGATATTATCGACGATTTCTTCTCCAGCTAAACCTATGATGTAAGCATCTCTTTCACCAACTTGTTTTTCTTTACAATAATCAATTAATTGTTCAGAGATTTCACCTGCTTCATGTTCGTCAGCTTGAATTGTGATATCTAAGGTAGTTAAAGGAGTCTTTTCATTGGGGATTAAAAAATAATTATCAGGTAATTTTTTCTTTTTTCTATAGATGAGGTTGAATAAATAAGTAATTAATACTGTTAGAGATTCTGCTGCTACAGCACCTATAGCTACACCTAAGATTCCCCATAAGTGAATACCTAATATACATAGAGGTAAAGCGAGGATTAATAATCTCAAGGCGATAGTGACATTTGATATTATTGATACGAAGATCGTAGGGAAGTAATTCTTAGCGAAATTATTTAATTCGTAGAACAAAAAGCAGATAGCATAAATTCTAATAACTAATTCCATCTTACTTTGTTCAACCGAAGTTATACCGAATAACAAACAGACTAAGTTAGGATAAATCATGATTACAGCCATGATTACTAGAGTGGTGATAGTTAGATATAAGAGGACTTTTCTAATGATGTAATGTATAGAATAATAATCTTTATCACCTAGAAGAATTGAACATATTTGAGGGATGATTTGAATTATACCTCCTACGAATATATCAACTAAGATTAAAGAAGAGGATAAGGCTGAATATATAGCCATATCTTGGGCTGATAACATGTAGATTATTGAACAGTTGATTACTATTCCATTAACAGCGGTAAATAAATTAAATAAACCTAAAGAAAACCCGGCTTTAATTGATTCTTTTATTTCAGGCCAAATGCCTTTGATTTTAAAAGAGAAGTGAAGCATTCTAGATTTAGATTTGATGTAGAATATTACTACAAATAAGGAAGAAAAATAGCCGATAATGGAGGCTAGAGAAGCGCCACTTATGCCTATAGAAGAAAATTTCAATAAGCAGAATTGTGTAATTAATTTAATAGGTACTGCGACTAGATAAGAAGCGGTAGTAAGTCGAGGATTGTTATCTACAGCATAGAATGTCGCTAAGATATAAGAAAGACAAATAGCTATATTTCCTTCAAAATAAACGAAGGAATATTCCGCCATATATTGTTCCATTTTTGCGTTATCACCAGCAAAAAGATGAGCTATAGGTTTATAGATAAAAGGTCCTATAGCGGCAATTATAATAACGAAAATACAGACGAAGATTACTGAAGAAGAGAAGATTTTATTTGCTTTTTCAATTTCTCTTTTACCAAGGTAATTTGCGGCTAAGATACTTCCTCCTACAGCAAATATCATTAAAGGAATTTGAATTATAAGGATAATCGGTGTAGTTAAAGAGACCGCAGAGAGGGCATCTTCACCCAAAAAATTACCAACGAAAATTGAATCGCAGATATCTCCTAACATCATGGTGATAAACATCAAGACTGATGGGAGGAGATATTGATAGAATTTACGTCTGATAATTTTATCGTTTCTGATAGTACCGATGGTAGAATTCATATATTAACCTCCCTGGATT
>CACYCE010000024.1 GCA_902772915.1 uncultured Erysipelotrichaceae bacterium | reverse complement strand
TTGTTATATTATCGCAAAAACGATATTAATAAGTATTCTTTAGGATGTAAAATTCCAACAAATTTAATAGTCGTTTTGTTTATGCATTTTAAATTCTATTTAAGAAGACTATTTTATATCCATTCATATTAAATAAAACATAATTACTTATATTAAATTAATGTTAAAATAATCTTAGTTATAAAATGGATTTATTGATATTGTTAATTTGTGTTATCGCCATATTTCTCTTAGTGGGACTTGTAGCCTCTAGAAATTTCGTGTTGAAAAGTGCGCTAAGTGCAACAATCGCGGTAGGTATCTTAGCTTTGTATATTTATTTTGAAAAATCCTATGCTCAACTTACTTCTTTTAAATTAGCTTCCGATTATGTTCAACATTTGATGGAAAATTTCTTAATAGCTAGAGGTATTAGTGACCCTGTTGAGATAATGTTGATAGGGGACTCTTTCTTTTTGATGGTGTTATTCTTCGGATTGTTCTTTTTACTTTATTTACTCTTTTCAATTTTGCCTATAGCGTCTCAACCTAGTTCGTATAATAGATTTGGAAGAAAGATCGTTCCGTATTTGCTATTTATCGTCGTCTTTTCATACGTTGTATGTTTCTTTTTCTCGGGTCTTTATCCACTAGTTAGTTTTAATAAGAGCTTTATACCTAACTTAGGTCAATATTTAGGATGGGGGATTATATTATCATGAACAATATAGATAAAACCCTCCTTCTAGCGGAAGAATTTGGAGTCGATGTTTCTTTATTTACATCCTCTTACCTAGAAAATATTATCAAGTCTCAAGAATATGCTGACTTAGTAGTTAACGTTAAACACGCTAGCGAATTTGAATTGCGTCGTGCAGTTAAATTAGTTAATGATTTCAAAGAAATTAATTATGATATTAAATCTTTTGATGAAGCGGTTATTTTAGCGAGCAGAGTCAATTATTTATATTCAGTCTCAGATGAAGCTTATTATATCAACCCACTAGAAAATTATTCTTTCCCAATATTTACTAAGAGTATTGGAGAAGTCAAATTTAGAATTGATACTAGAGATTTGCCTTTCCAAGAAATTATCGACGATGATAATTTAACTACCGAGCAAAAAGCTCGTTGCATAAAAAAGAATTGCGATAGATTTTCTTCAGAATTGATTGCTAAACATAATTTCGATTATAAGAGAGTCAAGAATAACAAAGCATTAAAACATATTGTCACTGTTAATGTTATAGGTTCAATAATAGCTTTCTTGTTAGGATTAGGAACTTTTGCTTTAGCTATATATACTATGGTTTCTTCTAGAACCATCTTTATTGAAACTTGGACTGCTCCTAATATTACTTCGGTGTATTTCTGGTCTATTATTCTTTTTGCAATCTTCTCTTATTTATCATTCTTATTTGCTTTGTTGCTCTTAGCAAGAATCAATTATTTTTTCGCCCCTGTATTCTATTTTGGAAGGCATTTAAAAAGTAATATTATTAAGATTAATAACGATATCGTTAAGAGAGCTCAGGCGATGGCGATCTATTTATTTAATGCGTGTGTCAATCATAAACATTTAGAAAACGATATTTCTAAATTTACTATTAAACGTAAGAATTATTTTGAATCTAAACTCTACGCCAGATGTTATAAGGCTAGTTCTGATCAAGGAATAAGAGCTTTTAAGATTTTATTCATACTTTGTTTTTTATTAGCAGCTTTAGCAGTAGGTGTTTTCTTTATAATGCTGTTATTAGTAGATAAGAGGTCTTTATGAGCAAAGAAGAATTTAATTTGTATTTGACTAAAGAAAAATCTTATTCGTCCTTTATAGAAATGGGGAAGGATGTCTACCTTTACCCTGGGAAATTTTATAAATATTTCCAATCTAAGCAATTTTTAACTGAATTAAATAAAGATAAGAAAAGATATTTGCAATATCTAAATTTGAAAGCCGAGAATAACATCCCTGACGTTTTCATTTTTAAGATGAGTTACATTTTAAATCCTTATATGTCTTTGCGTTATCATAAATTCAAATTCGACACATATAAAGAATTAGGGGAGATGATGCTTTTTTATTCTCCTATAGTTGATGTATATTTAAAAGATTTTATCATTTATAATCTTCTTTCTTCTTATATGGAAAGATTAGGGGATGACCATAAGTTTCCACACATTTACAAGAAATTGAAAGAGATAGAAGAAATCGCTAAAACTGACGATCAAAAAGCTTATTGGTTATTGGCGTATTTCTTAGCGGACACCAAGAAATTACATTATAGAAATAAGATTTATGATTCCCCAGATAAATTCTTTTCTTCGCAATTAGGTATTTCATCGTTAATTGATTTTTCTTCTTCTTTTTTAGCGGATAAAGCAGTCTTAACTTGGTTAGAAATAAACGGTTATGAAGAGCGACTTAAACGCTTTGAATCTCTTACAAAAGTAAACGACGCTAATGAGAAAAAAGCTAAGCAAACTCGTGCGCGCATCATAGAAAAGAAAAAAGCCGAAGAGAAGAATAATAATTAAATGTATAATGAATATGTAATCTGCAAACTTATAACTTACACAAGGAGGATTTATGGATTATAAGAAAAAAGTAGAAGCTTGGTTAGCTTCTGATGAGGTCTCTAAAGAACTCAAAAGTGAAATTAGAGCTGCTAGCGATAAAGAGCAATACGATATGTTCTATACCGAATTAGCTTTCGGTACAGGTGGTATGAGAGGCGTTTTAGGTCCTGGCTCTAACAGGATGAATATCTTCACTATTAAGAAGGTTACTGTTGGTTTTGCTAAATTCATCATTAAAACATATGGTGAAGAAGGCAAGAAGAAAGGTGTAGTTATCTCTCACGATAACAGACATTTCTCTAGAGAATTCACTTTAGAGGCATCTAAAGTTTTGAATGATTTTGGTATTAATACCTTCATCTTCGACGCTTTACGTCCGACTCCTGAATTGTCATATGCCGTAAGATATTTAGGTGCTGCTGGTGGTATTATGATTACTGCTTCTCACAATCCTAAAGAATACAACGGATACAAAGTCTACGATCACACTGGATGTCAATTAGTTCCTGATCAAATTCAACCTTTATTAGATATCATAGATACTTTAGGTGATGAATTAACTTTAACTTACAAACCTGTTGCAGATTTAGGTAAACAAGTTACTCTAGGTAAAGAAGTCGACGATGCTTTCTTAAAGAAAGTTCATTCTGTATCTATCAATAAAGACGACAAGAAAGTTATCAAAGTTGTCTTCACTCCTCAACATGGTACTTCTTCAGTTTTAGGTAGAAGATTGTTAGAAGAATTGGGTTACGAATTCTATCCTGTTTTAGAACAATGCACTCCTGACCCTGATTTCTCCAATACTAAATCTCCTAATCCCGAAATGCCTGAAGCTTATGAAAAGGCTATCGAATTAGCTAAAGCTAAGAAGGCTGATTTAATTGTTACTACTGATCCTGATGCGGATAGAGTTGGTATCGCATTCTTAGATTCTAAAGGAGAATATCAATTGTACACCGGTAACCAAACAGGAGCTTTGTTAATTGATTACGTCCTTGGTGAAAGAGCAAAAAGAGGTTTATTAAAACCTAATTCCGTCTTATGTGATACTATCGTCACTTCTACTTTAGGTGAAAAGATCGCTGCTCATTACGGTTGTTCATCGCGTTCTTTCTTAACTGGTTTCAAATATATTGGTGAAGCTATGAACAAAGCTGATACTACTCACGAATTTACTTTCGAATTCGGTTATGAAGAATCTTACGGTTATATCTTCGCTCCTTTCTGCAGAGATAAAGATTCCTTGGAGTCTTTATTAGTCATTGCTGAAATGACTAACCACTATCTTTTAAAAGAAAATAAGAGATTAGATCAAAAATTAGAAGAATTATATTTACAATACGGTTACCATATCAACAAACTTTATAATATGTACTTCAAAGGTGCTGAAGGTGCTCAAACTATGAAGAAGATCTTAAATGATTTGAGAACTAAACCTTTCACTTCTTTAGCTGGTGTTAAAGTTTGCAAGTACGAAGATTATTTAAAGAAAGAAATCCACATTGGTGACAAGATCGAACCTTTAATTGGTTTCCCTGAATCTGATGTCTTGAGATTCTTCTTAGAAGATGGCTCTTGGTTAGCGGTCAGACCTTCTGGTACCGAACCTAAGTGTAAGTTCTATTACGAAGCTGTTGATTCATTTAGAGAAAAAGCTGAAAATAAACCTGATAATTTCCACAAGGATTTATTAAAATACATCGGTTTATAAAATTGAAATAGCGGTGTTGATATAAAACACCGCTTTTTAAATTAAAAAGCACTTCACAATTGAAGTGCTTGTTTTCTATCTAATACCGACCGCTTTCATGATTCTTTCTAGAACTGGAGCGGCACTTTCTCTAGCCTTTTTAGCTCCAATAGAGAAGATTTCTTCTAACTTAGCTTCATCGGATCTAAAGGCGTTGAATTTAGCTTGGAAAGGACCTAATTCTTCCATTACTGCATCAGCGACTGCTTTTTTGAAAGTACCGTAATTTTGACCGACAAACAACTTTTCAGCTTCTTCGGGTTCCATGTGTTTCATAGCGCCGTAGATTGTTAATAAATTAGAAACGCCAGGTTTATTTATAGGATCGAAATGTACATTGGTTTCGGAATCAGTTACCGCGGACATAATCTTTTTTCTAATGGTTTTTTCATCATCTTGAAGATAGATGATACCTTTTTGAGCCTCTCTATCATCTGATTTAGACATCTTGTGGAGAGGATCAGATAGGGACATGATTCTCTTGCCGACTTTAGGAGAGACAGCTCGAGGTTCTTTGATGAATTCACCTTTATAGCGGGAATTGAATCTACGAGCTAAAGTATGAGCTAATTCGACGTGTTGCCTTTGATCCTCTCCTACAGGGACAATGTCAGTATCGTATAAGAATATATCGCAAGCCATTAATATAGGGTAGGTAAATAAACCGACACCAATAGCTTTATTATTTAATTTAGCGGACTTTTCTTTGAATTGAATCATCTCAGCAGTTTCACCCATGTAAGCGTAGTTAAGCATGATAGCATTTAACATAGCAACTTCAGGAATATCTGATTGTCTGAATAAAATAGTCTTGTTCGGATCTAGACCTGCTGCGAGATAGAAAGAGACGATATCGTAGATAGTGGAATGCAAAAAATTAGGGTCGATAGGAAGAGTTAATGCGTGTAAATCCGCAACAAAAATATAAACTTCGTTGGAATCTTGGAATTCAGGGAAGTTTCTAAATGAACCGATATAGTTACCTAAAGTCATCTTGCCGGTAGGTTTAACCCCTGATAATACTCTAGCCATATTCATTCCTCCTCGCTATTTATTAATTATATAATTACTTAGATATTAAATTAAAGGACAAAAGAAGAGAATTTTTTTGCAAAAGTTTTGAAAAATTGAACTATCAGCACTAATTTATACAAAGTTTAAAAAATCAACGCACATTTATTAACATTTAATATATATTTAAATAAGAGATGAAAAAGTTTGATGAATGCTTTGACTTTCGTCTCACATTGGCTTATTATATTCTTCGAATGGCAGGAAAGAGTGCCGTTCTCTCTGCTGTCTAACAAAACAGCCGAATGACCAAAGGGAGGTGCAACATGAACAAGAAATATGAACTCATGTACATTCTTAGACCTGAATTAGATGCGGATGGTGTCAAAAATGAAAACGCCAATCTTCAAAAGATTCTCGTTGACAATGGTGGAAAAGTTTTAGATGTCAACGAATGGGGACTTCGTGATCTCGCTTACGAAATCAAGAAAGAAACCAAGGGCTACTATGTAGTGTTAAAATTCGAAGTTTCTGATAACAAAGCTATTAATGAATTCAATCGTTTGACCAGAAACAACGCCAATGTTCTTCGTTACTTAATTGTCGTAACTGACTAATTATTTATAGAGAATAGCAAAAAGCATTACCATAGGAGGTAATTTATATGAATAGAGTTGTAGTTGTCGGAAGACTTGTTAAAGATCCAGAATTAAAGAAAACCAACAATGGCTCGTCAGTGGTCTCTTTCACATTGGCAGTCGATAATAATCGTCAACGTAACGCGGGTGAAAGAACAGCTTCTTTCTTACCTGTAACCGCGTGGAACGCTACTGCGGAAAACGTTGCTAAATTTATGAAGAAAGGCTCTTTAGTTGGAGTTGATGGAAGATTAAATCAACGCTCTTACCAAGCGAAGGATGGCCACAATGTCAATGTCGTAGAAATTATTGCGGAACAAGTTCAATTCCTAGAGAAGAGAGGAGATGTTTCTTCTGCTACTTACGAGGATGCGCCTGTCGATGAAGAACCTGCTAATCAAGGTATCGACACCACAGATGATGAACTTCCGTTCTAATTAAATTAAGAAAGGAATGTAACAGAATGTACAATAAGAGAAAAACCACTAGTAGTAAAGTCTGCTACTTCACCAAGAACAAGATTAAGAATATCGACTATAAAGATGTCGATTTATTAAAGAGATTTATCTCTCCTTCTGGAAAGATCACTCCTAGAAGAATCTCTGGTACTTGCGCGAAGCATCAAAGACAACTAGCTGTCGCTATCAAGAGAGCTAGATTTATGGCTTTATTACCTTACATCGCTGAATAAT
>CACYCE010000023.1 GCA_902772915.1 uncultured Erysipelotrichaceae bacterium | reverse complement strand
TCCTCTCATTTTTTTATAGAAAGCTTGGCAGCCCCAGAAACATCCGGCGGCTAAATAAATAGTTTTCATATATTCTCCTTAAATTTTCAATTCAATTTCCTCGTTAGGAAGGATGACTTTCTTCCCTTTGTATTGAAATTGCGCTGCGACATTAGGATCAAACAAGACCCCAGGTCTAGTATGAATAGGTATAGCAACCTTAGGATTAATAATTTTAGCAACTTTACTGGCTTCAATAGGACCCATATTATATTTACCATCTGTAGGGAGCAAAGCATAATCAATATGCATTTTAGACATCATTTTCATCTCTTCAAAATAGGAAGTGTCTCCTGCTGCGTACAATTTAATTCCATCGAATTCAAGAATATACCCCACACAATCTAAAGGGTTGTGGTTAGCATTTTCAGCCTTAGTAGCAGTGATTTTAACATCTTTAACAATTCTAGATTCGTAAACATTTTCTTCAGGGTGAAGATCTTTAGAGCGAATTATAATTCCCTGGTCATTTTTAAAAGTAACCAATTCAATTCTGTTGTGATCGTAATGTTCGTGCGTAATTAAAACGATATCTCCTTTTTCCTTATAGTCGCTTCCAGCGTAAGGATCGACATAAATAACAGTTTGATTAGATGTAGTAATTTTATAAGAACCGTGTCCTAAATAAAGTAATTTACCCATAATCAAGTACCCTCTTTATTCTAATATTTTTTCAAGAGATAAAATTATAAAACTGCAAATATGAAGCGAATATTATTGACTAATAAAAAAAATACTTTAAAATAAATGACATAAAGCGAAGAAGAGAAAGAGTAAACTCAGTTCGTATTTGTAGAGAATCCTCGTTTTGGTGAAAGAGGATAAATAATGAAGAGTCGAACATGGTCTTAGAGCTGATTAGGTGATATGTAGTCTAATTCGGGAGTGCCCGTTACAGCACAGGAGTATCTCATATCGACGTACTTCATAAGGCTTTATTAGCAATAATAAAGTAAAACAAGGTGGTAACACGAGATTATATTGATAACCGGTCTCGTCCTTGCATTAGATGCGGGATGAGGCCGTTTTTTATTCCCGAATCTAGAAAGGAGAAATATGCCCATTATTGAAATTAAAGGTCTATCTAAATCTTTCGACGGGAGAAAAGTCTTAGACAATATTTCCTTGAATGTTGAAAAAGGAGATATCTATGGTGTTTTAGGACTTTCTGGAGCGGGTAAATCAACTCTAGTTAGGTGCATAAACGGCTTAGAAAAAGTCGATGAGGGAGAGATTTATTACAAAGGTGAACTTCTCACTTCCCCTACTACCATAATTAAAAGAGATAAGCAAAGAAAAATTGCGATGATTTTTCAACAATTTAATCTCTTGCAACAAAGAAACGTCTTAGGCAATGTCGAATTTGCTTTAGAGATTAGTAAAATTAAGGATAAAAAAGTCAGAAGACAAAAAGCTTTAGAAGCTTTAAAAAGAGTGGGTCTAGAAGATAAAATTTATTCTTACCCTTCTCAATTATCCGGGGGTCAGCAACAGAGAGTCGCTATAGCTAGAGCTTTAGTTCTTGAACCTGAAGTTCTCTTATCTGATGAAGCAACTTCCGCTTTAGATCCTGAAACTACCTCTTCTATCTTATCTTTACTTCAAGAATTAAATAGAGAATTAAGATTGACTATCATCATGATTTCTCACCAGATTGACGCTATCGAACAAATCTGCACTAAAGTAGCGATTATCGATTCATCAAAAATAGTTGAGCAAGGTGAGATGAACGATGTCTTCTTATCTCCCAAAAGCAAAGTAACTAAAGGTTTAATTTACACTAATCACGTCAATACAGCTTTAGATAGCGACAAATTTATAAGGTTGCTATTCGACGGAAATGTCGATGAGCCTTTGATTGCTAACATCGTTCAAGATTGTTCAATTCTAGTATCGATTGTCTACGCTTCTACTAAGGTCATAGATAATAAAGTTTACGGACAAACTGTTATAAAAAGACCTACTCAAGAAAAAGAAGCTCAAAAGTTAATCAAGTATCTACAAATGCACAAAATAAAATTCGAGGAGGTAAACAAATAATGGATTTTCAAACATTTATGTTAGGCCTAGGTGAGACTATAGGCATGACAGTAATATCTACTTTCTTAGCCTACATAGTAGGTTTACCTCTAGGAGTCTTACTTAACATTACTTCAAAAACAGGTATTAAACCTAATAGATATATCAATATCAGCCTTGGAATTTTAGTCAATATCTTACGATCTATCCCCTGCTTGTTATTGATAATCATCTTGATACCTTTAAACAGTTCAATCTTTGGAAGAGCAACAGGTAGATGGTTCACGATGATCATTCCTCTATTCTTCGCTTCGTTTGCTTATGTAGCTAGAGTCGTCGAGCAATCTTTATCTGAAGTGGATTATGGTGAAGTAGAAGCCGCTAAATCTATGGGAGCCTCTTCCTTCCAAATAATAGTTAAAGTAATGCTAAGAGAATCAGTTCCTTCTTTAATTTTAGGAGGAGCAGTCACTATGGTTACTTTATTAGGTTACACATCCTTCGCTTTTGATTTTGGAGCGGGAGGATTGATATCTCAAGCTTATTCAGTCTATAGGAGCAACCCCGTTAACTATCTCCAAAAAAAGGAGATTTGGATCATCTTAGTTCTAATTGTCGTCGTCGTTCAAGTCATTCAAGAAATCGGCTTAGTCTCAGCCAAAAAAATAGATAAAAGGAAAAAATTAAAATGAAAAAATTAAATTCAATATTAAGTTTATTATTAGTCTCTTCTTCTTTAGCTTTAGGAGCTTGCTCTAAAGATAATTCTAAAGTAATTACCATCGCCGCTTCTGAACTTCCCCACGCTAAAATCTTAAGAGAAGCTATCGCCCCTATAGTGCAAAAAGACGGTTATTCTTTGGAAGTAACCGTTCTAGATTGGACTCAACAAAACGCCGCTGTCGCTAGAGGCGAATACGATGCTAATTACTTCCAACACCTCCCTTATTTAGAGTCTTATAACAATGAAGTAAGCGAAGAAAACAAATTGACTATGACTTGCAAAATTCATTTTGAAAAATTGTGTCTCTACGCTAAACTTCCTGCTCAACACAAGACCTTACAAAATGGAGATAGCATAGAAATAGTCAACGATATCACCAATATCGAAAGAGCTTTGCTATTATTGAAAAACAAAGGTGTCTTAACTGAAATTTCCCCCTCTTGTTATGTCGATGGTGAATTTAAAAATTTCGATGTGACTAAACCTAATTCACAAGTTACTTTCTCTTCCGCTTACTCCGAATGTTCATTGACTTGCTTGCAAGAATCTTTACTTCCTAATACCTTGATTAATTCTAACGATTACCAATTTGGAATTATTCCTGGTAATACTGCTCTAACTGGTTTTGGTTCTTCCTGCGCAGAGAGAATCGTTTTTGGAGAAGATATCCAACAAGAAATATTAGATTTAAGAGCTAATGGAATTGCAGTAAAAAAAGGCAATGAAAAAACTCCTAAATCTTTGGAATTAATTAAAGCTTTCGCTGATAATAGCGTCAAATCTTACATCAATTCGACTTTTGGTGAATCTGTAGTTTACAACTATATTGATTTAACTAAATAAATCATTTAAAAAGGTGCTTAACTAAGCGCCTTTTAATCTTATCTATTATCAAAATCTTTAGGGTTATTAGAAGTCGGATTAACAATTTCTACATTCACATTTTCAGTGGAGACATTTTCAACATTTTCCATCTCCCCATATTCAGTAGCAACCACATCTAAATTCTTAAATATTAAATCCGACATCTTCTGATCTTCATACCCTATTAGAGAAAAAAGCCTTGAGAAATCTTTGTAAGTAGGACTCAACCTACATTTAACATTATCCACTGTTATATCAGATACTTTAGTATTAGGTATAGAAGAAGGCACTTCTTCTAATAGCTTCTTCCAATAAGAACGAACAGTCCCTTTATAAGTTGAAGGTACTTCAATCTTGTTATATAAAGTAGACCAATTTAAATAGAAGTGGAATGGATATTTGACATCTTCCATATATATATTATGTAGATTTATATTTTTGATATAGCCTTTTCTAGAAGGTGAAGATTTAATTCTAAATCCACATTCACTTCCTTTAAAAACTAAATCGTGACAATTTATATCTTTAATTCCCCCGCTTACTTCACTTCCGATAGTCAAACCAAAGCCACGGCAGAAATTACATTTAGATATTTCAACATTATACGTAGGTATATTAGTTCTTATCCCGTCCATATCACGCCCGGATTTTATAGCGATGCAATCATCGTTAGTAGAAATTGAGCAACCTTTAATTAAAACATCGTGAGATGAATCGATATCTATTCCATCTGTAGAAGGGGCGTTCTCATCGAATGAATCTATATTGATATTAGATAAAACTATATCGTGAGAATATAGAACGTGGAGATTCCAAAAACCGGACAAAGTCAATTTGAGATCTTCAATTTTTACGTTGTGAGAATTTTGAATCAAGAGATTTCTCACTCTAAAGCAATCGTAATCGCAAGCCCATCTAAGTCCTTGTTCATCGTATTTTTTTCGCATTCCGCCTTTTTTATCTTCGCCCCAATATTTAGAGTAGAAATAAGGCCCTGCTCCTCTAATTTCCCCTTTACCGGAAATGTGAATATTAGAAGAATCTAAGATATTTAAAATAGCAGGATAAAACATCATATTTATACCTGCGACTCTAGTCTCTATAAATTCATATTGGCTTTCATCGCTAGTTCCTTTTACAATTGAACCTTCTTCAAAAACAATACTAGAATTAGAAGGAATATAAAGAGAACTCACTAAATATTCTCCTTTAGATATTATTAAAGTCGCCTTTTCTCTATTAGCTTTATAAATCAATTCTTGAAGAGGGCGAGTCACTAGTTCACCTTGTTTATATCGCTTTAAAATATCTTTAGTCTCGATTGCTTTCATACTATCTAGATTTTAATAAACTTATTTTTACTGTTCAATACTCATTAATAAAAGGAAATATTTATGAATTATTTCACGTCTTTTATCTTGAAAAGCCTTCGATGAAGCGATTTTAAGAAGAAGAGGTTACTAACTCGATTAAATCTATTATAATTAATGCATAAAGAAGGATTTTAATATGAAAGATTTAAATTGTGCCTATTGTCAAAGAGAAGAAAAACCTGAACTATACAAAGCTTTTGGTTATTACGTATGTGAATTAGGTGTCTCTTCCCTTTACGTGTTTAGAGAACAATCTCACTTAGGAAGATGCATAGTCGCTTATAAAGATCACATCTCTGAAATGTGCGACTTATCTAAAGAAGAAAGACAAGCCTTCATCGAAGATGTCAATAGAGTCGCTTCCGCTATTCACAAAGCCTTCAATCCTGACAAATTGAATTATGGCTTCTACGGGGATACAGGAAAACATCTCCACGCTCACCTCTGCCCTAAATACAAAGATGGTTATGAATGGGGTGGAGTATTCTTAATGAATCCGCATTTGAAAGATTTGACAGATGAAGAATTAGAAAAAATCGCTGATAAAATCAAAGAAAATCTCTAAATTAAATGGCCGCTATGACAGCGACCATTTTTTTATTCCTGATTAGAAATAGCTTCTTTTCTAACGATGTTATCTTGGATGATATAATCAGCTCTTATCGCTCCAGGATAGAACAAGAATGAAATAGAAGGAAGCAAAGTACCAGCGATAATAATTAACATGCTAGTTAAGGCGTCGGCTCCTTTAGCCATACTTTCAACGTAAGCTACAATCATACCTGCGATTGATAAACCGACAATAGTACCGGAAACAAAGACTAAAACTATACTTATAATAGTTAAGAATTTAACTACAGTTATAGCGTATAAAGAAGCCATTTCTTTAGCGATTAAAACAATAGTTACTATACCAACTATAGCGGAGATAATATCTAAAACACCTATAGCTTCATGGTGGTAGATACTTAAACCGACTTGAATTATTTGAATGATAGTAATAGTGATATGCAATAATAACATTCCCCATTTCGAATAGAACATATCATCTTTAACAAAGCCTATTATCGATAAGGCTAAAGCTATTAAAAGAATTAACATGCCGAAACTATAAGAAACAATATCGAAGACGAATTTTCTTAAACCGTACAAGGAAGAATAATTCATAACTTCGTTAATTTCCGCAAAACTTAGAATCAACAAAAAGACAACTATAGAGATGATTTCAAAGATTCTAAAAACCGCAATAGATCTTCTAAGAGTGATTAGATTAGGTTCTTTTTTATTTGCTTCATTCATATATGTAATTATATATTTTTTCTTCTAAATAAGAAACATCACAGATGACATTGCCACTGTTCTTCTCTTCTAATTTTGACTTATCTTCAGTCGAATAATAATTAACTGAAATGATATCTATACCTTGGTTAAAACAGTGACGAATATCCGCTAAAGAATCCCCTATATATAAGATATCTTCGTTAGAGACGTTGTAATCTTTCTGAATCTGTAAGAAATTATCTTCCTTATTAGATTTGATTTCACTTCCAAAGTAACATTTTTCAAATAGACCGTGAAGTTTAAATTTATCGAAAGTTATAGAAGTAGTCTCTTCCCCTCTGCCGGTTAATAAAACTAAGTGAATTGAAGGTTCTTCTTTCAATTTATTTAAAATATTCATCAATCTAATATCAATAGGAGGAAGAAATTCATTGTGAAGATTATCGTAAAATTCTAAAAAAGATTTATATGGTTTTTCATAATCATCAAAAAACACTCTTTTTAAAGAGCCCTTTTCATTAGGTCCCCATAAAAAATCAAATTGGTCGATAGTTAGATTCTTTCCGTATTGGTGAAAGGTCTTTTCAAAGGCTGTGTTAATAAGAGGAAAAGAATCAATTATAGTTCCATCAAAATCAAAAGCTATGACTTTCTTCATATCTCATTTATAAAAAGATGGCTAGAACCCTAGCCATCTATATAACTAATTGGCGTTGGTGTAGACGTTTTGAACATCTTCAATGTCATTTAAAGCATTTAAGAAGTTCTCGTATTTTTCTTTATCTTCACCCTCTAAATCGACTGTCTGATCAGCAATTAAAGTAACTTCATCAACCAAGAATTCTGCAACTCCATTTTCTTTTAAGACTGCTTCAGCTTTTTGTAAATCTGAAGGTGCAACTAAAACCGAGATGATACCTTCTTCAGGAGCTTTGATATCTTTAACATCGATATCTCCTAAGATTAAAGCATCGGTGATTTCGTCGATATTATTACCCTCAAAATCAATTTCACCTAAACGGTTGAAGTTGTACATAACCGCTCCTGAGTTACCAATTTTTCCACCTTTGTGGTTGAAGACTGCTCTAACTTCAGAGAAAGCTCTTTTAGGGTTGTCAGATAAAGTCTCAACAACAAACATAGTATTGCCTGGACCAAATCCCTCGTAAGTAGCTCCAACATAGTCAGCAGCGCCGACGCCTTGAGCTTTAGCAATAGCTCTTTCGATGACATCCTTAGGAATGGATTGCCCTTTGAATTTTTCAATAGCCGCTCTTAAAGCTAAATTTTCTCTAGGATCAGCAGAGCCACCTTTAGCAGCCATGTAGATTTCCTTAGAAGCCTTCATATAAAGGGCTGACTTCATTTTACCAGTCGCAGCTATAGAGGCTTTTCTAACTTCGTATGCTCTTCCCATAATATTCTCCTTTGTGACTTATATAATAAATTACCTTAAGAATTTTATCACTTACTAGCCACGTGTATCAAGAATTAGATTGTGAATGAAATCAAATAAGGATTTATTGAATTGATATACCTATACAATTGCTTTTATTTGCGCTTCTCTTTTTTACTAAGCTTAATAGCGAGAAAAAAGCCGATTAACATAATTGAGAAAAACGCGATAATTATTAAATAAATGTATTCAAAGTGATTAAATTGCAAAGGGTAATTGACATGATCGTAATAAGGATTGCTAGGTTGCATTGAATAAGGAGATAAATTGTTATAAGCCTCCCCGTAAACTATAGTCATAAGCTTGTTATTTACAAGTGGAATAAAAAGGAAAATATATAAAAGTGTAGAAATCAATATGCCACTTAAATAAATTAGCGATTGACTACCAATAAGAGTTTTATCAATATACGAATCATCTAATTGATTGTTTTTATAAATCTTATTTAATGATTTATAGTAACGCATAAAACTCTTTTTAGAATAAATTGAATAAAATACTTCTCCTAGCAATAAAAATACAGCAGGAATGAAATAATATAAAAACTGATTATTCAAATTGGGCCTAACTATAATCTCAGAGCAAGATATACCATTGTATTTTTCCATCATCTTTACCAAATCTTCATTGGATATATCTAAATATATACTAGGAGAATATCTTTCAATTTTTATATTCATGAACAAATAATTAGCGTAAGACACATGGATTTTTGAATCGTCACTTGTTCTATCTACGTAATATTTATCGTAATTGCTGTCGTAAACAAACTCTCCTTCTCTAACATTAGGTATAGATAAAATCTTGTCATAAGAGTCAACAATAACAATATCTTCTTTATAATTTTTACCAAACATCAAATAGTTTTTACTTGCATCATAAGATAGGCCAGGCAAGGCAAATAGTTTCAAATTATCTACCGAAAATAAAGGAGAATCAGAAGAACAAATTAATTGTCTAGCGAAGATAGGCGAACAAAAAATCATCCTAGTTTTCATTAAGCCATCTAACAATTCTTGAAGTTTCAAACTAGGTTTAGTAATCAGATCTTTCAATTTGTTTGAATCTATTATTTTTAGATTGTATTTATTACCGCTAACATCAATTTCCTGCTCGCTACTAATCAGATTCTTATCCGCGTTTGAAAAGTAAAATACTTCTTGGCTGTCATCGGGTAAATTTGCATAGAAATCTATCTTTTCAAAAGTGTTTTTATCTACTAAAGTAAAACCTAAATGGCTGTAATTAAGTAAATCTTCGTAATAATTGTTCGTAACATCCTTATACAATGTGTTTATTTTTATTGGATGCATAGTAAAAGGATCGGAAGAGAGAGCCTTTTTTGTAGTAGTTTCTACAGAATCAAAATTCAAATATGCACTTCCTAAAGCCAGCATGATAAAGCAAGCTACAGAAATGACAAAATGAACTATATTATTGAATTTTTGAGAGCAAAGCCAAGAAAAGAAAGTGATTTTAAAATTGCGTCTAAAGACAATTTTATCTTCTTTAAACTTAGGATTATTTATTAATTTACTGTTTAAATCCGTGTTTACTAATTCTATATTTTGCTTTATCACTAACTTAGAGCACGATATGTTGTGATTAATAATGACTACTTCGTGATTTATAGAAAACTCATTTAAAAAATCTATCAAATGATCTCTGCATTCTTTATCTATAGATGAAAAAGGTTCATCCATAAAATAAGTATCAGCTCTTTTAGACATACAAGCAATTATCTCAGCTTTCTGTCTCTCCCCGATTGACAAATCTATCAACTTGCTTTTTTCATATGGAAAATTCAATATTTTCTTTAACTTTTCATATATTTCAAAATCGATATCCAAGCGAAAGATTTCAATATTTTTAATAAGAGAAAAATCGTTCAATAAAGAAGGCTCTTGACCACAATAAGATATTTGATAATCCTTTTTTGAGTATGTAACCTCTCCCTTATCAAATTTCTCATTATTCATCAAAATATTCATCAAAGTGGATTTACCACTTCCACTTTTCCCGCATATTTGAGTAATACCGTTACTTATTTCAAAAGATAAATCGTTAAAAAGTGGGCGAGCAAAAGATTTAGAAATATTGCTAACTCTTATCATTTTTCTTTAATCTTATTTATTGTTCTATTGAGATTTTTAGGGCAAAGGAATTTATATAAAGTCACTAACATAAATAGCGAAAAGGCAAGCCATCCGCCTAAATGGAATAAATAGAAGCTAATATCCGTATAAAAATAACTTACCCCACTTGTTCCTAAGAGATTGTTATAAATAAGATTCATTATAGGCAAGGCCAATGTTAAGAAAAATCCAGCTAACACACCTATAAGAGAACTAAGTGAAAAAGCTATCAAATTCCCTCTAGTTAATTTATCTCTTCTCGTTCCCATTATTCTAAGTAATAAATATTGGCGCTTATATCTAGAATAAAAAGCTACTGCAAAGATAGGAATAAAGATCCCTATAAGCGTTAAAAAAGTATAACCAAAGCCGAAGTTAGCTGTGTAATTTTCAAATAGATGGAAGCGATAATTTCCATTCTTATCGACTAATAAAGGTGCGTAAAAAATAAAGCGCCTCGAAACTCCCGCTCCATTTAATTTAGAAGTATCATTATTTAAGAAGTTTTCTCTATTGACATCTGAATTTAAATAAACTTTAGTATTTTTATTCGAATTACCGCCACAAAAGATTGTTTCAATCATATATGCGTAACAAATACGCGAATAATAGTGAATATCTTGATTAATTAGGTCGATATTTGAATATTTTTTGGTAAGTTCATCAGCATTTTTACTAGCGTAGATTCCAACAATAGTGTAAGACTTGTTTAAAAACGTAATCTTTCTATTCAACGGTGAAGAAATATGGCTAGCACACACATCAGAAATAATGACTTCTTCACTATTAGTTGGTAAAGTCCCACTTTGTATAATTAATTCACCTTGTTTAAAAAAACTAGGATTATATTCAAATACACCTGAGAATGAATTACCTGCACTATAAATAGGGCTGTAATCATTATCAATTCGTTGTACATACGAAGTTTCAATTGCATTTAAGGATTCACCTTTGTAACCATTTGAACTAGATATAAAAATCGGTGAACTGAATGCGAAATGTTGAAAAGCCTTTTCTTCATATCTTTTATAAATAACAGATTCAACTAAGTGAGTTTTACTATTGACAATAAACTTCTCATCGTAAGAGTAGCCAAACGAAAGAAATAAAGTAGAAACCAAAGTTAAAATCATAAATATCAAAAAGACCAATATGTGAGATTTTTTATAACTAGATAATGAAAATTTTACATCCTCAAATCTATAATTTTTATCATCTTTATTATAAGAAAAATCAACTTTATCTTCTTTTATTTCTTCCCCACTTAATCTACCTGAAGACAAAGATAATCTAATTGATTGCTCATTTAAATACTCAGGTAAATCCTCGTGTGTCACAAAAATAACAAGGTGATTTTTAGCAATTTCTAATATTTTTTTATAGAGTATATCCTGGCTTTCAAAATCTAAATTAGCGAATGATTCATCAAGTAAAATAATATCTTTTAAATTGTAGAGAATTTGTCCGAAACAAAGTCTCTGCTTCTCACCAGCACTAAGAGAAGAGCAATTCTGATTTATATTTTCCTTTAACCCCAAAGAAGTTAAGATTTCTATTGCTTTATCCTTGTCTTTTTGTTCAAAAGGCAACAAGAAATCATCGATGACTTTTTCATCGTCGAAAACTAAGCTAATTTGACTTAAATATGATATGCGTTGATTTGAATAATGGTTTCTATTCTTGTTAGTTATTTCTGTACCATTAAATTTAATTTTGCCATTAAAGGAAGAATCATGCCCAGAGATAATAGATAGCAAAGTCGACTTCCCCGCTCCGTTTTCTCCACATAAAACAAATAATCCACTTGAAGGAAAGGAATAAGTAATACTATCTAAAATTAATCGATTATCATACGATTTTGAAACATTAATAAGATCTAACATATTTAATACAGTCCATAAGAGTCAGTATATGTTGCGTCTACATCCTAAAAAAGGATAAAAATAATACAGACTTTTTAGACATAAATCCTCCCAAAGCCTTAAAAAGGCTACGCTTTCGACTATAATAACTTAAATTCTTAAAGTCAAGATTAAAAAAGCCTATATTTAGGGTATTTTGAACTAATTATTTAATTAAAATTTCTTAAAATCCAATTTATCAACCAAGTTGAGATTGAGTCTTCTTGCAAAAAGAATAGCTTTCTCT
>CACYCE010000022.1 GCA_902772915.1 uncultured Erysipelotrichaceae bacterium | reverse complement strand
GAGTTTCATCGATTCTTTTTGTCGTATAAACATCAATAAATAAATATTTCTAAAATAATGCTTGATTTTGCTTATCTAATTTTATTTTCTTATTAGAGAAATTCTTTTAGCATCTTTAGTAATCGAGCCTTCAGATATTAAACTTTCTTCTCCTTTAGAATAAAGCATTCTAAAGTCGACATCGCGAGAATCAGTTCCAAGCACTAAAGCCAACTCTCCAATTAGCGTCTCCCTAGATAAATAAGTAAATCTATTTAGATAAGTTAAAATACCGTCTTTTATTTCTTCAACTGAGACACTTCTAATAGGTCTGATATCTAAAGTAGAAGAATGCATCTTGTTATAAGTATTCTCTCCAGGCAGATACAAAGGGAAGGAAGAAGATATATAAGATAAAGTATCCTTATATAACTTTTTCTTCTTTTGATTATAAGAAAGTTTGTTTTCTAAAGCCTCTTCTTCGTCGATTCTCTTTAAGACTTCTTTGACATCCATATAAGTATTTACTAAACACAATTCCGGATAGACTAGATAATCCAAAGGATAAATATATGTAGTGATGATGTCATAATTCAAATACAAGTGAGCATTTAATTGATATTCTAAAGATTTGTTATATTCATCTTCTTCGTGAACGATTTTTAAAGCGTATTTTTTACCATCCTTAATGAACAAATAAGGAATAGTAATTATATCGTTAACTTTGTAATTACGGAAAAATTGTATATTCTGACGTGATAAATTTAATTCGATTGATTTTCTTAGAATTTCTGGATATTCATCTAACTCCGAATAAGACCTCATGGAAGTAGTAATATCATAGAAGATTTCTCCAACCCTTTCATCAAAAGGAGATTTAGATAAAAAGAGAGCTTTCTTTCCCATCAACATAGCATAGAAGTAATCTAATAAAGTAGCTTTCTCATCAAAATCGATAATTACCAAATCAAATTTAGTTCCATTTAAATATGCTGTATTATCGATTTTTTCGCAAATTAACGGAAAAACAGAGAAGAAAATGTCGTATGTTCTCTTCAAAGCGTCGTTAGCGGTAATCATCTTTTCCTTGTGATATAAAACCTTTAATCTCTCAATAGTCTGAGAATAAGAGGGTCTTTCTAAAGAATTGTCTAGAGATGAAACAAAATCGTTCAAACTATCTAAAGATAATAATTCCCCATCTTCTTTTAAAGTTTTATAAAGACTCAACAAAGAGGAGTTTTTAGATTCGACAATATTGATAGAATCATTTTCTTTAACAGATTTATATAACATGTAACGGTAAATAGAATACATGTAATCGTTGATGAAGTTATTTAATAAACCATTCTCTTCTTCAATCAAGAGGATCGCTTCTCTTAAAGGTCGAGAAGAATTATCTAATTTCTTGGAAAAGTCTAAATATAAATTAAATTCTTCTTCGCTAGAATTTATCTTAATCTGCAATCTTTTTTTAATTTCGGAGAAAGAAGCTTGAGTATAATCAAATTTATCTTCGTTAAATATAGAATGGAAATGATCTAATTCATGCTCTAACAACGATCTTTTCTCCATCAATGCAGGATAATATTCTTCTCTGTATTTCTTAGCGAATTCTTTATCGTTAAAGATTGAGAAAGTAAAATCATTTTCAAAACTTAAATGATCGAATAATGCACGATGACGAGAATAAGAGTCGATGAATTCAAAAGCTTCATCAATATATAAAAGTCCATCTAGAGATTCAGTTCTCTCTTTAAATAGAGGGTAAAGTTTATTCTTTAACATCTCTAATTGATTTCTGTTTTCGACGTATTTATCTACGAGGATAATTAAAGTTTTATAAGATTTTCTAAAAGGAGTGATTTTTACTATATCTTTAAGTTTGGATTTAAGTTTTCTCTCTTCTTTAGAATTCTTCGTCGCATTTAATATTTCATTGAAATCTAATTTCCAAATTTCAGGTTTGCATAAGACATCGAAAGATAATTTTATAGAAGCCTCTTTTCTATAACATTCTTGTAAAGATTTAACATCATCTTCAACTTCACCTCTGTAATTGATTCCGAAATATTCCAAAGGATAGTCTTCATACTCGGAATAAATTGAGAATAAGTTAACCGCATCATCGTAATCTCTTATAGAATTGAAATCCGACCATTTGGAAGTTTTGACTTTAGAGTCTTCAATGACTTTCTCAAAAGCGGTAATATCTTTTTCCATGTCCACTAAGAAAGATATCGTTTTAGAATAATCTCCCACTTCGACTTTAGAATTCAAGCCGTAATAAGGCAAAGAGGTAAAAGGAATTTCATATCCAAAGTGCGATTCATCTAAAAAAGAAACAAATTCATTGTCTTTTAACGTATCGTCAAAATCGTAATCTGAGATATTATCAAAATTAAATATCCTCTTACCATTTTGAATATAGTGGAAGAAGTTCTTAACTACTGAGCGAGAATCTTCCCCATTAATTAAAAGGTTCGAACGTAAATAAGCATCATCTTTTTCTTGTAAAGATAATAATTCTCTCTGCTTTTCTTTTTTAACCATCAAATTAGAATCTAAAAAATAGGTTTTATTATATTGTTTAGATTCTAAAAGAGTAAATAGAGCTTGCCCTGGTTCATCGATATCTCTATAAGGCATAATCGTATCGTAATAATTACTCTCAAAATACTGTTTCCATTTTTCTCTTTTGCTTTCAGAAGTAATTATTAACATCGATTCTCTATGTAAGAGATATTCATCGATTAAATCTTTTAAGAATCTTTTAATTTCCGGTCTAGAAATATCACCTCTTAAAAGAGGATAAGTCGCTAAAGCGTTCAAATTACTTTTGATATATTGAAGATGTTCATTCTTACAAGGGTAAGTCTTTCTTTCTAAATTAGATAATTCTTCTTGAATTAAAGCGTTAAATAAAGGAGAAGATTGAATCGAATTAGCATTAACCAAAACAAATCCTCTTCTGATATCTTCATCGATATTTCTATTAGTTAAATGGAAAGATGGATCAATATCAAAAGCGTATTTATGACATCTATCCTTGACAGTTTGAATAAATGTATCCGGAGAGAAACCGACTTTATCATCTAATAAATTGATGTTATATTCTCTTTTTAAATAAGCGATTAAAACTAAGTTATAGATGATATTAGAAGATTTTAATTTTATATAATAATCAAATCCATCTTTACCTAACTCAACTTTAAAGAACAACATTGGAGTAGAAGAAATAGTCTTTTTCTTTCTCTCTTGATAATAGAAATTACCGTAAGTTAAATATAAATCTTCTTTACCCACAAACTTCTGAAGTGCTTTTTCTTGATTTATTGGTTGATAGCAAGTCAAAAGTAAATTCTCTTTAGATAAATCTAATCTAGATAGAAGTTCATCTCTTTTATATCTTTCTTTAGATTTAATTGGTTGAGAATTGAAAATTAAATTACCCTGTTCATCTTTAGAGAATAACGAAGGGGAGAACTTCATTTTCTCTCCTATTAAAAAATCATTAAAAAATGAATTCGATGCAATAATATCTAAATCGTTACTCGTGTTAAAAGGAATATTTAATAAAGGTGATTCTAGTAATTCCTTATAAAAATTCTCAAGGATGAGTTTAGTATCTAGGGGGTCTTCCATATCTATAAAGTATTTTATCATATAAGAATACTTATAAAAATAGCGTATATTTCTAATTTACCTTAGAATTTATCATTATTTTATCAATCTTTAACAAGTTAAATATTCTTCAGGTGCTATAATTTTAATGGTATGAAGACTAGTATTATTACTTTTGATTCTGATCTAGGTGTTAAGGCTTTAAAGCAAGGTAAAGTCATCGCGTTTCCCACAGAAACCGTCTATGGTTTAGGGTGTATTTATTCCTCTAAGGAAGCTTTTGATGAATTAGTAAAAATCAAAAGAAGACCTCCTGATAAACCTTTCACTTTAATGGGAGGTAACAAATTCTCTTTTGAAGATTACGCTTATTTGGATTCAAAAATTGAAAGAGTTATATCTTCTTTTGTCCCCGGCCCTCTAACTTTATTACTTAAACCTAAAGAACATCTACCTTACCACGTTACTCTTTCTTCTCCTACTATAGGAATAAGAATTCCCGGTTTAAAAATTTTGAGAGATTTTATAGATAGAGTAGGCCAACCTCTTCTAGTTCCTTCGGCGAATAAATCAGGTTGTTCTCCTTGTATAAATTCCTCTGAGGTTAAAGATGTCTTCCAAGGAGAAATAGAATATATCATCTCTTATGAAGTTAAATCTTCCCTTCCTTCGACTATTGTAGATTTTTCTACTTCTAGTCCTAGATTAATAAGAGAAGGTGAATTATCATTTGATAAAATACTTGAAGTATACAATAAGGAGAATTAATTAATGATGAATAAAAAATTAGCTATTGGTTGCGATCACGGCGGAGTCGAACTGAAGAATTATTTAATATCGAAATTAGAAGAAAAAGGTTATGAATTAATCGATTGTGGCACTTATACTACAGATTCAGTTCACTATCCTATCTACTCTTTTAAAGTTGCAGAATTGGTATCTAAAAATGAATGTGATAAAGGTATAATTATCTGCCGCTCTGGAGAAGGGGTCTCTATTGCTGCTAATAAAGTCAAAGGTATAAGATGCGGTATTGCATACAATAACGACGTCTCTAGATTGATGGTTGAACATAACAACGCTAATATGATCGCTTTAGGAGCGGACTTCATGACTAAAGAAGAAGGATTAGAGAGAGTTTTAATATTCTTAAATTCTTCTTTCGCTGGAGGTAAACACCAAATCAGAGTCAATCTAATATCCGATTACGAGAATAAACACTAACATGAGATTGGATAAATATTTAAAAGTCTCTCGTCTAATTAAAAGACGAGAAGTAGCTAAAGAGATGATCGACAGAGGGATGGTTTCAATTAATTCAAAAGTCGCTAAACCTTCTAATGAGATTAAAGTAGATGATATAGTTATTATCACTTCTCCTAGCGGCAACACCATCAAAGTCAAAATTAAGGAAGTCAAAGAATTTTCTAGAGCGAATGAAGCTAGTAATATGTATGAGGTAATTGAATGAATAATTTAAGTCCTGAGAAGAAAGCGAGAATTAAATCGATAATTTATATTGTAATCGCTGTAATTTGTTTAGCAGCGATAATCTTTTTAATCGTTCAATTTGCTAACGTCAATCAGAGACTGAAGAATTTAGAAAACTCCTCTTCTCAAACTAGATTAGAGAATAATAAAGCAAATATAATTTACTATGTCTAAATTACTTTTAAACAGAGTAGAAGATAATCTAATTGAACTAGGTATAACTAAGAGCAAGTTTTATTTAGTAGCATTTTCAGGAGGACCTGATTCCACTTTTTTGTTATATGCTTTAAATTCTTTGGGATATAGAAATATCTTCCCCATTTACATAAATTACAAAGATTCTCCTCATGTCGATCAAGAAATTAAAATTGTCGAAGATTTATGTAATTCCTTAAATTTAAAACTCATCCGTCACGATATAGAAAGACCTATTAGTAAGAGTGATGGCAATTTTGAGGCTGTCGCTAGAGAGTACAGGTACAACTTCTTTGTAAATATCGCTAAAAGAATTAAAATCTTTTCTCTTTTATTAGCCCATCAACAAGATGACCACCTTCTTACTTACATCATGCAAAAAGAAAGACACTCTATAGTCTCCACTTACGGTTTACCCAAATTAACTAAATATAAAGAATTAGATTTATATAGGCCTTTATTAAATATCTCTAAAGAAGAGATTATAGGTTTTTTAAAATTCAATGAAATTCCTTATTATGACGACATCACTAATTACAATTTAGAAAGAACTAGAAATAGATATAGGGAAACTCTTCTTCCTTCTATAAATAGAGAGGAATTAGAAGAAGAAATTAGAATGGAAAATGAGAATCTTCAAAAAGAAAGAAAGATTATCGATGGATTTGATTTCTATTCTCCTTTACCCAATTATAAATATTATTCTTTATCAGAAAGCCTCAAGCTTTATTATCTCTATGAATTAATTAAAGTTAATATGGTCAGAAAAGAAGAAAGAGAAATTATCGCTTCGAGAAATCTCGCTTTTGAATTCCTTTCGAAAGAAAATTCCACCAAATCTATCGAACTAAATTCCGAATTAACTCTATACCGCAATTACGATAGTTTCTACGTCAATAAAACGATGAAACAAGAAGATTATTCATATACAATTTATTCTTCTGGCATCTACGAAAACAAGGATTTTATCATCGATTTAACCGATATTAAAAAATTCAATTTGAAATTAGCGGATTTCCCTATTACCATTAGAAATTTTAAACAAGGTGATGAATTCTCTACTGATATAGTCTCTACTTCCGTTAACTCTTTCTTAAAAACCCACAAGGTTCCTTATTATCTAAGAGAATCCTATCCTGTTTTTGTAAATAACAAAAATGAGATTGTATGCGTACCTTTCTTTGAAGATATTATTTCTCAAAGAATAACTTTTATCTTTAAAAAATATAAAATTTAATCTTTTAAACTCAACAGAGTTGTACAGACGTCGAATAAATCTTCTAAATAATCGTTAGTTTTATTTAATGAAATAATAAATCTATTTCCCGAATAACGAGGATATATTTTTCTTCTGTCGTATTTATCTAGAGCGTCAGATAATTTCTTACCCATCCCTGTCGCTAAAGAATAATCGGAAGTCATAGTAATTAAATAGTGATCGATATATTCTTTAAAATCTTCAAAAGCAGAATCGTTTAATTGAATTTCAATTAATTTCTTTAAGAATAAAGATTCCACTTCTTTAGGGAAATGACCATAGACATCCTTAATCTTTCTTTCGAAGACTTCTAAATCTTCTCTAGTAGTAACATCAAATAATTCTCTATATATATTGATTCTGTCAGATTCAGTGGCGTAAGAAGAAGGTATATGTGAATCTAAAGAGAAAGATAATTCATACCTCAATGATTTAGGTTTTGAAGCAGTACCTTTTAAAGCAATATTCTTCTCTTCCATAACTTCTTGTAAGAGTTTCATATAAGCATCGTATCCTATAGAATCAATAAAGCCCGCTTGCTCTTTACCTAGAATATCTCCTGCTCCTCTGATATTTAAATCTTCATTAGCAATCTTATAACCCGAACCTAATTCAGTGAAATCTTTAAGAGCTTTTAATCTCTTTCTAGACTCATCATCCAAAACACCATAATCAGGATAAGTTAAATAAGCGTAAGCTAATCTAGAAGAACGACCGACTCTACCTTTAATTTGATATAACTGGGCTAAGCCAAAATTCTCCGCTTTTTCTACTATAATCGTATTACAGTTAGGGACATCTAAGCCCGTTTCAATAATAGTAGTACAAACTAAAATATCTATCTTTTGTTCATAGAAATCTTCCATGATATCATTCATGGCTTCTGAGGACAATTGACCGTGAACCACTCCTATTTTGCAAGAAGGGAAAAGCTTTTCTAATTCTTTAGCTTTAGCGTAAATAGATTGAATTCTATTGTGCAGATAATAAACTTGCCCGTTGCGTCCTAATTCTCTAGATATAACTTCTTTAACCATCTTGATGTCGTATCTAACTACGTAAGTTTTAATAGGTAATCTATTTATAGGAGGATCTGGCAATAAAGATAATTGTCTGACATTTAACAATGACATTTGCAAAGTACGAGGAATAGGAGTCGCAGTCAAAGTTAAAACATCAACTTTAGAATATTTCTCTTTAATCTTCTCTTTATGAACGACTCCAAATCTCTGCTCTTCATCGACAATTAATAAACCCAAATCTTTAAATTGAATATCTTCAGAGAGGATTCTATGAGTTCCTATTAATAAATCGATTTTACCTTCTTTAACTTGTTTGATTATTTTTTCTTGTTGAGCAGGTTTAATTTGTCTAGAAAGGAGAGCTATCTTCACTCCAAAACCTTCAAAGCGAGAAATAGAAACATCGTAATGTTGTTTGGCTAATACAGTAGTGGGGCACAATAATGCAGCTTGGTGACCGGAAATTATAGCTCTAAAAGCCGCTCTAAAAGCGACCTCAGTTTTACCAAAGCCAACATCTCCTGCTAAAAGTCTATCCATAGGATGGCTCTTCTCCATATCAGAGTAGATATTTTGTAAAGCTTCTTCTTGTCCTAAGGTTAATTGGTAAGGAAAAGCTTGAGCAAATAAAGATTCTAAATCCTTATCCCCTTCCATACTTATACCTGGAAGAGATAATCTCGCTGCAGCGATTTCTAACAACTTATCCGCAAGATAAGCAATCCTTCCTCTAATTTTAGCTTTTCTTCTAATCCAAGAAGACCCACCTAAGACATCTAAAGAAGGCTTTAATCCATCTTTTCCCGAATATTTACGAATTAAACGATATTTATCTAGCGGTACCATCGCTTCAGGATTCCCACTTCCAGCGTATCCTAAAACTAAATATTCTAAACCTTTATATTCTCTGATTCCTTTATATATACCAATACCATAGTCTTCGTGAACTACGTAATCTCCCACACTTAAATCTTGATATTTATTAAGTATTTTCGCTTCTCTGAATCTCTTCAAGAAATAAGATGTTCCATCAGGTATGCCAAAAATTTCTTTTTGAGTTAAGACAATCAATTTATAAGAAGGCAAGACAAAACCGTAAGATAAATCTCTATCGATGTTAACTTCAAAATGCTCTAAGAGATTTAAATTCTCATTTTGTCTAGATATAACATCTATGAATCTAGCGTATTTATCTTTAGATATAAATAATTCAACATCGTATCCTTCTTTAATAAAGCCTTTAATCATAGAAGGTACTTCGCCAATGGAAGTGAAATGATAAGGTATAGAAGTGATGCTTAAAGAGGACTTTTCATCTTTAATAGAAGAAGCTTCAAAAAAAGAATCTATCTCTTTATAATTGAAGCAATTCATTTCTCTAGGTAAACAAAGATGACCTTTATATAATTCAGAAAAATATTCTTTGGCTTCTAAATAATAATTTTCTATTGTGGAAATAACATCATCTCTTCTATAGATTAAGACTTTATATTTAAATAAATAATCTAAAACTGAATTGTGATTAGATTTAAAGTAAGGTAGATATCTAGCTTGATTTTCATTAAAAGGATCCACTTCAATTTGAGAAATGAAATTACTAACTTTGTAATATAATTCTTCAGTTTCAGTTTTATTCTTTTCAACTTCCCTATCTAAATCAACCCTCAATTTATTAATACCTTCTTGAATTTGATTAGAAGTAAAAATATTCTCCGAAGCTGGAATAATGACATCTTTATCAATATTCTCAAAAGACAATTCATCTTTAGTGTTAAATAATCTTATATCATCGATTTCATCGTCGAAATATTCAATTCTAACAGGATCTTTATAATAAGGAGAAAATATATCTAAAATCTCTCCTCTAGAGGAGAATTGAAAAACTTCTTCAACTTTATTAACTCGAGAATAACCAGATTCAACTAATTTATTAATCAATTCTTTAGGAGGGATAACCTCTCCTTTAGATATTTCAAAAATGTGATTTTTAAATATATCTAAAGGAGATAATTCGTGAATCACTGATACAGCATTTAAAACAAATATGTGCTTTTTAGAAGAAGTGAATAATTTTGAAAGCGAATATAATCTCTCTTTTAAAAATTCTTTAGAGGAAGAAACTGCTTCAATTCTCAAAACTTCATCGCAAGGAAAATATAAAACTAAATCAGGATCGATAAATTGAGAGATGAAATCTACAAAAGTTTTAGAGTCGTATAAAGAAGGTAAGACGATAGCGATGTTTTCATTTTTAATATTGAAAGAAGATGCCACTAAAAAAGCTAAGCTCTCTAAAGAATCAGCTTTAGCTTCCTTTCCATTCAAAAAATCAATAACTTCTTCGTCTTGATTAAAGAGATTGATGAAATTAGTTAATTTGCTCATTATTCTCTATAACTTTTTTAGTTGAAAAATGCGAGACTGTTCTTTCAAAATCTGAAGTCGCGACGTAATATTTTAAAGCTAGTAAAGCCATATCTAAAGCTTTATCAATCTTCTCTTGCTCATGTAATGAAGGTACACCTAATACATAATCTACAACGTCATTTTTCATAGGCTCTCCTGTACCGATTCTAATTCTTTTAATTTTGTCAGTCTTCAAAAGATTAATGATATTTTGCAAACCTTTTTGACCTCCTGAAGAGCCTTTTTCTCTAAGTCTAAATCTACCAGGTTCTAAAGCCAAATCATCGACTAAAACAATGATATCTTCAATATCAATTTTAAAATAATCGACGAATTCTTTAACTGACTCTCCTGATAAATTCATAAAAGTCATAGGCTTAAGCAAATAAAATTGCTCGCCTTTGAATTCGCCTTTAGCGTATTCTCCTTTAAAGCCCTTTTTAAAAGAAGTTACCCCTACATCTTCAGCAAACATGTCTAACAAGATAAATCCCATATTGTGTCTAGTTTTTTCATATTGGGGACCGGGATTTCCTAAACCAACTATTAATTTCATTTTAATAAATCTGTATATGTAATTTTATTATCACTACGTTTATAATAATAGCATATGTGGGGTATTATTTATAATTTATGATTGGGTTAAATAGGACTAAGAAAACTAATCCGATCGGCTTTGCGTCATTCCTTTTCGGTTTGACTTTTTTAACCCAACTATTTCAAGCCTTCAACACTAAATATTACAATTTAGGCACAACTGCTTTAATCACCTTCGCTTGGGCTTCAGCAGCCAAGATCGTCTTTATTGTCGTAGATTGGTTAAACGATATTATTTTCTCTGCAATCTCAGAAAGAATCAACACCAAATGGGGTAAAAGAGCTCCTTGGTTAGTGATTGGTTCAGTATTCATTCCTCTATTTATTTTCTTAACTTACTTTGTCGATTCTAAAACGCCTTTTACTCCGACTGGTTTTGGTTTATATTACATTTTCATTTCAATATTATTTGAGAACGCCTCAACAGTAATGTACACCTCTTATAACGCTTTATTCCCAACTCTATTCGATACTACTAACGAAAGAAATAAAGCTTCAATGTTCAAACATATATTTGAAGCTATAGGTATGGGAGCTTGTTTTGTTTTAACTCCAATTCTAATCGATGAAGTTCATATGACTTATTGGCATTTGAGTTTGTTATATTCAGTTCCTTATTTTGTTACGCTAATAATCATGTTCCGCTCGTCTAGACTTCAAGATGATGTTAAAGCTTCCGTATCTAATAGGGTTAAATTCTCTATTAAAGAAACTATGAAAGATGCTTTCACTGACAAATCTTTCATCTTCTATAACTTAGCCCAATCTGCTACCGCAGCTATTATGGCTTTAGTTATTACTCTCTATCAGATGTATTTTAAATTCGTCATTAAGATGGAATCTGGAGGCTTTATGGAGTCTCTTTGTTACATTGTAATTTTCGTTTGTCTATTAGTATCTCTGCCAATATGGAGAATAGTTATAAAGAAATTTGGGCATGTTAAAGTATGGTTAACTAACTTCACCCTCATGCCTTTTGTCTTATTAATATTACTTATACCTACAGACTATGTCAGCGGCATGATTATTCTTTCAATCATCGCTATAGGCTTTGGTGGAACTATGTCTCCTCCAGACATGATATTTGCGGAAATTATCGACCTTGATAAATTGAAACATCACGTATCTAGAGAAGCCGCTTTAGGATCTATAGGTAATTTGATTCAAAGAGTCTCAGTTATTATCTCAGCTATCTTCGTTTTAGCTCTAACTAAAATTACCGGTTATGAATCTGCGGAAGTTCCCGGCAGAAATCCAGAGATAACTTTCAGAATAGCTTTTGGTGTAATCATGCCTGCTATCGCTCTATTTGGAACTGTCTGCGCTTGGCTATTCTACAAATTCTCTAAAGAAGATCGTAAGATGCTCCACGCTTTAAAGAAGAAGTCACTAGATCAAACTACAGAAGTTTCTATAAACGATATTATCAACGATAATACCACCACAATAGACGAAGTAATCAAGAATGATTTCTCTTGGGATTTAGATGATCAATCTAATCAAAATAAAGATACTCCTTCAGAAGATAAATCAGAAGATAATAGCAATGATCAACAGAAGCAATAAACCTTACATATTAGTTAGCGCCTGCTTATTAGGAAGCAAAGTCCGCTACGATAAAAAAAGCAAACCTAATTCTCAGGCTCGCCTCCTTTTCCATTATTTCAATGTCATACCTATCTGCCCTGAAGTCGATGGAGGGCTTCCTATTCCTCGTCCTCCTTCTGAAATTCAAGCTGGAAAAGTGATTAATAAACTTGGAGAAGATGTAACTGCTTATTACATAAATGGAGCAAATATTGCTTTGCAGACTGCCAAAAAATACAACGTTGTTTTCGCTATATTAAAAGAAAACTCTCCCTCTTGTGGATCGACGTTTATTCACAATGGGAAATTCGATGGTCAATTGATACATGGTCAAGGGATAACCGCGCGATTATTAAGGGAAAACGATATTGTCGTCTACTCTGAAGACATGATTGATAAAATTTTAGAATCAGAAAATGAAAAAGGAGAACTTAGATAAAGTTCTTCTTTTTATATTCATTTAAAGCGGAATAATATTCTTCTTTAGAAGAACATGTCACTAATTTCATTCTCAATTCTTTCATATTCTCTAACCCTTTGAAATACGCTGCTGCAACCCCTCTTAAAAGAATACATGCTCCTAATTCATCTTTTTCTTTACAAGCTAATTCAATGTGTTTTTTAAAACATTCTTCTTGTTCTAAGAAATTTTTCTTTCTTATTTCTCTTCCTTCTTCTTTGTTGATTAAATCTTCAAATATTTTAGGATAACCTATAGCTTCTCTTCCAATCATAAACGCATCAGCATTAGTGATTTGTTCAACTTGTTCAATATTGTTTATTCCAATATTTCCATTAGCGATTACAGGAATAGAGACTCTATCTTTGATCTTTCTTATTTCATCATAATGAACTTCGCCCATAAATAATTCTTTGGTAGTACGACCGTGAACACATATAGCTTGAACTCCAGCCTGCTCTAAAATTGAAGCAATCTCTACTCCTTCAATAGAATTAAAACCAAGTCTCATTTTACATATGACTGGCTTAGAAGAAGTAATAACTATATTTCTCATTAATTTATATAAATAGTCTTTGTCTTGTAACAAATAAGAACCTGAACCTTGCTTTAACACTTTTTTAGCAGGACATCCTAAATTGAAATCTAAGAAATCATACACAGCTTTAGATTCGATATATTTTATAGCTTTAATAACAGTTTCTAAATCTGAACCGAACAATTGTAAAGCTAATAGTCCTTCTTCTTTTTCTAAAGGTAACATCGCGTCAGTCTTACTATTGTGGTAATTTAAAGCGTTACAAGAAGTCATCTCCGTGTAATTTAAGTATGAACCATAAGAAAAATCTAACTTACGCATAGGTAAAGAAGAATACCCTGCTAAAGGAGCACCGACATACTTAGATTTAATTTCTATTCCAGCAATTTTAAATGATTTCATAATCCTAGCAAGATAAGATTATATCAATAAAGTTTATTAAATCAAAAAGCCCGCTTAATTAAATAAGCGAGCTTAGATTTTATTTTTTGTCATCCTTATCCTTGTTAGCAAGATCTTTTAAAGATTTCGCCGTAGATTTCGCTTTAGGAGAAGCTTCTCCTACAGTTGCTCTAGAAGCGCTGCGTCTAGCTAAACCTTGCTGTAATTTAGCAAAGGATTTAGGATCGACTTTAATTAAAGTTACTTCAACTTCAGATTTCTCTTCGCAGTAATTTCCAAATTCTTCGGAAGTGTGTGCGAATTTAGACCACAATTTTTTCTCTACAGATAAATTAGCTATAGGTTTAACTTCAACTTGACCTTCCTTAGCAGCACCTAAGACCATCTTATTTTGAGTTTCTTTAGTGATTCTATCAAGGCCTTTTAAAGTAAGTTCAATACCACCTTCATCTTCGACAAACAAGCAAATACAAGAAGCGTTCAATCTGATGATATCTAAAGATTTAATGAAGGCTTCAGTCTGTTCATCGTCAACTAGAGGAATTTTATTTTCACTATTTTGAATTCCTTCAACCTTATCTTCTTTTTTAACTTCAACTGCTCTTACTCCAGAGCTTGCTAATTCTTCTGTTTTGTTATCTTGATTAGAATCAGATGATTCCTTTTTAACTTCTTTTTTAGGAAGTTCTCTATGTTCAATCAAATAATCAATTTGTTCAGCAGTGATAGTTTCTTTTTCTTCTAAGGTTGTAGCGATTAATTCTAGATCAGCGTAATATTCAGTGAGAATTTGTCTTGCTTTTTCGTGACATTCATCGATGATTTTTCTAACCGCTTTATCAATTTGAAGAGCGATTTCGGAAGAATATCTAACTTGAGAAGAAGTATAATCTCTTCCTAAAAAGACTGAACCGGAATTCTTTTCATATTGAATAGGACCGAGATCGGACATACCGTATTCAACGACCATTTCTCTAGCGATGTTAGTCGCTCTTTCAATATCGTTAGAAGCTCCAGTGGAGACATCTCCAAACTTGATTTCTTCTGAGGTTCTTCCACCTAATAAACCGGTGATTTCCGCCTCTAAATCAGATTTAGTAAGTAAGAATCTATCACTTTCAGGAGTCATTAAGACGTGTCCACCTGTTCTTCCTCTAGGAATAATAGTGATTCTTTGAACCTTTTGCGAATGCTGTAATCTTATACCGATTGTAGCGTGCCCAGCTTCGTGCCAAGCGACTCTAGTCTTTTCATCAGGAGATAAGCCTTTATTAGATTTAGCAGGGCCGGCGATTTGTCTATCTATAGCCTCATCAATATCATCCATATCTATGGCTTCTTTCTTTGCTCTAACCGCTAGAATAGCCGCATCATTCATGATGTTAGCTAAATCCGCACCAGAGAAACCGACAGTTCTAGAAGCGATAGCATCAAAGTCGACATCTTTAGCAATAATCTTATTTCTGGAATGAACTTTTAAGATAGCAGCTCTACCTTCTCTATCAGGTAGATCAACAGTGATAGTTCTATCGAATCTTCCTGCTCTTAATAAAGCCGGGTCGAGAACATCCGCTCTATTAGTAGCGGCCATAACAATAACACCTGAATTATCGGCAAATCCATCCATTTCAACTAGCAATTGATTAAGGGTTTGTTCTCTTTCGTCGTTACCGCCACCTAAACCAGCACCTCTTTGTCTACCAACAGCATCTATTTCATCGATGAAGATTAAACAAGGAGAATTCTGTTTAGCAATCTTAAACATATCTCTTACTCTACCTGCACCAACACCAACGTACATTTCAACAAAATCAGAACCTGAAATTGAATAGAAAGGAACGCCAGCTTCACCTGCGACAGCTTTAGCAAGTAAAGTTTTACCAGTTCCCGGAGGACCTTGTAATAAGATACCTTTAGGAAGCTTTGCACCTAATTTAGTGTATTTAGAAGCATTCTTAAAATAATCGACCATTTCGGTAAGTTCAGCTTTAACTTCATCGCAACCGGCGACATCTTTAAATCTGACTTTAGATTTAGTTTCTCTTCTGGCTCTTGAAGAATTGAAATTAAATTGACTGTTCACTCCTCCAGCCGAGCCGATAGATTTAAATAATCTATTGATTAAGAAGAAGCCTAAACCGATTACTATAACCCAAATCAAGATTGTCGGTAAGTAATCCCAGAAAGAAACTCTAGTTGTGTAATCTGCTGTAGTGAAATTACATATCCTAGCGTCCGCAGAAGCCTTACTATAATATTTACCAGTGGTTATAGTTCCATTTTTGGTGATGGTAAAAGTTCTAGTGTTGATAATAGATGTATAGTTATCTACAGCAGCTTTGTTATCAAAGTTGATATCAGCGTAAAAGGTGACAATTGCAGAAGAATCATTTCTATTACCGTTCTTAGAATATCTACCAGTAATTCTGAAATAATTCGCTGCGGGATGTCCTTCATAACTCAATTCTATAACATCTCTTTCATTTAAAATTGAATATAACTCACCCTCGGTTGAAGAGATATCAGCCTCGGTATATCTAGTAGCAGGAGTTCTTGTGACATTTATAATTATGAAATATAAAACTACGAAGAGAACGACTGCGATTAAGACATAAAGAAAATTAAATCGAGGTCTTATAGGGCTTGAAGAGTTGTTGTTTTTATCATCGTAATTATTCACGATTTACACCTCCATATCTATTTACAAATAAGTTTTGCTTTCTTTCACATACAATAAATATATCAAAATATATTTATTTTTGTAAAAGTAATGCTTAGAAATTATCTTTAAACAAAAGGGCGCTTATTTAGCAGCGCTCTTATCTAAAGAAGAGAAAGGTAAAACGACTTCGTTGAGACGTCCAAAGAAGACGACGTTAACTTCAGCAGTCTTTTCAACATCATTAACAGAAGTAATAGTACCTTCTTGACCAGCGAAGGCGCCTTCAGCGATATAAACTACATCACCAACAGCAAAGTCAGTTCTAACTTCAGGAACGTAGAGATTCATCTCTTTTAAGATAGGTAACATATCTTCTTTAGGAATAGGGAAAGGCTTAGTACCTGAACCGGAAGATCCGACCAAACCAGTAACACCAGGAGTGTTTCTGATGATATACCAAGCTAAATCGGTCATGTTAGCTTCCACGAAGATATAACCAGGATATAAATTGACAATCTTCTTCTTAGGTTCGTTAGTCTTCTTATTCATAACAGGTTTATTGTTCTTATCTAAGACTAATTCTTCCCTTTCAGGAACGACAATTCTGAAGATGTAGTTTTCTTGATTCATAGAGATTTTTCTCTTCTCTAAATAATCAGCAACAATCTTTTCTCTTCCAGAATACGTATTGACGACGTACCATTGCTTTTCATCGTCTTGTTCATCGACTTTAGCTTCATCTAAAGAATAGCCACCTTTAGGGGCTTCTTCAGGAGCGGAAGTTGCAACAGTCTCAGCTTTAGGAGCTTGAGTTTCTTCTTCGAAATCTTGTTCGAAAACTTCATCTAAATTCTTTTCTACCATTTTATAAATCCTCCAAATAATTTCAAATTGTCAATTAAGACAGTCGCTGCAGAAGCAGCAGATGATGACGGCTTTTGTTTGTCGAACGCACTTAGTAAGTTTGCAGCTAATAAGTCGCAAAGAACTAGAACTAAGGCAGCTATAACAGTAACTAGAACGACAGTTCCAACTGATTTCCACAATTTAGAACGAGAAGGCCATCTAACACGTCTAGCTTCTTGACCGACACCTTTAAAATAAGCAGTTAATTTTTTCATACTTATCTACGTGTATATCCTTTCTACCTTGTTTCCTTATGCAATGTATGTTCGTTACATTTAGGACAGAACTTTTTAACTTCCAATCTTTTAGATTCGCCTTTTTTCTTGCTGACAGTGTAATTTCGCGATAGACATTTAGTACAGACTAATATTACCTTTTCACGCATTAAAAAACTCCTTTCTCCAAAAGTTCTAAGTTAAATGCTACTTAATTATAACAAGAATTAAACTTAAGTCAAATATATATAACTAATGTTATATAAAATTTATAAAAGAAAAATATAAACGCCAACTCTACTTGGTGTGTAAGTCAAATGAAAAAATACTATTTTATTATTTTAAAAAACTATATAATTAAATTGCTAAAAATAGCAAAAGGAGAAAATATGAAAAAATCAATATTATTATTAGCCATTCCTTTATTAGCTCTATCTGCTTGTAATGGCGGAGGTCCCGTTGTTGCTAGCAACATGAATGTTAAAGAGGAAATTACTAAAGAGACCGCTAAACCTAAGACTGAAGAAATCGCTAACGCTTACAAGGATGGAACTGTTGCCACTCCTGAAGACAAATCTGTCAAAGCTGTAAGCAATTCTACCTTCAAAGAAAAATCCAACATCAAAGTTAACGCCACTATTGGAAGTGGCGACAGCGCTTTAAGTTTATCTGCTACTGCTGTTACTAACGCTTCTTTTACTGAAAGCTCCACTTTCACTGCCTTTGGTAAAGGTGAACACGTTGGTGTCTATCTTGATAACCAAGTAACCGCTAACGGTAATGCTGAAGCTAATGTTACCCTTCCTGAATCTGTCCAAGCTTTACTTCAAGGTGGAATCAGCGCTTCTGCTAAATTAAATTCTTTAACTAGCAAAAACAAAGTTCAAGTCACTAATGGTTTATATGCTCAAAGCAAGAACAACATCGATGCTTCTTACAATACCACTTTACAGGGTAAAACTAATGAAGGTTCTTACAAGAAGGATAACTTAGCTATCCCTTACTACAACAAAGATGTCAATTTCGATGCTAAATATTTCCCTGATACCATCCCTGCTGTTGCTGACTTAAATGTCAGCCAAGTTGTTTCCTTAATCGTCCCTACTGAAGATTCCGCTTTTTCAACTTCTAAGTTCTACACTTCCTCTAAAGGTGGTTTAATCATCTCTAGAGAATTCAATGGTAAAGCTATCAACGATTACTTCGCCGCTAACAAGGATAAACTTGTACCTCAATTATTAGCTCTTTTAGGTGTTGAATCCTTACCTCAAGGTACCTCTATCACTATCGATACTTTATCTATAAGTGAATCTAGCTCCGCTAAGGTCGCTGTTGAATTTGATGCTACTTCTAAATTACCTGTTAACTCTTATGTCAAAGCTAACGTCTCTAATTTCAACTGCACCATTAGTTTAAACAAAACTCCTTCTGGTTCTTTAGGTGATGTTGTTACAGCTTCTACTACTGGAAGCCCTATCGCTATCGCTTCTGCTTTATTCGCTTCCTTATCTAAACTTTCTTTAGAATTTAAACTTGAAGAAGCTACCTTAGAAAATACAACCTCTGCTCAATATGGTGGGGTTAGCTACAGCCAATTATTTACTGCTGAAGAACTTACCGATATCCAAAATAACTCTATAGTTATTCCTACTGAAATTCCTACTGGTGATTTAGATTAAATTACTAATAGAGTATTTGTAATCAGAATTAACAAAACAAACAAATCAAAAAGGTCATCTCTGTGAGATGGCCTTATTTTTTATTCTTCTTTACCGTCGATTAATTCGGTTAAATACGCTATTTCTTTCTCTTTATCTAATCGAGGGAACAATTGAGATAAATTACCTATAGTTACATTGCTCATTAAAGTTACATCTTTTAATGAATCATAATTTCTAGCGTTAGAAGGAGTGTTCATTTGATTTAAAGCCTCATCGGATTTATCTACTAAGAAAGGTCTTAATAAAATAGAACCATTTCTTATGATTTCTACTAAGACATACATAGTATCTTCTAATTCACCTAACTTAGTCGAATCTTTAGCTAGAGCCCAAGGAGCTTGTTCTTCAATTAATTTATTACCAACATTAATTAAATTTATAGCGTCTTCTGCACCTTTAGTAACATCGTAATTATCCATGTGGGTTTCATATTGATTTCTGTATAGTTCAATATCTTGGTAAGCTTTTAATATTCTTTCCGAGGTAGGTTTCTTATAATTAGGAATCTTACCTTGGAAATATTTATTTATCATAGATAGAGATCTATTTAACAAATTACCATATGAATTAACTAAATCAACGTTGATTCTTTCGACGAATTGTTTAGGGGTGAAATTACCATCTTCTCCAACTTGAATTTCTCTGACCATGTAATATCTAAGAGCATCTAAGCCGTATCTTTCAATCAAAGGGAGAGGTGAAGGAGCGTTACCTAGAGATTTAGATAATTTAACACCCGATCTAGTTAACAATAAGCCGTGAACGTAGACGTGATCAGGTAATCTTAATCCTAAAGCCATCAATAGAATAGGCCAGTAGATAGTGTGGAATCTATTGATTTCTCTACCGACAAAATGAACAACTTCAGATTCTTCACCCCAGAATTTATTAAATAGAGTTTCATCATCAGATAAATAACCTAAAGCGGAAATGTAATTTAATAAAGCGTCGATCCAAACATAGACTACGTGTTTAGGATTCTCTTTAATAGGTATACCCCAAGAGAAATTAGTTCTAGTGATACATAAATCCTCTAATCCTGGTTTGATAAAAGTGTTAATCATTTCGTTTAATTTTCCATCAGGAACAAAATCAGGATGTTCATCATAGAACTTTAACAATTGAGGAATGTACTTTTTGCAATTTAGGAAGTAAGCTTCTTCTGTCTCTCTATGAACTTCTCTTCCGCATTCAGGACAGATATGTTTACCATTTTCATCAACTACAACTTGAGAGTCAGTCCAGAACGATTCATCAGGAGTGCAGTACCATCCTTCGTATTTACCTAAATATATGTCACCTTGTTCCAATAATTTAGAGAAGACTTTTTGAACTAATTCCACGTGTCTTTTATCAGTAGTTCTTATAAAGTCATTATTAGAAATCTTCATTCTTCCCCAAGTATCTATGAAAGTTTTAGCAATATCATCGACAAATTCTTGAGGGGTCATAGAAGCGTTCTCAGCGTTTTTTGCAATCTTTTGACCGTGTTCATCCGCTCCAGTCAAAAAGAAAACATCGCATCCTCTTTCTCTTTTATAACGAGCTAGAGAATCGGTGATAACTTCACAATATGAATGCCCGATGTGCAAATGAGCGGAGGCATAATAGATTGGAGTGGTGATGTAAAATGTTTTTTTAGCCATATGTATTTATAACTCCTATTTGTTACAAAAAATATTATACATTATATCAAGTTTTATTTAGTAAATAATATTAAAAAGGATAAGGCTAAATTAGCCAAAATAAATGAATATAATATATAAATACGTGATTCGTTAAATATATTATGAATTAAAAAAAGCCGATTGCTCGGCTTTATTTAAATAACTTATTTTCCGGTTTTGGCTTGATACTTCTTGTTGAAGCGATCAATTCTACCATCAGAGACGATAGTACCTTGTTTACCAGTGTAGAAAGAATGGCACTTGGAGCAGGTATCAACTCTGATTTCATCTAAGACTGAACCAGTCTCGAAGGTGTTACCGCAAGAGATGCAGGTGACCTTGCAACGATGATAAGTAGGATGAATATCTTTTTTCATTTAGCATTACTCCTTTCGCTTGGATTTTGCCAAGCAGACTGCTTATAAATATTAACTTAATAAGAAATATTTTTCAATAGGAAATTTTTATTTAACTTTTATGAAGAATTCTAACTTAGTTTCTTTCTCGTTTAAAGTATATTGATCGTGAACCGGTCCACCCCAAGAATCGTCTCCTCCTACTCCTTTATTAAAGGCGCAGATAGTTAAATAATTGAAATTAGATTTAGGTAAATTTTCATATCTATAAGCATTTTCAATTTCAAATTCGTTCCACTCTAGATACTTAAATGAGAAATTCTTATTCAACGAATAGAAATCTAAACTACCCTCGCCATTTTTAATAGAGACCATTCTAGTGAAAAGATGGTTGCCACATTCTTGAGGTTTAGAATATTTAACAAATTCTTCTTTAACTGAAGAGGTATATTTGCCGTATTTTTGACCTTTGTAACGATCTAGATAATTCTCTTCTCTACCTAGGCCGATATAAGTGAATTCATTCATAGATTTATCTAGTTTAAATTTCAAGCCTACTAGAGGAGGTTTAGGTAATAATCTAGGTCTTTTATAGATGTATTCTACTTTAATAGTCTCAGAAGAATATATAGTATATAAAACTTTGAAATTCTTAAATAAAATTCCATTAATCATAGAATAATTAACTTCTATTACAACCTCATCTTCAGATTGGGAAACAATCTTAATAGGATTTTTCATAGGATTGTAAATGGGATAATAAGAACAAGCTAAATAGAAAGATTGTAAATATTTACCGTAAGTTGCATCGTTATCGGTAGTAGGTCTATATAAAGTAGGATAGACAGCATTATATAAATATCTCTTACCTTTGTAGAAGATAGCTTCTAGTCCTCCTATACCTCTACCTATACCAGTGAAGACTACTTTTAAATCTCCTCCTTCTACATAGATAAAGTGAGGTGTAGTATTAACTCTCAATTTCGAATTACCCACCTTTTCTAAAATGTTATCTGATTCGATGTAACTGGATTTAATAAATTTTTCTTCGTACATCAATTCGTAACCTTTTGTAGCGTATAAAGTATCTTCTTTTAAATAAGCGCTAACTTGAACATAATAATGTTTATCATTCTTAAAGGTATATTTAGATTTAAGTTTATAAATCTCTTCTTTAGAAGGTTCGATATTCAATTCAAAAGGTTCACTTAAAACTAATTCTTCATTTTCAAATAATTTATATTCAAAAGTTAAATATGAAGTATCGCGGAAATTATTTTCATTTTTAATCTTCACTCCATCTTTAGAAATATCGAAGACTAGATCTTGATAATAATATTTAACCGCGTGAATCTTACTAGTTTCACTTCTATCAGCATTAACTATACCATCAGCGCAGAAGTTGCCATCGTGAGGATATTCTTTAAAATCTCCTCCATAATGAATCAAACCGTCTTTATAAATACCTTGGTCGACATAATCCCAAATAAAACCACCTTGGTATTGCTCGTATTTCTTAGTTAGAGCCATATATTCATCAAAATTACCCGTGGAGTTACCCATTGAGTGTTCAAATTCACATAGGATGTACGGTTTAGATTTATCTTTAGCTAAATAAGCGTCGATTTCTTTAGGTTTAGCGTACATTCTCGAGACTACATCACTCATCTCATCCCATTTAGGAGCTAACCAAGAACATCCTTCATAATGAACAAAACGAGATTTATCTCTCTTTCTAAAATAATTAGATAGCGCTAATAGATTCTTACCCATGTAAGATTCATTACCATCAGACCAAGAAACAATACAAGGATGGTTCTTATCTCTTTCTAGCATGCTTCTTCCTCTATCTAGAATAAATTCTAAATATTTAGAATCATTGCCAGGAAGAACGTGGTCTGTAGGATCTTTATAATTATGACGAGAAATATCTGACCAAGTACCGTGAGTCTCTATAGCAGTTTCGTCCATTACTAAAATTCCATATTTATCACATAGTTCATAGAATTCATTGATATCAGGGTAATGGGAAGTTCTTATAGAGTTAAAATTGTTTCTCTTTAATAATTGGATGTCATATTCAGTAAGACTAGAAGAGACTACTCTACCGTTCTTATAATCGAATTCATGTCTATTTACACCTTTAAAAATAATTCTCTTATTATTGAGAAGTATCACTCCATTTTTAATTTCAATTTTTCTAAATCCGACATTTAATTTAGAAGTTTCTAATTCTTCATTATCTCTACTTAAAGTTAAAGTTAAATCGTAAAGATTAGGCATCTCTGATGACCATAATTTCAAATTCTCGACAGTTTTTTTAAAGTGGAAGACTTCTTTATTAGCCTCTTTTTCCTCTGAGAAAATAACTTCGTTTTTATAAGTTAAAATAATAGACATTCTCGTGTTTTTCACGGGATTTTTAATTTTTACATTCAACTCTAATTCGCCTTTATCTAAATTAGAAGCGAGATTAGTCTTAATTTCAATATCTTCAAAGTGAGTTCTTTTCAACGTCAAAAGATTAATAGATCTAAATAAACCTGTTAATCTCCACATATCTTGATCAGTTATCCAAGATGCTAAAGAATATTTAAATAGAAGAATAGTAATTCTATTCTTTCCCTTTTTTAAATATTCGTCGATTTTAAATTTGTTAGTGACAAATCCGTGAGTAGAAAAACCTACGTAATTAGAATTGACAAATAGATAGATTGCAGATTCAAATCCGTTGATTTCTAAATATATATCTTTATCGATGTCTTCTATTTCTATATCTTTATAATAAAAGGCACAAGGATTATTAGAAGGAACTTCCCAATAATTGATTTTCCCTTCTATTTCAAAAGGATAGATAGTATTTAAATATTGAGGCTTAGAATAATTGGTTTCGATTTCAATATTAGAAGGAACTTTAATATCCTCTAAAGAAGAGGGATCGAAATCAATATTCAAATATTTCTCATCAAATTTTTCTAAATATTTAAATTTCCATTTTCCATCTAGACAAAGACGATTGTTATTTTTAGATGTAAAAGAAGAATGATAAGAAGAAAAATCCTCGAGATTTTCCTTACCTACATTCGAAGAAAGCAAATCTAAATTAAACATAATTTCTCCTTAATTAAGCGCTGATGCCTCTTATAAATATTTCAATGATTTGAGATATTCCTTCTCTGTAACTAGTTTTAGCAGCATCTAAAACTTCTTTTTTATGCATCATTTGCATACCGTTAATCAAAAAGTATTTAACAATTTGAATATTGAAATCTCTTTTAAAGATTCCTTCTTCCATACCTTTATTTAATAAAGATTCGACATTGTCCCACTCAGTTTTATAACTAGATAAAATCAATTGATATAATTCCGGATAATAATTTTCTAGACCTGCGGTCTTTTCAATGGTCAAGGAGTCTTCATATTTGGAGTGGGTAGTTAAAATCGCTACTAACTTCTCTTTAGTAGAAAAATCGTTATCATTATAAATATCCCTTTGTTGTTCATGAACTGAATTAAAAGATTCAATAATGAAAGTTCTGAAGATATCTTCTTTATTTTCAAAATATTTATATATAGTCTTCTTTGATATTTTTAAATTAGTTGAAAGTTCATCTAAGGTAAATTGATAACCTTTCTTGTTAAATAAATTAATAGTTTCATGAATTATCGCATCTTTCATGCCCATAGGAAACTTTAACTCCTTTCATGGTTTCTAATAATATAATATTAAAGCATATAAAATTAATAAACAATATATTAATTTTTATCTAATAAATACTTAATAATATTTGGAAACTCTATTAAAATTTAAAAGCTCAGGTCAATGAAGTGAGACCCAAAAGTTGGACTTTCTTCTAATATCCTAATTGAACAAAGGACTGTTGTCTATAAGCTAATGTGAACTGTACCCAAAATCCTGGACAACACAACAGGAGGAGGGGTACAGTTATTATTCCCTTGAGACCCTTTTTATCCAGATTCAAATAAATGATGTTTTCGCTTGGAACGCCGCTAGAGGAAATCTCGTCGGCGATGATTTCCATCAAAGACGATTTGCCACATCGCCTAACTCCTGAAATCACCTTGATAATGTCGCATTCATAGTAAAAGCCTCTTATTTTTGATAAATAACGCTCTCTTTTATATAAAGTCAATTATACAGCACAATTTTTATAAAATTTAAGAATTTTGTGCTCTATAAGGGGTTTTATTCATGCGATAGATTTCTTTAACCATTCACTCGCTTAGAGACATTATCCTCGACAGCCTCATAGGCATATCCCATGGGATATGCCTATGGCAGTGACCAAGGAATCATCCTGGTATTAATCATATGAAAAGAAGATTATTATCGTTTAATAATTAGATCGGATTAGGCATCAAACACATTAAAACTCACTTCACAATCCTGAGCTCAATTAATTATTAAGAAATCTTCTTTGCCCCATCATTAGGAGAAGCTATGTAGCATTGACAATTGTAACCGGTCTTTTGCCTATAAGCGTCTACTACGTGAAGCATTATTTCTTTAGTCTTAGATTTTTCTGATACGAAGATGCAGCATCCTCCAAATCCCGCGCCGGTCATTCTCGCGCCTTTAGCACCACCTTTAAGAGCTTCTTCACATAAAGTATCTAATTCAAAACCCGCGACCTCGAAATCTTTAGAAACAGATTGATGACCTTCATTTAAAACTTTGCAGAATTCATCAACTCTACCTTGAGATAATAATTCAGAAGCTTTAATAACTCTCAAATTATCGGAAATTAGATGTTTCAATCTCTTGTAACTTAATGGATTGTTAATTTTATCTTTATATTTTTCTAAATCTTCTAAAGAGATATCGCATGCGCAATTAAAATTCAAATAAAGTTTTAAATCTTCTAAGCCTTCTTTCATTTCTCTAACTCTATCGTTGTATTTAGAATCGGTTAACTTTCTAGGTCTATTAGAGTTCATGATAACTAAATCGTGCCCTTGGATGATAAAAGGAGACAATTTATATTCGATAGTCTTAGTATCCAAGAAAATACATTTACCTTCTTCGCCCATTTCACAAGCAAATTGATCCATGATACCTGAAGATAAACCCATGAATTCATTCTCGTTTTCTTTACTAGCTTTAACAATTTCTAATTTTTCTACCTTTTTTAAACTATGTTGATTAATGATAGTACCAATTAAAACTTCTAAACACGCTGAAGAAGATAAACCAGAACCTACAGGTAAAGAAGAATCTAAAGCGATATCAAAACCTTTCTCAACTTTAACTCCCCTTTTCTCTAATTCATAAAATTCACCAATTATATAATTAATCCAAGAATGTTTAGTATTTTTTTCTAAATTATCTAAACTGAAAGAGACTGTATCTTTAAAAGAAAAAACTCTAACAGTTCTATCTTTTCTAAGTGAGACACTAGCTTCAATTCCTAATTGAATAGCCATAGGTAAGACGTGTCCTCCAGCTATATCGGTATATTCACCAATGAGATTTACTCTTCCGGGTGAAAAGTACATTTCACTAGGTTCATAGCCAAATTTTTCTCTGAATAATTTTTTTGAATTTAAAGACATAATACATTCTCCATCACTACAAAAATATCTTAACATTAATAAAGATAATTAAACAAAAATCTTTCAAAAAGTGGATGCTTTAATAGATATTTATAATTTTTATTTGTATATATTTTCTCAACTTAATTATTTTCTTAACCTTATAAACCTTAAACTTTATCAAAACATAAATATGTTAAAATTTCTAAGCATATTTTTTGTATATCAAAAATTTTTTATATAACATAAGACTATAAAAGGAGTTATTAACATGTCTACTATATTCGATTTCAAAGTGAAAGATGGAAACGGTGAAGAAGTAACTTTAGAGCAATACAAAGGTCAAGTTATCTTAATTATCAATTCTGCTACCGGTTGTGGCTTTACTCCTCAATATAAAGAATTGCAACCTTTATATGATGAATTTAAAGATAAGGGATTTGTGATCTTAGATTTCCCTTGCAACCAATTTGCAAACCAAGCCCCTGGAGATGACAAGGAAATTCACGAATTCTGTTCTTCTAGATACGGAGTAACCTTCCCTATCTTCGCTAAATTAGATGTCAATGGCGAAAACGCTTCTCCTTTATTCGCTTACTTAAAAGAAGAAGCTCCTTTCAAAGGTGGATTTAAAATGAAGATGTTAGGTAAGTTATCTAAAAAATCTAATAACAAGAATGATATCAAATGGAACTTCACCAAATTCTTGATCAACAGAGACGGTAAGGTAATCGAAAGATTCGAACCTGATCAAGGTGTTCAAGTTGTTAAAGAAGCTGTTGAAAAGATTCTCTAATTTAGAGATAATCCCCACTAAAAAAGGATGCCTGGGCATCCTTTTTACATGATTTTCATTCCTTTAATTTCTATATATTTAGGGCCGTGGTATCTAGGGAGAGTAACTTCTTCTGAAGAATAGATTAAACTTCCTTTCAATTGGTGAATATTACCAGAAATTGAGAAACCTGTAACAGGTATTTCCTTCTCACCATCATAATAGAAACCTAATCTTACTTCTCCACCGATAAATCCAGAAAACGGATCTAGTTGCATACCTGAGAATCTCACGCATCTTACATAAGGTTCTTTTTCCATTTCTCGTATAGATTTGTTGCCTTTAGAAACGACAATTACAGGAACCATACCTTTAGGATTTTTCTCTCCTAAATAATAGCCAAATCTATAATCACCATATCTATTTTTAGCAATACCATCTTCGATTAAAGAAACTTCTTTTAAGACTACGCCATCTGAATCGATTGCTCTAGAACCAATGGCGTTTTCATAATAAGGGACAACTTTTAAATTTAATTTATCACCGGTGATATTCTCTCCTTGAACACAATCACCTATTTCATTTAAATTGACGCGTTGAAATTTTCTTCCGTAAGTTAAATCAGAAGCGAAGAAATTAAATAATTGACCGACTTCCTCATTTTCTAAAATGATTTTAGTGCCTTGTTTAACTTCTTTTAAAGGAACAGCTTCACTTCTTGCGTGAGATAAATCTAAAACTTCTTTAACTTGAGAATAGATATCTTCTTTTATAAAAGATTCGAATTCTATCATCTTGTACAGTTCAACTTCTTCTCCACCTTTTCTCCAAGAAGGAATAGTTTCAATATTGCCTTTATATGAAGTGTAAGAAACATCAATTCCCTTAGAATTGACGATTCTAGTATCGATCTTATATAAGAAAATCTCCGTAGCGCTTAAATAACCATCTTCGTAATTATCCGCTTCAAAAACAGCTTCTTTTACATCTTTAATAATATCTTTAAAATCTCTATCTTTTAAATTGGATTTTGATTCTTCTATCTCGACATCTTGCTTAGAAGGAATCTCAAAGAAGGGGTTTAAGGCGAACTTCGCAGCGAAGACATTCTCATCTATTTTCTTATTAATTTCTTCTTCGTCCATATAAGGATAGATAGTGAAAGTTGAACTACCTCTATTCTTATCTATATCGACATAAATAGTAACAGAGATATCTTCAACATCAGTTGCTCTATTAGTCTCTAATTTCTTTTGGACGTAGAATAATTCTTCAGAGGATGTTTTAACTATATTTACTTTCCAATCAGAAATATCTTTTCTGCTTCTAAGTACTTTAAATAAACGTTCCATTATCCTAATTTACACCTCGCTTTCAAATAAGGGCCTCCATCAGAGACAGTAACCCATTCTTTATAACCTTTACCGCAGTGACCTGAGCCTATAACAACTTTTTCGTCGGAGACCATAGATATAGATTTTAATAAATCAGGTACGTATCCCGACATGACTACAGGAGAAACAATCTTACCGGTAAATTTACCATCTTTTATTTCTCTGCCATATTCACATACACATTGAATATTCCAGTTTTTAGGATCTTCCATACCGTTGGATGTTTGACATAATAAATATCCGTGTTTGATAGATTTAATCATATCTTCAACCTTGTCAGCTTTAGGAGAAAAGAAAGTATTGGTCATTCTCGTATAAGCTTTCCTCTTGTAAGATTCTCTTCTACCATTACCAGTAGGAACACTACCTAATTGTAAAGCGGAGACCGCATCAGAAATACCTCTTAGTAAGATACCATCTTTAATAATTAAAGTATCTTGGGCTAAGACTCCATCATCATCGAAGAAATAGCTCGCTGAAGATAAAGTAGCAGCAGCCCCATCGTGCATTTCTACCAATGGTGAAGCGACTTCCTTATTTAAATAGTGCATTGATTTAGCTCTATTTTTAACAAACATATCCATTTCTACCCCGTGCCCGAAAGCTTCATGAGCAATTAAGCCGGTGATAGAAGGCTCGGTGATGATATCGTAAACTCCAGGCTCGATTAAAGTGGAATGTAATAAATCTAAAGCTAATTGAGCAGTATCATTGATTTCATCTTCAACCTTCTTAAAAGATTTTTCAAAAGAATTATACGCTCCGACGTTTCTGGAAGATTTAAAATTATTTCCTTCTTTAGCAACCGCCATAGAAATGACGTTAATCCAAGTGTAATTTTGAGTTAAATCCTTGTTTTTAGAAATGAACAAAGCGCTAGTTTCATAATAAATTAATATTGCTGCAGCTTGAACAATCTTATCAGAATAAGCGTGTAAACCATCTTTAATTTTAGTTAATCTTTCGATAGCTTCTTGAACTGAAGGAACTTTATCTTCAACTTCTCTTTGAAAATCTTTAACTAACTTTTCATCTGACATCTTTCCCAAATTGACATGTTCATCTAAAAGTTCTTTTGAGATAGAAGTCTTCTCTTTAATATTTTTAACAATCTCATCGAAATTATCTTCATTTATGTCAGAAAAAGAATATTCCGCACAAGTCTTTCCGTTAAATAATTTAACGACAAATCCACATTGTTTCTCAGCGGTATCGTTAACTGCAGTGGCAGCGCTAGTAACCCTAATTTGACTACCGGTAACATGCTTTCCTAAAACGGAGACATATTCGTAATCTTTTTCTAGAGTAGATACGAGCTTTTTACAAAGGTCGTGTCTAGATTTTAAATAACTAGAATACATAGATCCTCCTAATTTTTTCTCTATGTTTATATGATAAAACTTAATAAACTAACTAACAATAAATATAATTAGAAAATATAATAAAAGCCGCAATCTTTGCGGCTTTATAACTAATTAAATTACAATTGATTCTCTTTAGCGTTAAGGTAATTGATTAAAGGATTATATTCCTTACCTTTATTCTGCTCCAACCACATAATTAACATGAATGAAGAGACAGTTGCCGCTAAAAGATCGAAGACTAAGCAGAGGACAGGATAATAAATAGGACCAGTGCCAAATCTAGCGAAGTCGATTAACATCCACATTGACCACATGATAGAGAAAGCTTCAGATATCAATGAGATAATACCTAAATATTTTCTCGCGTTCGCTTTAGATATCAAGCATCCACCAATTAGAATTAAGATAAATGAAATCAATAGCATCAACCACTTAAAAGCTGATAGGAATTGAAATACGATCGCAACGATAATCGCGATGACGCCTGCAGCGTTTAATATCTTCTTTACATCCATTTTATAAGGTCCTCCTTATCTACTTTCCTAGAATGTTTTAATTGTGTAATTTAATTGAGTTGTTTTGTTGAATTTAGAACTAAACTCAGAATTGATATTTAATGTTTTATTTTCAGAGTCGAATATTACTCCTGCTCCGAAAGGCAAAGTTTTGTAATCTTCTAAATCAGTTGCTTCATTTAAGACTAGATTTAGATTCTTGTAAGTGAGATCGTATAATCTCACATTTCTCCCTGTATTAACTAAGATGGAATTATGCATCTTTTTAGAAGAATAACCAGTCTTATAATCAAAGTAAACTGAGTGTGAAACTATATTTCCTTGATCGTCTTTGAAGACTTTATAAGCGTAATTCTTCTCGTAAGTGAAGTAAGGGAACGATTTAATAGATGTCGCTACTAAAGGTTGTTTAGAACTGTACATACCTATTAAATTCGCTTGCAAGAGGTTATCGTAATCAAATACAGGAATATTAGCAACAGCCTCTTTTTCTCCGTATTCACCTAAGTTAACATAGATTCCAGTATAGGAATAAATAATTCCTTTAGTCCAATTAGCTTGAATAAATGCATCCGCTAGATATTGAATATAATAACTGTCTAATAAGACATTCAAGTCTAAGATAGGATAGACTCCTAAATTATCCTTGATAAATTTGAATCTATCTTGATTAGCTTCAAATTTTAGTTTACCTTCTGAAGTCATGTCGAAGGTAACATAATAATAATTAGTACCATCTTTTACTTCTTGTTCAAGATTCAAAGTGTAATATTCACTCTTAGATAATTCAGATAAGATAGAAATTATTTCCTTAGAATCTTTGTTGTAATAAGGGTCAACACTTAAATCGTTAGATAAGAGAGTCCACCAGAAGTAATTGAGCATACCGCTGTAAATAGAATAGTGCGAATCAACTTCATTTGTCTTGTTATAAGCATCACTTAGAATCTCATATAAAGTCTTAGTGATCTGTAACTTTTGACCTAAAGAATCGTTTATAGCGTGTAAATTGTTTTTTAAATATTCTCCCGCTTCGTTTTTATAAGCTTTAGTGTTATCCAAATAAGAATAAATTTCACTAGCTTTATTCATAGCGAAAGAAGAAACGTTATTGAATTTAGTGTTCGCATCACTTCCATTAGAATCATCGCAATAATAAGAGATACCTAAATTCATATTATAAGGACCATCTTCTGAGGAGCTTTCTAAGGTCAAGGTATAACTACCTACAGCCTTTTTTTGAGAATTGATGTAAGCGTTAACTCCTAAAACTATAGAAGTAACGGCTATAGCTAACAAAGCCACTACTGCAACAATTCTGATGATGATCTCTTTTTTAGATAGATTCTTAACTTCGAGATTTTTGTATTCCGACATTTCTATTCAGAAATCTTTCCTTCACGAATTGCCATGTAATGTTGAATTTCTTCTTCATTACCATAGATGTAGTGATTATGTCCTATATAAACTAATTCAGGTTTATGAACAGAATAATCGTGAATAGAAGGATCGTAGACGAATAAAGTCTTGTTCTTTTCGATTTGAGGATCGGGAACAGGAATTGCACTCATCAAAGATCTGGTATACGGATGGAGAGGGTAATTGAACAATTCTTCAGACTCTGCAATTTCCACGATTCTTCCTTTGTGAATAACCGCGATTCTATCAGAAATAAATCTGACTATAGATAAATCGTGAGCGATGAAGAGGTAAGTTAATCCCTTCTCTTCTTGGAACTTCTTCAACAAATTGAGTATTTGAGCACGGATAGAAACATCCAAAGCGGATATAGGTTCATCAGCAACGATGAATTCCGGCTCCATGACGATGGCTCTAGCTAGACCGACTCTCTGTCTTTGCCCGCCGGAGAATTCGTGAGGATATCTAGTTAAATGCTCAGGAAGTAAGCCGACTTCATTGATGATTTTTTCAACCTTTGCGATTCTATCTTTCTCATCTTTATACAAATGGAAATTATATAAACCTTCTGAGACGATATAATCGATTGTAGCTCTCTCGTTTAAAGATGCCGCAGGGTCTTGGAAGACCATTTGAATTTTCTTAGTGAATTCTCTTTTCTCCTCGTTAGATAACTTACCGGAGATTCTCTTGCCCTTGAAGTAAATATTACCCGCTGCGCAAGGATTGATTCTCATAATGGCACGACCAATAGTTGTCTTACCAGAACCAGATTCACCGACTAAGGAGAAAGTTTCACCTTTATAAATATCAAAGGAAGCATCAGTGACAGCTTTAAATTTCTTCTTTCCACGTCCGAATTCGATGTCGACATGTTGAACGGAAACTACAACTTCTCTATTGTCCTTGTTAATAGGTTCATTAGAGACATTTTTAAAGACTAATTCGGGGGCAACTTCACTAGGAGCAGCTTGCTCAGAAGTAACTTCACTAGAATTTAGTTCAACATTTTCATTTTCAGTTTTTTTCTTAAATTTAAACATTGAATTGACCTCCTAGTTATATTTACTTCCACTTAATTTTTCGTGGAGATTTTGAATGTTCTTGGGCTTTTCAACTTTAGGAGCACGAGGATCTAGCAACCAAGTCTTAGCGTAGTGAGTCTCGCTAATTTTAAACATAGGAGGCTCTTTAACTAAGTCGATAGCTAGAGTGTAATCACTTCTTAAAGCGAAGGCATCACCTTTAACTTTGGTATACAAAGAAGGAGGTGTACCGGAGATAGAATATAACTTCTCACCTTTAACAGAAAGTTGAGGTAAAGAAGATAACAAAGCCCAAGTGTAAGGATGTTGAGGATTGTAGAAGATATCTTCAACAGTACCGATTTCAACAGGTTGACCAGCGTACAAGACGACGACTCTATCAGCGACGTTAGCAACAACACCTAAATCGTGAGTAATGTAGATTGTGGTATAGTTGTACTTCTTTTGTAGAGATTTAATCAATCTGATGATTTGAGCTTGAATAGTAACATCCAAAGCGGTTGTAGGTTCATCGCAGATGAGAATCTTAGGAGCGCAAGATAAGGCGATAGCAATGACGATTCTCTGTCTCATACCACCAGAGTATTGGAAAGGATAGTCATCGAATCTCTTTTCAGCGTTGTCGATACCGACATCTTGCATAATCTTGATTGCTCTTCTTTTAGCTTCGTAATGTGAGCAATGTTGATGCTTCATAATAACATCGGTAATTTGTTGTCCAATTCTGATGATAGGGTTAAGTGAAGTCATAGGATCTTGGAAGACTGTAGAGATTCTAGTACCTCTAATCTTCTGCCAATCTTTAGATTTCTTAACTTTAGCTAAGTTAACAACACAATAACCTAATAAACTACCATCATCTAAAGTCTTCTCATATTTAACACGGAAGTTAACTTGGTCGAAGATTTCATTTAATGTTTTCTCATCGGAGAGATTTTTACCATTTCTCATAGCGTTAACTAACAAGCTAGTTAACTTTCTAGATAAAGTGATGTTATCAAAGAAACCGTATCTAGAGGCAGAAAGAATAATTTCCTTAGCGAGGATGTCGTTTCTTTGATAAACTTTTTCATCGACAGGATTGCTGTAAAGAGAAGCTAATTCTTCTTTTAAACTCGCCTTTTCAGAATTGTAACGAGCGTTAAATTCATCGTTAGCTAAAGCTTCTTGTCTTCTCTTAAATTTAGCATCAGCGTATTCTTTTTTAGCCTTATCTAAATCTAATTCAAGTTGCTTAATTTCTTCTTTACATTTCTTGATTTGATCTTTTTCAGTCTTAGCATCATAAATTTGAACTTCGTTCTGTTTTTCAATCAAATCATTTTGAGCCTTTTGAATATTAGCTTTGTATTCAGCTCTTACAGATCTAGGAAGCTTGTATAATTCTTCCTTCTCAAGTTCAAGAGCTTGAAGTTTTTGATATACAGGAGCACCGTTTTCTAAATAAGACTTGTTATCTAGAGTGCTTTTAATAGAGTTGAAGATGAACTTTCTAGATCTAGTCATCTTAACTTTAGTCTCACTGACTTCATCATCATACAAGATAATGTCACCGTGAGAAATATAACCATTGGAATCAGTCATACCGGAGAAAGTCTTAGTTAAGACAGACTTACCTGAACCTGATTCACCGACGATAGCGATGGATTCGCCATCGTAAATATCTAAATCAATACCTCTTATTGCCGTTAATTTACGTCCACGAACATTGAACTTAACTTCGAGGTCTCTGATTGATAAAATTACTTTCTTTTCATTTTCCATAATCAATACCTCTACATGTGAGTTCTAGGGTCGGAAGCATCGCCGATATTTTGACCGACGACATACAAGACGATTGAGACAACCGCTGAGATGGCCACAGGAGGCCAGAATTGCCAAGGGAAGGCAACCCATGAAGGCTCAGATTCGGAAATCATACGACCTATAGAAATATTCGAAGCGGATAAACCGACACCGATGTAAGATAAGAAGACTTCGTACCCGATATAGGAAGGAAGTTCACTAGCGATTAAAGTAACAATAACAGAAACCATGAAAGGTAAGATGTTTCTAGTGACGATTCTTCCAGTTCTAGTACCTAAGGTCTTGGAAGCTAAATTATATTCTCTATCACGAATAATGATGACTTGAGTTCTGATGAAGTAAGCAATACCTAACCAACCGGTGATTGTTAAAGCAAAGACGAAAGCCCAATAACCCGCACCGATGATATAAACCAAAACGGAAATCAACAAGACGTAAGGAACATTAGCGATAATATTGTAGATTTGAGTCATGACAACATCGAATCTCTTAGATAAACCCCAAACGGCACCTAAGACGACACCGATGATCATATTGATAATCGTACAAATAAAGGCTAAGGATACTGAAGTTCTAGTAGCGCTCCACAAAGCGTTAAATATGGAGTTACCAGTAGGAGAAGTACCAAATATCCATTTAATATGGAAGCCCAACTTTCCAATAGCATCAGAAGGAGACAAGGAGAAAGTAGAGACATCTCTAATATTAGGATTGAGAGCTGCACTTTCACCATAAGGTTGGAAAATTGGATAGAAAATCGCCAAGAGGATAATTATGCCCATGAAGATTAAGGCTACCCAATTACTCTTTTTTCTAAAGAAGACGCGTCCGACAGACTTCCAGTAGGAATATCTAGGGGCAACGATCTTTTCACTAGCCGCTGTAGAGTGATCAGCAAAGACGAATAATTCATCATTCTCGTCGTGAGGAGCATAAGGCTTAGTTAAATCTACGTATTCCATTATTCACCCTCCTTTACTGTTGCGACTGTCTCTTGAATTTCGGCAGGTTGATTCTCGTCAGTATCAGTGCCGGATTCAGGAGCTTTTTTCTTCTTTCTTCTAAATTTAATCGAACCTGCACCTCCGTCGACAAAGGAAATACGAGGATCAACCATAGTTAACAATATATCACCTAAAATTAAGGAGATAATTGATAACAATGAGTAGAAGAAAGCTAAAGCGACGATAGTACCGTTATCTGAAGAGTTGATAGCGGTAGTTAACAATTTACCAGTACCAGGAACAGCATAGAATCGCTCAGTGATAAAGGCACCAGTTAAACAACCTAAGATACTACCAGGAATACCATGGATAATAGGAATCGCGGCATTTCTGGCGATGTGCTTAGTGAAGATTTCTCTTTCTGACATACCTTGGGATCTAGCAAACTTAACATAATCAGCGTTAGATTGGTCGATCATGTAACGTCTAGTCCATCTCATTAATCCACCAATTGAAGGTAAGGCTAAGGATATGACAGGTAAGAAGTAGACTAACCAATAAGTAGGTCCGCTTCCAATATAGAACTTAGTAGGTAAACCCATAGCTCCACCTAAAGCTCTAAATATAGCAATGTAAGCTAAGGAAGGAACAGCGATGATGAAGATGATGTAGGCCATACCAATATGGTCTGCAATCTTATCTTTCTTTCTAGCCATCAAGATACCTAAAGGAATACCTAAGATGTATGACAACAAGGTAGCTAAAATACCGATTAAGAAAGAATAACCCATGGTGGACAAACCACTCTTCCTAGTGACAGCGTTAGAATAGTGATCTCCATATAAAGGGGAGATTTCAGGGCTGTAAGTAACAGAGTGAATATCGTAAGGATTAGGTACTACAACAGTAGCTACGCCATCATTATTGAAATAGAAGGCGAATTCACCAGTAATAGCAATACCTGAAGTTTCGAAAGGTTGATATTCATATACTAGATTTCCGTTAGCATCGTAAACTTTGTAGAAATCATAAATATCATCAACTTGGAAGACATATTTGTTAGTAGTGACATGGTCTTCACTAATCAATGTAGTTTCATCGTTATCAAAATGCTTAACTGTGAAGTTGATATTTTTGGCAGAATAAGTATCTTCAATAATTAAATATTGATAAGGATAAGGATTAGGTGAGAAGACGTTAGTACCTTGAGAAGATAATAAAATATCTTCAATGGTTCTATCTTTATTTTCACCAGTGTAAGAATAACCTAAATTTAAATGGAAAATATTTTGACCAGCTAAAATGGATCCAGAATCGGAATAGTAAGTCAAATATTTATGAGAGGTTCCTGAGCCTACTAAAGCAGGGGCATTTGAGGCGTAGTCCCACTCCCATCTAATATAACGATCAATATTTTGATCTGCGGCTACATTTCCCATGTTTTCAAATTGGAACATTGACCCGAAGAATTGACCCAATCTAACGAAAACATTGTGATCTCTAGTAGCAAAATATTGTGGAGCATCACCATTTTTGTAATTTAAAAAGGTGACTTTGTAACCTTGAGCTTCCATCTCAGCTCTAAAATTATACAAATATTTATTAGTTAAATATTCGATTTTTCCATCGTGAATGTAAGCGTAAGTTGATGTAGGTGTAATATTAGCACCTGTGCTAGGTAGAGTCTTATAGAAACTCCTTAACGATTCATCAGTTACGCCATCTTTATCTAATTGTTCATCAGCGTATGTACTGTAAGCAACAAATTGCAAATAACCAAAGTCTTGAAGCTTTCTAGCTTTGTAAATTTCTTTCTGGTTATTACTTAAGTGTGTAATATTGTTATCGCTAGTGAAAATGGAATCACGTGATTTTAATGAGAAGATTAAAATCATGATGATAAACATGACCGCTACGATGGACAAAATAGAATACAAGATTCTCTTAAGTAAATATTTTGCCATGTATTACTTCCCCCTTTCCGTATTTTTATTTTTGTTATGACAAATGTCGTATGCTTTTTTATATACAAAAAGCATACGACAATTTTAACATAACATTTAGTCAAAAAATAGAAGGTAGTTAATTAAATAACCACCTTCTAAATAAATTTTTTAAAGAAATAAGTTATTTCTAAGATCTGTAGATTACCACAAGCCGTTAACTTTGGTCATGTAACCAAGTCCATCAGGTAAGTATGTATCTAAGTAAGTACTAGGATCACCGTAGTCAGGTCCCCAGCCAGAACCGTAGAATAAATCGTAATCGGCATCAGCACCAGTAGGAGCATAATAACCAGCTTCATAGTAATCATCAGTAGTAGTAGCTTCTACTAAGTTGACTTCAACATATTTTCTACCGTTTAAGGTTAAGGCTTCTTCGAAGGAAGCTTTAGTAGCTTCAGCTTGACCTTTTTGAACGACGGAAGCAGCGTAGTATTCAACATCAATCTTGATAGGTTCAGCGAAGACGCCGGCGTCTAATTCGGTGATAGCTTTTTCTAAGTAAGATTTAGCTAAAGTAGGATTGTACCAGCCATCTTTGCCATCAGCAACATTGAATTCACCATTGTATTTCTTATCGATGAACTTTTGAACTAATTGACCATAAGTTGAACCTTTACCGAAAGTGACATTTTCATTACCAATTTGATAGGTGAAGTCCTCGTTTAAGGAAACCAAATCAGGTGAAGTGTACATATTTCTTAAGTTGGCTTCAGCTAAATTAGCACCTCTAGAAACAGCATTGTATGTCTTTCTATCGAAAGAGTGAGCTAAAGCGTTTCTGAAGTTTCTATTGACGATAGCAGTAGCATAAGCTCTAGCTTCTTCATTGGTCTTAGGAGACGCAACATTACCATTAGATAAGGCGAAGGTACGTCTATTTAAGTTCCAACCACCGAAGTAAGTGGTAGCGTTAGTGTCAGAAATATAAGCGTAGTCGCTAAATAAATTCTTTCCTTCATAGTTGGTGGTTTCAGCGAAAGGTAAGGTAGAGCTAGATAAACCAGTACCAGCATAATCACCAGCAACAGTAGCATCGAATGAGCCCTTAGGATCGGAACCATCATCATATTTATATTCAGCGGAAGTTAAGTTGACGATACCAGGGTTGTAGTAAGAGTTATTCTTGGTGTATTTGATAGCGTTATTAGCGGTAACTTCAGAACATAAGAAGGCGCCGTTATATAAGATATCATCTTTGGACTTACCATAAGTGTAAGAAGAGGAAGATTTCGCATTAGCGAATTCTTTAATACCGAAGACACCACCCTTAGATTGGAAGTAAGCTCTATTCATAGGGAAGAAGATGTTGTAAGTCAACATAGTTTCAAAGTAAGGTAAGGGATCAACTAAGGTAATAGTTAACTTGTTACCATTAGCCTTGACACCAACGTTATCAAATGAACCAGTACCAGCTAAATATTCATGAACACCTTTGACAACACCATCGACTAAATATTCAAGTCCGCCAGAAGCATCCAACATGTGTTGGAAGCCAGCAACGAAGTCATCAGCTACAACATCAGCATATTTTTGACCAGCGGATGAAACCCAAGTAGCCTTGGTGGCCTTATTGGCATTAATAGTGAAAGTGTAAGTTTTACCATCTGCAGAAACTTCAGGTAAAGCATCAGCAATAGCAGGTTGTTGTTGACCTAAGTTGTCATATTCAACCAAGCCATCTAAACCCCAAATGATTTGTTCGGTATCATTTTGTCTAGAAGTAGCTAAGACATCCCAAGTTTGAGGAGCGGTAGAGAACGAAGACTTATAGACATTTTGGACAGTGTAACCTTTAGAAGCTAACCAAGACTTGACAGCAGCATAGGAATAATCGGCACCAGCTTTACCTTCTCTAGCATCTTGCCACTTTTCAATCAATGCAGCTCTATCAGCTTTAGTGATAAATTTATCAACGACGATAGCGGATTTAAGTCTATCACTATCAACGCCCCATTGAACATAAGGAACAGTTCTAGGAGCAACTCTGGAAACAGTGTAAGCGCCACCTTGAGTAGTGGTGGGAACAAAAACACCAGAAGCTAACAATTCGGCTTCGGCTTCAGCCATTTTAACGAAACGTTCATCGTTGTCGTTTAAGATGCCTCTAGCTTCGGAATAGAGGTCATTGAAGTCACCTAAAACTAAATCATAAGAAGTCTTATCGCCAAACAAGGCATACCAGTTCTTGTTATTCTTAACTAAATTTGATCCTGAATTTCCACAGGAAGCTAAGGTAACTAAGCTGGCAGCAACAGCGGTTAAGGCTAAAACGGAATTTAATGCTTTTTTCATAATTCTTTCCTCCTAAACATTAAACGCTTTACGCTTGTAACAAAAATAAAATACAAGACATCACGAACTATAGCCTAATAATTTTTTCCGTACAAACTTTTACGTAGTTATATAAAACTACATTTAAAAAGGCATGTCAATAAAAAATAGCAAAAATTTTGTTCTGAAATCGCTTACATGCCTTAAATAATTTGATTTTTTTGATTTTATTTAGCTTTTATGGTAACTTTTGCGCTGTTTGAGAGACTATTTACAGTTAAGCTGAAGCTTAAATTTTCTTTGGAAGATTGGATATAAGCCTTCTCTACTAGCTCGTTAGTGTTATAAATTTTTTCATCTATATCCTTGGAAGTGGTATAGAAACTAAAATCTTTATAAATATCACTATCTCCATTGAAAGTATCACCCTCTTTGAATAATGAAGATGAGGAAGCTTCTGAAGATGATGAGATAGTATCTTTTCTAATCATCTCTAATTCAGGATGAGTGAAGATGTCCGATTCTATCTGAGCGTAATTATTAGTAGACGTAAACATCAAGTAGTTGTAACCCTCTGTATTACTCTGGCAAGATAACTTCCCTTCTTCATTTATATACATATTATTATCAGGATTAACTGACCACTCAGTTACTTCGCTACGTTGATAAGGCCATCTAGAAGAAGTCGTCTCATAGTGTTTAGTATCGTAAACAGATTTATCTACGTGCCAAATTTGAACGCCTTCTTGATCGATACCTAAGATAGCTTCATATTTTTCTTTACTATCCGCTTCATTTAAATAAGTAGGGGTGTAATAAATGACTAATAGGTATTCATCCAAACTCGTATTGTTATAGGAATTAGCTAGAAGTAAAACTTTCCCGCTTTCTTCAAAAGAAGGTAATTCAAATTCTTGCTCACCTTGATCTAAGAGCGTAGAGGAATCTATAACATCCAAATCGATCCACCCTAATAGATATTTAGAAAGAGGGTCGTGATCGCAGATGTTGTTATCTTGCATAGTAGGTCCTCCAGAATAGTTAGAGCTATTTTCAGTATAAGAAGGATCGTAATAATCATTTAAACCTAAGATGTGACCAGTCTCGTGAATGAAAGTGTGTGAATCGGGTTTATCTTCGCTTCCTTTATTGTATGTAGAAAAGTTAATAGAACTCCACGAGAAACTTCCTAAGTGAGTATAATTAGAATCTAAAGTAGACCAATAAGTAAACGCCCAATCTAATTCCTTATCAGAAGTCGCACTTAGATCCTCTAAAGATACAAAGTAAATACCATCTATAATTCCATCTCCATTAGAATCGAAATCTTCATAATTGTATAAAGGAGAAGAGCCGCTAAAATACAAATCGTAAGCGTATCTAGTTAAATAAGCAATAAATGTATCCTCGTTAAAACTAGTTCTTGCAGCCTCCGCTCCAAAAGGTGAACTTCTCTTATTTGAATAATAATAATTGAAATTCATAATAGGAGCGACTTCCCCTTGAATATCTAATTGACCGTAAGATGCTTTGTAATAATAAGAACTTACCGATTCCCAGTAAACATCTTCTTCACTTCCAAAGAAAGCTTTATATATTTGATTTCTAATGTCGCTCTCATTGCGTTTAGATATTAAACTAGTTCCTGAAAAGGCTACAGGAATAACTAGCAATTTAGAAGCTCCTAAAGAAGGCATATAAGTTTTACCTTCGCCTCCAAAAGAACGAGCGAAATCTTCATCTTGATCCATCTGCTTTTGGAAGACATCTCTTCCTAAAGAATAACCTTCGCTAGAAGTTTTGAATTTTAATTCACGAGCGGTATAACTTTTATATTTATCCTCGTAATTTTTTGAATAATAAGCTTTATCGGTATAGACGAAATTCCCATCACTAGAAGTAGAAGCGCTAGTTGTTTGACTAGATGTAGTGTTTGAAGTGTTTGATGTAGAAGAATTAGAAGAGCTAAAACTAAAAGGGCTCTGTACGTTGCAGGAACTTAAGGTTAATAATAACCCTCCTATAATTATCAATGAATATTTCTTTTTCATTATAAAGACCTCCTACTAACTATTTTGGACTTCTAACTTAAAAATGACTTAAAAATTTTTAATATTTTTTAAATCATTGATGTCGTATCAGATAACGAGTCGTTTTCAGAATAGAAAACTCTCTTAGAATAATCATAAGAAATTAAAACTAATTCGTAGAGTTCTTGGTAATCTTTAAAAGATTTATCCAAGCCAATCTTATACCAATCAGATTGATTGTTAACTAAAATATGTTTCATACTCGAATGCTTTTTAGCGACCTTATCCGCTTCTTCTTGTGAAAGTCGTAAATTGAAATTCAAAGCGAACTTCCCTTTATTGACTAAACAAAATGTGTGATTCAAATAAAGCATACGCACAGGTGATTTAGAAATATCCTTCGTGAGTTTAATAGTTAAAGACACCATGTCTTTTCTATCCATAATATATTTGATAAAAGTATCTAAATCTAACTCTGAAGGAGTAATAGGAGTTAAATCTGCTAATTCTTCTTCAATAGTAGGAAGAGTCTTTTTCTTTTCTACTTTGACTTCTTCCTCTACAAAGACATCATCTTTATAATCAGGTATAATCTTAAATTCATCCTCGAAGAATCTACCTAAGAAACTATCGTCGAACTTCTTTAAGTCAGAGTAAACTAAATCTCTAGGAGCGTAGAAAGCTTTGTCGAGTTCATTTTCTTTCTTATAAGCTTCAATCAAACTCTCTTTATATTTTCTAGCTTCTAAAATCTTACGATCGTAAAGAGGATCTAATTCAATTACTAAAGCGTCGATGTAATGTAAGATTAGAGAATTCTTTCTCTCTACTTCTTCCTTATTATATATATAAGATGCCCCTTCAAGCTTGTAAGTTAATTTATAAACATAAGAATAAGAATAATCTAGAACCTGAGTAAGCTCATCGTAATTCATATATTCCATATCGAAAATAAATGAATAGATATCCTCTTCTAAAGCGGAGATAGAAGGAAGGTGAGATAATTCTTTCTTAGCGTAAGACGCATCTAACCTAAGTAGGAATTTATAAACTCCCCCTTGTTCGATAACTAACGAATATATAGTCTCCCCACAATATAAAACCAAAACATTTCGGTCTGAGAAAGTTCTACCTTTATATCTGTTGATTAAAGGGAAATTAGAAGTATCGGTATTGCTCTTTTGAATGTGATTAATGATATCCGTTAAATCTAAAATGTTGACAGGTTTAACTACTTCATCGTTAGCTAGAGCAAATCTCTTTCCTAGAGGGAGCAAAACTTGAGAAGTATACAGATGACCTTCTTTAATAGGTTCACTAGCTTTAACATAAGTGACTAGAACATCGCCTTTAGGCATCTTGAAAGAACGAATATCGCCTTCTTCGATATCCGCTTGAGAAGTGATTGATTCAATCTTCAATTGTGGATATTTCTTTTTAATTTTTAAGTTCTTAGTATCGATAGTTGAACCGATCTTGTAATGTTTATATTTTTTAATTCTCTTCTTACCATCGAAATAAATTTCTACGATAGTCTTGTGAGTGAAATATCTTTTAGCGTAATGGAAAACGACAAAAAAGGTCACCGCGACCAAAATGAGAATTACGATCCACGTAACGTAAGAATCTAGATATTTCAGAAACCCTTCTGCAAGTATTTTATTCATTATTAGTCCTTTTTCTCAATTTTCTTATTTCATTATAATACACTTTTAGTTTATAATGTTTACGCCATCGCGATGAAGTTTTATCGAACCAGGTCAGGATCGGAAGATAGCAGCCTTAAGACTAAGCTCCATGTGCGATGGTTTTCTTTATTTATTCTAAATAAAAACCATATAATATTAAATATAAAACGATGGAAAACCCACATTTAAATTACCTTGAAGAAGCTTATAAACAAGCCTTAAAAGCCCTAGAAGAAAACGAGACTCCTATAGGAGCGGTTTTAGTCTACCAAGGTAAAATAATCGCCTCTTCTTTTAATCATTCTTTAAAAGAATGCGATCCTACTTTACACGCGGAGATGAACGTTATTAAACAAGGTGTGAAGATTCTTCAAACTAAAAATCTCTCTTCTTGTTCCTTATATGTAACTTTAGAACCTTGTTTAATGTGTTTAGGAGGAATTATCAATTCCCACATTAAAGAAGTTTACTTCGGAGCGTTAGATTCCAAAAAAGGAGCGTTTTCCTATTTTAACGTTCCTATGAATACTGATAATATTTCCTTCCATTACCTTAAAGATGATCGATGTGGAGAAATAATTAGTGAATTCTTTAAAAAAATTAGAAAGACCAACCCTGGAGATAAGAAGAAATCTACTTCAAAGGTGGAAAATTAACTGAAAGTTTATCTTCTAATTTACTTCTGTACTTTCCTTTGAAGATAGCTTGATCTAACAAATAGGTAATCGAATAAACTCCCACTCCTATAAAGTTATAGAGAATATCAAACATAGTATCTAAATTCCCTGTATCTATAACGTGTTGAGCATTAGAGGCCATAAATGTATCTGTAGCGAATTCCGCCACCTCCCACAAAAGAGAAAGTAAAGCATTGATACATATTATTAAGAACAGTTTAGGCATGTAATTTAAACTGTTTTTTCTATCTATATAGATAATTATATAGTGAGCGAATAAACACACTACTATACCTGATATAGCGTGTAAAAAAGAATCGTACCACAAAGCGTAAGAATAGATAGAAAAGGCCATAGAAAATAACATCGATATAATTAAAAAAACGAAATAAGTAATTTTTAAAATCCAAGGTAAACGAATATCGAATAGCAAGAAGAAAAGTAAAGGTATCGTACAAGTTAAAGAGAAATAAAAAGAAGCATAAGCTCTGGGAAATTTATCCGGGAAATTTCTCAATATTAAATAAACTATTAAAGCAAGAATCCACATGCAGATAATAGGTAGAAATTCATTTAAGAAATTCGCTTTAGTAAAAATCTTTCTTTTCATACAAATACATTTTAAATTAAAAAAGATATATTTTAAAAATATGTTTTTATATTATTCTCTTTTTCACTCTACACGCTCTAAATATTAAAAAAAGTATTATTAACATTAAAAAACGATATAGATTCAATTCTTAGAATTTTTTCTATATCGTTTTAAATAATTATTTAATAATATCGCAACCCATGTATTTGCGTAAGACTTCAGGAACGGTGATAGTTCCATCTTCATTTTGATAGTTTTCTAAAACCGCCGCAACAGTTCTACCAATAGCTAAGCCCGAACCATTTAAAGTATGGACAAATTCAGTAGGTCCATCTTTAGTTCTCTTAAACCTCAAATTCATTCTTCTAGCTTGGAAATCTAAACAGTTAGAGCAAGAAGAAATTTCCTTGTAAGTATTATAAGAAGGTAACCAGACCTCTAAATCGTAAGTCTTCGCCGAAGAGAAACCGACATCGCCAGTAGATAAAGTGACCACGTGATAAGGGAGCTTTAATAATTGCAAAATTCTTTCCGCTTCGTGGGTCATCTCTTCTAATTCATCCCAAGATTGTTCAGGTAAAGCTAATTTAACCATTTCAACTTTTTGGAATTGGTGTTGTCTAATAATACCCCTAGTATCTCTTCCAGCCGATCCGGCTTCTTCTCTAAAGCAAGCTGAATATGCACAAAAACGCATAGGTAAATCTTTCGCGTCTAAAATCTCACCTCTGTAATAGTTAGTAACAGGAACTTCAGCAGTAGGAATCATCCACAAATCTTCGTTTTGCAATTTGTAAGCTTGTTCAGCAAACTTAGGTAATTGACCTGTACCTAACATAGAATCAGAATTAACCATGAAAGGAGGTAAGAATTCAGTGTAGCCGTTAGCGGTGTGAGTATCCAGCATGAACATCATTAATGATCTTTCTAATCTAGCGAAAGCTCCTCTGTAGAAAGTGAATCTAGGTCCGGAAACTTTGACAGCTCTATCGAAATCAAAATAGCCTAACTTCTCACCTAAGTCCCAGTGGGTCAAAGGTTGGAAATCAAACTTTCTAGGCTCTCCCCATCTTCTTACTTCTTTATTGAAAGTGTCATCGCTTCCTAAAGGTAAAGAAGGATCAGGTAAGTTAGGAGTCTTCATTAAGATTTCTTTTATACGCGCATCCACCGCTTCGATTTGATTATCTAACTCAGCAATTTCTTCTCTAGAAGCCGCAACTTCATTCATGATAGAAGAAGTATCTTTACCCTCTCTTTTGTATTGACCGATTAATTTTGAGACTTCATTTCTCTTTTGTTTAATCGCGTCCCCTTGTTTAATTAATTCTCTTCTTTTCGCATCCAAAACAGGTATTTCTTTCAAATAAGAATAATCGCCGTTTCTAGTGTTTAATCTCTTGATGACCTCATCTAAATTTTCTCTGACATATTTGATGTCTAACATAATTTTATACCATTGCCTTTCTCTAAATAAAAAAAGGCCCTTTCTCTAACAGGACGATTTCCTCGTGGTGCCACCTGTTTTCATCTAGATAGAATCTAGACCTCGTATATTTTCTAATGAAGGATTTGTTGTAGTTGGATTCACCTTTATCATTTTAAACTCTTTCACCTAGACGAGTTCTCTCTGTAAAAACGATGTCGAGATTACTATTCTACTCTTTCATCAAGAAAATTATAATTTTATATAAAACTAAATGCAATTAGAAAACGCTTTTGAGAATTACAAGAAGTTTGTGTGAAATAAGATAATTAGATTATATAATCAAATTAAGAGGTGAAATTTATGAATCAACACATGCTTAGCGAAGGTAAGCTTCTCAATTCTAACGGCGATTTAAATGAAGCGGGTTACGCCTATTCTCTAATCAAAGAATACAACCGCAAAGATATTGTCGGAAATAAATGGAGAATCAAAGAGTGGGATTATTATTACGTGGGTAATAAAAAACTCGCATTAGCAATCACTATCGACGACAATTCTTATATGAACATGTGTTCTGTATCTTTTTTCAATTATGAAAATTGTACTTACTCTGAAAAGATGACTCTCCATCCTTTCTCTTTTGGCAAATTAAATTTTCCTTCTACTTCTAAAAAAGGTAACCTAACTTTTCAAGATAGAAAAGCTTCTTTTCACTTTGATAAATTAGATGATTCTCGTCACATCTATGGAATCTATAAGAAATTCAAAGATGGTAAAGATTTAGAAGTTGATTTATATCTATTTGAAACTAACCCCTCTAGTATGGTTATCGCTACACCTTTTAATAAGAAGAGACATTTCTATTACAATCAAAAGATCAATAACTTATCTTGCGAAGGCAAAATAAAATTAGGTCAAGAAGTACATCTGTTTAATAAAAACGATACCTGCGGAGTTTTAGATTGGGGACGAGGGGTTTGGACTTATAAAAACACTTGGTATTGGTCGTCGTTAAACGATATTCAAGATGGTCATCATATAGGATTTAATTTAGGTTATGGTTTTGGAGATAACTCCTATGCTAGTGAGAATATGTTCTTCTACGATAAACAAGTATATAAATTAAACGATGTAACCTTCAATATACCTAAAGATAAGAAAGGAAAAGACGAATTCTCTAAGAAGTGGACTTTCTCTTCTTCAGATCATTCCATCAATCTCGAATTTACCCCTCTAATTTGCCGTAAAGGTGGGGCTAATATCTTAATTATCAATTCTAATCAAAATCAAATATTCGGCAAATTCAATGGAAGTATCACAGTAGATAATAAGACTTTCCAGATCAACAATCTTGTTGGTTTTGCAGAAAAAGTCTACAATCGCTGGTAAAGGAGATATATATGAAAAACGAATACGCCTTAATAACTGGAGCGAGTTCCGGTATTGGAAAAGAATTAGTTAACCTCTTCGCTAAAGATGGAATTAATGTAATCTTAGTTGCAAGAAGAGAAGAAATTTTAGAACAGATTAAAAAAGATATTCAATCTAAATACAATGTCGATGTAATAGTCTTACCTCACGATTTATCTAAAGTCGAAGAGTGCGATGAAATATTTAAAGAGACTAACTCTCAAGGCTTGAATGTTAAATATTTAATCAATAACGCTGGATATGGTTATAGATCTTCTTTTGTCGACTCTGATTTTGCTAAGCAAGAAGCTTTAATTAATGTCAATTTAAATTCCTTAATGAGACTAACTCACTTATACGGAAAAGTGATGAGAGAAAATAAAGACGGACATATTTTAAATGTCTCCTCTGTCGCTTCATATTTAGCAGGTCCTTACATGTCTACTTACTTTGCGGTAAAAGCTTATGTTAAATCTTTTTCTGAAGCTATTTACGAAGAACTCAAACCTCATAATGTCTACGTCTCTTGTCTATGCCCTGGTCCTGTTAAAACCGGATTTGAAAAAGCTTCAAATTTAGAAAGTACCAGCATGTTTAAAACCTTCAAACCTATGAGCGCTTCTAAATGCGCTGCTATAGCATATAAAGGCATGATGAAAAAGAAATGCATCATCAATTGCGGAGTTTTTGTTAAACTAGGCAGTCTAGGAACTAGATTCGTCTCTAGAAGATTCACTAGAAAGTTAGCGATTAAATCTAATAGAGCTCCTGAAGACAAATAAAGTGGCATCCTTGAAAAACCTAAGTATTGAACTTATAATATGATAATTAATCCATCAAATATTACAAAAGTTAAAAAATAAATAAATCTAACTATAATCTACTAGTGGATTTAGAAAACGGAGAAATTTAAAATGAGAATTTCAAAATATTTTGTAATTTTATCGATCTTTCTTCTCACCGCATGTCAAACAAACACGCCTGTTTTAAGTTTGAATTCCACTGGAACTTTAGTTATACCTCAACACGATAAAAACAAAGAAATTGAAATTTATAATAAGGTATTTTCAAATTTTGAAAATGCCTATAATAATATTTCTTATAATGATCGCGATATAGAAATAATATCTACTGCTAAAGCTGAAGGAGAATTATTGTTAAGTGGTACTTTCTTACCTTATTTTGCGGTTGACCAAAAATATTACAATCTTCGTAAATATATAGATAACTTTTCTACATCCTCTCATAATATATTATTCCCTAATATCAACTACATATATACTAATGAATTCATCTATCCTAGCGATATTGATGCTATTAATAAAATGCAAATTGAAGCAGGAGGAGATACATCTAAATTTAATCCTACGATAGTTAAAGAATATCTTAAATCTAAAAATTACACTTTAAATGAAAATCCAGGTGTTATTAGAACCGACTTAAATCGCATGTATATCGATATGAATAACATTTTTAGTTTCCCTTCTTCCCCCCTTTTTGTTTCTGGAAACGAATTCGAACCAGGTTTAGCTAAATCTTATAGAGTGAGCGAAGATAAAAAAACGTATACTTTTCAATTGTATGATGATCTATATTACGTCGATTATTTGGGTCAAAAGCAAGCTAATATTAAAGCTGATGACTTCGTCTTTTTAAAAGAATATGCAAATAAATATTTTTCTGGAATCAATTATAATTCTGAAGTTAACGTCAAGGCTTTAAGTGATTATGAAGTCCAATATACTTTTTCATCCCCTATCGATGTTGATGAGGCTTATTACAAATATTACGATTACTTTATCCCTTTAAATAGGGAGCACTTTTCTACGTTGACAGAAAATGCGAAAAAATCTATTTTAAAGAATCCTACTTTCTATAAAGAGCGTTGGTATTACGATTATTTCTATTTGAATAATTTTGATGAGCATGGTGTAGCGACTTTCATTAAGAATCCTTATACCCACATTGATGGATTGCTAAATAAATATACCTCTAGATGTTATCGAGAAATTGAAGAATGTAAAAATAATATTAATCTATATAACTTCGACGCTATAAACAACAATTACATATATAAAGCAAAATTCATTAAAGATGGAAAAAATGAAAATTCCAAATCTTTGTACTTAAGTTCTATTCCAGAAGAATATAAAAAATACATCTATGAAGACGATATCTCTTCTTTAAAACGCTTTATAGGTTTAAATCTTTACGATGGGACTCAACAATATCAAAAAGCTATATTAGATAGAGATTTCAGGTTAGCTCTACTTCACTCCATCAATAGAGAATCCTTAGCAAATACTGATTATAAATTCTACAATATCCTATCTAAAGCGAATCAAGTTTATTTATATAAGGATACAACCTACAATAATCACACATTCAACAAAGGTACAAGTTATGGAGATATAGTTCAATATTTCGTCGGTGATGAAATTGATGTTCGAGAAAATCAAGATGGTTGGTACAATGTTGAATTAGCACAAAATCACATGCTTAAAGCTGTTGAAAATCTAGGAAATCAATTATTCTCTTCACCAATTACTATTTATCTAGAAAACCTTATTTACAATACTACTTACCAAAGATTGGATTCAATTGAAAAATCAATAGAAGAATCCTTAACAATAAATGGTAAAAAGTACGTAGATATAAAATTGGTACCTTTTGCTCCTTCTCCTCAAGATTATATGGGTAATCTAACAAATGTTGAGTTTAGAAAAGATATAGATTTAATGCACCAAGACTTCACTCTTTATTATCAAACCACTCTTATAACTAACAAGATGTTAAAATTATATTTATCTGAAAGAAGTCAATATAACGACAACAGCTTATATAAATACAACGGATTCTATGAAATATAGAAAAAAGCGACAATAAACATTGTCGCTTTTTCTATTATTTACCGAACTTTTCTTTTAATAAGACTTCCAATTCATCAACTAATTCTTCCATTCTATTAGTAACGGATTCATAAGTCTCTTCTGCAGTTAAATCTACTCCCGCTTTCTTTACTTCATCCACAGGGAAATCTGATCCACCCATCTTTAATAAAGAGAGATATTTTTCAAATTCCTTTTCTCCACCTTCTTTAACTCTCTTGTAAAATTCCATACTAGCGGTAAAAGAAGTGGAATATTGATAGACGTAGAAAGGCGTGTAGAAAAGATGAGGAATATAAGCCCAGGCATAGCATTTATATTTTTCTTCTGTAATATCCATACCGTAATATTGCTTATATAAATCGACGATGACATTATTACAAACTTCGTAATTGATAGGTTCACCTTGTTCGCCTTTTGTAGCAATTTGATATTCGTAATCTCCAAAGACGGTTTGTCTGTAAAATGTTGAGCAGATTTCATCGATAGATTTTTGGAGTAACATGATTTTTTGATCTAAATCAATATCATCTCTATTAACCATGTAATCCAATAAGTTGTGCTCATTGAAAGTAGAAGCTATTTCCGCTACGAAGATAGTGTAATCAGCCTTCATAGGTTCTTGATATTCATTGGCGTATAAAGTGTGAATAGAGTGACCTGATTCATGAGCTAAAGTGAAGCAATCATCTAAAGTACCTTGGAAGTTAAGTAAGATGAAAGGATGTAAACCGATAGAGTTAGTAGAATAGGCTCCACTTCTCTTTCCTTCGTGTTCATAAACATCAACGTAACCTTCTTTTAATACTTCGTGAGCTTTATTTTGGAAATCTAAAGGAAATTTCTTAATAGAATCAAAGAAGAATTCTTTAGCTTCTTGATAAGAATATTTCTTAGAGGAAGAAGTAAATTGCATAGTTCTTTCATAAGTGTGATATTTTTCTAAAGGTAAATACTTCTCTCTCAATTTAATGTACTTCTTCAGAGGTGCGCTTTTTTCTTTAGCAACTTTAACTAAAGTAAAGAAGACATCAGTAGGAATCTTATTACCAGCTAGGTGCATCTCCAAAATAGATTTATAACCTCTAGCTTTCATATTCGCTAACTGTGTTTGAACGACATCGTTATAAATTTCTCCGTAGATTGTCTTGTGTTCATCGTAATAAGAATATAAAGTTTCAAAGATAGTCTTTCTATCTTCCGCTTCTTCAGAGTGAGCAATTAAATTTAACCAGTTACCTTGAGTAACTTTAACTTTCTCACCATTTTTTAATGTCGCTTCTCTAGGTTTGTTATCCGCGACTGATAAAGCTGAATATAAATCCCCTCCCTTACCATAAATAGGTCCAAAGTAAGATAATAATTCTTCTTTATCAGAAGATAAAACGTGAGCCTGGTTTAAAAACATCTTTTCAATGATGTAATCGAAATCTTTAAATTCAGGATTCTTTTCAAAGAATTTAGCGAAATATTCTTTACCTAAACCAATCAATTCAGGTGAGGAGAAAGAATCAGCTTCATTGACATCGTTATATAACTTATCAACTTTTGCTAAAGCAGAAGCGTTTTTCATATCTCTTTTATCTAAATCAGATTTCATAGAAGCATAATTACCTAATTTAGAAATTCTTATTGTCAATTCCCTTTCTAATTTAAAGTAATTACCCAGTTCTTTTTCATCTCCTAATTTTCCTTTAAAAGTAGAAATTTGAGGTACTAAATTTTTTGAAACATCTTCAAGTTCTTTATTGAATTGTTCTTCGTCTTTAAATAAAGTAGTTAAATCCCAAGTGTTCATAATTATTTTCCTTTCTATTAGAACAAAGTTATTTGATCAGTATCTGGTAAATCTCCTAAAGCCCCTAATTGTTTAAGCTCTTCAATCTTCTGTTGAGATAGTTTAGTTCTAGTTCTTAAATCATCTATAGAAGTAAAGGGATGTTCATTTCTCGCATCTACTACAGTTTGACCTGCGCTTTCACCTACACCAGATAAAGAGGTGAAAGGAGGGATAACTGATTTATTATTTCTATCAATTGTCCATTGGTTAGCTAGAGATTTTTCAATGGAGATATTTTCAATCTTATAACCTCTATCCCACAATTCACAAGCAACTTTCAAAACGAGAATTAAATCTGCATCGGTGGCGGAAATTTTCTTGTGTTCTTGCTCGGCCAATCTTTGAATAGATTCAACTCTATTAACAATGGCTCGAGGACCTTGGGACATTACTTTAATATCAAACTGGTCACATCTGCAAGTGAAATAGGCTGCATAGAAAGAAAGAGGATCGTGAATTTTAAACCATGCGACTCTTAAAGCCATCATAGTATAGGCTGCAGCGTGAGCTTTAGGGAATAAATATTGAATCTTATCGCAAGCGTCAATGTAATATTGAGGCACTCCACAAGCCTTCATATCCGCTATATACATTTCCCTGCTTCCTTCTTTAGGTTTAGGTTTTAAGAATCTTCCGTGACGGACAATTTCCATAATCTTGAAAGATTCTTCTAAATCCATACCCCAGTTTTGATGAAGTTGAAGCATGATATCATCTCTACAACCAATGACGTTATTAATATCGATTTGTCCTGATTTAATTAAGTCTTGTTGATTACCAGCGTAAACGTTAGTACCGTGAGACAAGCCTTGAACACGTAGTAAATCTGCAAATGTCTTAGGCTTAGTTTCGAAAATTAAATTTTGAACATAATCTGTGCCGAATTCTGGTAACGCTAATGTACCTATTTTAGCTTGGAAGTAATTTTCTTTTAAATGTAAAGCTTCAACAGAAGTAAATAGAGACATTACTTCTTTATCGTTAAAAGGTATAGACTTCATAAAATCTAAAAAGTCTTCAGTGTGACCTGATAACTTACCCATCAATTTTAATGTCATAGGGTCGACATGACCTAATAAATCCAACTTCAAAATAGTATCGTGCATCTGATTGTAATCAAAGTGGCTAGTCTGCCAATCAGAATCAATCTTATCCGCAGGATATTGAATAGGGGTGAAATCGTAAACTTCATACCCGCGAGGAATGACAATAATTCCACCAGGATGTTGAGATGTAGTCCTCTTAGTACCGATTAAACCCTTGGATAATCTTTTGATTTCCGCCTCGGGAATATCAACAGGAGTGTGCAATTCAGGGTGAGATTGTAAATATTCAAAATAACCTTTAGCGTAACCATAGGCGTTCTTTTCTTCGACCGATTGAATTGTACCAGCTTTAAAGACTTGGTTACCCGACTCTTTATATAAAAGAGTCTTGGTAGATTCATGAGCTTGAGCTTGATAATCACGAGGGAAATTTAAATCAATATCAGGAGTCTTATCAGCTTTAAAACCTATGAATGTCGCAAAAGGAATATCTTGACCATCGTGAACCATCTCTTCTCCACATACAGGACACTTCTTATCAGGTAGATCAAAACCATTCTTATATTCAGGAGGAACATCCCACTCTAAATGTTTACAACGAGGGCAACGATAATGAGGAGGAAGGGGATTAACTTCAGTAATACCTGACATAGTCGCAACTAAAGAAGAACCAACTGAACCTCTAGAACCGACTATGTACCCTCTGTCATTAGCTTGAATAACTAATTTAGAAGCGATCCAATAAATAACTTCATAGTGGTGAGAAGAAATACCTTCCATCTCCGCATTTAATCTATCCTCAACTATAGCAGGAAGAGGATCTCCATATAATTCTTTAGCGTGAGAATAAACCATGTCGCGTAATAATTTATCGCAATTATCAATGGTAGGATAAGATAAATCTGAGTGGATAGGATGGATATCGTTAGATATTTGATCAGCGACCCAGTGTGTATTATCAATAACTATCTCTTTAATTAAATTTTCATCTCCTAAAAATTTAAATTCATCTAACATCTCTTGAGTCGTACGTAAATGTTGGTCTGGGTTATCATAATAAGGCATCTTATCCCTTCTATAAGGGTTAAGTTGGTGCCTTGAACCTTTTAAGCCTTTAGCGAAAACGAAAACATCACGATAGATTTTATCGTCTTTTTCAATGTAATGAGCATCGGAAGTCGCTACGACTTTCTTCCCTATTTCTCTAGCCATAGAGATGATATCTTTTAAGATTTTATAAACATCATCCATGTTTGAAAGTTGACCATCGTTAACTAGATAATCATATTCACAGGGAGGTTGAACTTCTATATAGTCGTAGAATTGCATTACCTCTTGGGCTTTCTGTTTAGATTTAGTCATGGCAGTTTCAAAGACTTCGCCATTGAAGCAGGCCGAACCAATTATAAGGTCTTGCCTATATTCATCTAATAGAGATTTAGGAACTCTAGGAACATTATTTAAATATTTGATGTTAGATTCAGAAACTAAGAAAAATAAATCTCTTAAGCCCTTCTTGTTTTTAGCGTAAACACAAACGTGATTAGGGTGAGGAGTAGATTGAACGATAGTATCAGATTTAAAAGATGCTAAATCTTGGTGGGAAATAGAAGAATTAGTATTGATTAAAGAATTCTCCATAACTTCCCATAGAGACAGTAAAACTTCCGCATCGTAAATAGCTCTGTGCGCTTCATCTTCGTTATATTCAACTCCGACTCTTCGACAACACCCTCCTAAGGAGTGAGATTTAATTTCCGGATACATGTATCTAGATAAAGGTAAAGTATCAATTAGAGGATTATCTAATATAGGCATCGAATTATTCTTTAGAGCTTCGTTGACAAAGCCAAAATCGAACTGTCCATTATGCGCAACTAAACAACTATCTCCAATAAATTCAACAATTCTTTTTAAAGCGACTTTAATAGGTAAACCTGAATCAACTTGCTCTTGAGTGATATGAGTTAAATTTGTCGTAATAGGAGATAATTTACGATCGGGATTAATAAAGAAATCTGCGCGATCGATAATCTGGCCGTTTTCATATTTAACCGCACCGAATTCGATAATACGATCGTATCTACAAGATAGACCACTAGTTTCTAAATCGAAGACGACATAAGTCATATCTTTCAATTTCTTTTGTGAAGGGTTAGCGATAGTGTGAAGTACATCATCGCACATGTAAAGCTCTACGCCGTATAAAGGTCTAGTATCTTTATATTTATTGTGTAAATCTTGGAATTGAGGGAAAGCGGAAACTGCGCCATGATCAGTTACACCAATAGCTTCCCAACCCCATCTAGATGCTGTTTTATAATAATCTTCAGAAGAAGCTACACCATCCATAACTGACATTTTAGTATGAAGGTGCAATTCGATTCTCTTTTGACCTAAATAAGTATCTTCCCTTAAAGGTTCAGGAGGTAAGATTTCTAAATCATCGATTCTTATAGTCTCTTGTTTAGCGTATTCATCGTATTCAGGGCGACCCTTAATTTTAATTCTCTGATCTATTTTAATTGAGGTTAAAAAGGCTCGATCGAATTTCTTAGATTCGAATAAATTTGAAGAAATAGAATAACTGTTATCAGTATAAGAAATGATAAGTAACAATTTAGTTTTGTTTTTAACTTCTTTAACTTCTAAATCGAAAATCTTACCTGTTACTTCGACTCTTTTTAATTTACCGTTAGCGGCGTCTTTAATCTTGCAAGGTATGTAAGTTTTATCTATTTCTTGTTGACGCTTAATTTCCATTTTTTCTAAATGTGAAACTTGAGCTTGGAACATAGCTTCTTCTTCGTATCTAGAATTAACTTCGTTAGTTTGAACATCAGAGATATCTTCAGGACCTATTAAACCTAATTCGATATCTAAAGGAGTATTTATCTTAGCTAAGAATTCTTGTAAAGCATCGGTCTTAGCTTTTATGTCATCAGAGTTCATCAACCAAGAATATTCAAATACTAATTTCTTATTGTTTAAATCCAATCTAAAAGAAGTTAGATCATAACATTGGTTATCATCTAAATAATCTTCTAATAGAGCTTTTAGAGATTCGTAAGTTATCCCTTTAGAAGCATAAGTAAAAGTAATATCGATATAGAATCCACTTTCCTGTTTTTTAAAAGCTTCTAAAATTGAATATAGTTCTTTATAAGCTTTGTAAGATAAGACAGAAGGTAAATTCATCTTCACTAATAAAGAAGCGCGAGCGTTAGTAAGTTGAATATCTTTAATAAACGCTCCATTGAACTCTTGACGAAGCTCGTTAGGATAAGCAATTTGATCTAGAAATTGTTCTACGCGGCTATCCATACTTCTACCTCATGATTATATCTTTGACAATAAGAGCAACCATCAAAGCCACTAGCAAGATTAAACCTACAGTTGAAGCAATCTGCTTAAATTTCTTATAACCTCTGACTTTTCTTAAATCTAATTCACCTTGTTTAGCATAAACTTCTTTAAGTTCTTCTTTAGACATACCTTTATGTTTAAGTCTATATTTAATTCTTGCAAAACGAATCGCCCCACCTTCAATTAAAGTTAAAAGTAATTGCCATCCGTCTAATCCAGGTATAGGTAAGAGATTAACAATAGCTAAATTAATAGAAATCATCGCCCAGAAAGATAAGAAAGCTTGAGCACCTAATTGAGTGTATTGAGATGATAATCTGAAGACTCCGACAATACCTGATATATTAGACCAACCAGAAGGAGTAAATAAATTGCCTAAGCCTCTAAATATAGCCCCCGTGTAATATCCAAATCTTTCACAAGCGATAGTCATACCTTCTCCAAAAGAATATCTGACTTCTTTAGATTCAGCTGAAACTCCTATAGGAGCCCAACTTAAAGAAGAAGTAATTCCACTTTTAGCAGTATAAGTACCAATATTAGGAATGGTCATAGTTTCTATAACATCTGAATTAGCGTGTTTATAAGTAATAACTAAAGAACGATAATCTTGAGGATTCATAGGGTTGTGTTCAGTAAAATCTAAACCGTTTGCGGAATTATATACTCTACCGGATAAGACACCGCTGATAGTGGTATTTAGAGTTCTATAATCACTAGGCTCTTTACTTGAATAATAAGCAGTAATATTAACAGGGCCATTGTTGTAGTGATATTGAGTATTGTTAGAGAAATAAAAAATTTCATCGATAGTTAAAATAGTGTCTCCGCTTCTTAACCCGTGTTGATAGGCTACAGTAGTAGATTCAGTTCCATCAATTGTAATCTTTTCTGCCACGGAAACAATAGGAGCATCAACATTAGAAACATTTTGCGGTAAACCGGTGTAATTAATAATTAAAAGTAAGAAACCTAAAAGGAAGTTCATGGTAACACCAGCACCCATAATGATGAATCTTTGCCATCTAGGTTTCCCTTCCAAAGTTCTCTCTTTAGGAACTTCAATAGAGGTATCCGCTCCTTCAGCTTCAGCCATATCTTCTCCAGCCATAGAGACGTATCCACCTATAGGTAGTGCACGGATAGAATAAATAGTTTCTTGTCCTTTTTCTCTATTGGGTTTTTTCTTATATAGAGCAGGACCCATACCTATAGAGTATTCGTAACAGTAAACCTTAAAAGCTTTCGCTGAAAGTAAATGTCCAAATTCATGCAAAATAATTAGAACACTTAAAGAAAGTAAGAAGATTAATATATCTAAGACAATAGACCAAAATTGATTCATTTTATTTTTCCTTTAAAAACGCAAATATATTATAAAGCATACGAGATTATATTTATAACCTTAGTTATAAAATTTTCTCGCTATTATTAATATTTAATATTATTAAATTTAAAGGGGCTATGATTAGCCCCTTTAATTGTTGCTATTTTATGTATTCTTTAACAAGTTGTCTAGCTTTAGAGTCAACTCTAAGAATATCCTCTTCATCAGGTGAAGGAATATATATCATCTTGTTTTCTACAAGGTCGTTTATTATCGATATCATATCTAAATACGAGATCTTTTTTGATACGAAATATTTAATTACCTCTTCATCGACGGCGTTTAAAAAAGCCATGCTAGTTCCGCCTTTTTTAAAAGTCTTTAAGACTAGAGAAAAAAGAGGATATTTCTCAGGATCGAATTTTCTAAAATTAATGGAGCACTTACAATCGAAGTCTACATTTTTATATGAAGATTTAATTCTTCTTCCTTCATTTAACGCGAAGGAAATAGGAACTTTCATATCCGAAGGTCCGACTTCAAAAAAGTAAGAATTATCTTTCATTAATAAAGCAGAGTGAACGATAGATTCATCATTTATTAACACTTTGATATTATCTATATCCCAGTCGTATAAATAACTCGCTTCAATAAATTCAAATCCTTTGTTGACCATAGTCGCAGAATCGATAGTAATTCTTTTCCCCATGTTCCAGGTCGGGTGTTTTAAAACATCTTCAACAGTTACTTTGTATAATTCCTCTTTAGGATAATCTCTTAAAGAGCCTCCTGAAGCGGTAATAATCATATTATCTACTTCATCTCTATTAACTTTAGAAAGTAATTTAGCTAAAGCTACGTGTTCAGAGTCGATAGCAAATAATCTACCGTTTCCCTTTTTAAGCTCTTCTTTTAATAAGAAGCCTCCGATAACTAAAGATTCTTTATTAGCTAAACAGAGATCTTTGTTCCTTCTTAGAGTATATAAAGAAGGTAAAAATCCACTTTCTCCTACTAGGGAATTAACTACTTTATCATAATTAGATTCTTTGACTAATCTAACTGATACATCTTCTCCAATAAGAACTCTATATTGAGGGTGTTTCTTTTTGAATTCTTCACCTTTTTTAATGTCCACTATACCGACTTCTCTTAGGTAAGGTAAATATTTTAAATTTTCTTCTAATACTTCAGTTCTAGAAGAAAGACTCACTCCGACAATATGAAAATCTCTTTGTTCACAACAAAGAGAAATTGTTTGAGTTCCAATCGATCCAGTTGCTCCTAGAAGGAGAACTTCTTTTATCATATAACTACGCTCCAGCCTCTCTCGATCAATACTAGAACTGTAGCGCAAAACATCGCTACGAAAGTGATAGAATCGAATCTATCTAAAAATCCACCATGACCCGGAATTAAATTGGAGAAATCTTTAATACCGTAATGTCTTTTGATAGCGGAGAATAACAAATCTCCAAAATCACCAGCTATAGGGATAATTAACGAAATAGTTAAAATCCATACCCACTTATTATCAGCGTAAGAAATAATACCAGGTAAAACTGGATATCCTCCTAATTCGAAGAAATATGCAAATAACATAGAAAGCAATATAGAGCAGAAAATTCCTCCAAAGAATCCTTCCCAAGTCTTATTAGGAGAGATACGAGGAGACATCTTGTGTTTACCAAAAGTAATACCGAATAAATAAGCTCCTATATCATTCATAAAAGCTCCTACCGCCATATAGACAATTAATAAGCAACTAGCGATAAATTTACTCCCGTTATAATAAGCGTCAGGTCTAAATCTCAAATATAGCAAAGATAACATTGATAATGAGATATATAAATTCATAGCGAAAACATAACAACCATCGGCTAAAGTGAATCTTTCAGAGAATAAAACTGTAACGAAGACCGCAAAGAAAAAAATGACAATCATGAAAGGTGAAATAGCAATATTATCTAAAACAATATTGTATTGACCTATAGAGGCTCTTACGCTTTCTGAAGCGAAGAATTGCCAAAATATCATTAAAAAGTCAGCGATAAAACAAACTAGGTAAATGTATATAGGATATCTATTCTTACCACCTGTAATTAAGATTTCATAAATGCATGCCCCGGAGATAACAATAATAGCTCCGACGAAAAACCACCCGCCTAAAATAACACAAGGAATGAATATCGCTATAAGAACTATAGCGGAAATGGTTCTAATTAATAATGAATGCTTCGATGAAGTTGATAGCTTATTCATTTTTCAACCCTCCATATCTTCTATTTCTATTGCAGTAATCTTTAAGTACTTCCTCTAAATCTTCAGGGGTAAAAGCAGGCCAGTAAGGTTGAGGAAAACTAAATTCAGCGTAAGCTAATTCCCACAATAAACAGTTTGAAATTCTCTTTTCTCCACTTGTTCTGACTAGAAGGTCAACATCGGGTAATTGAGGTGAATATAAATGAGATTTCACTGTATTTTCATCTATAGAATCGATATTTAATTTACCTTCTTTAACTTCTGAAGCGATTTTTTTAGCAGCGTAAGTTAATTCTCTTCTTCCCCCGTAATTAAAAAGAACATTGAAAATGTAATTCTTACAATCTTTAGTTTTTTCAATAGAATCTAAAATGGTTTCTTTGATATCGTCAGGAATACGAGAATCCTCTAAATCTCCGCTTACTAAAATTTTAGTCCCGTCATCTAAGAATTGTTTTAAGTTCGTTTTAAAGAATTCTTTGAGCAACTTAAATAAATATTTAATTTCTTTATCAGGCCTATTCCAATTTTCGGTTGAAAAGACATATAAAGAAACGACTTTAATGCCGTATCGTTTAAAACAAATATCCGAAATAGTTTTGACATTATCCACTCCAGCTTTATGACCTTGAGAACGAACGAGTTTTCTATTTTGAGCCCATCTGCCGTTTCCATCCATAATAAAAGCGATGTGGTCTAATTTTTTAGTTAATGCAAAAGGTTGATTTTCGGAATTGGACATAATCTTTGATAAATTATAAAGTTAATAATTCTTTTTCTTTTTGAGCAAATAAAGCATCGACTTCTTTATTGTGAGCATCAGTAACTTTTTGTAAATCATCTTTGAGATTGAATTTCATATCTTCAGATAAATCTTTATCTTTTTGAACGGAAGATACATAGTTAGATCTGATATTTCTAATAGCGACCTTAGCTTGATCAGCGTAAGATTTAGCGATTTTAGCATTTTCTTTTCTTCTATCTCCAGATAAAGGAGGGAAATTCAATCTGATGGTGTTACCTTGAATTTCAGGATTGACACCTAAATCAGATTCACCAATAGCTCCAGCGATACCTTTAACAGCAGTAGGATCAAAGGCTTTGATCAATAATTGAGTAGGAGCAGGAGAAGAGATAGATGCTAAAGATTTAATAGGAGTCTTTTCTCCGTAATAATTAACTTGAATCTTATCTAAGACTGAAGCGGAAACAACTCCTGATCTGATTGTTTTAAAATTGAATTTCAAAGACTCGATAGCCTTATCCATTTCTTGATTGCATAATTCAACGATTTCTTCCATATTTATTCTCCTTTGTGAATTGTAGTTCCAATATTTTGTCCTTCGACGACTTTAACAAAATTGCTAGGTTCTCCCATCGAGAAGACTCTGATGATAATATCTGAATCTCTAAGTAAGGAAACAGCTGTACCATCCATAACTTTGAGATTTCTATCTAAGACTTCATCGAAAGATAAATCTTTTAATAATTGAGCGTTCTTATTTACTCTAGGGTCGTCAGAATAAACTCCTTCGACACCATTTTTTCCCATCAATATCGCATCGCATTGCATTTCTTTAGCCCTTAAGGCAGCGCAGGTATCAGTAGTAAAGAAAGGATTACCTGTTCCTCCAGCGAAGACTACTACTTCGCCTTTTTCTAATTTCTTTCTAGCTTTATCTAGGGAGAAAGGAGCGACCATATGTTCGACTTCTACACTTGAGAAGACTGTGGATTTCATTCCCTGATTCTTAAGTGTCTCGCAAATTGCTAGAGCGTTAATTATGGTTCCTAACATACCCATTTGATCAGCTTTAGCAGCATCTAGAGATAAACTTTCAGCGAGTTTCCCTCTCCAGATATTACCCGCTCCAACAACGATGCAAACTTGTACACCTTTAATAACTAATTCTTTAATGACTGAAGCAATATCGCCTAATTTATCTCCAGAAAGAATCGAATTAGACTCTTCATCTTTTAATGCTTCGCCAGACAATTTAACAAGAACCCTTTGATATTTCATATTTCCCCCTTGTTAATTTTACCGTCTTTATTTTCGCACAATGTAAGAAAGTAAACAACTTAATATATTAAATATATATTAAATATTAGGTTATTTTCACTGATGTTTTTTGGTTTTCATCATTTTTTTACTATCTTTTAATTCATTTCTATTTAAGTGCACTTTAAAAGTTGATATATTTTTCTAGAACTCAAATAATTTAAATCATGGACGAATTAACAAAAAAGAGAGTAATTAAAGATCCTGTTGCAAGAATAATCACCACCAAATACAAGCACGATATTTGGAAGAAGTTCTTAGCAGCTATCTACGACTATCAATTAATCGACGAAAACGATAAGATTTGCGTTTGTATTTCTGGTGGAAAAGATTCAATGTTACTAGCTAAATGCTTCATGCTTTACCAAGCCCATGTCAATCCTAAAGTTGCAATTAAATATCTAGTGATGAATCCTGGCTATAACAAAGAAAATATAGATTTAATAAAACACAATGTCGCAATATTAGGTATTCCCGCTGAAATTATTTCTACAAATATATTTGAAATTGCCTATATACAAGATCACTCCCCTTGTTATCTATGTGCCAAGATGAGAAGAGGGGCTTTATATCGCCTCGCTCAAGATATGGGTTGTAATAAAATCGCTTTAGGTCACCATTACGATGATGTTATAGAAACCACTTTAATGAACATGATTAACGCGGGTTCCTTTCAAACCATGCTACCTAAAGTTCACTCTGATAATTACGACAATATGGAATTGATAAGACCTTTGTATTACATCAGAGAAAGGGATATCATTTCCTGGGCTAAGTATAACAACTTACACTTCTTACAATGCGCGTGTAAATTTACTGAGACCGCCTATAAAGAAAAAGAAAGTGAAAGATATAAAACAAAAATGTTAATTGCTAAGTTAGAACAAGAAAATCCCAACTACGCCAAAAACATTTTTAAAGCTAATTCTAATGTCGTTTTAGATAAAGTTGTAGGATACAAAGATTCTAATGGTTTACACTCGTTTTTAGATAATTATTCTAATTTCAAAAGACCTGTAAAAAAGAATAAATAATTAACGCTTTTCTCGTTAGTTTACGAAAAATCAAGAATAAAAATATGTGGTGTTATAAATAATACACCACATATTTTTTAATTTGTTTCTTTCTTAGATTCTTTTAATTTAACAGCTTTAAATAATTTAAATCCTGAATAGCATAATATTGCTATTACTACAGGTAAAGCTAATTCAAATTCCATCATTTCTAATATGGTGAAAGTAAAGACGTTAGCAAAGAATAATATTCCTATAATTAAACAAGTTAACGAAGTAGCAAATAATATAATGTTATCTACTATGTTGTCTTCAGGTTTGAAAAATGAGATTGATGCTAAAGATAGAGATACAATTATGTAATAAACAATTCCTAAAGGCTCAGCGACAAATGTATTTTGTTCGCCCATACTTCTTTTCAAAATAAAATGGGTAACCATTTCGATAAAGATTAATAAAGAAGCTACTAGAAAACTTATAGAAAATACATATTTAACATTGACGTTTTTCTTAGTATTTAAATACAAACTTACACTCTTAATTAATAACATCGCTGCAATTACTAGAGATATATAAAATGAATATGTATATAAATATCTAAAGTAAGAAACTACCATAATAACTATATTGATAATAGAAAATACAAAAGAAGAAATACATTTAAAATATCCCTTTTGAGAATTATCTTCACCAATAAAATATAGAATTAAAACTGCTGTTAATAAGATAGCTAAAACAAGACCGACAATAAGTAAAATGTGAAAATTACCGCTGAATAATTTTTGAGCTGCAACAACAAAAAAATTAATTAAAGTAAGTAGCAATAAAGATGAAATATAAAATATATTATTTCCCTTTTTTATATTATTCATAATTAATCTCCTTCCTAATTAAAGTAATGTATTGAACCATCATAGTATTTTGCGAATTGAGTTGAATTTCTAATTACTATTATTCTCCCTTTAGATTAATCATACTATATTGCAAAAATATTGAATATTTTTTTAAAATAATTTCTTTAAATATTTTTTGTATTCGAAATTAATCATATACATTTAATTAAGATATAATTGTTTTTTTAATGGAAAATCGATTAAATTCTGATATGCAACTGCAATTTTTCAAATTACTTACTGGCATTAACTTCTATGCTCTTCTAAATATAATGCCTTCTCAATTTCTATAATTATCAAACATAAGTTTTTATTAAAAAGTTCTTTACTTTCAGCATCAAAAAACCGCCTTATTTTTGAAATAAAGCGGTTATTAATCTCTAATTAAGATTACTTAGAAGCAGAGACTTGAGCGGCGACTTCAGCAGCGAAATCATCTTGTCTCTTTTCGATGCCTTCACCGACTTGAATCTTGCAGAAGCTAACGACAGAAGCGTTCTTTTCTTTGAGAACTTGTCCGATGGTCTTAGAAGGATCAAGGACATATTCTTGGAAAGTGAAGACTTGGTCTTGGAAATGTTTTTGAACCTTTCCTTCGATGATCTTCTCTTTGATAGCTTCGGGTTTAGAAGCGAACTTAGGATCGTTGTTGGCAGCGACTAATTGAACTTCTTTTTCTTTAGCTAATTCTTCTTGGTTAACTTCTTCAATAGAAGCGTAAGAAGGATTGTCGGAGACGACGCACATAGCCATTTCGTTAGCTAATTGAGTATCGCCACCATTTAAGATGACTACAGAAGAGATTTGACCCTTCATATGGACGTAAGAACCGAAGACTTGTTCAGGTTTCTTATTGATAACAACAACTCTTCTTAAAGATAATTTTTCTCTAATTTTGATACCGGCATCATCGAATAAGGAAGCGATAGTAACGCCATTAGCATTCTTTTGCTCTAATAATTCTTCAACATTAGTGGCGTTAGAAGCATAAGCAACTTCAGTAGTTTCTTTAACTAAGTTAATGAAGTTTTCGTTTCTAGCGACAAAATCAGTTTCACAGTTAACTTCGACGATGACCGCTTTATCACCTTCAACTTTTAAGCCAGTTAAACCTTCAGCAGCGATTCTGCCAGCTTTCTTAGCTTGTTTAGCGATACCTTTTTCTCTCAACCAAGTGACAGCTTTTTCAATATCGTTATCGTTTTCGAGTAAGGCGGTTTTGCAATCCATCAAACCCGCACCAGTTCTTTCTCTAAGAACTTTAATTAATTCAATTTGGGAAGCCATAATTATTTAACCTCTTCAGCCTTTTCCTCAGCGGCAGGAGCGGCAACTTTAACTTCTTCAGCTTTAGCTTCTTCAGCAGGAGCAGCTTGCTTCTTAGGACGAGGAGTATATTTCTTAGGGGAGGCAGCTTTCTTTCTTAATCTTTGACCCTTCTTTAAGACCTTCTTAGCTTGTCTAGCTAAATATTGATCTTCTTTAATTCTCATCTTGATTTGACGGATTTCATCCATCTTGTCAATACCTTTGATGACTTCGTTGAATTGAGCGGTGTTGCCATCTTCTTTAATGTAAGCGTAAGCGACATCTCCACCCTTACCTTCAACAACAGCATCAGCTAATAAACCTAAGATGAATTTGATGGTCTTAGGAGAATCATCGTTACAAGGGATAGGATAAGTTATACCTCTAGGATCGGTGTTAGAACCAACTAAAGCGAAGACAGGAATCTTCTTTAAGAGAGCTTCGTGAACAGCGTTATGTTCTTCAGCAGGATCAACGACGACCATAGCATCAGGTAACTTTCTCATTTCCTTGATACCTTCTAAGGTTTCAGCTAACTTAGTTTGAGTCTTTTTAGATTCGATAGCTTGTTTCTTAGGCATAGTGTCGTAGACACCATCGATTTCTAATTGTTCTAAGGATTTTAATAATTTAGCACGAGTGGAAATAACTTTAAAATTAGTTAAGGTTCCACCTAACCATCTGGAATTGACATAGAAGGAACCAGATCTTACGGCTTCTTCAATGACAGCGTCAGCAGCTTGTTTCTTAGTACCGACGAATAAGACTTTACCACCTTTAGAGACGATGTCTTTTAAAGCGGCATAGGCTTCAGCGATCTTTTGAGCAGTGATATCTAAGTTGATGATGTGGATACCAGCTCTAGCAGTGTAAATGTAAGGTTTAAAAGCAGGAGCCCAAGAACGGGTCATGTGTCCAAAGTGGGCACCAACAGCTAATAATTCCTTAACGGAAACGACAGGTTGACTAGGATCGTGAATTAAACTAGCCATGCTATCTTCCTGAACAGTCTCAGGAGCGACCTGATTTTCGGTTTCAACCGCGGTTTCAGTAACCTTTACTTCTTCTTCGTTCATTATAGAACCTCCATTTGTTATACATCCGCCACTTCTTTAATAGGCCCAATTGTCTAAGCGTTCACTTCTTGTTAATTAATATTTGATAGGTGAAGAGAATCATCGCTATCTAAGACAAGAGGACTAGCCTACAACAATCCATGGCGTGACCATTGCATCTGGTAAAGTAGCCCAGACGCTTAATTAAGATATCACATATATAAATATATGTGCAAGCAAAATATCTATTTTTAGGCCTTTAACCAACAATTATTAAGCTTAAAAACCGATGAATAATTCAAAAAGTTTAGTAAATATTATCTTATTTAGAAAAATATCAATTTCTAAAATATCATTTTTGACGTCAAAACACGTCAAACCGGCTTAAAAATAATGATAAATGTCGATTCTAAAATAATGTAAAAGCTTCTAAGCGTTTATGTATAATAATATTACAATGCTGAAATTTGGAAAGATATTACCATTATTATCATTTTCATTAATTCTCACTTCCTGCAATACTAAAACAAGTTCAGTTTTCCCTTCTAGTAATTCCTCTATTAGTGAGTCTGTTTTGAAGTATACTTCTTGTTACTTTTATGATGTAGATAAAAAGACTGTTTTATATAACACAATCGTCACTAGTGGAACTAATGTTACTTACCAAGGTAAGACCCCTACTAAACAATCCACTTTAGAGCATATTTATGCATTTAGCGGATGGGATAAACCTCTAACTAATGTAAGTGGGTCAAGAATAGATTTTTATCCTGAATTTACAGAAGAAGATAAATTATATTCAGTCAATTTTTACATTGACGATTTTTTAGTCCAAAGCAGTAAAACTACATATAATGGTTCAATAACCTATACAGGTGTAGAGCCTAATAAACCTAATGATGATTATTATGATTATATTTTTGATGGTTGGATTTATAAAGGTGACAAATCTATCGAACCATTTTTTGTGGATTTAACGTCGATTACATACGATATTGATTTAGAAGCTCATTTTAAAAATGTTTTAACTCACTGTGATGTTAAATTCTTAAATTATGATAATTCTCTTCTACAATCATTTACTAAATTAGAAGCTGGTAAAGATAAGTTTGCTACCTATTCAGGGACTATACCTTCTAGAAAGAGCGATAAATTTACTTATACCTTTAAAGGGTGGAATGTTGATCCTAGTACCACTCCTCTTATTAATAAAAACATTACTTTTATAGCTGAATATGCAATGGATGCAGCATACTACGAAGTTAAAATGTACAAACATGAAAAAGGTACTGTGAATAATGAAGTTATTAAAACTTATTACAAACCTTATAACGATAATCTTGACAACACAGAAATATCCCAAGCAGGTAAACTTACTGAAAAAGCATCTAATGATGAATATTCTTATATATTTAAAACCTTCGATAAGGCTAATGAATATATTACGCAAGATTGTGAATATTATCCTATATTCACACAAATTAAAAATGAGTATTCTTTCAATTTTGTAGATAAAAAAGATTCAAACTGGGCAAACATGAGATATCTGGATAATTCTTTAACTATCAAAGAATATCCTTCTCAAATAGCTAGTTACAAAGGATATTTAAATAAACCTGAAATTACTCCTATCTATTTAGATGGCTATATATGGGAATTTACCGGTAATTATTTCTTAGGTGATAATACTTCTTATTTTGATTTTTCCTTACCTTTAGAATATTTCAAAAATAAATATGGTGAATTTACTTTAAGGCCGGAATTTATTAACACTTATGAAGTGGATCCTAATTGTGTAGGTATCCTACCTAAAGTTTTAGATAATAGTACGAATACTGTTGGTATTATTAATGGTATAGGAACTATTAAAGGCAAAACTGACAAGATAAATTATTATGGCAAAATTAAAAATTTAGTTATCGATTCTGAATATCAATATACTTCAGTAAATACATGTCCAATTACTCATTTCAATTACTCTAAAGGCTTGGATAATATCTACACTGGAGCCTTTGAAAATGAAACTTTTATTAAAAAGGTGGATTTAAGTAAAGCTTACAACTTAAATGATAAATATATAGCTAATTATTCTAACAACGCTTTTAAAAATTGCAGTAATTTAGAATGCGTTATACTACCTTCACACTTAACTAGATTCGGTGCACCTTTTATGTTCCAAAATTGTTCTTCTTTAAAATCTATAATTATAGGTGAAAATTTTGATTATTTTACTGGCAGGTGGATGTTTGATAAAGCTAATAATTGTGATATTTATACTTTATCTACCGATATTAATAAACAATTAAGTAGTTCTAGAACTTTACCTTTAAGCACTCAAATTGATGATGAATTAATTAATGTCGGTGGTAAAGATAATATGTCAATTATCAAATATTTCTATTCAGAAAACGAACCTAACTCAGTGCAAATTAACGCCTTGAGAGGTTCATCTAAATGGTATTGGCATTACGACGATGAAATGAATCCTACCATTTGGGATAGGTACATTTTTTAATTTATTAAAGTTAATCTATTTATTGCTTTTTTCAAAGCGACTTCAGCGCGTTTAAGATCAGTGTTCGCATCGTGAGATTTAATCCTCTCTTCAGCGCGGGCTTTAGCTTTCAATACTCTATCTTTATCAATTTGATCTTTAGTCTCGAAAGAATCCGCCAAAATTAAAACTTCGTCTTTTTTGACGTTTAAGACTCCTCCGTTAATTGTTAAACAAATTCTCTTACCTTGCTTTACATAATCCATTATGCAAATCTCGATAATACCAATTATAGGAGTGTGTCCTTTTAAGATACCGATTGCTCCATCTTTTAAAGTGAGATTTAAGATCTCACAACTATCTGAATAGTTCTTGCCATCTGGGGAGACAATCTTGAATTCAAAAGTATTGCTAGCCATAAAATATTATTTTAATTTTTCAGCTTTCTTTTCTACATCTTCTATTGAACCACAATATAAGAATGCTGCTTCAGGATAAGAATCATATTTACCAGATAAGATAGCTTCAAAAGATCTGACGGTATCTTCTTTTTTAACATAGACACCTGGGACTCCATTAAATTGACTGGCGACATTGAAAGGTTGAGATAAGAAATTTCTGATTCTTCTAGCTCTAGCGACAATCTTCTTATCTTCATCACCAAGTTCATCCATACCTAAAATAGCGATGATATCTTGTAATTCTTTATATCTTTGTAAGATTCTTTGAACTTCTCTAGCGACTTTATAATGTCTTTCACCTAAAACTAGAGGATCTAAAATGTTAGAAGCCGATTCTAGAGGATCAACAGCAGGATAAATACCTAAAGAAGCTAGTCCTCTATCCAAAACAGTCTTAGCATCAAGGTGAGAGAAAGTAGTAGCAGGAGCGGGGTCAGTCATATCATCAGCAGGAACATAAACCGCTTGAATGGAAGTGATAGAACCACTCTTGGTAGAAGTGATTCTTTCTTGCAATTGACCCATTTCTGTAGCTAAGGTCGGTTGATAACCAACCGCAGATGGCATTCTACCTAACAAAGCTGAGACTTCAGAACCCGCTTGAGTAAATCTGAAGATATTATCGATAAATAACAAGACATCTTGATGTTCTTTGTCTCTGAAATATTCAGCCATAGTTAACGCAGTTAAAGCGACTCTCATTCTCGCTCCAGGGGGCTCATTCATTTGACCAAAGACTAAAGCGGTTTTAGCTAAAACTCCACTAGACGCCATTTCATAATAGAGATCGTTACCTTCTCTAGATCTTTCACCTACACCGCCAAAGACTGATATACCATTATGCTCAGTAGCGATGTTGTGAATTAATTCTTGAATCAAAACTGTCTTACCAACACCAGCCCCACCAAATAATCCGACTTTACCCCCTTTGACATAAGGGCAAAGTAAATCGACGACTTTAATACCGGTTTCTAAAATTTCTTGTGAAGTTGATTGTTCTTGGAAAGAAGGAGCATCTCTATGAATAGGAAGATGAGGTTCAGAAGAAAAATCCCCTTCTTTTTCATCTATAGGATCACCTAAGACATTAAACATTCTTCCTAAAGTCTTTTCTCCTACAGGCACACTGATTGGTCCACCTAAATCGATGACTTCCATGCCTCTAACTAAACCTTCAGTAGCACCCATAGAAACAGATCTTACAGTATCATCACCAATGTGTTGAAGTACTTCAGTAACTAATCTTTTTCCATCAGGTAAATCAATTTGTAAAGCATTGAGTAAAGGAGGTAAATAACCTTCTTCAAATTGAACATCGACAACAGGTCCAACCGCTTGGACAATCTTGCCTTTTTTAAGTTCTTTTTTAGCCATAAAATATCCTCCTTATTCTTCTACAACTCGACCAGAGACGATTTCTGTAATCTGAGATGTAATCTCCGCCTGTCGAGCTTTGTTATATTCAATATTTAAATTGCTTCGTAATTCATCTGCGTTATCTGTAGCAGATTCCATCGCGTTTCTCCTGCTTCCTTCTTCACAAACTCCCGATTCTATGATTCTCTCATAAATCAACAGATCTAGATATTTAGGAATTAGAAGAGCAAACACGTCTTTTTTATTAGGTAAGAATTCCGGTGGATAGATATTCTTATTATCGTTTTTTGATACATTTATATCAATTTTTTCCAATGGTAAGATAGTTTCACAACTAGGTATAAACGTCAGAGCGTTTTTGAATTTTGTATAAACTAAATAAACGTGTTTATATTCGCCTTGAATATATAAAGTGGAGATTTTTTCTCTCAAATTCAAAGCTGATGAAAAATTGAATTTATTTAAAATCGAAACATTATCAGAATCGATAGATGAGATATCTTCATCTTTCAATTTAGATAGACCTTTGCTCCCTAAAACCATCGCAGTATCATCTTCCTTAATCAAAGTTTTTAAGAATTTAACAATATTGATGTTATATCCTCCACATAAACCTAAATCAGAAGTGATAATAACGTATAAATCACCTTTAGCTTTCTCTCCTGTTTTTTCCAACATCAAAGGAGAAGCGAGTTTCATTTCGCTCATATCCATCCCTTCCATACAACTAGACATAACCTCCTGTAAAGAAGAGACGTAATCGATTGTAGAATCCATCGCTTTTCTCTTTCTTAACAATTTCACTGAAGAAACTAACTTCATAGCGTTAGTAATCTTTCTAGTGGAGTCGATCGAAGCGATTCTTCTTTTGATACGCGCTAAAGATGAGCCCATTTTTTATCCTTATAAAACATATGCGTTTTTAAAGTCCGCGACGACTTTTTCTAAAATATCTAAAGAATCTTTAGATAATTCTTTCTTATCGTTAATTTCTTTAATAATAGATGAATTGTTCTTTTGAACATTCAAATATAAACTTTCTAAGAAAGGGTGAATTTGATCGATAGGTAAATCATCTAATATTCCTTGTTTTGCAGCGAAGAGTTCGATAATTTGTCTATCTAATTGCATAGGGCTATATTGTCCTTGCTTTAAAACTTCCATTAGAGCTTCGCCGTGAGCTAGAGTCTTTTTAGTAGATTCATCTAAATCAGACCCAAATTGGGTGAAAGCTTGAAGTTCTCTGTAATTAGCAAGTTCGATCTTCAAAGATTTAGAGACTTGTTTCATACATTTATTCTGAGCGGATGAACCGACTCTGGAGACTGATAAACCTGAATCAACTGCCGGTCTTTGACCTGCGTTAAATAAATCTGTAACCAAGAAAATCTGGCCGTCGGTAATAGAAATGACGTTAGTAGGAATATAAGCGGAGATATCTCCAGCTTGAGTTTCGATAATAGGTAAAGCAGTGATACTTCCTCCTCCGTGAGCCTCATCTAATCTACACGCCCTTTCAAGTAATCTTGAATGTAAATAGAAGACATCACCAGGATAAGCTTCTCTACCGGGAGCTCTTTTTAATAGTAATGATAAAGTTCTATAAGCAACAGCGTGCTTAGATAAATCATCATAAACAATTAGAACATCCTTACCTTGTTCCATCCACTCTTCTGCCATTGTAACTCCAGCGTAAGGAGCGATGTATTTTAAAGTATCCATTTCCGCCGCAGTGGAAGAAACGACAGTAGTATACTCCATAGCTCCGTGCTCTTTTAATCTTTCAACAACTCTAACTACAGTTGAAGTCTTTTGACCAATAGCAACATAGACGCATAAACAATCTTTACCTTTTTGATTGATGATTGTATCAATAGCTATAGCAGTCTTACCGGTTTGTCTATCACCGATAATTAATTCTCTTTGACCTCTACCAATAGGAATCATAGCATCGATTGCTTTGATACCAGTCATTAAAGGAGTATCGACGGATTTTCTAGTCATAACACCGGGAGCAATTCTCTCGATAGGTCTAGTTTTATTAATTTTAATTTCTCCTAAACCATCGATAGCTTGACCTAGAGGATTGACAACTCTTCCTAATAAGGCATCTCCGACAGGTACTTCAACAACATTACCAGTGCGTTTGACAAAATCACCTTCTTTAATAAGGCGATCATCACCTAATAAAGCCGTACCTACAGAGTCTTCATTTAAATTCATAACCATGCCATAGACATCGTTAGGGAAAAGTAAAAGTTCACCTAACATCGCTTTATCTAAACCATAAACTGTAGCAATACCATCGCCAACGGAGATTACAGTACCAACATCGTTAGATTCGATCTTTTGGGAATAATGTTTAATTTGCTCTTTAATGAGCGCGGAAATTTCATTTGTCTTGATGGCCATTATGAATTTTCTCCTTCCAGTATTTTCTTTTTAATATCATCTAAGGCTGATTTCATTGAACGATCGATGATCTTATCGTTAATGACGATTTTTATTCCTCCGATTAAAGAAGGATCAATCTTATTTATTAATTTTGTTTTATATCCATCTTTCTTCTCCAAAGCTACTTCTAGAGATTTAATCTCTTCTTTGGTAAGAGGAGAAGTGGAATAGACGGTTCCTTCAACTATATTTTCTAATAAAGAAGCTTCTTTGATGAATTCTCTTAATATAGATTCAATCATATAACCTCTTCTAGAAGTACAGACGACTTTTATAAAATCTTTCACATATTCATTTTTAATAAATGAGAAGACTTTATCTATAGTGGAATTCAATTCTTCTCTAGAAAGAAAGTACGACGAAAGAAGGTGAACTAAATCTTTATTTTCACCTAAAATTTCTTTAACTTTGGTAACTTCTTCTAAATATTCTTTAACTTTCTTTTCTTCTATAGCTAAAGAAAGGAGAGAAGAAGCGTATCTAGATTGTAATGATTCCATTATTTAGCTTGGGAACTTTCTTGCATTTCTTCAACAAATTTAGCGACGTATTCTTTGTTGTCTTTAGAATTGACTTCTCTTCCTAATAATGAAGATGAAGCCATCAAGGCAATATCGACGATTTCGCCTTTAGCATCTTCGATAGCCTGACGCTTTTGAGCCTGGATATCTTGTTCAGCCCTAATTCTCTTTAACTGCAATTCCTTCTGGAGCTTTTCTTCGTAAATAACTTTATCTTCTTCAGCTTGTTTTTTCGCTTCTAAGATAATAGCTGCCCCTTCTTTTTTGGAACTGGCTAAAGCTAATTGAGCTTTTTGATTAGCTTCTTGAGCTTCTTTGTTTGATTTAGCAGCTTGGTCTAAGTTTTCTTTAATATAGGCTTGTCTTTTATCTAAATATTTTCTCACAGGTTTATACGCGAAAAAGATAACGAGAGCAACCATTATACTAAACGCGATAAGCTGAGTTATAAATGCCCAGAGATTAGGAATGAGTTTTCCAGAAATATCTAAAATACCGGAAATCGCATCACCATCTGTAGAATAAATAATAGGATTCATAAATCAAACCTCCTTTTTTAAAGAAAACGAATAAAAAACTACATAACCAAACAAAGAATAGCAATCAATAAACCGTAAATACCGGTAGTTTCAGTCAAGGCGCAACCGATAATCATACCGGTTCTCAATTTCCCGTACATTTCAGGATTTCTAGACATACCATCCATGGCGGAAGCGCAGAGATTACCTTCACCGATACCTGATCCTAAACCAGTTAAAACTGCTAAACCAGCACCGATGTACTTTAACGCTTGTAAATCCATAAATTCACCTCCTTTCTTTTAATATCGAAACTGTCATTTATGACAAATTTTTCGTTAAGCTTTTTGAGTTACATTCTCAATATTAGTCACAGGTTCATTCTTGCTAGATTCCCCTAAGACGCTAGTTTGTTCTTCAGCTTCCTCGTCAGGATTCTCTTGAGCGACCCAAACCATAGTTAAGGATATGAAGATGAAGGCTTGAACTACACCTGAGAACAAATCAAAGTAAAGGTGGAGAGCAGGGGTAATCAAAGGGGCTAAGAATATACCTGCTGGACCAGGGAAAGGAGTAACAGCAAGCAAGCCACCAAAAATAACTCCAGATAACTTTTCTAAGAAATAATAAGCCAGAGTTTCTAAAGCGAAACCCGCCAAAGCATTACCAAATAAACGCAAAGATAAAGAGAGCATTGGAGCCCACATTGCAATTAAATTAATAGGTAAAAATATAGGGAAAGGATCGGTGTAACGTTTAAAATATTTAAGTTTATTTTTCTTGATTGCAGTTACGTGAATCATTATCAAAGTAATTAAACCGATTGATAAAGTACAAGTGTAACTAGTTAAAGGTCCAGGTAAACCAGTTATGGCTATAAAAAATGATAAGAAGATATAGACTACTAAGCAGAATGAATAAGCTGCAAATCTTCTCCATTTCTTACCCATTAAGTCTAAGGTGTAGCCGTCAACCCAATTGACAAATCCACACATAATAGTGATGAATTTGTTTCTATCGGGTTTAGTAGGATCTTTACCTCTAAAAATAAAGAAGACGACAAAAGAGAGGATGGCAATCAATCCCATTACCAACAAGGACATGATTACTTCACCAGAATAAGTGGATTCATCCCATCTAATTGAGTTTGAGAAATCAATGGCGTATAGACTATTCATTTTCTTTCTTACTCACCTTCTTAATCTTACCTTCAGCAATTTGTACTAGAACTTTACCTTTTTGTTCATCAGTCAATATCGCCCAGCTAGTTTGTGAAAACCCATATTCTTGTAAAGCCGGAAAATATTCTAAATCAAGTTTAGAACTTTCTTCCACTTCTTCATTATCTTTTTTAGATAAATATTTAGGAGGCAACTGATTGTTTTCTTCGGCTCTATTTTGCATTTCTTCTAATTCTTTATCACTAGGTTTAACTGCAGAAAAGATACCAGTGCAAGCAATAAAAGGTACCCCTGCAGCAAGAATATTTAAAAATCTCAAATTGCTATCGGTATCTTTTTTAGTGAAATAGATAATTAAGGCTGGAGCGCCTATAGCTAGAAGCATAATTAATTGTCTAACACCTGCAAAACCGTAAATTGAACTTTTTGTAGATGAATCTCCTCTTCTCCCTAAAACCGTTGAAGAGTGAAGTAATGAAAGTAAATTTAAAAATCCAAAAACTACACCAAAACCCATACTCATGATGACTTCCCAATCACCCCATATAAGTCCGATACAAGATAATCCTACAAGCAATACCGTAGTAATGAAGTAGACGATTATAGTTCTCTTCTCGTATAAATATTTACTCTTTCCCATATTTATAATCGCGTGTTTCCAAACGTATATTAATTATATATTAAATAAAAGTATTTTTTAATATTCAAATAATATTAAAGTCCCTTTAACTAAGCAATAAGAGAATTACAATCAATTTTTGCAATGTTTTCAAGCTATCCTACTTTACTTTTAGAAAATTATAAAAAGGACTTGGATATCAATCCAAATCCTTTTGTACTTAACTCTAGATAGAGTAATTGCTATCAAATTAAATATGATGTTTAATTTAAGTTTTAAACAGGCATTCTTAGAATCGGCATAATTGTATCTAATTGATAAGAACCGTTGTAATTAAATTCAGAAAATTTATAAGAGAGATTGTATTTATAAACACGTAAATTTGAATCAAGTGTTACCTTAACTGTAACATCACCATCGATTTTTCCTTTGACATCTTCTGTGATAGTATCTCCAAAGAATAAATTCTTATCAGTTACAGTACAAGTTACAATTTTATCCGCACCATCATCATCAATCTTGTTAGCTTTCAAAGCTGATAATTTGTGATAAACACTTAAAGGGGCGATAGTATTATCTACTTTTTCAGTAGTATAACCCGCTTGATTAATGTTAGAAACAACATTCTTAGAATCTTTGTAGATATCATAAGAATATCTAGTTAAATCAGCGTTATCTTCTAAAGATGAAGAATAATAATCATAACCGTTGATATTCTCGATTTCTGTCTTAATTTCATCAACAACACCTATAAAAACACTAGTTCTAGTATGACCGTAAGATCTAGTAATATTAGCAGTATCTTTGATAGTGTAATTGTAGTTAATAGAATAGAAAACTCTATTGTCAGTAAAGAAACTTACTGCAGTATCAATATTAAATTCTCTATTCGCTGAAGAACTTACCTCTAAAGAAGAAACGACTGTCGAAGAGATAGTTTGAGAAGAGATTGCTGAAGAAGCAGGATTGTTATTACAACCAGTTAAACCCAAGCCAACTACAGCTAAGGAAATTAAACTTAACATTTTTTTCATTTTCAATTTCCCCCTTTATTTAGCTACAGCAATGAAAGTCTCAAGCATCTGTTGATATCTTTCATATGCGTTCTTAATATTAGTGTATTTTTCCATCTTACCACTATCAATTTTCGCTTTCTCACTATCTGATAAATGATTATAGACGTTTTGGGCTTTATATAAGTTATAGTGGTTATCTAAAATCTTAATTTCATCCATTTCATCAACGTAAGCTTCAAATTGATCAGCTGTGACACTAATATCGCTTGCTTCCCTCAAACTCAACACAGGTTTTTGAGTTGCTTCATTATATTTCCACCATAATGAAGTGGTGAAATCTCTTATGAATGTGTTCTTTTCATAGAACTCTGCAGTGAACTCTTCGGGAATAGCAGGGCCCCCTTCTAAATGTACAGCATTGACATTGTGATCAATAGAATCTGCCAAGTCAGAATAATCTTCTTCTAAGAAGTTGACATTGTGAACTTCGTAAGTCGATGTTGCAGGATCGTTACTTCCGATGAAGTTACCAAAGTAAGTAATTTGAGTCATTTGCTTGATCTTTAAATCACCGAAGAAATTAGAGACTTTAAGTTTTCCACCTTCTTTATTGTGGCCAGCAACAACACCAATTTCTTTCTTTGCATTGTCGATAGTTAAGTAAACTACGCCATTATTAATAGTAGTGTTACATCTATTTCTACCAATTAAACCGACCGCTGCTCCTTCAGTATTGACATTACCAGAAGCATAAATACCTTCAATATTTAAAGATGAAGAAGCTTTATCAATACCACCAGTTAATAAACCGCAGTATTTAGAACATTTAACATACGCATCTTCAATAGAGACATTTTTAACATTGTAAGTCTTATCTTCACCTCTATAACGTCCACATAAGATACCAAAATACCCTGCTCCACCAGTAGTGGTTTCTTCTTGGATGACAGAGCATTTATTAAAGATGGTGTTTTCTACTGAACCACCATACATAGTAGAAGCTAATAAACCCACATCTTCTAAACCAGCGATACTACAATTATCGAAAATTATATTTCTAACGACACCTTGGAATTCATTAAAGATACCAACTTTAGCAACAGTAGTAGAGATATTTAAATTCTTAACGCTGAAGCCTTGGCCATCTAAGACGCCTTTAAAATCAACGCCACCTTCAAAATTCCAATAGAATGAAGAAAAGTCGATATCGTTGAGTAATCTAAAAGTAGATTTAGCAGTATCAACATTAGTAGCCATATCAAAGAAATCTTGACAAGTAGCAATATTAACAACAGTAGAGACTTCTAAAGCTGAATAAACCGGAGATAAACCATTAGGGTTATTAACTACAGCATAAACGTCATATTCTTTAGAGTAATCCAACTTACCAGAAGTTAAATGGAAAGCTCCGTCTTTGCTATTTAAAACTAATTCACCGTGATCAACCATTCCTGTAATATCACTTCCTCCAACAATTGATGAAGCGGAAGGAGTAGGTGAACCTTTAGTGAGGATAACGTAATGCAAAGTACCGTCTCTTCTAATAACATTACCAGTAATATCAACTGTACCTTTAGAAGTGTCGGTAGAATCGTTCTTCAAATAAGAAACTTTGAAGTTCTCAATATTTGTAACATTGTCTTTATCATCTAGAACAACTTTTTGTTCAATAATCTTCTTTTCTCCGGTTCCTTTTAATGTATATGTATGTCTATAAACAATAGTTCTGCCATCATCAGAAACTGTCTTATAAGTGATTACATCATATGAAGTTTCAGGAATTTCGCTGTTTAAATCAAATCTATTGTAGACTTTAAAATCTTTAGGATCGACTCCAGTAATAGATTCTTCATCTTCTTTATTAGCTAAGATGACTGGATCATAATTAGTGACAGGACCAATGCCTAGATTTCTATTAAAATTACCAAAACTTTCAGAATCAATTGCGGGGAATTCAGATTGAGATGCTAACTTCAAATTCGCTAAATAAGTCTCACCAGTAGTAGCACTTCCAGCTAAAGCGGAAATTCTAAATCCATCTATAGTAGAAGAAGTATTACCTGAAGTAACTGAAGGCAAAACACCTCTTAATTCTTCAGATATTTCAACATATTTATTGCTATTGTGATCATATATATATAATTGAGAAGAACCGTAAGTCTTGCTAGAAGCACCAAACTTAATTTCTAATCTAAATCTATACCAGACACCTTCAGTGGGTTTTAACCCTTCTATAGATTTATATTCTTTGCTTTGGTATTCAGCAAAACCATTAGTAGAAATAGAGAAAGCATTAATAACATTAGAACCTGAAACTAATTCAAGACCAACACCATTAGTATCTCCGTTGTACATTATGTCACCTTCTAAAGTGTAGGCTTTAGAGGCTAAATTAATTTTTCTAGTATATCTAATAGGAGAAGCAATCTTTGAAGAATATACTTTTAAAACCTTAGTTGAAGGCATGTTGTTGATATTAGGAAATTGATCTTTTTCAACAACTTCAGTAATTTGAGCTTCAGAATTGGAGGATCTCCATTTGTAATAGTTAGATAAATCGATGCCAGTTTTATATTCATTGAAATTCTCTAAGAAATTATCAGGAACTTCAATTTCTTGAGTTTGATCTTTCTTAGAAATAGTTAAAGGATAATCAATTTTAAAGACTGATTCTTCTTCATTACCAATTTGAGCTGTACCAGAAAGAATTACATCGACATTAGCATCACCTCTAGTAACTATTCCTCTGTAGTATTGAATCGAACCACTATCAGATTCAACTGCTTCAATCTTTAAAACTGAAGGATTAGAAGAAACCCAGCTGATATTCGCCTTATATAAACCTTTAGCAGGTAAGATGAGATTAGATCTAACATCAGCTTTATCGAAATTTAAATTAACCGCGTTCATCGCTTCTTCACATCTAGCGACAACTACAGGATTTACAGCACCAGTTTGAGCAGTAGTGGTTGCTGCGTAAGTGGGAGAAGTAGCTCTCACCCCAACTCCAACTACAGCAAAGGCTGCTAAGGCGGTCATCAATAATTTATTTACTTTCATTTTAGATCTCCTTTACTATATGAGCTAAATCACAACCTAAAGGAGTGTTTCCTTCTCCCATAGTGTAGAAAGGCGATTCAGGATTAACTCTAAATAAATCACCTAACTTGATGTACCCATTTTCGTCTCTTAATATTTTGTGAATGTCTTTTTTAACTTCTACAGGTTCATTTCTGAAAGATTGAATTTGAGGAGTATTAGTATCTACAAAAGGCGCAACATCAGATTCAAACATGACGCCATTTAGACCATCTTTAGAATAATCGCAGTATTGCATTCCTTCAATCTTCAACATAGATAAACCATAGTAGAACAAACAATAACCTGCAGTTCCTTTAAATTGATCCTTAGAATTGTAAATACCTGGTGTTTTATCAATAGGATTAATCTTATTTCCATCACAATAAGAAAGTAAATTCTTATAGTAGTTAGAAGAAGTTGCAGTATTTCTACACATATCGAAATTATTGGCATCGTTATCTCTAGAACCGTTATTGAAAGAAGTACAATTTTCAATTCTAATCATGCCTGGGTTAGAATTATCGGTAAAACCAGTCGCTAAATTATTGAAAGCTAAGCAGTTATATACTTCGTGAGCGACAGGAATAGATTCACCACCTAATTTAAACCCATTACCATCAGAATTATTAGTACCAACCCCTTGAGTGGTAATACCATTGTTGAAAGCAATGCAATTTCTCAAAGTAACAGGGCCGATGGGTCCTGATTCACCTTTAGTATATAAATCCCACCCATCATCGACATTGTTATAAGCAATACAGCCATCAAAGACATTTCCTACACCTGTAGTTAACTTACAAGCAAAGCCATCAGAGTCTTCACCAGAAGGATCGTGATTGTCATAAGATGTACAATTTAAAATAGTGTTATAAGAAGGCCAGGAATCTAAAGTGTTTTTATCAGAAGAAGATCTACCTAATTGAATGCCAGAATCCATGCAATCATGAACTTCAATATTTTCAATGACGTTATGATTACCGCCAATATAAACGCCATTATCTCCAGCACCTTTAACCTCAAAACCTTTAATATGCCAATAATTAGTATTAATAGAAATACCTCTATTAGATGAATTGAAAGGCATACCTGTAAAATCAATAGTGACTTTAACATCTTTACCATTGCCATCTACAGCAGGCTTAATAGTCTTACCTTCTTCAGGAGAATTAGCAGGATCAGTATCGGTGATATTATTGATTGCTAAAGTTGAAGTCGTTCTATAAACCCCTTCTAAAAGATATAAAGTTGATCCTCTAGTTAATTCAGAAATACCTTTTTCAATGGAATAAGGTTTTTCTTTAGTTCCATCAGCGGTTTCATTATTACCTGTAGGTGAAGCATAAATATTTTTAGGATTCATAGGCATAAGAGATGAAACGCTAGATTGAGAGCTTACCTGTGAATTTGAAATAGCGCTGGAAACAACTGTACTTGATACAACAGAAGATTGAGTTGAAGATAATACGCTACTAGCAGATTGAGAATTACAACCCACTAAGCCAATTCCAGCTAAAACAAGAGGTACAAGCAAGATTTTTCTTTTCATGTTATAAACATTCCTCCAAAAATTATGATAAAAACAATCGTTAAACCTAGTTTATTATATTATATAATTTAGGTCTCAATATAATTTAGTTCTCATTTGTGCTTTAAAAACACATTTCCTCTTTCCCTCTTGCATACAAGAACATATAAATTAAAATATTAGTGTTAATTGGAGGCTAATTTTTAAATGAAAAAATCATTATTATTACTCACTATGGGTGTAATGAGCTTAGGTTTAGTTGCTTGTAACAACTCTAATACTTCCTCTGCCGCCCCTAGTTCTGTCGCTTCAAGTGTTGCTTCTTCAGTTGCTTCTTCAGTTGCTTCTTCAGCTGCCGCTTCTAGTGTTGTTTCTAGTGCTGTTGTTTCAAGTTCTGCTGTTGTCTCAAGTTCTGCTGTTGTTTCTTCTGAAGCTGCACCTATCTTAACTCACTCAGTTGATTTCTCTAAATGTGTTAGAGTCGAAGAAGGTAGCGATAAGTTAGAAAAATCTGAAGATGGATTCTTCATTCATAGAGAAGAAAGTAAAAGTATGAAGCCTGTCGATACTTCTAGATGGCAAATCACTGGTAATTCACAAGTTAATTCAAACCAGAATATAAAGACTATTTACTTCGATGCTACCGCTCCTGGTATCTTAAAATTCAATGTCAGATCTGGTACTGCTAATGAATCTACTAGATCCGTCTATGTTGCTGCTGTCGACGCTACTGACAATAGCGTTATCAGTTACTTAGCTATGTCTTCATTAAAAAATCGTGTCAAAGAAAGCGATCCTACTAAAGCTGAAGCTATCGATTCTGAAATGGAAGTTGTTATTCCTAAAGCTGGTAGATACCACATCTTAGTTTCCGCTGCTACTAACTTCAACAAATTAGAATTCTACGATGATCCTTCTAAAGAAGGGGAAATTGTTGTCGCTAAAGATGATATCCCTGAAGGATTCACTGGCTTAGATGCTCAATATTATGTTCCTGGTGCCCTTACTGTAGAACGTAAATACAACGGATTTACTTTCCCTGAATCTAACGATGCTCAAGTTAAATACTATGGAAAAGTTACCTTCAATTCTATTGATACATCTAGTGTTGATACTGCTGGTGCTAAAAACAAATATGCCTGCTTTGAATTCAAGAATGGATATCAATTTACCTTCACCAATGAATATGCTGGTACTTTATCTCTCGGCTTCGCTGGTAGAAATTCCGATGAATCTGCTAGTAAAGTCAAATATGGCAAATCAGCTGATGCTATGACAGAATCCGACGATTTGAAATATAAAACTGGTACCACTCTCAATTTACAATTGACTCCTGGTACTTGGACTATCGAAGCTGTAGGCACTGTAGATTTATATTACGGTAACTTCGTTGTTGCTGAATAATAATCGAAGCTAAAACTAAAGCGGATATTGCATAAATATCCGCTTTTTTCCTAGCAAAACGATATTAAAAAGGATATCTTGCGATATCCTTTTGTTTTGCTCTTATATAGATTATTCAGGAATTTTAGCTAATAATTGAGCGGCTTCAGTTTCATTCATGAAAGTTCCACCATTAACAGCTTCAGTTATAGAACCAAGTCCGGTATTTCCGTATTCTCTATAAGTAGAAGAAGTAGGTTTGTTACCTGACATTTCTTCCCATCTGCAGTTGTTAGGAGTGGAAGTATCACCGTAACCCTTAGTGGAAATACAATCAGCAATAGAAGTATTCATAAAGGTGACAGTCGCATCTTTACCCCATGATCTAGCTAAAGCGACAGTACCTTTATTCATACCTTCTTCACCAGTAATAGTACATTTGTTGAATAAGAAACCTATGGTAATCTTATCAACACTAGAAGGTTTATGAGCGACAATATAGCCATTATTCTTTACATCACCTTTATCTTTACAGACGATTTCACAGGCGTGGAAATAGACATTTTCAGCCTCACCGAAAATAAAGTCTGTCATACCGGAAATCTTACAATTGTCGAATCTAGCATAGCCAGCATTGATATATAAGGTATCTTGGAAGCCATCAAATATACAATTCTTAGCTGAGAAATTATCTCCTTTAGTAACTAAAGCAACCGCTTGTTTATTACCACTCTTTGAATCTAAATATTCCTTCATAGTAGTGTATTTAATATTCTTAATAGAAATATTTTCAAACGCTACATTAGAACCATTGACAGTTACTGAAGAAGAACCATAAGTAGAAAAAGCAATTCCATCAACATCGGTTGTATCAGATTCGTAATTAGCTTGAATGATGGTTTGTTCTTTATCAGTGCCAACAAAGGTAGCGTGAGGTAAATCGATATATAACTTTTCGTTATATACACCAGGTTGAACTTCGAATACACAAGGTTCTGTATTAGATGAACCTAAGCAAGCGTAAGCGAAATCGTGAGCGTATTGAATTTTAGAGAAGGTATAAACACCATCGACAATTTTGCCTTCTTCATCAATAAGAGGATTGACACCTACTTTATATTTACCGTCAATTTTATTAAATGAAGATTTATCAATTACGTTAATATCATATTCAGCGGTGAACTTCTTTCCATTATTATTGAAAGTGTGCTTAACTTTCTTAACACCGGCACTATCAGTTTCGGTAGGAGTTTGAGTAGAGCTTACAACTCTAACGTATTTATCACCTTCACCACAATAGGCAATAGCGACAGCTTTAGAATTAACAACTTGATTTAAAGTGTAAATTCTAGAAATTCTATTGACAGACTTATTGCCTGATTTACCAGCATTATTAGGATTTGTATCTAAGAGGATACCTTTAACTTCATGAACTTTAACTTTGTAATTCTTCTTAGGTAAATTTATTTCCTTTAAAGTAACACCGATATCATAAGTACCTGCATGTTGATTATCAAATGCAGAAGTATCAAGAGTATATTTATCAGCATCAAGAGGAACTCTCACACCAGAAGAATAAACTAATAATACCTCTAAACCTTTAGCAGAGAAAGCTTCGCCATCTAAGAAATCTTTCTTAGCGACAGTATCAGAGATTTCAAAATCAGTGACAGTACCTAATTTAACTTTTTGCACCAATTCTAAATAATAGATGTTAATACCATTAACTTCAGAGAACAAGAAATATTCACCAGCAGCAGGAATTTCAATAGTGTAAATTTCATAACCAGAGGTGACTACACCTTCGTTAGATTTGAAGATTGTATTTCCACTAGAATCCGCTAAAGTGTAAGTTCTACCAGAATCTTTACTATTTGCTGAAGTAGCAGCAAATCTGAAAGTTCCTTTGGTTGAAGCATTAATCTTAATAGATTGCTTAGAAATATTACCAGCGCCATTTAATTTGAATCTACCGCCTGAAGCAATTGTGGTTTCATCATTGATCTTGATATCTTTTCCACTACCACTATCAATAGTGACATTTTGCATGGCTGAGAAAACACTATTTAATTTAGTTTCACCTTCAGTAGTGATTTTTTCACAGTCTCCAGGAATAATACTTGTCCTCAACTCTTCCATTTGCTCTTCTGAAGAAATAACTGAAGAAGCAGAAGAAATAGCAGCGCTTGAAACAACAGCACTTGAAGCAACAGCGCTAGAAACAACACTAGAAGCAGCAGCGCTTGAAACAACACTAGAAGCTGCAACTGAAGAAGCAGGAGTGCTATTACAAGCAACTAAACCTCCTAAAGTGAAAGCTGATAATGATAATAATAAGATTTTTTTAATTTTCATGTTGTATACCTCACTTACTATATTCTAATAAACTTAAATAATACTTTTTATGCTGATTAAATAAAAAACCTCAATTTGAATTGAGGTTAATGTTTTTATTCGTTATTTCCAGTGCCGTAAACTAAATAATAAGTGACTCTGTCAAAAGTCAATTTATCTTTACAAACAATGACTAATTTATCGTTGCCATGTAATACGTAGTCAGGACCAGGTGAACATTTTGCTAAACCATCTTGAGCATCGACTACTGCGACGATAGTTGCTTCAGTATAATTATAGAAATAGACATCTCCTATAGTTTTTCCATCGATCCAGCTATTTTCAGGAATGGCGATTTCTTGAAGCTGAACTGATTCTTTAACTTGGTAAGAGAAAGAATCTCTCATATCCTTAATAGCATTATCAATTTTTTCATCTAATTCTTTCTTTTCATCTAATAGCTTCAATAAATCGTTATATTTATTTCTTACTAGAGTCTTGTCTTTCCACTTTTCTTGGAATTGCTGAGCGTGTAAATAAGATAATACGAAAATACCTACGCCTTTTTTAATATTAACCACTCCTTCTTTAGCAAGCATGTTAACAGATTTTCTGATGGTTTCAGGAGAGACGTTATATAAGGAAGCTAAAACAGATCTACCTTTAATTAAAGATCCTTCAGGATATTCTCCATCGACGATTTTAGAGCAGATATCTTGAGCTATTTTTATATATCTTGCAGCGGAATCGGATTCTTTCATATTTTTTTACCTCGCTTTTAATATTTTAATCGTATCATACTAGCTAATTATCTTCTAGACACTAAATGATATTTTTTAAGTTGCTTATCAAATTTTCGCCTTAAAAATAGATGTTTTTTAAGATTTTTTAATCGCGCATATAATTTTCTTGAATTTTTTTGAATTTTCTTGTATCATTTAATCAGAAAGGAGATTATATATGGCTATAAAATGGTTTTCTAAAGCTGAAAAAGATGGTATTGCTACTATCTATCCCACTAATATCACCATTAACAAAGTCGGTGCGAATCACATCGCTTACGCTTACGGAGCAATGCTAGGTATCGATGTAGAAGAAGGTAAGATTATAGTTAAGCCTCTAAGGAAAGATGAAATCGATTCAGGCAACTATTCTAAAGATAACATCTTCATCTTCTCTGCTTCTTCTTCTTACACGCGCATTAATTCTACTGCGTTTGTTAATAGAGTCTGTCAATTATTTAACTTAAATATAGATAAGGAAGGTAAAAAATTCACTTGCAATTATTCTTCTGAATCTAATCTACTAATTATAGACATGAAAAAGGAGGTGACTAACTAATATGTATAAAGTATTGGAAGCTATGATTACTGAAAGCTTATCAGTAAACCAAATGATGATGTACATATTCTTAGGTATATTTGTCATCTGTTTAATTATCGAGGTTAGTACTGTCAACTTAGTATCTGTCTGGTTTTGCATAGGTGCGCTTACCGCTCTAGGATTCACCTTCATACCTAACATGCCTTTCTGGGCTGAGTTAATTATCTTTGCAGCTACATCCTTATTATTCTTGTTTATCTTAAGACCTATATGGAAGAAGTATTTACAAAGAAAAATATCCAAATCTAATGTCGATGAACTCGAAGGTCAAAAAGGAAAAGTCGTTTCTAAAATCACTTCATTAGATGGGGGAACAGTTAAACTTCACGGTTTAATTTGGACTGCGGTCTTAGAAAATGGTGAAGAGGAGATTGAAGAAGGTGAAATCGTTAAAATTATGGCGGTTTCCGGAAATAAATTAATTGTTAAAAAGAATGATGAATTATAATATTCAAAGGAGGTTATTTAAATGAACACTTTATTCGCATTAGATGGAGGCTCTATCGCTGGTATTGTCATCGGTGTTGTCGCTGTTGTCATCTTAATTTTAATTGTCGTAACTCACGTCAAATTAGTTAAACAAACCAACAAATACATCATTGAAAGATTAGGTACATATTTAACTACCTGGTCAACCGGTTTGCATTTCTTAATTCCTTTTGTCGATAGAATCGCATCCAAGGTTTCAATGAAAGAGCAAATTTACGATTTCCCCCCTCAACCTGTTATTACTAAAGATAACGTTACCATGCAAATTGATACTGTTGTCTTCTTCTCAATTACCGATCCTAAACTTTACACCTACGGTGTAGAAAATCCTATCGCTGGTATTGAAGCTTTAACTTCTACCACCTTAAGAAACATCATCGGTGATCTCGACTTAGACCAAACTTTAACTTCTAGAGATATCATCAACACCAAGATGAGACAAATCTTAGATGAAGCTACCGATCCTTGGGGCATCAAAGTCACTAGAGTTGAAGTTAAGAACATCCTTCCTCCTAAAGACATTCAAGCAGCTATGGAAAGACAAATGCGTGCTGAACGTGAAAAGAGAGAAAAGATTTTGTTAGCTGAAGGTCAAAAGACCTCCGCTATCACCATCGCTGAAGGTAATAAAGAAGCTATGATTTTAAACGCTGAGGCTGAAAAGCAAGCACAAATCAAAAAAGCTGAAGCGGAAGCTGAATCTATCTTAAAAGTTAAAAAAGCTCAAGCTGAGGGTGAAATTATGTTAAGAGATGCTGAAGCTAAAGGTATTCAACTCATTAATAACGCTAAGCCTACTAAGGAAGTCTTAACAATTAAATCCTTAGAAGCTTTAGAAAAAGTCGCTGATGGTAAAGCCACTAAACTAATAGTCCCTTCTTCTTTACAAGATATCACCACTTTAACTTCTACTATCAAAGAAGTAGTTAAAGACAATAAAGAAATCAAAGAAGAAAAGACTAAAGACAATAAAGAAATCAAAGAAGAAAAGAAATAATCTAAATTCAATTAGCTCGACTCTCTAGTCGAGCTTTTTTCTTAACTCTAAATAATCTATTTAGACTAAATTAAACTTGCATTTCCCCTGTATTGCACTATATTTAAATATAATTTCTTAAAAACTATAAAATACACAGATAAATATATTTAAATAACTTTTTTATTATATGTTATAATAAAGCGGTTATAATAATTAACGTTTAGAAAAGGAAATACGAAATGGCACAAAAAGCTAAAGTCATAAAGCCTAAACATTCTGTAGGCCAAACATTGATGTTTCTATTAAAATCACTATTTAAAAACGTTGATATCCTCGAGAACGAGCAACCTTTATGGTTAGCTTTAATAATCATGGTTATCTCTTTATTTTCAGTTGTCGCTTCTGGACTAGCAGTTAACTACAGAGCTTCTGCGAACTCTATTTTAACTACTTCTAATGGTGATACTTGTTTAGATTATGGATTGCAAGATTTCTCTTACGATATCGATAATACTAACAACACTTTAAAAATTGAAAATGGATCTTTAACTGGTACTGGTATATTCACCCCTCAAATCTTGTCTGCTGATGGTTTAACTCCTATAGATGCTAATGCTACTTATACTCATATTAAAAATGGAGAAAGTATCGTCGTCTTCAAAGTATTCGTCTTAGATATGGATCCTATCAAGACTCCTCAACCTGAAAGATTAAATAATTTCTTAAATACTTCGGTCTTACAAAGAGATACTGCTGCTAACAAGAATAACTGGTCACCTTTTTCTTTCATGATTTTAACTAAATCTACAGTTGCTTTCTACACTTACGTTCCTGGTGTTGATACTGCTAGAGCTGCGGTTCAAGGTTACCTCTCTGCTTGGAATAATTACGATTTACATTTAATCGGTCACCAAGTTAACAGTTCTAAAATCACCGACCCTATCAAGATTGAAAATAATATGGTCGCTTTCTTAGATGCTACTTACACTCCTTTGAAAGTTGCATTGGCGTGGCAGAACTTCGGATTACAAATCGGTATTACTGGTGGTATCTTCTTAGTTGCAGTTCTCATCTTCTTCCTAGTCTCTAGAGGAAGAAATTCTCTGATGAATTTCAGCTTTATCCAATCTTTAAAGGTAGTTTCCTTCATGTCCTTAACTCCTGGTATTCTCGCCTTCGCGTTAGGATGGTTCCTATCTAACTACGTACCATTTATCTACATGTTGATTATGGCTTTAAGAATTATGTCTGCTATCAATAAGATTAACGGCAGAAGCAGTTCCAACAATTCTGAAGGTCCTGTTTACAAAGCTAGATCCTAATTAAAATTAACCGCTATATGCATAGCGGTTTTTTTGTCTAATTATTTTCTTTTGTCATTAGTGTGCTAATATTAAAGTATGGAAAATATTGATATTTTTAAAGTTCTTAATCGCTCTCAATCACTAATCATCGCCTTAATTAAAAACAGTAAAAATATGGAAGATGAAGAAATGGATTTCATCCTCTCTTCTTTCGCTTCCTTCGGTTTAGGAGATATTAAAACTGTTAAAGAGTTAGTCGCTATCATTGACCCTCACGGAGAAATATGTGAAGGCAGAGGATATAAAGAATATCAAAAAGAAATCATCGATGCTCTTCCTTATAAAGTTGAAGAATTATCTACTAAAACTTACGTTTTACCTTTAAAAGATAAAAACAATACTAAAATGTCTTTTTTATTAAATATGTATTACGACTATAAAACTGAATATAGAGTTTTACTATTTATTAAATTAGATCGTCAATCTTCCATGGTTAGTTTAGATTATTATATCTCCGGTTCTTATAAAGATAGATTAACTGGGTTATTTAATTTAAATACTTGTATAGAACATTTAAAAACCAATGTAAGAGAAATATATCTATGTCTATTTGATTTGAATAAATTTAAAGAAATCAACGATAACTTCGGACATTCTTTCGGAGATGAAATATTAACTACTATAGCTTCTTTATTGATTAAAGTCGCTTCCGCTAACGAAATATTCTACAGAAGATCTGGCGATGAATTTATTATCATGTGTTTCAATAAAAACAGAGATTATATCTTCAATTTAATTGATAAGATTTCTGATTATATGGAAGAAGCCACTCAAAATAAATTTAAGAACTATTCTAATTTACACTTATCTGCCTCGTTTGGCGTAATTCACTTGTTAGCTAATTATCAAACTATACCAAAAGAAAACTATTACGTTAACGCTTTGATGTTAGCAGATTACGCCATGTATCAAGCTAAAGTAAACAAACTTAGAAAAGTTTATATCGAAGCGTCAAAGTGCAAGCAGATTATCGAAGAAAAAGATGTGGAGTCCTTGATTAAAGAACTACAATCAAAAATAAGAAGATGAGTATTTATTTAACAGGGATTTACATTTAAAAACGATATTAATCATATAAGAATAATATCGTTTTTTATTGAGTTATTATAGGTTGTTATTGAAGAAATCTAAGACATCTTTATATACGACATCTTTAATCTTTCCTTCATTCAAGATTTCGTGCTTAGCGTTATCGTATAACTTCATTTGAACATTATCTTGTCTTCTATTTAAGAACTTCTTTAATTTAGGAACATCTTTACCGTAATTTCCAACAGGATCATCTTTACCTGCAATTAATAATACAGGTTTAGGTTCTTTCAATCCTTTTAAAGCTTTTTTAGACCATATTTTTTGTTGACCGTGGAACATAGAATAATAGAAATAGAAATTACAAGGGAATCCTAATTCTTTATCTTCATCGTAATTTCTGACGTTATCTTCATCGTAAGATAACCAGCCGTTGTGAGTTTTATATCCGTCTTCGAAAGGCTTGCATTTCTTATTCATAGTCTTTATGTTTGTGTTATTTAACATATTAGACATTTCATTTCTCTTCTTTTCGGATTTAAAGAATTTCATGCAAGAGGTAATCAATGCAGATCCTCTGTATAAAAGGTTATTGAATGCTGATCCGCAGATAACTACAGCTTTAACATCTTTGGAATATCTTTCGTAAAATCCAGTAGTTAAAAATGAACCTAGAGAGTGTCCAAAAATTAATACAGGTTTATCAGAGACAGAATGAATGTAATCTACTAATTTCTTAACTCTTTCTATAGAGTCATCAAATCCATTTTTAGGCCAGCAACCATAACCATATTTAGGATTTTCTTCCTTAGAAACTGCCATGCCGTGACCTATGTGATCAGTGCCGTAGACATCATAACCGTTTTTTGCTAAAAAAGAAGCAAAGTCATTGTATCTATAAGAATATTCAGCCATACCGTGAACAATGACAATGTTTCCTTTAATTTCCTCTTCACATTTCCAATAATTGACGTGGATCTTAGGAGAGATATTAATTTCTAAATCGAATTGAGTGTGTTTCATATTTGTTCATCCTCTTTCTTTATATATAATCTAACAATTAATTAAAATCATAAATGTGTCAATGAAACAAAAAGAAACAGATTTTATGGCACTTTAATTGGAAATTTTACAATGAATTTATCTCACTAATCTTTGATGTTTACGTTTTTTGAATATTTTTATTTCTGATTGTTTGCGCTTTTTATTTGGCAATATAAAAAACTACCCAGCTTGGATTCCAGATAGTTATCGTTCTTAAGGGATCTCCTCGTTATTCCGTTTCTTTTTTATTGAATGAGCTTTTTAATAATATTTACACCTTTTTCCATCTGATTTATAGAGACATATTCAAATCTGCCGTGACAATTGAAATCTCCAGTACCTAAATTAGGGCAAGGGAAATTGTTAAAGACGGTTAATTCCGCACCATCAGTACCACCTCTAACCGCTTCAAATTGATATTCGTAACCTAATTCTTTATAAATGGAGACTATTTGTTCAACTATTTCATAATGCTTATCAATAATCTCTTTCATATTCTTATAAGATAACTTAGTCTCGACTTTAATAATCTCACTTCCATAAGAATCATTAATTCTCTTCGCTGCTAATTTGGCGTAATCTTCCATAAATTCAAGTTTATTAAAGTCGTGATCTCTAATAATATATAAAGCTTTCGCTTCGTCTTCACTTCCATTTAAAGAAAGCAGATGATAGAAACCTTCTCTTAATTCCGTGTCTTCAGGTCTCATATATCTAGGTAAGGAATTGTGGAAATCGATAGCGACATTTAAAGCGTTAATCATCTTGTCTTTAGCAGAACCAGGGTGAATAGAACGACCTTTAACTGTAACAGTCATACTAGAAGCGTTGAAATTTTCATAATTTATATTTTTTATATCTCCACCATCGACTGTATATCCGTATTTTGATTTAAGTCTATCGACATCAATGTGACTTGCTCCAACACCTATTTCTTCATCGGTAGTAAAGATAACTTCTAAAGGAATATGTTTTTTATTGCTCTTAATAATATTCTCTAAAGCTTGCATGATAATAGCTATACCGGCTTTATCGTCTCCTCCTAATAAAGTTTTCCCGTCAGTGACAATTAAATCATCACCCTTAACATCTTTTAAAGAAGGAAAATCTTTAGTAGACATTACTATACCTTTTGATAATTCAATATCTTTTCCATCGTAATTTTTAATAATACGAGGCTTAACATCTTTTCCGGAAGCCTGAGAAGAAGTATCCATATGAGCTATTAAAGCTAAAGGCTCCCTTTCAATTTCCCCAGGGAAATAAGCGTAGACTGTGCCAAATTTATTAATGTAAATATCTTGTCCACCTAATTCTTCTAATTCTTTTTTCATCTCTTCCGAAAGTAAGTATTCTAAATCAGAAGAAGCTCTATCTTCTTTTACTTCGTATGATGTAGTTTCAAACGAGACATATTTTAAAAATTTTTCTACTAAATTCATCTTATAATTCCTCAACTTTAATTATTATAAAATAAACTAACTTAAATGAGCATTCTTTTAATTTCTCAATTATTTTTTTGTTAGAATTTAAAATTAAATCATTGTTAATTTCATATTTTTAAATAAATATGTTATTTGAAAAGTTATTATGATAAAATAAATTACAATTAATTGTAATAGATTAATATAGTGCCAAGAAGGAGTTGATTATGGCATCCAAAGGTCAGAAATTTAATTGCTATTCAGCTGAAGTTAAGCTTGCGGTTGTTAAAGAACGTTTAGAAACTGGAGCACCTTATTTTGAAATTGCTGAAAAATATAATATCGCTTCTCAAGAATCAGTTCTTAAATGGTGTAAGAGTTATCAATTATATGGGGAAGATGCTTTTGTAGATAAAAGAGGTAAAGCTGATAAATCTGTTTCAACCTTAAAAGGTCGTCCTAAAAGAAATTTTTCTTCTATCGATGAAAGAAACAATTATTATTCTTTGATTGAACAAAGAAATAAGGAATTATCAGAATTGAAGAAAAAGCGTTCTCGTAAGAAGAAATTAAGAGAAGCTAGAAATCAAATTAAAAATCAAATTAAAAATTCTAAAACCAAATAGAACTGCGAAAATATACTTCGCAGTTCTTTTCTTTCTTTTTTTATTTATAATATTAAAGTATGAAATTAAATGACATTGTCTCTACAAAAGTAGAAAAAGAAGACATCCCCGTAGCAAGCGTAGGAGCAATAATTGGAACTAAAGATGATGAACAAGGAAATATCAAAGAATTCCTAGTTGAAATTTTTACAGTTCCTTCTCACCCTCACGCTCAATTATTTTATTTACCTAAAGAATTAAGTAAAATTCAATAATTGTGGGCAAATTAAATTATTAACACGGTGTGAATATCGTGTTTTTTTATTTGTGAATACAGTTTAAAAGATAAGTATTTAAGCCTTTATTTAAATGTTGATAGTTTTAAAATTGTTAAAAACTTTCCACGCTATCAACAAAAAGATATTGTCAATATTTTTTTAGATAAATTTATCCACATTTGTACTTGTGGATAACTATTAATAGTGCTTAAATATAGGTGTTTTTTAGAATTTGAATTGTGGATAACTTTCAACATTGTAAAAAGTTATCCACATCTTTAAATTTTAAAGTGTTTTCAGGTATATAATCAAAGTCGTGGAGGATGAGGGTTATGGTTTCTAAAAATGAACAACTCACTACTATTTGGAACAAATCTTTAGAATTATTAGAAACTTCAATCAACGATAAAGCGTTATTTTTAAATTTCATTCAACCTGCTTTTTTATATTCATTGGAAAAGAATAAGGCTGTGATAGTTACCAATACTGAAGTAGCTAAAAAAATACTTTCTTCAGATCACTATTCCAATCTCATTTCAGATGTGATTTCTAAAGTGACGCAATCTAAATATGAAGTATTAGTTTTTTCTAATAACGATATGAAAAAATTCAAACAAAATGAAGTTATAGAAATGCCTGAAAAGAAAACTTTCTTTAAGAATTCTTTTTTGAAGAGCGAATATACTTTTGAAAATTTTGTCGTTGGTAAATCTAATAACGAAGCTTTCCAGGCTTCTTTGTTTGTCTCTAAGAAACAAGGCTCTTTAAATCCTTTATTTATTTACTCTAAATCCGGTCTAGGTAAGACTCACTTACTTCACGCTATAGGTAACGAAGTTAAAAATAAGAATCCTACATTTAAAGTCTTATACATCACTTCTGATGATTTTATCGATGAATTTGTCAAATTTGTTCAAGCTGAATCTGATAAAGAATCTTTGAAAGAATTCTTCCGTTCTATCGATTTCCTATTGATTGATGATATTCAATTCTTAGCAGATAGAAAAGCAACTGGAACAATGTTTTTTAACATTTTTAATATGTTAGTAGCATCCAACAAGCAAATCGTCATTACTTCTGATCGCCCTCCTAAGGATTTAAATGGTTTAGAAGATAGATTAGTTTCAAGATTCTCTCAAGGTTTATCAGTCTCTATTGAAAAGCCTGAAAAGAAAACTTTAATTGAAATCTTAAAAACTAAGATTAAAGCCAACGGTTTTGATCCTAATTTATTCGATGATGATGCTCTTACTTACATAGCTGAAAATAATTCTAAAAACATTCGTGTATTAGAAGGTGCCTTAAATAAAATAATGTTTTTCAATATCACGTCTGGTAACACTAATAGAATTACTTTAGAACTCACTAAAAGAGCATTCAATGATGACAATGGTTTAACTAAGCACGACAAATTAAATTCCGAAACTATCATTGAAGAAGTCGCAAAATATTATTCGTTGACTGAATCTCAAATACTTTCTAAAATTAGAACTAATCAAATCGCTCTAGCTAGATCTATAGCGATGTATCTATGCCGCAAATTATTAGATATGTCTTATTCACAAATCGGTAAGTCATTCAACGGTAAAGATCACTCAACTGTCATGGCAGCGTGTACTAAAGTAGAAGATCTTCTTAAATCTGATACTGGTATGAAAAAAGCTATCTCTAAATTAGAAGCTAATTTAAAAAATTAAACTGGGTGAAAATCCAGTTTTTTTATGTTGATAAACGACATGTTATTAACTTAGAAAAGTGTGGATAATTTGTCGATAAAATAGCACTAAAAATTAATCATAAAAAAATGATATTTTTTAGTTAATTATACTCATATAATTGGTATAATATATATGGGTTTGAATCACGGTAAAAGGTAGAGTTTTCCACCTTATTCACCTAATTCACACAACTTATTATTATCATTATTAATGAAAGGAATTATTTATAATGAAACTTACAGTTAAACGTCAAGCTTTTCAAAAGATTTTAGAGACTGCTTACGATGCTATTCCTTCAGCAACTACGGAGCCTGCTTTCAAAAATTTTCTAATTAAAATTGAAGAAAATCAAGTTTCTGTTTTAGCTTCTAACGATGATTTTTCAATCAAGAATGTTCTTTCTACTGAAGGTGAAGATAGTCCAATTATTAATTCCGAAGTAGGAAGTGTTCAAATTCCTGCTAAATATTTATTAGATATAGTCAAGAATTTGCAATCTGATATTGTAAGTTTAAATTTAGTAGATTCCTCGATTCTCTTAGTCTCAGATGAAAGAAGTAACTTCAATTTAAATGTCATGAGAGCTGAAGACTATCCTGAAATTGATTTAGTTTCTTCTTCTAAAGAAATTATTCAAATTAAACCTGGTGAATTTAATTCTCTCTATCAAGCTACTTCCTTTGCTGTCGCCTCTAACGGACCTAAAGAATTATTTAAAGGCATCAACATCTCTGTAAAAGAAGGTAAATTAACTTTCGTCGCTACTGATTCGTTCAGATTAGCGAGAAAATATATTCCTATTGAAGGCGAACATCACGTTTCGATTACCGTTCCTTCTAAAACTTTACAAGTCGTATCTAAATTATCTTCTGAAAAGGAGGTTATTTTAATTGTCGATGTCGCTAAAGTTTTATTCCAAATTGGAAATACTACTATTTCTTCTAAGTTATATAATGGTGAATTTCCTAATGTTGAAAGAATTATTCCTGTTGATATTAGATATGAATTGGAAGTTAATTCTAAAGAATTTATCGCTGCAGTTGATCGTATCACTATCGTAGGAAACACTAAGATTTTAGTAACTCACATTGGAGACAAAATTAAATTGTCTTCAAAAGATGTAAATATCGGTAGTTCTGATGAAGAATTATCTAATGCAGTCTTCAGAGGAGATAATTTCTCGATTGTATTTAACGCTAATTATGTCACTGATGCTATTAAAGCTTTAAATTCAGATAGAGTTAATTTATCTTTCTGTGGTGAAAACAGAGCGTTCTTAGTTAAATCTGATGATGAAACTATCACTCAAGTTATCACTCCGATTAGAAGTTTAGATAACAATTAATTAAAACCAGCTTCGGCTGGTTTTTTTTTAATGGAAAAACTAGTATATATATAAATATTATATTATAATATTTAAGTATATATGTGGAGGTTTTCCCATGGAAGTTAAAGTTCAAATTAAGACCGAATATATTACTCTTGGACAATTGTTAAAACTCACTCAAATCATCTCTAGTGGCGGTGAAGAAAAACAATATATTGCCTCCCACAATATCAAAGTAAATGGAGAGGGGGAAAATCGCCGCGGACGAAAATTACGCAATAACGATAAAGTTGAAGTTGATGGAAAAACATTGATAGTATGTTCGTCTGTAATATCTCGCTAGTAAATTTTAGAAATTTCTCTTCTTTAAAAAGTGAATTTGCTCAGGGAATAAATATTATCTACGGTGATAATGCTGTTGGTAAAACTAACTTAATTGAAGCTCTTTATTACCTCTCTCTAGGTCGTTCATTTAAAAAAGCTAACGATAAAGAAATAATTAAAATTGGAGAAAACGAAGGTCAACTCTTAGTTAACTACATTGATAAATCTTCAATTAAACATTCTTTAGAAGGAAGAATTCTTAAAGAAGGTAAAATTATTTATTTCGATGAAGAGAAAGTTTCTAGCATCGCTAAAATCTTAGGTAAGTTAGTCTGCGTAGTTTATTCACCTCTAATGGTTTCATTATTTAGAGATGAGCCTGGTGAAAGAAGAAGATTTATAGATTCTTATTTATCGCTGATGTCAGATAAATATCTCTATGCATTAACTAGACAGAAGAAATTACTTAAAGAAAGAAATAACGCTTTATTAAATAATTACGATGAAGATGTTATTTCTATCATTACGGAAGAGTTAGTAAATATTTCTTACAGAGTTTACTTTTTAAGAAAAGGATTGATAGGTAAATTAAATACTTTAGTAGATGGTATATATCAACAATTATTTAAAGGAGAAAAATTAACTCTCAAATATGTAACTAATGTTCCTGAAGAAAGTGACCAAGAGCAATTTATTCTTAAATATCGAGAAAAGATTGAAAGAATTAAATCGGAAGAAAGAATAAAAAAGACAACCTTAGTAGGAATTCAAAGAGATGATTTAAAAGCTTACTTAGGAAACAAAGAAGTCTACGCTTATGCTTCTCAAGGTCAAAATAGATTGGTTACTTTGGCTCTTAATCTAGCAATAAGTAAGATTTTAGAAGAACACTTTAAAGACAAACCTATCTTACTTCTAGATGATGTCTTCTCAGACTTAGATAATTCTAGGCAGAAAGATCTCATCAATTACCTTAAAAAAGAAAATCAACAAGTCTTCATTACTACCGCTAACAAGGTAGATGAAAAAGAAGTTAACTTGTATCACATAGAAAATGAACAATTAATAGGAGGAAAATAATTCATGCCTGAAGAAAAGAAAAAAGAAGAGGAAGTTAATTCTTTAGCCCAAGAAGGTGGATTTGAAATCCCTGATGATGTTAAAGAAGACTTTTCCTCAGAAGAAGTAAAATTTAAAACTCTCTCTGCTGAAGAGGAACAAAAAGCACTTTTATCTAAGAGTGATTATAACGCTAACGATATCACTATTTTAAAAGGGTTAGAAGCGGTTAGAGAAAGACCTGGTATGTACATTGGTACAACTGGTCCTCGTGGCCTTCATCACCTTATTAGAGAAATAGTCGATAATGCTGTCGATGAAGCTTTAGCGGGATTCTGTAAGCATATTATTGTCACTCTTGAAAAAGATGGTTCTTGTACTGTTTCTGATGATGGTAGAGGTATTCCTACAGATATTGTTCCTGAAACTGGTTTATCCGGTGTTGAAACTGTTTATACTACTCTTCACGCTGGTGGTAAATTTGATAATAACGCTTATAAGGTTTCTGGTGGTCTTCACGGTGTTGGTTCTACAGTTGTTAACGCCTTATCAACTCACGTTAAAGTTACTATCTACAAAGATGGTAGAGTTAAACAAATTGAGTTTGTAAATGGTGGTAATACTGTCGCTCCTGGCTTAGTTGATTTAGGAGAGTGTGAAATAAGTAAGACTGGTACTACAGTTAATTTCACACCTGATCCTTTAATTTTTAAAGAAACTTGTGTTTTCCAACTTTCTGAAGTCAGAGAATATTTAAGACAATCCGCTTATTTGAATAAGGGATTATCAATGACTATTAGAGATGTTAGAGATAACGATAACATCGTCGATGAAACTTATTATTTTGAAGGTGGTATTAAAGAATACGCTAAATTCTTAAACGAAGGTAAGATAACCATTTTAAATGAACCTGTTTATTTTGATGGTGAATCTGAAGATAGTGTCTTTGTTGAATGTGCTTTCCAACCTACTAAAGGTTCTAATTTTACTATTAGATCTTTCTGTAACAATATCAGAACTATGGGTGGAGGAACCCACGAAGAAGGCTTCAGATTAGCTTACGGTCGTGAAATGAATAAATTCTTCAGAGATAAATCTTGGTTGAAAGAAAATGACGATAACTTCTTATATGAAGATTTAATTCAAGGGTTAACTGTTGTAATTTCTGTTAAACATCCTGATCCCCAATACGAAGGACAGGTTAAAGATAAATTAGGTAATGTTGAAGTTAGAAAAGACGCTTCTTCAATTATCGGTGACCAATTGAAAGAATGGTTGCTAGAACATCCTAAAGAAGGAAGACTTTTCTTTGAACGTGCACAAATTGCTTACAAAGGGAGAAAAGCCGCTGAAAAAGCAAGAGCTGCAGTCTTAGGTAAAAAAGGCTTTGGCGGAGCTATGCCTGATAAATTAGCAGATTGTATTTCTAAAGATCCTGTCGAGAGAGAATTATTCATCGTTGAAGGTAATTCCGCAGGTGGTTCTGCTAAAAATGGCAGAGATGCTTACACTCAAGCGATCTTGCCTTTAAGAGGAAAGATTTTAAATGTCTTGAAGGCTACTAATCAAAGAATCGAAAAGAATGCCGAAATTGAAAATATGATTCAAGCTATCGGTGCGGGAAGCGGAGAACAATTTGATATTTCTAAAATTAGATATCACAAAGTCATCATCATGACTGATGCTGATGTCGATGGTTCACACATCCGTATTTTACTTTTGACATTCTTCTATCAATTTATGAAACCTTTAATAGAACAAGGTTATGTTTATATTGCTCAACCTCCTCTTTATAAACTCACTTATCAATCTCATGATTATTACTGTTTTAAAGAAGAGGAATTACCTATTCTTAAATCTCATTTACCTAACAACGCCAGATTTGCTTTACAACGTTATAAAGGTTTAGGTGAAATGGATGCCTCTCAACTTTCTGAAACTACTATGGATAAGAACAAGAGAAAGATGTGGAGAGTTCGCTTAGAAGACGCTGAAGCGGCCGAAAGTGCTTTAAATGATTTGATGGGTACTTTGGTTACTCCTAGAAAAGACTTTATTACAGCTAATGCGAAATTCGTTAAGAATCTCGATATTAATTAATGGAGGATAATTCAAATGTTATTTGAAGATGAAGAAAAAAATGATTCTCTAGTCGAAGGTCAAAAGACTGATGAAGAGATTGAAAACGAAAAGAACGGCATTCGAGAAGCTACTGAAGAAGAAATTAAAAACGATGTTGGCGAAGGTATAGAAAACGTTCAAGAAGGTATCGTTGGCGGAATGGAAGATTTAGAAATGGCTCCCATAGTCAAAGATTCTTTCTTAGATTACGCTATGTCTGTTATCGTCGCTAGAGCTCTTCCTGACGCTAGAGATGGTTTTAAGCCTGTTCAAAGAAGAATTGTCTATTCAATGATTACAACAGGTAATACACCTGATAAACCTTTTAAGAAGTCTGCGCGTATCGTTGGTGACGTCATGGGTAAATATCACCCTCACGGTGATTCGGCAATCTACGGAGCTATGGCTCACTTAGCTCAAGATTTCGCTACTAGATATCCTATTGTCGAAGGCCATGGTAACTACGGTTCTCAAGATGGTGATGAACCTGCTGCGGCCAGATACACTGAAGCGAGAATGTCGAAAATTGCTTTAGAATTAGTTAAAGATATCAATAAAAACACAGTAGATTTTGTCGATACTTACGATGGAGATGGTAAAGAACCTGCAGTCGTTCCTTCTAAGATTCCTAATTTGATTGTCAATGGCGGAACTGGTATTGCTGTAGGTATGGCTACTAATATCCCTTCTCACAATTTAGGAGAAACCATCGATGGTGTAATAGCTTTGATTAACAATCCTAATTTAGAACCTTCTGAATTGATGGACTACATCAAAGGACCCGATTTCCCTGGTGGAGGTATGGTCATGGGAAGATCCGGTATTAGAAAATATTTTGAAACTGGTATCGGCTCAGTAGTTGTAAGAGGTAAATATACCATCGAAGAAGAAAAGAACGGCAAGCAAATTATCACTTTCTACGAGATTCCTTACATGGTTAATAAGAAAGAATTAGCCAAGAGAATCATGGATTTATGCGATGATAAAGTTATCGAAGGTATAACTGCAGTTAACGATTTCTCCTCACACGCTAACGGAACTAAGTTCCAAATTGATTTAAAGAAGGGTGTAAGTGCAGAAATTGTTTTAAATCATTTATTTAAATACACTTCTTTACAATCGAATTTCCCTGTAAATATGATGGCTATCGATAATGGTCAGCCTAAAATTTTAAATATGAAACAAGCCTTGGAAATCTTTATTAAGTTCCAAGAAGAAATTATTACTAGAAGAACTCAATTCGATTTGAAGAAAGCTAAAGATAGAGTTCATATCTTAGAAGCTTTAAAGAAAGTTCATGATAATATCGATGAAGTCGTAAAAATCATCAGAAATTCTGATACTACCGAAACCGCATCTGAGAGATTAACTGAAAGATTCGGTTTTGATGAGGTTCAAAACAAAGCAATCTTAGATATGCAATTGAAGAGATTGACTAATCTAGAAGAAAACAAGATTTTAGAAGAGACCGCTTCCTTATTGAAAGATATCGAAAAATACAATGCGATCTTATCCGATTTCTCAGTTTTAAAAGAAGTTTTAATTGGAGAATTAGAAGAAACCAAGAGAAAGTACGCTGATGAAAGAAGAACTGAGATTACTAACGCCATTTCTTCTACCGATGATGAAGATTTAATTGAAGATGAAGAAATCTTAATCATGATGACTGAAACTGGATATATCAAGAGAGTAGATCCTCACGAATTCCGTACTCAAAACCGCGGAGGAATCGGTGTAAAAGGTATGTCTACTAAAGAGGATGATGTCGTTAAGATTATGATTCATTCTCGTACGAAGACTGATGTCTTATTCTTTACTAATAAAGGTAAAGTTTATAGAACTAGAGGCTATCAAATTCCTGAAGGTAATAGAACTAGCAAAGGTATTCCTGCAGTCAACTTTATCCGTTTAGAAAATGATGAAAAGATTCTTTCTATCATTTCTACTGATAATTACGATGAAAATCATTATTTCTTCTTTATCACTAAAGAAGCTGTAGTCAAAAAGACTATGACTAGCGAATTCAGCAATATTAATTCCAATGGTAAGATTGCTATTTCTTTAAAAGAAGGTGATGAATTATTAGATGTTAAGATTACTGATGGTAACGCTTATGTATCTTTAGGTTCTGCCGCAGGTAAGATTTGTTCCTTTAAAGAAAGCGATGTTAGACCTATGGGTAGAACCGCCGCTGGTGTTAAAGGTATGGAATTAGCTGGATCATATTTAGTTGGAGCCTGTACTGGTAACGAAGGAAAAGAAATCTTAACTATATCTGAAAAGGGTTATGGTAAGAGAAGTGCTGTTACTGATTTTAGAGTTACTTTTAGAGGTTCTAAAGGTGTCTTAGGCTTAAAAGAAGGTGAAAAATCCGGTGGATTAGTTACTTTCAAAGCTGTCAACGAAGATCAAAACATCGTTATTATTACTGATGCTGGCACTGTCTTAAAGACTAGAGTCAGTGATATTCACACCGCTTCTAGAGCAACTATCGGTGTTAAAATCATCACTTTAAGAGAAGGCGAAAATATCTCTTCTGTTTGTATTGAACCTGCTGAAGAAGAATATCAAGCTCAAGATGATGGTTTAGAGGTTGAAAAATCTAACGCTTCTGTTCAACAATATTTACAAGGAAGTGAAGATGATAATGAGCAAGACGAATAATTTAACTGTTCTTCTTTGTTTGAATGGCGATAAAGAACCTGCCAAGATTATGTTAGATAGGCAAGGAGCTTTGCTTCGCCATGCCCTAGATGAAGTTAATGTTAATTACGTTTTCTCAACTAATCAAGACTACGATATTGTTCACCTTATTTCTTATAACCAATACAAAGCTTATAAGAAATACAGGGAAAACGACATTAAAAGAGGTATTCCTTTAGTTTTCTCTGCGTTTACGGAAATGTTACAAGTTTCAGATGAGACTGAAGAAGGTAAACTAAAAAACAATAAAGAAAAAGGCTTGAGACCTATTCTTAAAAAGATTGTTAAAAAATACAATAAGATTGATACTGATCAAGTAGTTTTTCAGGACGAAAAACAAGAGAGAGTCTCTAAAGCTTTAGATATCTTCTCTTGCCCTCAAAAGACTATTAAATTAGGAGCGAGAAATTATCCTCGCGAAAATTATTCGCCAGAAGAATTAGGAGCATTTAGAAAATACTTTTGTTTGTCTCCTGATAGAAAGATAATTATCTCTTATGGTTCTTATGAACATAGTGAAAATTTAGATATTCTAGAGACTATTGCTAGAATTATGCCCGAATACACATTCTTCTTCTTTGGAAATAAGCCTAGCTTATTACCTAGAGCAAGAAAAAATAAGATAGCAAATTTGTTCTATGAAGGACCTCTTCCTGAGCAATTGTATCATTCTTGTTTATTATCTACAGAAGCCTTATTTATTCCTTATAAATATCACTGCGATGTCTCTATTATTTTAGAGGCAATGAAAGCTAGAGTACCTATTATTTCAACTTCTAATTTCTTATTAGAAAATTTGCTAATTGATGGTAAGACTGCAATTATAACTGATTCTGTAAAGGGAATATTTACTACTATATCCAACATAAGTAAAGTTAATTATGTTGATCAAGCAGAAGAATTTGCTTCACAATATACTTCTAAATCTTACGGAGAAGAACTTAAAAATCTTTATTTCGAAGTCTTGAAGAGAAATGTAAATAAGAAATAAAGTCTTTGATGAGATACATCAAAGACTTTTTGTTTGATAAGAAGTAAGTCGATTTTAGTTATCAATTATATTATAGCAAATCAATAAAACAACTCTATTTATTTAATTAAGTTGTTTTATATAGAAATAACATTGTTTAAATAGTATAAATAGTTGTTGTTTAATTTATCTGTAATCTGAATTTTACAAGAAAACGAGAATAAAATTTGTTTAAGATTTCGGCTATAAAAATACAAATAATTGTGTTTTAATCAATTGATTATTTGTACATGCTTGTAAGCGTCGCTTTATTTCAAGGAAGAAAGGTCACGATTAATTTAATCCATCAAAGAAAAAAATAAAAAAATATATTAAATATTATTAATATTTATGTTTGACATAGTTAACTAAGTTTATATATAATTATCACGCGTGAAAATTTAATGTTTCACTTAGAGGAGAATATAAACTCATGAAAAGAACTTATCAACCTAGTAAGCGCAAGAGACAATCTGTCTGTGGCTTCCGCGCTAGAATGTCTACTGTCAACGGACGTAAGGTTATCGCTAGACGTAGACGTAAAGGTAGAGCTAAACTCGCCGAATAATTAAAGACAGATAACTATTGCGCCGTCGGGAATCTTACCGACGGCATTTTTAAAAATAAATGAAGGTAATTAATCGATTACGTAAATCCGAAGATTTTAAAAAGACAATTCACAAATCTCTCTATGCTCAAACTGATAGTTACGCCATTCATGTGAAGGAAAACGATCTTGATCATATGAGAATCGGAATATCCACTTCAAAAAAGTTAGGGAACGCTGTCGTTCGTGCTAGAGTTAGAAGACAAATTCGTTCCTTCTTTTCCGTTTACAATATTTATAAAAAAAATTATGATATTGTCATAGTGGTAAAAGGCGGATATTTAAATCATACCTACCTTGAAAATAAAGATGCTTTAAAAGAAAATCTAGATTTTCTTATTAATAAAGGAGATAGTAGAAAACACAATGAAGAAAAGAATTAAGAGAATACTTGTCGGAATTGCAGCGTTCTTCTGCGTTGCGATTATGACAGGTTGTACCAAATCATTTTGTACAGTAAGCGATACTGCAGCAATGTATAGTTCAACATTAACCGCTACTAAACAAACTGACATTATTAATAGCGCTACTAAAGCGAATATCTTCACTCCGGGGGATGCTTATTGGACTTATATCGATACTAAAGTCGAAGAAGCTTTTACCGCTGATACTTCCGATCCTGACAATGCTAAATATGCTCCTGTTAGTTATGTTAAGTCTTACTTGGAATTAAAGAGCGCGGAACAAGCTAAACCTGCTAATTTAGAAGCGATTAGAGCTAGCCACGTTAATGAAACTACTTTAAAAGCTATAATCAGATATTCTGGTTTTGATAGCAACAAGAATCAAACTTTATGGGCTAACTTCGATAAGTGGACTGAAGAAGCAAGAAACGATCCTACATTAAGACCTGTCGCTCCTACTGTTACATTTTTAAATTATTATAAGAGAAGCATCTCTACTGCTATCAATGGTGGTAGACCTGTTACTTGTTTATCACCTGATTCTGGATACTTCGGTGCCAGTGAAGATATTTACATTTCTGGAAAGAGCTGGGGACAAGCTTTCTCTGAATTTGGATTTATAGAAGGTTTGTTAGTATATCCTATCGGTTGGTTAGTCTACACTTTCGCTAATAACTTTGGTGCGGTTGGTGTTAACGCCGGTGGTCAAATCTTAGCTATTTTCTTAGTTACTTTAATCGTTAGATTATTAATTGTCTTAGTTTCAGCTAGAAGTATGTCATCTCAAAGAAAGATGACTGAATTGCAACCTCAAATTGCTATGTTGCAAAGCAAGTACCCTAATTCTCAAAGTAATAAAATTGAGCAACAAAAATTAGCTCAGGAAACTATGGCGTTATATCGTAAGAATAATGTCCATCCGTTTAGACAATTCCTAGTATTAATAGTTCAATTCCCCTTATTCATTGCTGTTTGGGGCGCCTTGCAAGGCTCAGCTATCTTAACTAGAGGTTCAATCTTTGGTTTATCATTAGCGACTGTTACTCAAACTGCTATGACTTCCGGAACTGCTGAAGCGCCCTTCGCTATTATCCTCTACGTCATGATGGGTATATCTCAATTCTTCTCCTCATTGTTACCTATGTGGATGCAGAATTGGCACAAGAAGAAAAATATTGGAGCAGGTTTAGTTAAGACTGAAGAAAATAATTCCACTCAAATGATGATGAAGTGGATGCCTGTTATGATGATGGTCGTCATCATCTTCATGGGTCTCCAGTTACCTGCTGCTATGGTTATCTACTGGTTCTTTGGTGCTATTATTTCCATCTTCCAGACTGTCATTACTGAAATTATCTTGGCTAAGAAAAAAGGCAACAAGAAATATTCAGACAAGAATAGTTCGAATTCCGGTAGTGGATTTAATAAGAGAGGCACTTATAAGAGTCAATCTCCGGCTAGACAGAAGCATATGAAATTGCGTTAATCGAAAGGAAGATATATACAATGAAAGAATTTGAAGCAAAGACTGTAGAAGAAGCTGTTGAGAAGGCTTGTTCAGAGTTGAATGTCAGCAAAGAAGAACTTAAATATCAAGTTCTATCAGAGCAAAAAGGTCTATTTAAAAAATCTGTTAAGATCGGCGTTTTGGAAATAAGAGACGTTCAATCTTACATCTACAATTACCTCGATGGGGTTTTAGAAACTTTAGGTTTAAAAGCTGACATTGAAATTTATGAGAAAGATGGCATCAACAAAGTCGATATGGATTCTGATTATGATGCTTCAAGAATTATAGGAAGAAATGGTGAAACCCTACGCGCTTTAAATGAATTAGTTAGAGCAGCTGTCTTCACTAAATTCAATGAACATTACCACATTTTACTTAACGTAAATGGTTATAAAAATCAAAAATACGCTAAGTTAGAAGGTTTAGCTAAGAGAATTGCTAAGACTGTTATCAGAACTAAGATGAGTGTTGAACTTCAACCTATGACTTCTGATGAAAGAAGAATTATTCATAACGTCTTATCTACTTATCCTAATATTAAGACCGCTTCTATCGGTGGAGGTAAAGATAGACATATCACTATTCAATATGTTCCTGGCGAAGGGGAAGATGTCACTCCTGAAATCGATGAAGAACCCTCCTTCGATTTAGATAAGGCCTTCGAAGAAAAAGAGAACGAATTAAATTCAACTTCTGAAGAATAAAAAAATGTAACGAGAAAATCGTTACATTTTTAATTTTTTAAAGATTAGAAAATGTTTATTTAGTTTAGAAATATCAATAAAAAATATATAATTATATCGTTAATTAATACTATGACCGTTTTTGATACCATTGTTGCAGAATGCAGTTTTCCTGCTAAATCATCTCTATCTATTATTAGACTTACTGGTAAAGATGCTTTTAACATATTCCAAAATATAATTAAAAGAGATGTTTCAAAATTAGAATTCAGAAAAACTCATTATTTAAAGTTATATAAAGATATCAATGATTTAAATACAATTATCGATCACGCGGTTGTAGTTTTATATGATGGTAAACATTCTTTTGCAGGGGAAGACACTGTTGAATTTTACGTTCACGGTTCAAGAGTAATCGTCAATGAATTAATAGAGACTTTGATACATTTTGGAGCTAGAAGAGCCTTAGGAGGGGAGTTCTCTCAAAAGGCATATTTAAATGGCAAGTTAGATTTAACCGAAGCGGAAGCTATCAATCAATTAATTAACGCTAGAACTTCTAAATCTAAAAAGTTTGCTTTGAAGACTTTAGAAGGAGATTCTTCTAAAGAAATTAAAGCTATGAAGGAAGAATTAAATTATTTAACCGCCCAAATTGAAGTGGATATTGATTATCCTGAATATGAAGAATCAGTCGATATTGTTCAAAGGATTCAAGAAGTAGTTCCACCTATGTTAAATAAGGCGAAGGAATTATTGAAAGGTTCTAGGCAATCTACTTATTTATTTAATGGTATAAAGGTGGTAATTATTGGTGAACCTAACGTCGGTAAATCGACTTTATTAAATAAGATTCTCAACCAAGATAAAGCTATTGTTACCTCAATTCCTGGAACTACTAGAGATATTGTAGAAGGTGAGAAGGAAATAGATGGAATTCTTTATAAATTTTATGATACTGCAGGTATAAGAGAAGAAGCTGGAGAAATTGAAAAAATCGGTATAGAGAAGACTTATAAGGTTTTAAAAGATGCGGATATCATACTTCTATTAATTGAAAAAGGCAGGAAGATTGATGAGGAAATCGATAATTTGGAAGTTAAATCATTAATTGAAAATAAGCCTTGTATATATATCTCTACTAAAAAGGATTTAGTAGGAGAAAATGAATATGCGGATATATCTATATCTAAAGATGATGAGAATTTGGATAAGCTATATAAATTAATTCAAGAGAAATTAAATATCGATGAATATCTCGATACTGGTTTTGCTTCTCAAAGAGATTTAGATATCTTGGAAGTCTTCGTTGAGAGATTAGAAGAAATTGTTAGAGATTTAAAAGATGGTTTAACTGTCGATGTTATGGAATCTGGTCTAATTGAAGCGACTAGATGTCTAGATCAAATGCTTGGTGTTGAATCAACTTTAGAAGATATATATTCAACAGTATTTAAATACTTCTGTGTAGGAAAATAGTAGGAAAATGAAAATAATTGACACTCATACTCATTTAAACGAAGAAAGATTATATCCCATTAGAGATGAGATATATAAGAAATGCTTAGAAAATAACGTTGTTAAAATCATCAATAACGGCGATACGTTTGATTCGTGGAAAGTTATCGATAGTTTAGCTAGAGAATTTCCTTCTTTTTGTTATTCTGCTATAGGTATTTTCCCTACTGAAGGGAGTGGGAATCTTCAAGAAGATATAAATAGATTAGAAGAAGCGATTAAATCTACAGCTTCTTTAGTGGCTATAGGAGAAATTGGTTTAGATTATTCGCGAGATAATTCTCCTGAAACTAAAGCTAAGCAAAAACAATTATTTAACGCCCAAATTGAAGTAGCAAGAAAGTATAACTTGCCTATAATCATTCATTCCCGCGATGCTGAAGCGGATACTTTTAATACTATTATCGATTCTAAATTTGAAGGTAATGTCACTTTGCATTGTTATTCTGGATCTTTTCAAATGGGATTGAGATATTTGCGCCATAAGAAGAATGTCTATTTTGGAATAGGGGGAGTCTTAACTTTTAAAAATGCTCAAAGATTAGTAGAGGTGGCGACTAAAGTTCCTTCTGATCACTTTGTTTTAGAAACCGATTCGCCCTTTTTAACTCCCCATCCTTTTAGAGGACAATTAAATGATTCTAGCAAGATTATCTACGTACTTAATAAATTGGCAGAATTATTAGACCGCGATGTAGAAGAATTAGCGGAAGAAATCTATCAAAGGTCATTGAGAATTTACAATATACATGAATAAGAATCTATATGTAGTAGAAGGAAAGGATGATATATCTAAATTATCTTCTTTGGGTTTAACTTATATAATCTCCACTTCGGGTTATTGCTTGTCTTCTAAAGTGATTTCTTTTCTTAAAGAGGCTAACAAAGTTAGAAAGATAGTTATAGTTACTGATCCTGATAACCCTGGAAAAAATATAAGAGAGAAGTTACATTCATTTTTAAAAAATTACGCTGATGTTAATTTAGATAAAAACAAATCAGTAGCCCATCATAAATTAGGAGTCGCAGAATCTGATATTAATCACCTTAAAGAAAAAATAGATTCTTATATTAGAGAAGACGAATTGATTAAAGAAGAAGAATTGAGCATTCTAGATTTATTTGAATTGAATTTAGAAGGACCAAATTCTAGAACTAATAAAGAAAAAATATTAAATTCTTTACCCTTATATAAATCGAACACTAAAGAATTGTTAAAGCAATTGAATATACTTAAAATATCAAAAACTCAATTAGAGGAAATAATAAATGGAAGATTTAAAAAATCGCACTAATAGAATCATCAACCAATATGGGATTAAAGCTCAAGAGAGATTCTCTCAAAACTTTTTAATTGATGAATCTAGAAAGAATAAAATAATCTCTACCGTACCTTTTAAATCTTTAGAAGAGATAGTAGAAATTGGTTGTGGTTTAGGTAGTCTTACTGCCTCTTTAGTAAAAAGCGGAGTTCATGTTACAGGTATTGAATTTGACAATGACATGATTAGAGTTTTAAAAGAAGAAATCAATCAATCTAACTTCACTTTGATTCAAGGAGATTTCTTAGTTCAAGACCTTAGTTTGTTCCACGTGAAACAAGTTGGATATATAGGTAACCTTCCTTATTCTATCTCCAGGCAAATCTTGAAAAAGCTTTTAATAGAGGCGAAATTTTCTTATTTTGGATTTATGGTTCAAAAAGAATTAGGAGAAAAATTAATTTATAAAGAAGGAGATTCTCAGACTAATATCTATTCATTGATGTTCGCTTTAAGAGGGAAATTAGAGAAGGTTATAGATTTAAATCCCGGTTGCTTTTATCCTGCTCCTAAAGTTGATTCTTCTTTCTTGGTTTTTATTCCTGATAGAGATAATGATATCTATACTTCTAAGGAAGTTTTTGATTTCTTAACTGTCTTATTTAAGAATGCGAAGAAAAATATAAATAATAATTTAAGAGATACTAAATACGCTTATGTCTTAGATGAATTAGAATCTAAAGGAATTTCGAAGACTAAAAGGCCCTTCGAATTATCTTTAGAAAATATTAAATTAATTATTTCAATTATTGGTATTAATAATTAGATAGAAATGATTTAATATATTTTTTGTAAGTATTATATTTATTCACTGGAGACATATGATTATTCAAGCCCCTGCTAAAATAAATTTAGCCTTAGATGTTCTAAATAAAAGAGAAGATGGATATCACAATATCGATATAGTTACTCTCCCTTTAAAATTGCACGATATTATTGAGATTGTTGAAGGTAGAGAAAATACTACTACTCACTTAACTAGCGATGATTTGTCTTTGGCTTGTGATGAGACTAATTTAGTTTATAAGGCTTATCGCGCTGTTAAAAAGATTTATCAATTCAATTCTGGATTTAGAATTAAGATTTATAAGAGAATTCCTACTGAAGCTGGCTTAGCTGGGGGAAGTGCGGATGCTGCCGCAGTTATCAACGGATTATCTAAATTAAAGAAATTGAACATTACTGACCAAGAAAAAATTGAAATAGGTAAAACCATCGGCTCAGATGTTCCTTATTGTATTTTTAATAAGCCTTGCAGAATTAGAGGTATGGGAGAACAACTTTCTTTTATTAAAGTTAAGAAAGAATATCACGTGTTAATAATTAAACCTGAAGAAGGTTTATCTACTGGTGATGTCTATAAAGAAGCAGATATTATTAAAGGTCAAAGACCTGATATTGAAAATCTCATTAAAGGTTTAGAAGAAGGCGATGATGAATTGATTGCAAAGAGCATGGCTAACGCTTTGCAAAAAGCCGCAATTCATTTGGTGCCTAGAGTTAAGAATCTTTTAGATGAATTGAAAAATGAAGGTTTAAAGATGGTTATGATGTCCGGGTCTGGATCGGCAATCTACGCTTTATCAAACGATAAAAAGAAACTTGAACAATTATATAAAAAATACGATGCTATCGATGATGTATTTCCGTATTTAACGAAGACGACTTTATAGTAGTTGTCTTTTTTATTAGAGCTCTAAGTAATATAATTAAATGGAAAGGGATTGGTAAGTAAAATGTTGGAAAATTCAGTATTGTATTCTTTATCCGCTAATCAAGAATTAGCTGAGAAAATCGCTAATCAGTTAGGTGTTACTTTAGCAGATCGGAGAATTAAAAGATTCCCTTCAGGAGAAGTCATTTGCGAACCTTTAGATACAGTTAGAGGTAAAGATGTCTTTATAATCCAATCCACTTGTCCTCCTGTTAATGATAATTTAATGGAAGTATTAATTTTCATCGACGCTGTAAGGAGAGCTTCAGCTCGTGAAATTAATTTGATCGTTCCTTATTTCGGCTATGCTAGACAAGATAGAAAAGCTAAACCTAGACAACCTATTACCGCTGCTTTGGTCGCTCATTTACTAACTACCGCTGGTGTTAATAGAGTTATTACTGTTAATTTACACGCTGCACAAATTCAAGGATTTTTCTCTTGCTTAGTTGATGATTTAACTGCGGTACCTTTGCTTGCTAGCCATGTTGATGATAATATTCCCGATGCAATTAAAGCCAATATGGTCGTTGTTTCTCCTGACCACGGTGGTGTAAATAGAGCTAGAGATTTCGCTGAACAATTTAACGCTCCTCTAGCGATTATCGATAAGAGAAGAAACGCCAATTTAGAACCAGAAGTTATGAATATTATCGGCGATATTGTCGGTAAAGATTGTTACTTAATTGACGATATGATCGATACGGGTAAATCGGCTTGCTATGCTGCTACCGCTTTAAAGAATGCTGGCGCTAAATCAGTTAGAATGGTCGCAGTCCACGCGGTCTTATCCGATCCTTGTTATGATTTATTAAAAGACAGCGTCTTTGATGAAATTATCGTTACTGATTCAATTCCTTTACCTCAAAAATTTAGAGATTTAGGTTTCATTAAAGTTGTATCTTTATCTGAAATGATTTCTGAATGTATCAAATCTGTTTCTGAAAATAAACCTTTGACTGCTTTATATGAAGCTTACGCTAAAACTAGAAGAACTAAAAAAGTTAATATAAGTTAATTCTTCTTTTAATTTAAATGCAAAACGAGAATATTGTTGGTAGATTAAAGATCGTTAAATTGCGTTATAACAGTTTTTTGGTTGGAAAGAATCGCCAAGTTAGAATTTGGTTACCTGAATCTTATTCTAAAAATAAGATGTACGATACCATTTATATGCTCGATGGTCAAAGAATTTTTGCTCCTGAAGATGGATTTGGTGAATGGAAAGTTGATGAAAGTATTTCTTATTTAGAAAAAGAAATAAAAATTAAACCTTCCATAGTTGTAGGTATTGATAATTCTATGGACAGATGGGAAGAATATCTTCCTAGATTTTCTCCTTACGCTGTAGATGATTTAGGTTATAAATCTGACACTACATTTGGATTTATAATTGATGTTGTAATTCCCTATATTGAAAAGAATTATTCAGTTTATACTTCTAAAGAACACCGTTCTTTTGGCGGGTCTTCTTTGGGAGGTTTAATGGCGGTTGAAGCAGCGATTAATTTCACTGATTATTTCTCGTCATTTTACGCGTTTTCCCCATCATTTACCGTGTATAAATACGGAATGAGCGAAGTTCCTTGCAATGATAAAGAGTGTGAAGGTAACTATAAATGTATTGCTAGAGTGATTAAAAAATTGAACTCTTCAGCAATTAAAAATAAGATTAAAATCGCCTTTTCTAGTGGATATGATGATGGATATGAAAAATATTGTTATCAAAACTTGAAGAAAATGATGAATGATTTATATCAGAAGGGTTGGACTAAATCTCATTTAATAGCTTATTTTATCGACGAAGGTCACAATGAGAATCAGTGGTCTGAAGCGTTCTACAACGCGTATCAATTTATTAACAATAAGAAAAAAGAAGGTTGAGACCTTCTTTTTTAATATATTGCTGGTATATAGAGTTCTCAGTGGTGGATCAGATAGGACTCGAACCTATAACGACCCGCTTATGAGACGGGGACTCTAACCATTGAGCTACTGATCCAGTTGGTAGCTGCGGGGGGATTCGAACCCTCGACATACCGGGTATGAGCCGGACGCTCTAACCAACTGAGCTACGCAGCTATAAAATACTGAATTAATATAAAATGGTGGAGCTGACGAGGATCGAACTCGCTACCTCCTCCATGCCATGGAGGCGCTCTCCCAGGTGAGCTACAGCCCCAGCGTGAATTAGAATACTTTAAAATTGAAATTAAGTCAACACCTTTCAGATAATAATTGTGTAAAAAAAGGAAAAAAGCGCTGGAGCTTAGCGAATAAGCGAGTGAGATCGTTAGAGCGTCAAGGCTCGTAAAAGAGTCGTTAATAAATTGACGGCTTTAGATTCGCTTTCTTCAGTTCCTTCGTTGTATAAAATTGCGTCAGCGAAATATTGAGTAGGTTTAACGTATAGGTCGTACATAGGCTTAACTGTATCGAAATATTGTTTGATAATTCTTTCGTAAGGTCTATTGTCTCTTTCAGTGTGGTCTCTAATTAAACGCCTTAAAAATCTTCTTTCCGGGGAAGCGGAAACGAAGACTTTTAAATCAGCCATATTTCGTATTTTTTCATTTTCTAAAGCCATGATACCTTCTAAGATAATTAATTTATGAGGTTTAATAGTAACAGTGTAATCCTCTCTAGAGAATGTGTTGAAATTGTAAACAGGTTTTTCGATAGGCTTATTTTCTTTTAACATCTTCATATGTTTATTCAATAATTTCCAATCGAAAGCAGAAGGTTCATCCATATTTTGGATGTGTCTTTCTTCTTCGCTCATATAAGATAAATCATTATAGTAATCATCAAAGGAAATTAATACGACATCATTATCCATATTCAAAGCTTTTATTGCATTTTTAGCAATGTAAGTTTTGCCCGAGGAGCTACCTCCTCCGATTAATACTAATTTAGATTCCATATTTTATTTATCTCCAAATTAATTATATATACGTAAATTTTTTAATTAAAGAATTGAAATGTAATTTACATGAAGAAATCCAATAAATTATCTTCATCGTATTCTTCTTTAGATATCTCAACGTTAAATGAAGGTGACTTTTTACATTTATCTAAGAGGAAATCTAAATATTCATTTACTTTAGAGGTGTTTAAAAAAGGTTTATGACCATCGATGTATAAATCTGTAGGATGAGACTTTAAAATATTAACCATATTTATTGTTATATCTTTATTTGTAACTCTTTTATTGTCGTTTTCTCCCCTTAAACATAAGGAATCTCCTATAAACATGATTTTATATACAGGAATATAAATACATAATGAACCTTTAGCGTGAATAGAAGGAAGAGGAATTATCTCTACAGAGATATCTCCTAAATCTAAAGTGGCATTTTTATTAATAAGCGTATCAACTCTAGTGTATCTAGATGTGTTTTTAGAACCTATAACTTCTAGGTTATTTAATATTTCTAAATTCTTAATATGATCAGGATGAAAGTGAGTTATGATACATTTAGAGATGTTATTATTTAATTCTTTCGATTCAATTTTTTCTTTTAATAAATTTATTTGTGCACAAGATGCTCCAGCATCTATTAATAAGGATTCTTTTTTCCCTTGAATAATACCTATTTGCGCGCAAATAAAATTTAAGTCGCTAGTAATTAGGGAAATGTGAGGATTTATTCTAATAAATTTAACTGAGTTGTCCATATTTATAATTAATATAATTTTGATTAGTTACTAATATAATGGTAAAATTTTTGACGTAGGTATGCATAATTTTTTTTATGAAAGCTATTAAACACCTAACATTAGAAGAACAGGAAGCTAAAAGGGAAAGAAGAAGAAAAAGATCAAATATTATTTCCCCTTTACTATATATCCTCTTATCTTTCTTAATAATCATTATGACTGGTTTCGCTTTGTTAGCCACACCTTGGGCTAGTAGCGATCCTAAACAAGGTTTAGCACCTATTGATGCTCTTTTTGTATCAGTCTCAGCGGTGTGTGTCACAGGGTTATCTCCTGTTGTTTTAGCTGAATCTCTATCACTATTTGGAAAGATTATCGTTGGTATAGAAATTCAAATTGGTGGTTTAGGAATTTTAACTATAGCCGCATCAGTTGTTTTTATCACGGGTAGAAAGATCAATATAAATCAAGCTATCGTTATGAAAGAAGCTTTATCTCAATCGGGCTTTGGCCATATGAAAAAGTTGATTTACCACATCTTAATTATAACTTTCGTATTCGAAGCGATTGGAACAGCTTTATCTTATTTAGTATTTAGAAATGATTTTGCTCCTGCGGAAGCATTTGGCATTTCACTATTCCATGCAGTTTCAGCTTTTAATAATGCTGGTTTTGATATCATTGGTAACACTTCATTAATTGCATATAAAGATAACGTTTTATTGAATTTAGTAACTTGCGCTTTAATCATCGCTGGTGGTTTAGGTTTTTTGGTTTTTGAAGATATTATTAATTATCGTAAATTTAGAAAGTTCCCGACCCAGACTAAGATTGTCTTAATTATGACTACTATTATCTTGGTTATTTCAACTTTACTTAATTATCTTATAGGTCACGATAAGATGACATTTTTACAATCTTTCTTCTATTCAGTAAATTTAAGAACAGCAGGTTTTACTACATTTGATAACGTAAACACTCTTTCTAGAGCGGGAGTTATCGCTTCTATATTCTTTATGTTTATTGGTGGTTCACCTGTATCTACGGCCGGTGGTATCAAGACTACCACTTTCTTTGTTATTCTCCTTTCCTTCCACTCTTTCGTCCACGGAAAGAAAGCTGTCGCTTTCAAAAGAGAAATCTCCGCTTTTACTAGAAATAAAGCTTTCATGGTCGCTTTCTTATTCTTAACTTTAATTTTAGTAGGAAGTACTGCCATTTCTTTATTTGAAAATAACGCTTACCCTCTAGAATTCTTAATGTATGAAGCTACTTCCGCTTTATGTACAGTCGGTTTTACTATGGGTATTACTCCTTTATTGAGCGTAGGGTCGAAATTAATCTTGTGTTTATTGATGTTCACGGGTAGAGTTGGTCCAATTATGATGTTGACTTCTTGGAATCCTAATTTATATCATGTGAAAAAGTCCGATGTAGATTATCTAGAAGCGGATGTTATGATAGGTTAATATTATGAAAATATATTGTATTACACATAAAGTTATAGATCTAGAATTACCTCCTATTTATCAAAAATTATTAGTTGGGGCGGAAGGTAAAACAAGTGACGAGACTTATGTTCGCGATGATGGAAATAAAGACAATATTTCTGCTAAGAATAAATATTATTGTGAACTCACTGGTTTATATTACATGTGGAAACACACCTCTGACGATATTATAGGTTTAGTTCATTACCGCCGTTTCTTTGAAAAGCACGGTTTCCATTTAACTAAATTTAAACCTATAGAAGAAAAGGATATTGAAAAAATTCTTTCTAAATATGACGTTATAGTTCCTTATAGTTTGTTTTACTTCAAGAGCATCTACAAGCAATATATTAAAAATCATTATAAAGACGATTTAGATAAAACTAGAGCAATTATATCGAGAATGTATCCTGAATATGTTGAAGATTACGACGCGATTATGAATGGTCATCGTGTCTTCGCTCTAAATATGTTCATTTGTAAGAAAGAAATTATAGATGCTTATTCTAAATGGTTGTTCGATATTCTCTTCGCTTTAGAAAAAGAAATTGATATTTCTGATAGAAGCGTTCAACAACAAAGAGTATATGGCTTTATTTCAGAGAGATTATTCGATGTGTATTTGAGACATCATCATTATTCATATAAAAACGTTTATGTGTGTAGAACTCAAATCGGGCCTATTAGAGCTTCTCTAGAATATCTATCTCTAGGATTGCTCAATCTTAAAAAAGGTCATAAGTTTTAAAAAAGGAGGAAAGTAAATATGAGAAGACAAATCGCAGTTATTGGTTTAGGTAGATTTGGTGTTGATTTAGTTAATGCTTTAGCTAATAAGAACGTCGATGTCATCGGTGTTGATAAAGACAAAACTAACGTCGCTAAGATCGGTGATGTAATTGAAAATGCTGTCGTTTGTGACTCTACTAACGCTGAATCGTTAAAAGAAGCAGGTCTAGGGCAAGTTGACAATGCTATTCTCGCTTTCGGTCAAGATAATCAAGCTAATTTAGCCACTTCAATTTTAACAATCGTCGCTTTAAGAAAGATTGGATGTAAAAAGATTACTTGCCGTGCTGATAGTAAAGATTACGAAGAATTATTATTAAAGATCGGGGCGGATGAAGTATTGTTACCTTTTGAAATTGCTTCTGAATCCTTAGCTTTAAAAGTTTCTTCAGATTCTGTTATGGATTATTATCATGTTACCGAAGGTTACAATGTTTTCCAAATGGAAATCTCTAACAAGGTTTATCCTATTAAATTATTAGATTTAAATGCTCGTGAAAGATTTGGTATTAATATTCTTTTATATTCTAGAAATGGAAAGACTGAATTCCCTGATAAGAACTACATTCTCACCCCCGGTGATCACATATTCTGCTTCGGTAAAGAAAAGAGTGTCTACCAATTAGAAAACTACCTTCTAGATAGAGATAGAATGGAAATGAGTAAAGGAGGTTCCAAGAATAAAAAGTCAATATTCAAGAGACATCCTAAATTCGATGATACTATCGTCGAAGAAGAAACTTTAGAAAAGTCCAATAAGAAAACTAAGAAGAAATAGTGGATAGGTCTCCACTATTTTCTTTTTGATGTAATAATTTTATAAATGCCTTTAAAAGCGTGATGATTACCTATATCCATCAAACCTTGCAAGAAGCGTTTATTGTAACCAAAGTTAACTGAATGCGCGTTATTGAAGCATTCTTTTTGGGCGCATATCTGCATCATATATGCGTTAGCTATTCTATCATCTCTTTCATAGGAGTCTTTAGGAAGTTTACTTGCTTTTTTGATTTGTTTATTAAATATACCTAGAGCGATTTTTAATATCATTCTTCCTAAGAAAGAATATCTTAGATCAGTAAAATCACTTCTCCATGTACAATTAACTTCTTTTGAGTAATAAGGAATATCTTTAGGTAAGATTTTCTTGAATTCTTCTAAAGAAAAATTGTTAGATTGTATATTCATGTATGAAGGGTAAGAAGAATAATCATCTCTTTCTTTTTCGCCTTTAATATTAATTACTTTTTCTAGGCGAATATCAGAAGAAGATGCTCCAATTCTTATAGAATATTCACCTTCAACTTTAATAAAGCGATTCTCATTAATGGAGAAATAAGTAAAATCATCATCTTTCAATTCGAATTGAATTTCTTTTTCTTGATTGACATCTAATTCAATCTTTTTGAAATTCTTAAGTTCTTCTTTAGGAGATATCAACGAAGGCTTATTCAATCTAGAGACGTATAATTGAACGATTTCTTTACCTTTATAAGGACCGACATTTTTAATTTTGAATGAAACTTTATTTCCTTGAATGTTCAAAGCAGAATATTTAAAGCTTGTGTATGATAGTCCATATCCAAAATCAAAAAGAGTTTCAATTCTACTTGTTAAATAATAACGATATCCTACAAATATACTTTCGGCGTAGAATTCCTCATAACGATTCTTGTTGTAGAAATTATAAGAAGGGGTATCTTCAATTCTTAAAGGCCAAGATTCGTTTAATTTACCACAAGGGTTAGCTTCACCAAAGAGAAGTTTCTTGATGGCGCTTCCACCTTCTTGACCTGGTAAATAGACATCTAAAATAGCATCTATTGATCTTATAAAATCCAAATTCACCGGCGATCCATTGAATAAAACGACAATTATCTTTTTATTTAACTTGATTAATTCGTTAATCAAATCTATTTGATTAGAAGGAAGATTTAAATCTTTTCTATTGAAACCTTCCGATTCAATAATAGGAGTTAAACCTACAAATAAAACAATCTTTTCATGTTTAGAAGCTAGATTTATAGCGTCATCAATAAGATTTTTATCTTTAGTACCATCTAAAGTGTAACCTTGAGAATAAGGGTAGTTATTTATTTTTCTAATTTCTTCAAGAGGTAAACTTCTGTGATTAGGATTAACTTGAGAAGAACCTAACCCTTCAAATCTCATCTTTTCACATAAAGCTCCAATTAAGCAGATGTCATCATTTTTATTTAAAGGTAAAATGTTGTCTTTATTCTTTAAAAGAACTGAACCTTCTAAAGCTATTTCTTCAGCGAGTTTAAAATGGCTTTCTCTATCAAATTTATAATTATCTATTCTGTTCTTGGATAATTTTAAAGCTAAATCTATAACATTATCACAAGCTTCATCTAACTTTTCTTTAACAACTTTATCTTCTTTATAATCTTTAATAAAGTCTTCTTTATGTTCTTTGCAATCTCCGGGCATTTCTAAATCTAGCCCTGCGTTAATACAGTCAGTTAAAGAATAAATCGCACCCCAATCCGACATTATTAAACCCTGATAATTCCACTCCTTTTTAAGGATGGAAGTTAAAGTAAAACTATTTTCACAAGCTTGAATGCCGTTGATGAAATTGTAACTAGCCATAATGGTAGTAGGAGAAGAATTCTTAACCGCTATTTCAAAACCTTTTAGATATATTTCTCTTAAAGCTCTTAAATCGACATTAGAAGAAGATATGCATCTATTTTCCTCTTCAGAATTACAAGCGAAATGTTTTAAAGAAGTTCCAACCCCTTTTTGTTGAACTCCCTTGATGTAATTAGATGCTAAAGTCCCACTTAAATAAGGATCTTCAGATATATATTCAAAATTTCTTCCACATAGAGGATTTCTCTTGATGTTAATTCCAGGGCCTAAGATAATATCGATTTTATTTTCTAAACATTCTTCTCCTAAAGCTAAACCCATGTTGTAAGCTAATTCTTCATTGAAGGTGTTACCTAAGGTACATAAAGGAGGAAAGCAAGTAGATTTTTTAGCTTCCTCTTGCATGAATGAAGTTATTCTTAATCCATAAGGACCATCAGACATTCGAATAGAAGGTATTCCTAATTCTTTAAATTCTTTAGTGTACCAATAGGAGTGACCGGTAATTAATTCTACTTTTTGCTCTAGTGATAAAGTTTGTATTATTTTTTTATGTTTCATAATCGTGGTTTATAATAATTATAAATCAATTATTGATTTATATTTGTGTTTGAGGCTTATATATGAGGGATTTAATTACTATAGAGAATAAAAAAGGAATGGAAGTGATACTATCTCCTTTTGGAGCGAGTATTTTTGATATTAAGTTACCTGTTAAAGGTTCGTTAAAAAAAGAATCAGTTATAGTTCATTCTTACGATTATGAAAATCATCTATATAACTCCGCTTATTTTGGTAAGACTTGTGGAAGAACTGCAGGAAGAATTAAAGATGGTAAATTTATTATCGATGGGAAAGAATACACCATTCAAAGTGATTTAAAAGATGGGTTACACGGTGGTAATGAATCCTTGGCTTTTAAGAAATTTATGTGTGAAGAAAATAAAGGAGATTCTTATTGCGATGTCGTCTTCTCTTATACAAGCGAAGATGGAGAAGGGGGTTATCCTGGTCAATTGAAATTGAAAATTACTTATAGAATCTTCTCCAACGAAAATAAAATAAGAATTATACATACTTATCAATGCTCAAAAAAATCTATCGTTTGTTTAAATAATCACGCTTATTTTAATCTAAGCGGAGATATTAAAAGGAATGTCTTAGATGAAAAATTGTATTTAAATAGTTCACTTTACGGAGAAGTGGATGATAGGACACTATCGATTAAATTAAATTCATCGAAAGAATATGATTTTAAGACTTTAAGAAGAATAGGAGATTATATATCTAGTTCTAAAGTACTGCTGTTCGCTAACGGGTATGATAATCCATTCTTATTAGATGAAGTGAATAATGATATAGTTCAAGCTAAATTAGTCGATGAGGAATCTAATAGAAGTTTAGAAGTTAGGACTTCATATAATTCTTGTGTTGTATATACAGCAAATTACCCTGTAGATTTTCCTATCAACAATAAGAAAATTATGAATAAGCACGATGGTATTTGTCTAGAAATGCAATTTTATCCTAACGGAATTAATTTACCTTTCATTAAAGAAAAAAGAGAAATAGTGCTTCCCCAAAAAGAATATATGAATTTCATTGAATATAAATTTGTGGATTTAAATAATTAGAAAGAAAATAGCATGGAAAAATATAAAAAAATCGGAGAGAGATATATCGAAGAATTAAAGTCTCAATTTAAAGTATATAGACACATTAAATCTGGCGCGAGAATCGTCACTATTGAAAATGATGATGAAAATAAAGTTTTTACTATTGGTTTTCGTACCCCTGCTATCAATTCGTATGGCTTAACTCACATTCTCGAGCATTCAGTTTTAAATGGTTCGAAAAAGTATCCTGTCAAAGATCCTTTTGCTTATTTAGTAAAGAGTTCTTTAAATACTTTCTTAAATGCTATGACTTATCCGGATAAAACTGTCTATCCAGTCGCTAGTCAAAATATGCAAGATTTAAAGAATTTAATGTCGGTTTATTTAGACGCGGTCTTTTTCCCTCAAGTTTTAACTAACGAAAAGATTTTTAGACAAGAAGGTTGGAGATACGAGTTGTTCTCTAAAGATGAACCTTTAATTTATAACGGTGTTGTTTATAACGAAATGAAAGGTGCTTTTTCTAACTCAGAAGATATAATGCAGAGAAATATTTTCCACGATTTATTTCCATCTAATTGTTATCAATATGAATCAGGAGGAGATCCAGAAGTCATACCTAATTTATCTTATGAAGATTTCTGCAATTTCCACAAGAAATATTACGTTCCTTCCAATTCCTATATCTATCTATATGGAAAGATGGATATGGAAGAGAGAATGGAATTTATCGATAGAGAATATCTATCTAAATTTGACAAGGTAGATTTCGACACCACAGTTAAGTATCAAGAACCATTTAAAGAAATTAAGGAGGTTTCATATAAGTATCCTATTGATGAAAATGAAGATGAAGAAGATAATGTATCTTTAGCTTTCGCTTTTGCTATCGATAGTTACAAGAAAATTGACACTTGTTTTGCTGTGGATATATTGAATAATATTCTCTTTAATTCCCCTGGTGCACCTGTAAAAAAGAAATTGTTAGAAGAAGGTATTTGTAAAGCTGTAAGTGCCTCATTTGACGATGATATTATTCAACCTATTAACAATGTAGTCTTAAATAATGTCGATTTGTCAAAGAAAGATAAATTTTTAGATGTTTATTATCAAACTTTACGTGAAATTACCGATAAAGGTCTAGATAAGCAACTTATTAAATCGCGTTTAAAACACATGGAATTTGTCAATAAAGAAGAAAGAATCTCGCCGGATTTCCCTAAAGGATTAGAAATTATCCTCACATCTTTAGGTAATTATATCTATGATGAAGAAGATTGGTCTTTAGGTTTAGAAGATGTAAAGATGGTTAAAAATCTTCAAGCGAAAGTCGATGAAGGTTTCTTTGAGAAAGTTTTAAAAGAAGAATTCATAGATAATAAACACGCTGTCTTATTAACTATGATTCCTTCTAAAACTCTCCAAGAAGAAAAAGAAGAGAAATTGAAATTGAAGTTAGAAGATATTAAATCTAAATTAAGCTCTGAAGAAATAGATGATTTAATATCTAAATCAATCGAATTAAGAAAGTATCAAGAAGAACAACCTACTCAAGAACAATTGGATACTTTACCTAAATTGAAAAAAGAAGATTTGTATTTTGATTTGAAAGATTTCGATTCAGAAAAAGTAAGTTTAAATGGTTTTGATTTATATAAACAAATATTACCTACTAACGGTATTGCATATGTAACTTACAGATTTAATATTGATTCTTTAGATAATTCACTTTATCCTTACGTTTCTTTATTAGGAGGATGTTTAGGTAAATTCAGAACCGAAAATTATTCTCAAATAGAATTGAGAAATGAAATCTTAACTTATTTAGGTAATATTACTTTCTCTCCTAGTGTCTTAACTACAGTAGAAGGTAAAACTATGATTTTTGGAGAAGTTAGATTCTCATGCTTATATGAGAATATGGAAAAAGCTCATGAATTAGTTGAAGAAATACTTTTTAGAACTAAGTTTGATGACTATGATTATTTGAAAAATATCCTATTTCAAAGAAAGAACAATTTAGAAAGTAGTATAGCTTATAACGGAAATGTATTTTCTAGAAATTTAGTTTTGTCTCAACAGTATTTAGAATATTACATAAAAGATTTATTTAATGGTATTTCTTTCTTTGATTTCATATCCGAATTATGCGATACTTTTGATACAAACAAAAAAGCGATAGTCGATAAATTAGTAGAGGTCACGCATATCGTCTACTCAAAATTTAGATTACATTACGCTTACACAGGAGAAAAGGAGGGATATTCGACTTTTGAGAAATGCGCATCAGTTTTCACATCGAAATTACAATCTAAAACCTACTCCGGCAAGCTTAATTTTGTCCCTTGTAAAAAGAATGTGGCTATAAAAGCTCCTTACGATATCTGTTTTGTAAGTGTCGGAGGTCAATTATTAGAGAATTCTTCAGATTACAAAGGCTGTTTAGCAGTATTAAATAACGCTGTAAATATGGACTACTTATATTCAGAAGTCAGAGTAAAAAACGGGGCTTATGGTGTAGGTATGAATACCAATTTTAACAAATTGTATTCAATCAGTTCCTATAGAGATCCTAACTTAGATAAGACTGTTAACGCTTATAAAGGTATAGGTAAGTTTTTGGAAGACATATCTTATAGCGAACAAGAATTATTAAATTGTAAGATTGGTGCGATTGCAGGATTCAATCCTGTCATTCACGTCTCCACTCAAGGAGAGATGGCTTATTATCTAAAGTTAGTTAACAGGACAAATCAAGAGAGAAAACAATACGTTAAAGAATTAATTGAGACTGATAACTCAGATATAAAGCATTACGCTTCAATTTTTACTAAAGCGATTAAGGATGCTCCTATAGTAGTTATTGGTAACTCAAAATTGATTGAAAAATCAAAAATTAAATTCGATGAGATTAGAAATCTCAGTAAATAAATGGGCTATAAAATTTTATAAATATTAAATTTATAAATTTCTTTATCAAATCATTTGCTTACTTTATTTTTAATAGGTAAGTTTATATATGAAGCCGATTTTAGAATTGGCGTTAGAAGGACGGCTATAGATATGAAAAATTTTGACTTAGCTTGGAATGGCTTTAAAGGACGTAAATGGAAAGAAGATATTAACGTTAGAGATTTTATTCAAAATAATTACACACCTTACGATGGTGATGAATCATTTTTAAAAGGCCCTAGTGAAGCTACGGAGAAGTTGTGGGGTCAATTATCAGCTTTACAAAAAGAAGAGAGAAGAAAAGGTGGTGTTTTAGATATGGAGACTGAAGTAGTCTCATCTTTAACTGCTTATAAACCTGGTTATATTTCTCCTGAAGGAAAGATGTTAGAAAAAGTAGTAGGACTTCAAACTGATAAACCTTTAAAAAGAGCTTTCATGCCTTATGGTGGAATTAAGATGGCTGAACAAGCTTGCACTACTTACGGGTATACTCCTAATCCTGAATTACACAAAATCTTCACTGAATACCATAAGACTCATAACGATGGTGTTTTTGATGCTTACACTCCTGAGATGTTGAAGTGTAGACACAACAAGATTTTAACTGGTCTTCCTGATACTTACGGTAGAGGAAGAATTGTTGGCGATTATAGAAGAGTAGCTTTGTATGGTATTGATAATTTAATTGAAGAAAAAGAAGATGATTTAGCTAATACCGGTGATGGTACTATGACTGATGACATCATTAGATTGAGAGAAGAAATCTCCATGCAAATTAAAGCTTTAAAGCAAATGAAAATCATGGCTGAATCTTACGGCTTTAATATTTCTGAACCTGCTAAGAATGCAAGAGAAGCTGTTCAATGGTTATACTTTGGATATCTAGCTGCCATAAAAACTCAAAATGGCGCGGCGATGTCGGTAGGTAGAATTTCTACTTTCTTAGATATCTATATTCAAAGAGATTTAGATAATGGTGTTTTAACTGAGGAAGATGCCCAAGAATTAATCGACCATTTAGTTATGAAATTTAGAATGGTCAAATTCGCTAGAATTCCTTCTTATAACGCTTTGTTCTCTGGAGATCCCGTTTGGGCTACTTTAGAAGTTGCGGGTATGGGACAAGATGGAAGAAGTATGGTTACTAAGAATGACTTTAGATTTTTACATACCTTAGAGAATATGGGTCCTTCTCCTGAACCTAATTTAACTGTTTTATGGTCGACTAGATTACCTGATGGTTTTAAAAAATACGCAGCATATATTTCTGTTAAGACTTCATCAATTCAATATGAAAACGACGATGTTATGAGACCTATTTGGACAGACGATTATTCTATCTGTTGCTGTGTTTCCGCTACTCAAACCGGAAAAGAAATGCAATTTTTTGGGGCGAGAGCTAATTTGGCTAAATGTCTTTTATACGCTTTAAATGGTGGAGTTGATGAATTGACTCATCAACAAGTTGGACCTGCTTATGCTAAGATTACTTCCGAAATTTTAAATTACGATGAAGCCATAGAAAAATACGATGCTATGATGGAGTGGTTAGCGGGAATTTACGTTAATGTTTTGAATTTAATTCAATACATGCATGATAAATATTATTACGAAGCGGCCGAGATGGCTTTAATTGACACTAATGTCAGAAGAACTTTCGCTACTGGTATTGCAGGTTTTTCTCATGTTGTCGATTCTTTATCCGCTATTAAATACGCTAGAGTTAAAGTTGTTAGAGATGAAGAAGGTATAACTAAAGATTTCATCATCGAAGGTGATTTCCCTAGATATGGTAATGATGATGATAGAGCAGATGATATAGCTGTTTGGTTATTGAAGACTTTCATGAAGAAAATTGCTAAGCATCATACTTATAGAGATAGTGAACCCACCACTTCTATTCTCACTATCACTTCTAATGTTGTCTACGGTAAAGCAACAGGTACTCTTCCTGATGGAAGAAAGTCCGGTTTACCTCTTTCTCCTGGAGCTAATCCTGCTTATGGAGCGGAGAAGAACGGCTTGTTAGCTTCTTTAAATTCCGTTGCTAAGTTACCTTATGAATATGCTTTAGATGGTATTTCTAACACTCAAACTATCAATCCTGAAGCTTTAGGTCATTATGATGCGGAAAGAAAGAACAATCTTGCTCAAATATTAGATGGCTATTTCAGCCAAGGTGCTCACCACTTAAATGTCAATGTCTTCGGAACTGAAAAATTAATTGATGCGATGAATCATCCTGAAAAAGAAGAATATCAAAACTTCACAATCAGAGTCTCCGGTTACGCAGTTAAATTTATCGATTTAACTAGAGAGCAACAAGAAGACGTCATCGCTAGAACCTGTCACGAATATCTATAATGGAAGATATTTTAGGTTATATAGACTCATTTGAATCATTTGCTTTAGTAGACGGACCAGGTGTAAGGTCCGTCCTCTTTTTACAAGGTTGCCCTTTTCGTTGTTTATATTGCCACAATCCTGAAACTTGGGAATTTATTAAAAAGAATCCTTTAACTCCTAAACAAGCTTTAGATAAAATGCTTCGTTATAAACCTTATTGGAAAGATCACGGAGGTATTACTATTTCTGGAGGGGAACCTTTAAGTCAAATAGATTTTATTTTAGCATTAGCGAAATTAGCTAAAAAAGAAGGGATTACAACAGTAATAGATACGGCGGGAGGGCCTTTTAGTAGAGAAGAGCCGTTCTTTTCTAAATTTAATGAATTGTTAAATTACGTCGATTTATTTTTATTAGATATCAAATCTATAGATAGTTCTATCCATAAAACTATCACTGGTAAAGATAATAAAAATATTATCGACTTATTTAGATATCTAGATGAAAAAGGGTTTCCTATCTGGATTAGACACGTATTAGTACCTTCTTATACAGATGACGATGAAATGTTAAGAAGAACTAGTGAATTTATAGCATCATTAAATAATGTCGAGAGAGTAGAAGTTTTACCTTATCATGCCTTGGCTATACCTAAATATGAAAAATTAGGTATACCTTATCGTTTAAAAGATATCTTTAGCCCTTCAAAAGAGAGAATTAAAAATGCAGAAGAGATTCTCAATGTAAATAAATACACAAAATATCAGAATAAATAATTTAAAATTTTAAACCTTTCTAATGTGAACAAATTTAAAAATATATTAAATTGAGTGCGCAATTATCAATTGCGTTACATTTTTTGATATTAGTGTAAAATTAAATCAAGAAGGAGAAATAGCGATGATTGATTTTGTCAAAGTTGGTAAAAAGATTCAAGAGCTCAGAATCCAATCTAACTTATCACAAGATGAATTAGCGGATAAATTGTTTATAACTAGACAAGGTTTATCTAGATATGAACACGGACAATCAGTCCCTTCTATAGATTCGTTAATTACTCTTTCTAAAGTGTTTAATGTCTCAATTGATGAACTACTTTGTTTAGATGAAGATATTGTAGTAGATAAAGACAATATTTTCCTAGGGCATTCTCGAGAGTATGTAATCTCGAATATCTTGCAAGGGAAGTTAAAACTAAAATTTGAAGATGTCTTCTATCAATTCTCACCTTCAGAGAGAATGAGAATTCTCCTAGCGATAAAAGAAGGAAGATTAAATTACGACAATATGGAAGATCTATATAAAGTACTTACATCAGCGGAGAGATATTTGTTTAACGGAGGTAAATATCGTGAAATTGAAAAAAGTCATAATTGACGGTAAAGAATATTATCAAGAAGTCGAAGATGAATCTAGTGAAGTTTCTATCGAAGAAGAACCTAAAGAAGTAAAAAATAAATCTGAAGAATCGAATAATTTCGGAAAAAACGAAAATAATACAAAAGAAAAGAATGTTGATTTTAGTATGATTAAAGATCAGGTTAGAGACATTTCTTCGAGGATTTTAAGCGGTGTTCAAGATATGATTAACACTGAAAAAGAAGCGATTAATTTCTCTAGAAAATCCGATCGTATATCAAAGATTATTCCTTTCTTAAGTGATGATGAACTTCACAATTTAGCTTTGAAAATTGCTAATGATGAAGATAAAGAAGTTATTTCTAGATTAGATATAGAAAAAGTTTTACCTTTCTTTACTGAAGAGGATTGCGACATTATATTCATCAAGAAATTAGAATGTGCAGAAAAGGGAACTGATGGAAGTACTTATATTAAATGTGCTCCATTTGTATCTCAAAAAGCTCTATCTAAATTTGTAGATTTATATATCGAAGGTGAATTTAAGAACATTTCAAAACTAGATACTATTTATCCTTTCTTAGCCGAAGAAGATATTAAAAAGTTATTTTATTACGAATTAGGGAAAGATAACTAAATAATTTATCAATAGAAAAAGGGATTGTTATTATCAACAGTCCCTTTTGTGTTTTGTCAATGAGAATTATTCTTCTTTAGGAGCTTTGGTTAAATCGATGACTTTAGCGTTGTCGATGAAGTTCTTAACAGAAGTAGCAGCGGAGATAGCAGAATCTTTAGAAGCGTAAGTTTCACCAACGACGACTAATTGACCGTTGTCAGTTAATAACTTAAATTGCCATCTGTTTTGCTTATCTCTTTCAACTCTGACATTATTGCCATTGATCTTATCTTTAATAGCTTTAATACCATTGTTGAGACCTTGCTTTGAGGAGTAGGAAGTAGTGACGAATAAGACTTCACCGTTGGAGGCTGATAATCTACCTCTCCACTTGTTGTCAGCTTCGTCAATGTATAATTCTAATTTACCATTATCTAACTTAGTAGTCTTAGGTAATTCGACAATGTATTCTCTTACTTCATCATCGGGGATTTCATCTAATTGGACAATCTTACCGGTGGTGCAGAACTTCTCAGCGGAAGCTAAGGCTGATTGACAAGAAGATAAGGAATTGTAGAATTCACCGGTGATGATGACTCTAGCATCATTAGCGGTGGAAATTCTAAATTGAGAGAAGCCTTTCTTATCAGTGACGATAGTGGCTTTACCAGCAGGCATAGCGTTCTTTAAAGTGTTGATACCACCAATGGCACCTTCTCTAGATTTATAACCATTGGAGACTAATAAGATTTCACCATTAGAAGCTTTTAATCTGAATTTGAATAATCCAGCTTCAGGATAGACTTCATATTTACCTGAATATTTTTGCTCGGGATCGGAAGGTTCGACTACAGGAGCGACGACTTTCTTAGGAGCGGGTTTCTTCTTAGGAGCGGCAGGTTTCTTTTCAACTTTAGGTAAAGGTTTGATTTCTTTTTGAACTAAACCATCTTTCTTCATAACATCATCGATTAAAGATTTGGCTCTCTTAACCGCTAAGTTAGAAGTGACTTTATAAACTAAAGGAATATCTTCAGAATTCTTCATGGAAGAAGCATCACCAACTTTGAATGAAGCGTTCTCATAATCTTTAGGATTTAAAGCGAAGTATAACTTTAATCTAGAACCAGCGACAACCATCTTGATATATCTCTTAGTGTGTAAGTGGAAAGTATCACCAGCAGAGGAGACTCTAGATTTAACACCATAAGCTAAGGCGTAAGCCTTTAATTCTTCATAAGCAGATTTGACTTCAGGATCAGCTTTTTCAATCTTATCTTCGAATTTAACTCTAGGAGCTCTATTCTTAGATTGATTTTCTTCATTGCTTTCTTCCTCTTCTTCGTCAGCAGCAACTACAGCAGCTGCAGCAACAGCAGCAGCGGGTTCAGGTTCGGGTTGAGGAGCAGGTTCTTCGACCTTTTCTTCTTGTTTAGGTTCTTCAACAGGAGCAGGTTCTTCTTTAGCTTCTTCAACCTTTTCTTCTTTAGGTTCTTCAACCTTTTCTTCTTGTTTAGGTTCTTCAACAGGAGTAGGTTCTTCTTTAACTTCTTCAACCTTCTCTTCTTGTTTAGGTTCTTCCTCGGCTACAGGAGCAGGTTGAGGAGCAGGTTCTTCTTTAGCTTCTTCGACCTTTTCTTCTTGTTTAGGTTCTTCAACAGGAGCAGGTTCTTCTTTAGCTTCTTCAACTTTTTCTTCTTGAGGTTGTGCAGCAACTTCAGCGACTTTTTCTTGTTTAGCAGATCCGCTAACAGCACTAACACAAGCTAAGAAAGTGAAGATGCCACCTAAAACGAATAATAAAGTAACAACTAATACAACTAAAGTAGGCCAAGCACTAGCATTATTTTGTATTAATTTTAGTAAAGCGCTAGCGAAGGCATTGTTGGTGTTTCTATCGTAATTTAATAAAGCGAAGGTAGTGACACAAACTAAAAGAGCAGTAACTAATAAAGCGACAGATGATTGAACTCTACTAACTTTGTGTCTGATTAAGGCGATAACCCACATTACAATAACGAAAATGACGACTACGGCACCACCGACTCCAATCCAACCATTGACTACGACAGGACTTGAAGCGGTTCTTTGGAAAACGACCATGATATCATTGAAGAAAGTGTTAAATTCTCCAAATAGGCTGGTGAACTTTGACCAGAAGTCAGCTTGAGTGAATCCCAAAACTAAAACGGATGCAACAATAGTGACAAAGGCTAAGCAAAAGAACACCCATAAACTTGTTTTGCTTTTTACTTTCATATTTCCTCCTTAAAGTAAAAAATTATTTATACCAACTATAAAGTCGATAATAAATCTTATGAAATTATTATATATATAAAAAAATCGATATTAAATAGATATTAATTAAATTTTGTGTTTTTTGCCTCGATTTCTGAATTTAAAGAGTAAATAGGTTCTTTATCAGATTTAATAGCGGAGTTAAAATTGCAATTTAACAATTTTACATCCTTAGAATTTTGTATATATGCTTGATAAAAAGGGCTAGAAAAAGGTTGAGAATAATAAGAAGAAGGCCTTAAATCGTGGATATTATGTTCCCACTTAGTTATTTCTTTAATATCGAAATTACAATCTTCAAATATAATTCTAGAGATATTGTTATTTTGGGAATAGATGAATAAAGGTGATTCTGAATGCGCGTTTATATTTTTAAAATGAATATTGCTGATGAAACCTAGGGATGTATTCTCATCTCTTTTAACTGCAGATATATAAATAGGTTCGCCTTTTCCCCACCATTCAATAGGAGAAAATAGATGAGTTTTAATGTCCATATTTTCAAAATAGACATTAGAAATATTTCCTTCATCGCGAAGTTGAAAAGATATACCTCTGTTGGAATTAACAATTTTACAATTAGATATTTTTATATTGTGAAAGTCTTGTGTAGATTCGCTTCCAAATTTAATTGCTGCGGAGGTAGATTCTAAAACACAAGAATCGACATAGATATTTCTAGTAGTTCCGTATTTCTTATTTCCCGAAGTAGTTTTAAAAACTATACAGTCATCCGCACAAGATATTTTACAATTAGTAATTCTGACATTTTGACAATGATCAGGATCGATGCCATCGCAGTTAGCGAGAATTAAATTATTATCGATAATAAGTCTATTTATGATAACATCTCTACATCCCACTAAATGCGTAGTCCAGAAAGCACTGTGCTGGAAGGTTATATTTTCAATAATTAAATTTTCAATGTTCTCTAAATATAAAAGAGGAACGCGAGGATAGAAATAACCATCTATGTGATAATTACTGATTTTGCCATAGAAGATTTTCTCGTTTCCGTCGATATGACCAGGTCCACTTATTTTGACATTTTCTAGATCTTTACCATAAATAAAGAATAAAGTTGGATTACCATTATACGAACAATCTTCCCATGTTGGTTTATCTAACTTCTTATCTTGAACATTTCCATTTTTTGAAAAGTCTTGGATATTATCAGAAGCTAAAAGTAAACTACCTTCTTCTAGAACTAATTCTACGTTGCTTTTTAAATAGATTGTTCCAGCTCTGTAAGTTTTGTTTTTGGAAAATACAACTTTCGAAAAAGCTAATTTAGAAGCGTCTTCTATAGCTCTGTTGATTTCTATAGAGAGATTATTTAAATTCGACTTCTCAGTAATGTAACTATCGATTTTAACTTCCATATTCATATTATACAAAGGAAACTAGTGGGATAATTCAATATTTATAAAAAAACCTATATAATATATTTGCTTATTAAAGGAGATTCAAGATGAAAAAAACATTGATGGCAATCATGTATGATTTCGATAAGACCCTCTCATCTGATTATATGCAAAATTTCGGTTTTATTCCTGAATTAGGAATAACACCTGCTGAGTTCTGGAGTATGACTAATGAGTTTGCAGAGAAAGCTGATTCTGATCGCACTCTAGCATATATGTTTATGATGATTCAAAAAGCTAAAGAAAAAGGTATTCATCTTACTAAAGAGAAGCTTCACGAATATGGTAAAAATATTAAATTCTTCAAAGGTGTTCTAACTTGGTTTAGTAGAATTAATGCTTATGGAGAATCAAGAGGTGTAAAAGTAGAGCATTACATTATATCTTCTGGTAACAAGGAAATCATCGATGGATGTCCTATTGCAAAAGAATTTAAAAAAGTCTTCGGCTGTGAATTTGTCTACGATTTAAAAACTAAAGAAGCTATTTGGCCTAAGATTTGTATTAACTTTACTCAAAAAACGCAATATTTCTTCAGAGTCTCAAAAGGTACATTTAAAACCGCAGATGAAGTTAAGGTTAATCAAAAGAACGAGAAGAGAAGAATCCAATACCGCAACATGGTTTATTTGGGAGATGGAATGACAGATATTCCCGCGATGATTCTCGCTCATAATAACGGTGGTAAATCTATAGCTTTATATTCCAGAGAGCAAGATAAAAATGAAGTTGTAAAATTAGTTCATGAAGATAGAGTTAATTTTGTGGCTAAAGCCGATTACTCCGCTTCTTCTGAATTAGAAAAATACATGCAATTGATTATCGATGAAATCTCGATTAGAGAACTCATCAATAGAAAAGCTGATATGATTACTAAAGAATAAAAATAAAACGACCTTTCAAAGGTCGTTTTTTTAGCATCATTGATTTCAGTTCAATTAGGACATTATTTGTTAGATTTAGAAGATTCATCCTCGCTATTTTCGTTATCAGTGAAGTTATAGTAAGTTTTATGGGCATCTCTATTTAAGTCGTGCTTTTTAATTTCTTCAGATTTATAGCCATCTAAATACGAGCCATCTTTATTTATACCGAATGGTTTCAAATAACCAACTCTGTAGAGAATAGAAAGAATAATAACATTAACGAAAGTTAGGCCGAAGAAAACTAAGAAAAAGATCATGTAGTTGCTTTTGGATCCGGCTTTAAGCACAGCCATAATAATACCAAAAGTGATGGTTGCTATAGTTGTGGCAAAAACTGCAAAGAACAATATATAACAAGCAATTCTAATATTTTTGTTAGCTATCTTCTTAATGTTGGAAAATTGAATAACGGTTGTTCCAGAATAATTGCGATTTTTCATAAAAAATACACCTCTTGAGGTGTATTATAGTGCATTATTTTGAAAAACCCAAGAAAGATTTCAAACGAGGGTTTTGACATTGCTCGAAAATATATTCGGGGGTACCTTGTTCTGCTACGACGCCTTTATCCATAAATATGACTTCACTAGCGACGTTTTTCGCAAATGACATTTCGTGGGTGACTACAACCATAGTAAGACCCTTACTAGCTAAATCTTTCATAACCTGTAAGACTTCAACAGTCATTTCTGGATCTAAAGCGGAAGTAGGTTCATCAAATAATATAGCTTCAGGATCCATACATAAAGCTCTAGCAATAGCGATTCTCTGTTGTTGACCTCCGGATAATTCGCTAGGGCGCGCTTCAATTTTGTTTAACATTCCTACTGCTTCTAAATTCTTTTTTGCAATTTGACAAGCCTCTTCTTTAGATCTATGAAGAACTTTGATTTGAGCTAAGGTACAGTTTTCAATGACGTTCATGTTTAAGAACAAATTGAAAGATTGGAAGACCATGCCTAATTTAGATCTAATATGATTAGTATTGACTGTGTGAGAAAGAATATTTTCACCTTTAAATAAGATTTCTCCTGAATCAGGTGATTCTAATTTGTTTAGACAACGTAAGAGAGTGGATTTTCCTCCCCCTGAAGGGCCGATTATAGCAAGACATTGACCCTTTTTAACTTGTAAGGAAACATCGTTTAAAACTGCAGTACCATCAAATGATTTAGCGAGATGTTTAACTTCAATAATAGGTTGATTTTCCATAAATATTAACTCGCTTTCTTTTGATAATGGAATAGAGGGAAGGATACTTTCTTTCCATCTAATTTGATCTTTGCAATATGCAAGATTCCATTAGTGCATAAAGTTAACATCAAATAAATTAAGGCGATGATAGTGTAAGAAGCGATAAACATATAACCTTTATTCGCTGCTTGATTAGACATGAAGTAAAGTTCTGTAACACCGATGACATTTAAGACTGAAGAATCTTTGATGTTAACAATCCACTCAGAACCGATTGTGGGAATGGAATTTTTAATAGCTTGAGGTAAGGCGACTGAGAACATAGATTGATTTCTAGTCATACCTAAACTTCTAGCTGCTTCAATTTGACCTTTAGAGATGCCGTTTAAACCGGATTTAACAATTTCACCCATATAGGCTGCGGTATTTAAAGTAATAACTACTAAACCAGCAATTAACCAACCATCGAAAACGGGAATACCAGTTAAGACGTTATTGAAATTTAAACCTGCGCCTTGGCAGGAATATTTAAAGATCATGGCTTGAACCATCATCGGCGTTCCTCTAATTACTGTCGAGTAAAAATAGCAAAAGCCTCGAATAAATCCTTTCCATGTCTTGTTATACCACTTATCGTGTTTACCGATTTTAATACGGGAGCCTAAGGCTAAGAAGATACCTATCATCAAACCACCTATGGTTCCGACTACAGAGAGTATGATTGTAGCGGCTAAACCCTCTAAAAACCAGAGCCAATAATTTGAAAGTAAGTATCCTACTTGCTCAAACAGGTTCATTTATTAGTGCTTCTCGAAATAGCCGCACTCATTAATTCCATTCTTCGAGAATCGCTTATTTCAGCTAAAGCCTTATTTAAAGCGTTAGCTAATTCGATATTACCTTTAGCTATACCAATAGAAACCCCTAATTCAGCTTGAGATTCACCTAAAATTGATTGTGAAATGTGAACGATACCTAAATTGGTGAAAGAAGACACGATAGAATTAGCAACAGGCAATTCAGCAGTCATCATATCAACTGAACCATTGGAGACATCGGTAGCCGCTAAAGCGAAAGAACTTAAAGGAGTGGCGTGAATAGCACCATAATTATTAGCGAAGATATCGATGACGCTGTCTGTGACAGTTTCGACTTGAGAGATTACTTTTTTAGAAGAGATGAAAGTTCTAAATTCACTTTCACTGATAATTCTTCCTTCAAATTGATTAGCGATAGTAGCGGAAGTAACTAAAACTAATTCAGAGTGATAATATTCAGTGGTGAAATCAATAGTTTTTCTTCTTTCTTCAGTATCGGTCATACCAGCGATGATAGCGTTGATGTTACCGGCGGCTAAATCAGGAACTAAAGAAGTCCATTCAGTAGCGACAATCTTAACGCTCTTACCTGTTTTTTGGCCTAATAATTTAGCGATTTGAATGTCGTAACCATCAGCGTATTGACCAGGATGATTAGAAATAGGTAAAGTGAATTCATTAGCGCTATTTTCAGTCCAGTTGAAAGGAGCGTAGTTACACTCTAAACCTATGATTAACTCGTTAGTAGTAACAGGGTTATTTCCGCAGGCTTGTAAACTTAAAGCAGCGGTGGAAACTAATAAAGCGGATAGTAATCTTTGTCTGTTTTTCATTTTTTCTTTCCTCCTATAACAATAGATTGCTTTCTTTGCCATAAGAAGAAAAGCGGTAGTTCTCCTAAATAGAGAACTACCGCATATTGCATACATAATTTATATATAAGCAACACTTAATAGTTCTCCATCGTTAGCTCAACGATGACAGTCGAAGTTATGTTCTAACTTCGCCCAAGAAAATTATAGTTGAATCAGATTTTCTTTCGGCAATTTACCCCTTTTGCAATTCTTCTTAGCAAATCAACATACTCTGAATTGTTACTCTTGATAAATCGCGCCTCTACTTAGTGGCAAAATAAATCTAGCAGCTGACTAGATTACTATCTATTTTACATAAAAGTAAACGTATAGCAAGAGTAATGAACAAAAAACATTAAATTATTTAAATTGTTTGAATTTAAAATCAAATGTGGTCGGTATTGAGAATGGGTTTAATTTCATCGCTGATGGTTAAATCTCCTTCTTCAGTCTCTTCAAATATGAAATCTTTATATTTAGTGTAAAAAGACTCTTCTTTTATCTGGGAATGCTTAATCAAATTATGTACATATACACTCTTAATCAAATTGAAATCATTATTAGCTATACCTAAATTAGTAACATAGGTATCAAAATAATTTATGGATCTAATAATAGTATCTGAAAGATTGACAATAGAGATATCTCCTAAAAGTGAAGCATTGGAATAAAAGAAAATAGGAGAAGAGTGAGTAATTTCAGAAGCGACTTCATAAGAAGTGTTATATTCTTCTAAACCCGCAGCTTTTTGTAAACCATCTCTAAAATTTAATTTATATAAAGGATTGGAAGAATCAAAAGTTTTACAAGAATACAACCAACCGTATTCTATAAATTTTTTCATGTCTTTACTTTTAAGACCATGTTCAGCCATTTCAGCTTTCAAATCTGCGAAAACTTTTTTAGTGTTGTCATTTTCTTGATACATTCTTCTATAAACATTTGAATAGAGAATATGTTTTTTATAGGTTGTTTGAAGTTCACTTCCACCTTCAACTAACAATTTAACTACACATTCAGCTTCGTGAAGAGTTCTCCAAGTTGAATACGCTTCCGTAGATAAGTCGTAATTTAACATCTTTAAGACTCCTATAGCTTGCATGAATAATTTTAAAAATAAATCAGGCATGAGAGTTTGGGAAGGATTTTTAGTCGAAAGAGGTTCAATGACATTAATCATCATTGTAATAGTAGTTTCCAAAGCAAAAGACAACTCAGAGAATTGATTCATAGAAGAGGAACTTGCTTTGTGGCGATAAGAAGCGATGATTTGGTAGTGCTCAACTATAGATTTAGCGCAATTTTCTAGGAATTGTTGAGTCATAACCTTTAATTTTTCTTCTTCGGTTTTACAATCTTTAATGAAATAAAAATAGTAAATACGAGAAAAATTTGCAAGTTCAGATTGCACGTATAAATTCGATATTGCTCCATTGTTGTATTTACTGGAATAGAGATTGATAGCAAGAATAGTTAACTCTCGAAGAAGAGTCACATCTTGCTTAGAATATTTAGATTCGTTCATGAGTAAATATATTTTACTCTTAATTTAAATTTTTTTGCGACTTTTTCTATTATTTCCTGCTTTTTTTCGGACATTTGATCATAAATGATGACAAAATCTATACCATCGACTTCGTAAGAGTCGTTTTCTTCTAAAAAATTCTTATCTAAAATTAGAACTGCTTCATTTAAAGAACCAGTACACGCCCTTTTAAATACTTGTCTAATATCAGTAGATAAATAATTAAATTTCATCATACTCGCAGGTAGACAATAGAAAAAAGCGGGCATTAGTAATTTGTAATCTGTCTTATCAATTTTCGAGAGATTTATTTGTATGAAAAAGACATCTTCAGGAGCTTTCTTAGGTATTGAAGAATACAATTTAACATAACGATAAAACTTATTGAAAATATCAATGGAGTTTTTAGAGGATGTAGTCTCGATATTGGATATTCTCAATTTAGAGAATTTAATTTTACCATCTAAGAAAGAAGTTAAAGAAGGCAAATTGTACTCGCCTTTAAAAGAGAAGGGAATATAAAAAGTAGATTTAAACCATTTTGATTTTTGAATTAAAGCTTCTTTTCTCTTACTTAAATCCGGAGATAAATAATCGAGATAGTTTTCTAAAACTTCTTCTTTAGTCATATTCATCTCCTTTCATTAAATAAATTATAATCTTTTTATTTTCTAATTGACGCTTTTTGATGCGCGCAAAGCAGAAAGAAGGGCAAAGCCTATATTGTATCCACCACAAATGGCGTGAAGATCAATTATCTCTCCCCCTACAAAAATATTTTGATGTTTATTTAATCTAAAATTATTGTCGATTTCATTTAAAGAAATACCACCTAGTGATATTTGAGAATTCTTCAAGGGATATTTACCTTTAATTTCAAATGTAAAGAAATTCAACAATTCATTTATATCGAGTTTTTCACGATTTTTTAACAATAGTTTAACTAATTTGTCAGGAAAAATAGAAACTAAATTATCGTAATTAAATTCACGATAAATCTCGGTTAAATCGACATTGTCGTGACACAAAGGGTTAAATTTAATGACGTTTTTAGATTTTTCGTTAATAAACAAGGAAGAATTGAATATGCAGATGCCTGAAATACCATCTTTTTTAAATAATAATTCACCTTCTTCTTTATATACTTCTTTAGAGTTAATTAACAAATGTAGAATACCTTTAATTCTTACTCCATCTAAGGAAGGATATTTATTTTTGGTATATAAAGGGCAAAGACAACTTTCATAAGGATTAACATCTATATTTAAATTAGAAAGTATATTTTCGTTTATATCTCTATCGTAGGCTTTTCCTCCTATACCTATAAAAATGTAATCGTAATTGAGATTACCTGATTCTAAATTTACAGTTTTATTTTTAGGAGAAATAGAAACGACTTTAGAGTTTGTTAATGTTTCTACTCCAACTTCATTTAATTTTTTTATTAAGATATCTCTAAAAGACGATGAAGAATTAGAGAAAGGATAATATCTTAAAGAGGAATCAGAGTAATAAGAGAAATTAAATTCATATTTTAAGATTTTTATAAATTCATCAATAGTATTTTCAGATATAAGTTCTTTAACTTTCGAAGGAAAGTTGAATCTTAAAGGGTAAGAACCATTTAAAAAGTCTCCGTTGAAGAAATTGCATCTTCCGTTACCGGAAATTAAAACTCTTTTTAGAATCTTTTCATCTTTTTCTAATATTATTACTTTATAAGAAGGGTGATTCTTTTTAACTTGATAAGCGAATAGAGAAGACGATAGACCTCCTCCAATGCAAATAACTTTTTTCATACTTATATTCTAAACAAAAATTAAATAATAAAAAACTCGATTAGAAACAATCGAGTTAATAGAAGTAAAGTTAGATTTACTTTCTGATACCGAGCTTTTTGATGAGCTCTAAGTAAGCGTCGTGGTCTTGAGAATCGATGTAATGTAATAAACCGCTTCTCTTACCGACTAAAACAAACAAAGCTCTCTTGGAAGAATAGTCGTGTGTGTTAACCTTTAAGTGTTCGGTTAAGTCATTGATTCTCTTAGTTAATAAGGCGACTTGGACAGCGGAAGATCCGGTGTCTTTTTCATCCTTACCATAAGCTTTGACGATTTCAGCCTTTTCGTCTTTTAATAACGCCATTTTAATTTTCCTCCTATGAAATGGTCTTAACTAATACCTAGTTATAATTCGAGGAGAAGTCATAACCAAGTAAAAGTCGCATAGAAATAATAACTTGTTAGAAAAGATTTTGCAACAGTTAATTTTCTCTAAAGTCTGTATCTAATAAAAGTAGAGCTTTATAGTCTCCTTTAGAAGCGGAATCTTCTATATATGGTTTGGCTTTCTCTTTATCGTTAATTGATAGATAATAGATACCTAAACAAGAAGAACAATCGATATCGTTTAATTTCGCACCCTTTTCAAAATAGTCTCTAGCTTTTAATACGTCTTTAGATGTACCTAGACCCATAAAATAATGTAAACCAGCCATGTAGATGCAATTAGTATCGTTTTGTTCGCTTCCTTTAATAAAATATTCTAGAGCTTTAGAGGTTTTATTTTCTCTATTACAATAAGGGCTGTCATAGCACATTCCTAATAAATAATAATAAGTGTAATAAGGATAGACTTTAATCAATTCTTCACCATCTTTAATAATGGATTCTACATCTTCGCTTTTAGATAAGTTATCGTATCTTAATTTTAAATAGAGAAGAGATAATAAATTGTCTTTTTTAGTAAATCCTTGTCTAGAGATTTCAAACAAGATGTTGTTTTCTTTTTCAGATTCTAAAACGAGATTAGTTAATAATTCGGGGGATTTATAATATTTTTCTAAATAATTATCTGCAGTATCTACTTTGATCATGTAATTGGTTTTATATGCTGAAGCGCCTCTTTTTATTTCTTCAACATCATTTTGAATGTCTTTAAGAATAGAATTATAAGAGTTAGATTCTCCAGATAGAGTAATTAGTTTATAAATATTTTTTACAAACTTATTTTCATTGATGATAAAAGGGGAGAGGAAATATACATTGGTAAATTCTTTAGATTCAAAATAATTTTTAAATTTATTAAATTCTTCAATGATGTGGTTATTGGGAATTTGTTTGCGAGATAAAAACTTGATTAAAAGATTGTATGTCTGCAATCTTAAAGATTCTTTTTTTGTTTGATTATCTCTAGAAAAAACCTCTGAATAACTTACAAAATATTTCATTTTAGACGTTTAAATACATTTGGATATGCTCTATACCCGCATCCATAATTATCTCTTCTGAGACAGGAATAAATCCTAGAGATTCATAAAATTTACGGACCTTAAGTTGAGATTCGACTTCAATTCTTAAAGGGGAATAATTTTCTTTTAATATATTTATGATTTTATTCATCATAAATTTACCGTAACCTAGTTTTCTCTTATCTTTGATAATAGCGACTCTACCAATGTGAGCTGAACGAGTTTTTAAATCTAAAAAGACGCGCAAAGTTCCTACAGGCTTATCTCCTTCTAAAAGAAGGTATTGATTAGCTTTATCATCTTCTCCATCAATCTCTAAATCTACATCGACATTTTGCTCTTTAATAAAAACATCTTTACGAATAATGAAAGCGTAAGACATCTCGTTAGGAGTAGTTATTTTTTTAAATGTTAATTTACTGTTATTCATATATATATCTAATTTAATACTTTATTAAGTTTCTTGCTATAATTAATGAGCATTATGAATGAACAAAGTGGAATTTTACTTTTCGATAAAAGCGAAGGAAGGATATCTTTAAAAGAAGAACTAACTTTAAAGAAAAAGTTAGATTTAAAAAAGTGCGGTCATTTAGGAACCTTAGATCCTTTTGCTTCCGGCTTATTAATTATAGGGGTTAATAAAGGAACTAGAGTTTTAGGTATGTTCGAAGAGTGGAGAAAGACTTATATTGCCACCATTAAATTAGGGGAATTAACTGACACTGGAGACTTAACCGGTAATATTGTTAAAACCAAAGAAGTTTCGCCTCACAAGAAAGAAGAAATTGAGAATGTTTTAAATTCATTCTTAGGCAAATCTAAACAGATACCTCCGATGTATTCCGCTTTAAAAAGAGATGGTGTACCTTTGTATAAATTAGCTAGAGATGGTATAGAAGTTGAGAGAAAACAAAGGGAAATCGATATTAAAGACATTTATTTAAATGAATATGATTCAATAAATAACACCATTACTTTTACCGCTGATGTCTCTAAAGGAACATATATAAGAACTTTGGGAGAAGATATCTCTACTAAGTTAGATGAGTTAGGTCATCTAATTAAATTAAGAAGAATTAAAGTTGGAGAATTTTCTATCGAGCAAAGTAAGGACTTTGGGAATATTTCTTTAGAAGATTTAATTCCTATTCACGAACTATTTAAAGAAATACCTCTAATCGAGATTACTAATCCTTCTATTGAAAAGAGAGTTAGAAATGGTTCGGAAATTTATTTCAAATCTAAACACGACAAAGTTTTTTTTACTAAAGATGGAGAAGATTTAGCAATTTATGCTCGTTTAGATGAGCAAAAATATAAAAGTGTTAAACAATTCGCGTAATGAAAACATTTAATTACATAAATAAAAGTTTTAATTATTTATCAAATGAGAAGATTAATATTTGCTTAGGTTTTTTTGATGGAATTCATCTAGGCCATCAAAAATTAATTAACACCGCTTTAAAGGAGGGAAGCAAATTAGGTTTAATGACTTTCTTTTCTCCTTTTAAAAGAGAAGATGTTCTCACCTCTTTAGAAGATAAGAAGAATCTTCTAGAAAAGATGGGTGTAGATTATTTGTTCATTCTAGATTTTAAAGATGTTAAAAATTATTCTCCGGAAGTTTTTATCAATGAAGTTTTAAAACCTTTGAACATAAATAAAATCTACGTCGGAAGAGATTATTCTTTCGGCAAAGGAGGAATAGGGAAGGTTGATTTACTTAAATCCTACTTTGAAGTTGAAGAAGTGGATTTTGCGTATGATAAAAAAGGAAATAAGATATCCTCCTCTTCTATTATTTCTTATATTGAAAATGGAGAAATCGAAAAAGCTAATAGAGATTTAAATCGATTTTATTCTATTAAAGGAAAAGTCGAACACGGTTTTCATAATGGTACTTCAATTTTAGGAATCCCTACAGCGAATATCACTCCCAAAGAAGAATATGTTTTTCCTAAATGTGGGGTTTACGCAACAAATATATATATTGAGGGAATTAAATATCCTTCCATGACTAATATCGGTGTCCATCCTACTATCTCTAAATTAGATAGACCTGATATTGAAACTAACATCTTCGCTATGAATAGAGATTTATATTCTCAAGATGTAATTCTAGAATTTGTATCTTATATTCGAGAAGAGAAAAAATTCGATTCTGTAGATGATTTAGTAAAGCAAATTAAAGAAGATAAAAAAATAATATTAAAAATTTTAGATAAATAAAAAACCTCTAGTTGCCTAGAGGTTTTTGGTTCTTTAATCTTGAACTTATTTGCAGAGCAATAAGTGATTGAAGAGTAAAACCCAAACCAAATCAATCCAACCGAAGATAGGAATGATTAAGCCGAAGACTACACCCAAAATGTTTTCGAGAGTAGGTTTTTCGATAACGGAAGTGACACGAACATAAATTTCGACGATCCAGTTAACGAAAGGAATGAGTAATAAGATGATTTGGACTAGACGTGATTGTTTGTTAAACCAAGACATACTTCAGTAATCCCCCCTTATTAAAATTATACACTAAATAAATAAATTAACTAGAAAATATATGATAATTTTAAACATTTTGGTCTAATTGTTTAATAATTCTCGAGTGTAGAGATATATTTTTGTAATTATCTTTATTTTTATATAAAAAAGAAGTTGGCTTTTTAGATTCATTACCAACTTCTTAAATTATTAGATTTTTAATTTTTTCATCCTGGGAAGCTTTCTTAACTACATAAGAGCAAACCGGGTGAAGTTTATAATTATTTAATTCTATAAATTCAATTAAGGAAGAATATAATTTATCTGCTAAACCCCGACCTTGATATTGTTCGAAAACAATTGTGTGCTCAGCGATAACTACATTACCAGAGATTTTCCCAGAAAGATAACCTGCTTGAATTTGATTGTCAAATAAGTCGAAGGAGAATTGATCTCTATGGATTTGCAATTTGACTTCCATTATTTTTTATCACCGCCTCTATCTTTCATGGTAGGGAACAAGAGAACTTCTCTAATGGAATCTACTTCTGCAAAGAACATAATCATTCTATCGATTCCATATCCAATACCACCGGTAGGAGGTAAACCGTATTCTAGAGCATCCAAGAAGGAATTATCCAATTCACTAGCTTCCTGGTTACCTAATTCTTTTTCTTTTAATTGAGCTAAGAATCTTTCTTTTTGATCGATAGGATCATTTAATTCGGTGTAGGCGTTGCAGAACTCTTTACAAGCGATGAAGAGTTCAAATCTTTGAGTGAAACGAGGATCCTTTTCATCTTTTCTAGCTAGAGGAGTTATAGCGAGAGGATGACCAGAAACAAACGTGGGTTGAATTAGAGTCTCTTCGACAAAATTTTCAAAGAAAGCATTTAAGACGTGACCCCAAGTGAAATGTTTTTCAATTTCAACGTTGAATTTCTTAGCGACTTCAAAAGCTTGCTCGTCAGTAACTATATCGTTGACAAAATCGACACCTGTTTTCTCTTTGACTAATTCAGCCATAGTAGCTCTTCTAAACTTAGGTTCTAAATCGATATCGTGACCTAACCAATGTAATTTGTAAGAGTGGACAACTTTTTCTGCTAACATTCTAAACATTTCTTCAGTTAAGTTAGCCATATCACCTAAATCGCCGTAAGCTTGATATAACTCTAAGGAAGTGAATTCAGGATTGTGAGTAATATCGATACCTTCATTTCTGAATTGTCTACCAATTTCATAGACTCTTTCCATTCCACCGACTAATAATTTCTTCAAAGATAATTCAGTGGCAATTCTCAAATAGAAATCTTTATCTAAAGCATTGTGGTGAGTGACAAAAGGACGAGCGGAAGCTCCTCCTAAGATAGGTTGAAGGATACTGGTTTCAACTTCGACGAAATCTTTATTATCTAAGAAGTGTTGAATGGCACGAATGATAGCAGGACGCAAGAAAGCAATTCTTCTAGCATCGTCATTCATAATTAAATCTAGATATCTCTTTCTGTATCTTTCTTCTACATCAGTTAAGCCGTGGAATTTTTCAGGAAGGGGTTTTAAAGATTTAGTTAAGTGAGTGAATTCTTTAACTCTGATGGTCAATTCACCGGTTCTAGTCTTCATTAGACCACCTCTGATGCCGACGATATCTCCTACATCTGCTAATTTGAATACGGAGTAATTTTTTTCACCAACATCGTCCATTTTGATGTAGCATTGAATGATACCTTTTTTATCTTGAACATTGAAGAAACTGGCTTTACCCATTTTTCTAAGTAATCTGATACGACCAGCGACGATTACTTCATCAGTGCAATTTAATAAATCTTCTTCGGAGATATCTTTGTATTTTTCGATAACATCAGTAGAAAAAGCGTTTCTTTCAAATTTGTGACCAAAAGGATAAACACCTAATTCTTCATATCTAGGAAGCTTGGCGCGTCTTGCTAATTCTTGATCTGTTAATTTTTCTATTTCAGCCATATGTAAACACCTCGTTTTTTTGTGCTAGCTTTAGCTACACTATACCGAAATATAATTATAATTAATTAAATAATTAAATAAAAGAAAATTAATTAACTTTATAATTTTTAATCATGTTGAAAGGATTTATTAAAATAAAATAACCTTTCTCGTATTTAGAAGTTACATCTTTTTTAACTTTAAAGATTGTAAAAGCTATAGTTTGGAAAGTTTGATCTTTTTCTAAAAACGATGAATCTAAAGAATTTTCATCATCTGAGAAGTCAGAGTCATATTTAACATCTAAAATATCCCCTTCATCAGTTTCGATTTCAAATGTTTTATCTTTATTAGCTCTTACCAATTTTAAAAACGCTACAAAATCAATATTGTTATTTGCCATTATTCTTTTCCTTTTCTTCTTTAACTTTTAATATTGTATATTCTTCATCTAATAATATAGCGGGATGAATTCTATTATCTTTACTTCTAATTTCTCTTACTACATTAGAGAGAATGATATTTTCATCTTTTACATCCTCAGGAATTATTAAATGGAATGTGATATTGATTTCTTCTTTGTTTTTAATAATTCTCAAATCGTGGAAGGTAAGTTTATGATTGACTTTATTTAAACAAGAAGCCACCAAATCTTTATAATAATTAAATTGTTCGTCTTTCTCTTTGATAGGATCTAAATGAATTCTTAAGTCTATACCTAATTCATTTCTAGCGGCCTTTTCAATATTGTCGATATCATCGTGAAGCTCAAAGATACTTCTATTACCATACATCTCGATATCGACAGTGGCATACACCTTATTTTCGCCGTATAAATGAACATTTAAATCGTGATAAGAAACCACGAAATCATACCTTTTTATTAGATGAACCAACTTGTTAATCAATTCTTGAGATGGCTTTTTACCAAGTAAGTAAGAACCCGCTTCGATAATAACCATAATTCCGTTGTAAATGATGTAGATAGATACTGAGCAAGAGAGGATGGAATCTAGTTTACCAAAGGAAGTGTAATAAGTAATTATGATACCTATTAAGACTACAGAAGTGGAAATGACATCATTGAAAGAATCGTAGAACTGAGATTTTAAAGCGATGGAATTAATTTTCTTACCTAAATCCCTGTAAACCAAACCTTGTATTAATTTTAAGACTATTGCTACAGAAAGAATTATCACTTGAATTAGAGGGAAGGAAGTAAATTTTAAATTTTCATTGATTATTCCTCTTATAGATTCAGTGAGTAATGAAGCGCCAATAGCGACGATAATCGCTCCGGTTAGCAAAGATGTAATATATTCCATTCTTTGGTGACCGAAAGGGTGATCTTTATCTCCTTTTTTGGAAGAAATTTTAAATCCGACAATATTTAAAATACAAGTGACAAAATCACTTAAGTTATTCATAGCATCAGAGATGATAGACATGGATCTAATTAAGATACCGACAATCAATTTACCAACAACTAGCAAAGTATTGATAAAAATCCCGATGATGTTAGCGAAGATTCCATATCGAGTTCTGACTTTCGGATCGTGAATGTTTTTGTAGTCTTTAATGAAGACTTTTAAAAGTAAATTCATAGAGTTACATCAATACATTTAATATAAATATTAAAACTTCAGTTAGTAAAGACTAAAAATGAAACAAAATTATAGATTTTTCTTTAATTTCTTATATACTATAGACGTTCACTTTTTTTCGGGGAGAATGTATATATATGGCTAAACAATATAATTTCAAAGTTAAAAAGCAAATGTCAATTGGCTCTATAATGTCGTTTTTTATCGCTGGAGCAGGTTTATTAACCTTGTTTTTTTTAGCGGGAAGCGGATTGATGTTCAATTATACTGAAGGTGGAAGAGCCGCTTCTTCTCACTCTTTAGGTGCGATGATTTGGGGCGGAGGTTTATTCCCTTTATCAGCAGGTTTAGTTGTCGCTTTTTTCTTAACTATGGGAGCTTCCTTAGTTGAATTAGCTGTCAGCGGATTTAGATTTGTTGGATTCTTATCTGGGTTGATCTTCATCGCTGCAGGTGCTTTATATTTATGCGCTATTCCTTTTTGTAAAGCGGGTATTGATTTAATTGGTGTAGGAAGTCCTTCTCTTGGATGGGCTAGCTACGCTATAGGTATATCTAACATCGTCTTAGGTGTCTTATGCTTTGTTTCCGCTGTCAAAGGTGAATAAAACTTGATTATTAAACTTATAAATTAGATAATAAACAAGTAAAACTTTCTCAGGAGTTTATATATGGAATTAACTAATACATACAAAAAAGAAGAATCAAAAAAATTCACTGCTAAAAACGTCTTCGCTATTATCGCTACTGCAGTTGGCTTATTACAACTTTTGTTCTTGTTGTTAAAAGGCATCAACTACACCAACGCATCTTACGCATCTTATTATTCTGATGGCGATATGAACATGGCTAATTTAATCTTTGGAGGTTCAGTTTTCAGAAGTGGACCTAATATTGGTTTATTAATAGCCTTCATCTTCATGCTTATCGCTATCGTTTTATCTATTGTAGTTCATTTCTGGACTCCAGCTGGATACTTCGGAATCTTATTATTGATCACCTCTTCAATCTTATGGTTCTGCACCGTTCCTTTATATGGCAACATGGCTGCAAGTTTAGGAGCCGCCGGAATTTGTCTAGGTATCTTTAATCTAGTAGATGCTGTCTTGCTTTTCTTAGCGGTAGCGTATAATTAAAAAAAGTTTAACGGGAAAAATTTCCCGTTTTTATTTTACAAATTCATGATCAGACACATAATATAGGTGAGGAAGGATGCAAATATTATAAGCCGATATCCTCGGGAATAGAATTCCCGATCCCTCATCATATTTAGTTGTCCTTTCATATAAAGTTTACGTTTTATTTATTAGTCATCAGAAGTAAAAGCTATCTTTTCTACTTACATTCTGATAAATGCATTCTTCCTTATGCAAATTTCTACGCCCTCTAGTGAATCTAGAGGGTTTTGTTATTTTTATATATAAAATAAAAGAGGATGTGGCATTAATCACATCCTCTAGAAGGAAAGAATTTAAATATAATACTTCGCCTTGATAGCATTGAAAGTGACATCAGATATATCGTGTTCAACTTTACAAGCGTCTTCTTGGGCGACCTTTTCGTCGACTCCTAAAGAGACAAATAGGGCAGTTAAGATTTTGTGTCTCTCATATACTTTCTTAGCGATAGCTAGTCCTTGTTCAGTAAGAGAGATTGCTCCGGTTTTATTATCGACGACAATATCACCTTTTTCTCTTAGTTTCTTCATTGCGATTGAGACGGAAGGCTTGGAAAAGCTCATATCTTCAGCGATATCTATAGAGCGGACAAATCCGTTCTTTTCCTGAAGCATCAATATTCTTTCTAGATAGTCTTCCATTGATTCATAAGCATCACTTGCCATAAATAAGTACCTCTTTGAATATTCTACAATATTTATAGCATATTCAGTTAGTCTATACTAATCAAATGCTTATTTAATTTGATTTTATTTTAAAATCTTTATAAGATAAATTTTTGATTTTTATTGATTTTATATTTGAGTTAGTTTAATATAACTACAGTTAGTATGTACTAACCTTACATTTCGATTGGAGGTTGTACAGACTATTAGTCTATTGGGGGGACTATCTATATGCCGCTAATCATTGCACCGAAATCAACTGTATTGATCGTTCAAAAAGTTCTGGGAAAGGACAAAGTGCTTTCGCACTTGCGTTCTTTAGGAATTATTGAAGGAAGAGAAATTATCGTTCTTGAGCAAAACGGCTCAGCAGTGATTGTCAAAGTAGGAGATATGCGCCTCGCTTTAGATAGACATGTAGCTAGCGCCATTCAAGTAGCCATCTAGAAAGGGGATTGTTTCAAAAGATGGAATCTGAATCATTGAAGCTAAGTGAGCTTCGTCCCACTGACTCAGCTATTGTTAAAGCTGTGGAAGGGGAAAAGAGAATTCGTAGACGTCTTCTCGATATGGGAATCACTCCTGGAACGGAAGTCTACATTAGAAAAGTCGCACCTTTAGGTGATCCGATTGAAATCACTATTAGAGGATACGAACTTTCATTGAGAAAATCTGAAGCCGAATCGGTTTCAGTCGAAAAGAAGTAAGGTGTTAGGATTAGCATATGAAACGTTTTGCATTAATTGGTAACCCTAACTGCGGTAAGACCACCTTATTCAACGCTTTGACTGGTGCGACCGCCTATGTTGGTAACTGGCCTGGTGTTACTGTAGAACAAAGAAAAGGTACTTATAAGAAAAAGAATATTGGTGAAGCCGAAATTATCGATTTACCTGGTATTTATTCTTTATCACCTTACACTCCTGAAGAAGTTATTTCTAGAAACTTCATTCTCGATGAAAATCCCGACTTAGTCATCAATGTCATCGACGCAACAAACTTAGAGAGAAATCTCTATATGACTACCCAAGTCTTAGAAATGGATGTTCCTGTTGTTATCGCCTTGAATATGATGGACGCCGTATCTAAGCAAGGTGTAGAAATCGATGTTGAAAAATTATCTAAGGAATTAGGAGTCCCTGTCGTACCTATCTCCGCCTTGAGGAATCGCGGTATTGAAGATTTGATGAAGAAAGCTCTAGAAGTTTGTGAAACTCCTAGAAAAGGTTGTTCGGTCATTTTTGGAGATGAAGGTAAAGCTATTCAAAAGGCTCAGGAAGTCTATGAAAAAGCCGGAGTGAAGAATTCCTTATTCCACGCTATCAAAGCTCTAGAAGGGGATGAATTAGAAGAAAAAACTAATGGAGATGTCTACTTAGATGCAAGAAAAGAATCAGGGTTAACTGAAGATGATGAATTTGAAGTCAAATCAGCAGACCTTAGATACCAATATATTACCGCTCATTATTCTCCTGTTAGATCTGGCGTTCCTATGGAAGCTAAGGAAAAATTATCAATTTCTGATAAGATAGATAAAGTTCTAACTAATAGATGGGCTGGTTTACCTATCTTCTTAGCCGTAATTTTAATTGTCTTCGCCTTAACTTTCTCAGAAGACTTATTCTTCTTAAGAAGAGGTGGAGTCTTCTTCGAACATTCCTCATTTGAAGGTACTTTGTTCGAAGGTATGATTTGGACCGCGACTGAAATTGATCCTGACACAGGTAAATATATCGCTGGTGGTATAAACTCACCTGGTGTCATCTTAGCTAACTTCGTCAACTCATTTAACGGTGTAGGCGATTTACCTGCTGGTTATACAGGTTGGGGTGGTATTGCCAGAAGTATAGAGCAATTGTTTGCGGAAGTCTGGCACTCACCTGAATGGTTAGTGGGCTTAGTCAACGCCATCTTCGCTGATGGTTTCTTCGCCGTCATTGGTTTCTTACCTCAAATTGTCGTCTTATTCTTATTCTTCTCCATCCTTGAAGATTCCGGATACATGGCTAGAGTCGCCTTTATCTTTGATAGAATCTTCAGAGGTGTCGGTTTATCCGGACGTGCTTTCATCCCTATGTTAATGGGTTATGGGTGCGGTGTCCCGGCTATGATTAACACTCGTACCTTAAATACTGATAAAGAAAGAATTAAGACCATCCGTGTTATTTCCTTCTTTACTTGTGGTGCTAAAGCCACTATGTTATCCGCAGTCGCTGGTGTCATGGCTTCCCATTTTAAGATCAACGCTGTGGCTATCTCATACTTCTTCTATATCTTCTCAATCGTTTTAGCGGTTGCTGCAGTCGTCTTAATGCACTGGACTACTCAAAGAGAAAAGGTTCCTCCCTTTGTTATGGAGTTACCTTCCTACCACGCTCCTAGATTTAAATCCTTGATGATTCACGTATGGGATAAATCTAAGCATTACATCAAGAAAGCGGCTACTATCATTATCTTAGCTGCTATCGTCATCTGGTTTGGTACTCACTTCTCTTGGAGTTGGCAATTCGTCGATCCTGAAGTCGTCGGCTATCCTACCACTATCTTAGGTGGTATCTCCGCTTTCATCTCACCTTTATTTGCTCCTATGGGCTTTGGTATCCAATTAGGCGCTGACTATGCTTGGGCTTATTCATTAGCTTCTGTCACCGGTTTAGTTGCTAAAGAAATCGTTCCTGAAACCTTGGAAGTTATCGGTGGTATGTCAGGTGGAACATTCGACACCTTTGTTGTTCAATCAGGTATCACCACTGGCGGATTCATGGCCTTCATCATGTTCAACATGACTACTATTCCTTGCTTTGCTTCTGTTGGTACTGCTAAAGGTGAATTACCTAAAGGCAAATTTAAGTGGACCATCTTATTCTGGTTATGTACTTCTTACGTCTTAGGTATATTAACTTTCTTAATCGTCGATTACGTCTGGACTTTAGCCATCTTCATTCCTGCTATCATAGGAGTCTATGTAGGAGCGTACTTCTACAACAAGAAAAAGACTCTTCAAGAGCAAGCTGCTGAATAAAAATCTAATTAACTAATACTATTTATAGAAAGGAGAATTATATATGCATCCTGCAGCAATCGGTGTTATTATCGCTATTGCTCTATTTGTAGGAGGAATCATAGCTCGAGAAATATATTTGAGAGTTCATCACCGTCCTTCCATGTTTCTAGATGAAGAATGCGTTACTATTCATTCTCCTAAGCAATTAAAAAAAGCTTACTATAAACAGAAAAGAAAAGAAGAAAAGGAAAAAAGCAAAGTTTAACAATAATAACTCTCTATAGATTCTATAGGGAGTTATTTTTTAAAGGAGATATTATGAAACAATATACTTTACAATTAGAAGGTATGAAATGCCCCATGTGTGAATCTCATATCAACGACCAAATTAGAGAAGTTAAAGGAACTTCTAAAATTAAATCGTCTTACCATACTAATATCGCTTCTTTTGTCTGCGGTGATAATTTCGATGTTAACCAAGTTAAAGCAAATATAGAAAAACAAGGGTACCACGTTTTAAATATCAGGCGAGAAGAGTATGTTAAAAAAGGATTTTTTTCATTCTTAAAGAAGTGAAATCATTTAAAATATGAAGTGGAACTTTCCACTTCATTTTTATAAGGAGGTAATATGGACGATTTTCAATTGAATATACCCACTAAAGTCTTTTTTGGTAAAGATGCTTTAGACCATCTAGGTGAAATATGTTCTTCTAAAAAGGTTCTTCTAGTTTACGGAGGAAGTTCGTTAAAAAATAACGGAACTTATTCCTTAATCGTAGAATCTTTAAAGAATAACAATAACAAGATAATTGATTTTGGAGGACATAAGCTTCCTTCCTATCAAGAAATTGAAAAGGGGATTGATATCTGCAAGAAAGAAGAAGTTGATGTGGTTATAGGAGCAGGAGGATGCACCTGCATGGACATGGCTAAAATTATCGCTTTTGGAGTGAAGAATAGAGGTTTGTGGTCTTATTTACTTCAGGAGAAAGATCCTACAGGAAAACAGACGCTTCCTATAATTGAGATCCCTACTTATCCTTCAGGAGGAAGTGAAGTAGATTACGCTGCGGAGTGCGATGATTTTGTCAATTCTAAACATGGTTCTCTTTATGGAATTTATCCTACTTACGCATTGATTAACCCTGAATTTTCTTATTCATTAAATAAAGAATTAACAGCTTATTCAGGTATAGTGGGATTTATTCAAACTGCCGCTCAATATTTTGGAAACCCTTCTATATCTAAAGAGATGGTTAAAGTAGTTTTAAAATCTGCGTTAACTAATTTAGAAATTGCTTATAACCATCCTCAAGATTACGAAGCTAGAGCTGCTTTGATGTGGGTATCTTCTTTATCAACTATAGGTATTCTAGGATGTGGATTACGTGATCCTTATGGATATGAAATATATTCCTTAGAGGGAGTATTTGAAGAGATAGGTCTTCAATATAGAGAAGCTTTAACTATGTATTTTCCGCGCTTTTTAACATTGATGAGCAGGCATTATTCTCATGATATCGCTTCTTTCTACGTCGATATATTTAATATTGACCCCTCTTTAGAAGTTAAAGAAATAATCTCTTTAGGGGAAAAGGCTTTTATAGATTATTGTCAAAAATACAATATTAAAATGTATGTGGAAGATTTCAATTTAGAAGATAAGCTTCAAGTTCAAGATATCATCTATGAAAAAGCTAGCTCCGACAGGTATTTATTATCTTCCCTTATTTCTTGTTTTAGAGACTTTGAGAAATATAAATAACTTTAAAAAATTAGTTATATCTAAAGCAAAAAATAATTCAATTTTAAAGCTATGTGGTATTATTTATAAGCGAGTAAAAAAAAGGACATTAAAAACACCTTTTCTCGCAAATAAAGAAATTGTTAAATATCTTTTAGATGACTAAATACCACCCTCTCTTTAGATGTCTTCTATAATGATATTTGGCATAGCCTCTCCTCAGGGAGAGGTTTTTATTTTTTTAAAGTATTTTCTATCATCAAGGCCAAGACAAAGTAATATAATTTTTATGTTATGAATAACAATAAAAAGAATTACATATTATTGATTATCGTCGCTTTGCTAAGATACTTAGGAGATTCATTTTTCTATGGTTTTTTAACTAGATACATCAAAGGGTTGAATTTAACTGATATAAGGTTAGGTATCTTAACAGCTGTAATTCCTTTTATGGCGATTATCGGTAACTTCTTTATTTATAAATTAGGTACCAATTACAAAAGGAGAAAATATCTCTATTTAACCTATTCTATAATCGAACCTAGTTTAATTATGTTCTTCGGCTTCTACGATAATTTTTACTATGTTTTGATGTTGGATATCGTTTGTAATTTCTGCTCTAACGCTTTCTACAACATCATGGATACTTACATAGTTAAAATAACTTCTGACAATAATAAGCCTTATTCTTTAGGAAGAGTTTTTGGAACTGTTGGGTATATCATCGGTATTATAGTTGGAGGCTTATTGATATCCGCAATCAATTATAAATACACCTTCTTAATCGGAGGAGGGCTGATGCTATCTTCTACCATTTTCTTCTTGTTCATCAGATTCCCTCAAAAAGACGTGGAATTGATGAATCAAAATAACAAAGCTTCCGAGACTACTAAAGCTCTGTTTAAAAATAAGAAATTTATTATATATATGATTGGAGCAGCTTTAATTTTAGGCTCTATTTGGTCAGGAGATAATTTCTTTGCACAATTAACCGTTAAAGCTACTTCGCTAGAATATTCAATATCTTTTGATAGTGCGATTGTTTTAGAAGCTATAGTAATGGTAGTGTGCGCTAGGTTCGCTACAATCAACAATTATAAGAAAATGACTATGATAGCCTCTTTAACTCTAGTGATTAGATATATAGTCTTTTCCATTCCTAATTTGGATTATCACGTTTATTTATATTTAGAGATATTAAGAGGCTTTTCTTTCGGTATGTTTACTTCCGCCAACATCATTTTAATTGGTCAATTAACAGGCAAGAGATTACAATACCAAGGCTATTTCTTAATGGTAGTAATAGACGAATTAATCGCTTCAGTATTCAACTTAGCTGGTCCGAGTATCATCTCTATAGCAGGAAATAGTTTCACTCCAATCTTTGCGATATTAGCCTCTACTTCTCTAATTGGTTTCGTCCTTATTTTAATAACTAAATTTAACAACGATAGAAAAAATATTACAATGAATACGGAGGAAGTTAACAATGGATATTCAACAAATTAAAAATATGATTGAGGATTTACCTGATTTTACAGGTAAGAAAGCTGTCGCTTTAGAGACTACTATTATTTCTCACGGTATGCCTTATCCTCAAAATGTCAAAACAGCTTTAGCAGTTGAAGATGAAATAAGAAAACAAGGGGCGATTCCTGTAACTATAGGTATTTTAGATGGGAAAATTAAAATCGGAATGACTCCTGATGAAATAGAAGAATTCGGCAAGAAACAATCGCAAATTATGAAAGTTTCTAGAAGAGATTTAGCTTATTGCGTCGCTAATAAAAAAAGTGGAGCTACTACAGTTGCTGCTACTATGATTCTCGCTTCTTTAGCTAATATTAAAGTCTTCGCTACTGGAGGGTTAGGAGGGGTTCATAGAGGAGCCCAAGAGAATTTTGATATCTCTGCTGATTTAGATGAATTTTCTAGATCACCTATAGCAGTTGTTTGTTCTGGACCTAAAGCTATATTAGATATTCCTTTAACTTTAGAATATCTAGAAACTAAAGGAGTTCCTGTTATCGGTTATCAGACTGAATATTTACCTTTGTTCTATTCACGTAGTTCCTCTTATAAATTAGAAGCTAGCGTTAAAGATGCTGCAGAAGCAGCTAAAATCATTTCTACTTCCGACGCTTTGAAATTGCACCAAGGGATGATTTTCGCCAACCCTATTCCTAGCGACTATTCTTTGGATAATAAGATGATGGAAACTTACATTGAAAAGGCTCTAGAAGAATGTGAAAAAGCTGGAGTTAAAGGCAAGGCTATCACTCCTTTCTTACTTGCTAAAGTCGTGGAATTAACCGGTGGTAAGTCTCTAGACGCAAACATTGCTTTAATTAAAAATAATGCTAAAGTTGCGGCTCAAATTGCTGTTGAATTAAACAAGTAACCATTAAAAAAGATCCTAGGTTTTATAACTTAGGAACTTTTTAATTTAATCTACTTGTTGAATAGAATTACCAGTGTAGAGTTGGTAGTATTTACCTTTTTGTTCTAATAGAGAATCGTGTGAACCCCTTTCGATGATACGTCCTTTATCTAAGACCATGATGACATCGGAGTTTTTAATTGTTGATAATCTATGAGCGATAACAAAGACAGTTCTACCTTTCATAATTGCATCCATACCATTTTGAACTAAGGCTTCGGTTCTAGAGTCGATAGAAGAAGTCGCTTCATCTAAGATGAGAACAGGAGGATTAGCTATAGCAGCTCTAGCGATGGCTAGAAGTTGTCTTTGACCTTGAGACAAATTAGCTCCACCATTAGTTAAAACAGTATCGTAACCGTTAGGTAATTGATTGATGAAGCCTTCAGCGTTAGCTAATTTAGCTGCAGCGTAGATTTCTTCATCGGTAGCGTCTAATTTACCAAATCTGATGTTTTCTTTCACTGTACCAGTAAACAATTTAGTATCTTGGAAGACCATACCTATGGATCTTCTTAAATCAGCTTTTTTAATTTTATTGATGTTGATATCATCGAATCTAATTTTGCCATCAGCGATATCGTAGAATCTATTTAACAAGTTGGTGATAGTAGTTTTACCGGCGCCAGTAGGACCTACAAAGGCGACCTTTTGACCGGGTTCAGCGTAGATGTTGATGTCGTGAAGAATAATTTTATCTTTGACGTAACCAAAGTCTACATCTATGAGATTGATTTTACCTTTTAACCAAACGTAGGTTGTAGAATCAGTATCTTTATGATAATGTTTCCACGCCCATTTACCGGTTTGTTCTTCACACTCAATAGGATTGCCGTTTTCATCTTCTTTAGCGTTAACTAATTCTACGTAACCTTCATCAACTTCACTTTCTTCATCTATTAGGTTGAAGATACGCTTTGAACCTGCTAAAGCAAGAGCGATGATATTCAATTGTTGGGAAAGTTGACCTATTGGTTGAATAAAGGATTTAGAATAGAGAAGGAAAGAAACAATAGTACCTACAAGGAAGACGTGAGAACCAGTTAGGCAAACACCCTTGATGTTATAAACCATCGCCAAACCTCCAACTAAAGCTAGCAAAGCATATTGTAAATTTCCTAATTGATTGACTATAGGCATCATGATTGAAGCAAATCTATTGGCTTTGACAGAGTTTTCAAAGAGGACATCGTTATGCTTTTTAAATTCTTCGATGTTCTTTTCTTCATAGTTGAAGACTTTGATGACTTTTTGACCTGTGGTCATTTCCTCGATGTAACCGTTAGTTTTACCTAGTTCGATTTGTTGAGCTATGAAATATTTACCAGACATCTTAACTAGATATTTAGAAATGAAGACAATAGCAATAGCAAAGAAAACAACTATACCAGTTAATAGTAAGTCTGTTAAGAGCATCATGACCATACATGCGGACATAGAAATAGTGGCAGATAAGACTTGGGGAATAGCTCTAGAAAGCATTTCTCTTAAAGCGTCGACATCGTTAGTGTAGATAGACATGATGTCACCGTGGCTGTGAGAATCAAAATATGAAATCTTTAAAGACTGCATGTGTTCAAACAATTGATCTCTAATTCTCTTTTGCACACCTTGGGCGATTACCGCCATGACGAAGTTGTAGAAGTAAGAACAAATAATTGAAATAGTAAAGACGCTTACTAGAATTAAAACGTAAGTTAATAAATTCAAGTTGTAAGCCGTCATTGACCACAAAGAATTATAAGGATCAGAAGTTTTTAGAGCGGGTTCAATAAATTCATCGATTAAGATATTACCGACAAAATAAGAACCGGCGACTGAGGAGACAGAAGAGAAGATAATGCAGAAGAATACAATAATTAATTGCCAATTGTAATATTTAAAGACGTATTTTAACAATCTTCTAATCGAGTGCTTGTTACCTTTAATTTGAAGGCCTTGATTATTTTTAGTTTGCTTCATCGAAATCACCTCCTCCGAGTTGAGACTCATAAAGTTCTTTATACATAGGGCAGTTATTCATCAATTCATCGTTAGTCCCCATGCCGATAATCTTACCTTGGTCGAGAACGATGATGATTTGACAATCTTTGATAGATAGGACTCTTTGAGCGATGATGAATTTTGTAATTTCTTTGTGATTATTTTGCAAAGCTTCTCTAATCAAAGCGTCAGTGTGGGTGTCACAAGCGGAAGTTGAATCATCTAAAATTAGAATCTTGGGATGTTTTAACAAAGCTCTAGCGATACATAATCTTTGCTTTTGACCTCCGGAGACATTAGTACCACCTTGATCTAGAGGCGTATCTAAACCTAATTTAAAAGTCTTTAAGAATTCGCTAGCTTGAGCAACATCACAAGCCTCCCATATTTCTTTATCAGAAGCATTTAGATTACCCCATTTGAGGTTATCTCTAATAGTTCCGCTAAAGAGTGTGTTCTTTTGTAATACTACCGAAACACTATCTCTAAGAACTTTCAGATCGTAATCTTTAACATCGTGTCCGCCGATTTGAACCGAGCCTTCACTTACATCGTAAAGTCTAGCGATTAAAGAAATTAAAGTGGTTTTAGATGAACCGGTAGGTCCGATTATACCGACCATACTTCCTTCGGGTATGTGAATATCTATGTTAGTTAAGACATTCTTAGGAGGGTTGTAGGCGAAGGAGACATTATTGAAATCTACTTGACTTGAAGTTACTTCCATCAAAGGATTGTCTTTAGAAGTGATATCAGGTTCTTCTTGTAAGATTTCTACAATTCTCTCAGCGGAATTCTTAGCGATGATGATCATAACGTAAACTAGAGACATCATCATCAAAGACACTAAAATCATCATGATATAAGTGAAAAGGGTAGATAAAGCTTCAGAGGATAGATCGCTTCCTTTAGAAGAAGTGATTAAATTCGCACCGAGAATAGAAATGGCTATCATAGCAGCGTAGACTGCTAAATTCATAATAGGATTATTGAAAGATAATATTTTTTCAGCTCTAATAAATCCTTTTTTAATAGTCGAAGAAACATTCTCAAAGTGAGATATTTGTTCGTTAGCTCTATTGAAAGATTTAACAACTCTAATACCATCGACATTCTCTTCAACTGAAGCGTTAAGTTGATCGTAAGTGTTGAATATTTTTTCAAATATAGGGTGAACTTTCTTTGCGATAAATAATAAGAAGAATAAGACCACGGGAATGATAATTAAGAAAATCCAGGCTAATTGCCATTCAGTGACAAAGCACATAATCAAAGAGAAAATCATCATGAAAGGTGCTCTTAAAACCATTCTAATAATCATCATGAAGGCGTTTTGAACGTTAGTGACATCGGTAGTGGTTCTAGTGACTATTGAGGAAGTGGAGAATTTATCGATGTTTTTAAATGAATATTCTTGGATTTTTACAAACATTGCTTCACGTAGATTTTTTGAAAAACCTGCGGCTGAAGAAGAAGCAAAATATCCCGCTCCTATACCTGCTCCAGTAGCAACTAAAGCCATAATAGCGATGATGCCTGAAAACATATAGACACCATTAATTCCACCTAGTTGACCATTCTTTACGGCAGTTAATAAGAATTGCATGATGTATGCAATTAAAACTTCTAATACCGATTCAATTAAGACAAAGCCCCAGGTTAAAAAGGTGTCTTTTTTGTATTGCTTGATATATTTTGCTAAAAATTTAATAGTGCGCATATCAATTCTCCTTATTTTTTATAACTCTATCTAGGAAAGAGAAGAGTGACTTAAGATATTAAATTATTCAACGTTTAATAAGTTGTAACTTTGTTGATTTTAATGCATTTCATAATTTTAGAAATAGCTATTTCTAAAAACAATATCTGAAACACAATTAATATAATAACAACAAAAGATATTAAAGATGTAAGTAAAAAGCTTCATAAAATTTAATTAGTCTAATTGATTTCTATATATATAAATAAGGCATCGCATTTTTTACGTATATAGTAAAGGTTTCGATTGTTTCAACAATGTATTGTATTTTAGTCGAAGATTTCATTTAACTTTTGATGTTTCAGTTAGTTTTATATTGAAGTGTTTTAATGAAGCTATAAAATATTTTATTTTTTAGCACTCTAGCCTTGACATTGCTAAAATGACGATTAAAATAAGAATTGTTAACTATGGAGGTTAAATAGAAAATATGATTAAACCCTTGTTTGATTACGTTGTATTACAAACGCAAAAAGCTGAAAAGAAAGTAGGCTCAATTATTTTAGCGACTGAAGATAAATCTAGATCTAATGTCGCCACTGTCGTTGCTGTTGGTCCTGGTAAGAAAGATAAAAATGGCAACTTACAAGAAATCGCTGTTAAAGTAGGCGATAGAGTACTTTATAAAGAATACTCCACCACCGAATATAAAGAAGGCGATGATAAATTTTTATTAGTTAAAAGCGAAGATATCATAGGTATCATCGAATAAGAAAGGAGATAGTTTTATATGGCTAAAGAAATTAATTATGGTAAGACTGCTAGAGATAGAATGCTCGAAGGTGTTGATGCCTTAGCTAACACCGTCAAGATTACTCTCGGTCCTAAAGGAAGAAATGTAGTTTTAGATAAAGGTTACGGTTCACCTTCTATTGTCAACGATGGTGTAACTATCGCTAGAGAAATAGAATTGAAAGATTCATTTGCTAACATGGGGGCTAAGTTAGTTTACGAAGCAGCTAACAAGACTAATGATTCAGCTGGTGATGGTACTACTACCGCCACTGTCTTAACTCAAGCTATCATGCATAAAGGTATCGAATATGTCGAAAAAGGCGCTAATCCTGTCTTTGTCAGACAAGGTATTGAAAAAGCTGGTAAGGCTGTCTCAGCAGAATTGTTAAAATTATCTCATGCCGTTTCTACTAACGATGATATTAAATCTGTCGCTTCCATATCTGCGGGCAGTGATGAAATCGGAGCAATCATCGGTAAAGCTATGGATAAAGTAGGGAAGAACGGTGTTATTACTGTCGATGAATCTAAGACTGCAGATACTACTTTAGAGACTGTTCAAGGTTTACAATTCGATAAAGGTTACATCTCTCCTTACATGGCTTCTGATACCGATAAGATGGTCACTGAATTAGATAGTCCTTATATCTTAGTAACTGATATGAAGATTTCTAACATTCAAGATATCTTACCTGTCTTACAACAAGTTGTAGATTCTCATAAACCTTTATTGATTATCGCTGATGATTTAGATAATGAAGTTACAGCAACTTTAATCATCAACAAGATGAGAGGTACTTTCAATGTCGTGGCTACTAAAGCTCCTGAATTCGGCGAAAATCAAAAGAATATTTTGAATGATATCGCCATTGAAACTGGTGCGACTTTCTATTCTAAAGACTTAGCTATGGAATTGAAGAACATTACTATTGAAGATTTAGGTTCCGCTAAGAAAGTTACTATTACTAAAGACAATACTACTATTGTTGAAGGTGCTGGTGATAAATCTCTCATCGAAGGAAGAATCAGCGAAATTTTGAATCAAGCTGAAAACGCTTCTTCTGAATACGATAAGAAGAAATTAAGAGAAAGAGCCGCTAAGTTATCTAACGGTGTCGCCGTTGTTAAAGTCGGCGCTTTAACTGAAACGGAAATGAAAGAGAAGAAGTTGAGAATCGAAGACGCTCTTAACGCTACTAAAGCTGCTGTTGCTGAAGGTATTGTCACTGGTGGAGGCGCAGCTTTGCTTGAAGTTTATAAAGCTTTAAAAGGTAGTTTAACTGATGCAAACAGCGATGTTCAAAAGGGTATTAATGCTGTTCTCGATTCTTTACAAGCTCCTTTACATCAAATCGCAGAAAACGCTGGTTACGAGGCTGAAGAAATTGTCTCTACTCAAAAAGAGCAAAAGAAAGACTGGGGCTTCAACGCCAAGACTGGCGAGTGGGTTGATATGTTTAAAGCTGGAATTGTCGATCCTACTAAGGTCACTAGAAGCGCAGTTTTAAACGCTACTTCTATCTCCGCTTTATTTGTCACTACTGAAGCTGCAGTAAGTGAAATTAAAGAAGATAAACCTGCTCCTGCTCCTGTTGCGCCTAGCATGTATTAATCAAAATAAAAATCTCCTTGGATTGCTCTAAGGAGATTTTTTAATGCTTTTAATTTGATGAAGAAGTAGGAATAGTAGTTCCTTTAGGATTTAAAGTGAAGGTAATTCCGTTATCATCCATTTGAGAAATATCAACTTGGAAAGGGAGTGACCAACCTTCGTAAGAAGAAGTTCCTACATCTTTACCAAAGATATTGTTCTTTTTTATTTCGCTATAAGGGACAAATAGATCGCTAGCGACTTCGTAAGTTTGATAGTTGGATTTAAGTTGAGCGTGCGTAGCATTATGAGCGTATTGGAGATAAGTTTCTCCACTAGCTTGAACTAATTCCACTAAGTTATAACTACTTCCAGCTTGGGAATATTTACCAGTGTTAGAGGTGTTGATGAAATAATGTTCAGTACTCTTAGTTGAGGGTTCAGGATTGTCGTAAGAAATAGGTTCAACTTTGTAAGACTTGCCTCCATCAGTAGTGAAACTTAAAGATAATTTCTGACAGACGTGTAAGATTCTTAACCCATTAGCGTTGACGCCTTGAATGTTAGTAATATTGTTATAGTTGTATTTAGTATCTAATTCATTTAAGCCTTTTGGAGTGTAATATTCAGCGATGTAATATTCATCGTAACAAGTACCGTTGAAATCTGTTGCTAAGATAATAGCATCACCATTTTCTTGGAAAGGCTTCAAAGTGTAAGTTGAACCAGTTTTCCCGATGATAGGATCAATCCAACCTAAGTTGTATTTACTAAATGAGCAGTGATCTAAGATGTTGCTATCCATCATATCTAATCTACCCATAGGAGATTTAGGTACGTAGGTTCGACCAAATTCTGCAGCCTCATCATCGTAAGAATAATAATCATCTAAACCCATTTGGTGACCAGTTTCGTGAATGAAAGTATGAGCGTCTAATTGAATTCCATTTTTAGTCGTACCATCGAACATAAATCCGAATGACGCATAAGAGAAATTATTGATGTGTTCAATATTAGAAGACCAGCTAGTGACAGCCCATAAGTAACTACTAGAATCAGAAACAAACTGATAATAACGGGAGTTGGAATAATATTCTTGCATGTAGACAAGCCAAACATAGTCGATGACATTATCTCCATCGGAATCGAAATCTGAAATTTTATAAATAGGATCATCTCCTAAGAAGTAAGTTACATAAGCTTTTTGGAGAATTGATTTATACATTTCACCAGAAGTATATCTAGACATATAATCACTTACTGAATAATCCAAATCTAAATAGGGAGCGATTTCACCGGTGATATTTATTTTGCCGTAAGAACTCTTGTTATAGAAGGAACTTACCGATTCCCAATAAGCGGTATCTTGACTATTACCAAAGAAAACTTTATTTAATTTTTCTCTATTTTCATCATTGTTGATAAATATATCTGAAGAAGGAGAATCTTTAAAGACGACAGGAATTACTAGCATTCTAGCATCTAAAGTTTTAGAAGGGTCACTCACATTAAAAGTTGGACCTGAAGGCATGCTGTATTGTTTAGACATTCTTCTAAAATAATCTCTACCATTCTTATAAGGATTATCAGCGTTATCTTTATAAACGCTTTTTTTCAAATAATCATTGTAGACTGAACTAGAAATCGCCGAAGAAAAATTAAAAGGATTGTAAGGCAAATTACAACTAGTCATGGTAGAAGAAAAAGTTAAAGTTATAAAAATCAAAAATTTAGATTTTTTCATTGCTAATCAGTATAATCCCCTTGGAAATTCTTTTCTTCGATGTAAATTTCCAATCTGTCTGTGATATCGTGAATACCTAAAACCACGTGTTTTACATTTTCATCTACAAATGTAATAGGTTCTTCATCATCGCCGGTAAACACGACTAATTTATATTTCTTAGTAACTCTATCCATTTCCTTTAAGATATCTAAATATCTAGATGGTACTAGATCGTGGAAATGTTGAAGTTGAGCATAGAAAACAGGTTCGATGTAGAACATGCTTCCATCGTCGTTTTTATATAGGGTACAAAATTTGTTGCGCAAGTCGATTAAGACTTTGCGGTCATTCCATTCAGGGTAATTTTTCATTTCTTTATTCTTTCTTTATTTCTCTAAAATTTTATTTGAATTATTAGGGTCAATCAACAAGGAATTTGCAGTGTTTAACCACTTTTCTTTTTGAGGGGAGTCAGTCATTTTCTTAATTTCGTATTTCAAGATGTGAACTAAGTTATCAGTGGAGGCTGATAAGACTTTGTTTATAAAAGAGAAGTCGTGAACAATCGAACCTTTTTCTAAGAAAGTGATACCTTTGACAAAATCGTTGATCATTCTGATATTAGTGATAAATGCTAAAGAAGATTCAGTAATATTTACTACGATCATATCGATAGTAGCTTGAGATTCAGCTTTTCTTAAAGCGTTGAAGATATTACCATCTTTTTCAATCATCTCGTGAGCGACTTTTCTAACATCTTTAGAAATGAGAATCATCTTTTCATAAGAAGGAGTGGCATCAGAGGGCTTTTTAATTTTGATAGATAAAAGCTTGATTAACATCGAAAGGCATTCTTCGATTGCGATGTAAGATAAAGAACCTCCAAAAAGAGGCTTTTCTGGATCGGTCAAGTTCTCGATTAATTGAGGATAAGTTAATTCATCTATCATGTTATTTTTTCTCCCTCACATCTCTATGGACACTTATATTCATATCTTTAAATATATCGTCCAAATCCATTTTATCAAATTTGATGTCATTAATACCCATATTATTTAACGAATAATATGCAGGTTTGTTATTCATTCTTTGATAATCTGATAAATCATCTAAAACGTGATGATAGTCTAGGTATGAAAGAATAAAGCGCCCAGTCTGATAACCTAAAGATAAATAATAATCGTAATTATCAGTGTTGAAATCAATCATATTCATCCTAGGTAAATCCATCATCTCTTTTAAACAAAAATCTACGATAGTAACAGGAAAATCTTCTTTGTATTCATGAGTAAAATGCGAATCGTTTAAAGGGATTATAAATAATAGATCCGGTTTTAATTTCAACAAAGGAGTATAAGGTTCATTATCTCCTTTCATAGGATCGACATAAGTATCTCCTTGATATTCGACCGGATCGAAAACTTTAGGTATGGCGGAAGTTGCTAATAAGAGGGTGACTATATCCGCGTGAGATTTTTCGTTGATTAATTTATAGACAGGGGAATAAGAAGTTACTTCACCGTTCGCATTTTTATTTTCTTTAGCTAGAGAAATATATACTGGATATTTAGCGTTTTTCAACAAGTGACCTAAATCTAAGGAAGAATCTAGAAATTGCTTTAAATTATCTCTGTGATATAAGCCTTCACCTTTTATTAAAGTGTTCTTTAAAGAAGAGATGATATTACCTTTTTTACCTCGAACTAAATCATTGTCGATTTGTTTGCAGTAATGAATTATTCTAGAAGGGCTATCTAGTTGAATCAAACACGAAGAAAAAGCTCCTATAGACGCTCCTGAAACACCGATTATATTTTTTTCTAAGCCGAATTTTTTCAAGGCGAAATAGACCCCTAATTGATAAGGTCCACGCGCACCTCCTCCATCGAAGACGATACCGATTCTCAAAGGCTTGATTTTCTTTAATTTATGTTTTTTAAATATATTCATATTTACCAAGTCAATTATAGTGTAATTACTTCAATATTGTATACTTCAAATGAGGTTTGATGTCTAATAAATAATAATTATTTATTAAGTTGAAAGAAATAGGCTATTATTGATAAAATTACATAGGTATAGTTAATAGACTATCTTTATAGAAGTCATTGACCTTAGATTTAAAGGAAGGTAAAAAAATGGGCTTTCTAGATACTTTATTTAGAATCGATGCACGTTCGTTTAATAAAATTCAAAAAAGAGCGCAAGGTGTATTTTATTACGAAGATAAAATGAAGGAGTTATCTAACTCTGATTTACAAGGTTACACCGCAAAATTTAAACAATATTTAAAAGATCATCCTGAAGGAACAATCGAAGATATCTTACCTGAAGCTTTCGCTGTTTGTAGAGAAGCTGGTAGACGTGTTTTAGGTTTGTATCCTTATCCTGAGCAAGTCTTTGGCGCCACCGTTTTAAATGAGGGTGATGTGGCGGAAATGAAGACAGGCGAAGGTAAAACTTTAACCGCTACTATGGCTGTCTATCTTAACGCTTTGGAAGGTAAAGGTGTTCACGTTGTTACCGTTAACGAATATTTAGCTCAAAGAGATGCTGACGAGATGGGTCAAATCTATCGTTGGTTAGGTTTAACTACTGGTATCAACTTAAGAGAGAAAGATACCGAAGCTAAAAAGGAAGCGTACAAGTGCGATATTACTTATACCACTAACTCTGAATTAGGTTTTGATTATTTAAGAGACAATATGGCGACTTCGGTCGATAGAAGAGTCTTAAGAGGACTCCACTATGCTATTGTCGATGAAGCTGACTCAATTTTAATTGATGAATCAAGAACCCCTTTAATTATTTCCGGTGGATCAGGTGTTACTGCTAATTCGTATCAAACTGCGGATAGATTTGTTAAATCTTTAAGAAAAGATACTGATTTTACTATCGATATCAAGAAGAAGGTATGTAATTTAACCGATTCTGGTAGTCGTAAAGTTGAACAAGCTTTCGGTGTTAAGAATATGTATGATCCTCAATATGCTGATTTAGTTCATAGAATTCACCAAGCTTTGAAAGCTAATTTCATCTTCAAGAAAGATGTCGAATACATGATTCAAGGTGATGAAATTGCTTTGATCGATACTTTCACTGGCCGTGTTTTAGCGGGAAGAGAATATTCCGACGGTCTCCAACAAGCTTTACAAGCTAAAGAACACGTTAAGATTAAGCCTGAAACTATCACTATGGCGACTATCACTTATCAGAATTTCTTCCGTTTGTATGATAAGCTCGCCGGTATGACTGGTACTGCTAAGACTGAAGAGGAAGAATTCCGTTCTATTTACAATATGCGTGTCATCTGTATTCCTACTCATAAACCTGTCATCAGAATCGACGACGCGGATTTAGTTTTCGGTTCAGAAAAAGCTAAATATAAAGCCCTACTTAAAGATATTGAGACTAGACACGCTAAAGGGCAACCTATTTTAATTGGTACTCCTTCAGTTGAAAAGTCAGAAATCGTCGATCAACTTTTAAATAATGCTAATTTACCTCACGAAGTCTTGAATGCGAGAAATCACGCTAGAGAAGCTGCAATCATCGCTAAAGCGGGTGAAAAAGGAGCGATTACTATCGCCACTAATATGGCTGGTAGAGGTACTGATATTAAATTGCCTGAAGAATGTAAAGCTTTAGGTGGTTTAGCAGTTTTAGGTACAGAAAGACACGAAGCTAGACGTATCGATAATCAGTTGAGAGGACGTTCGGGGCGTCAAGGTGATCCTGGATATTCTAGATTCTACGTCTCCATCGAAGATGAATTGATGCAGAGATTCGCTTCACCGGCTTTGTTTAAGATGTTTGATAAGATGGGAGATGAAGCTTTAGAGTCTAAGACCATGACTAACTTAATTACTTCCGCTCAAAAGAAGGTTGAGGGTCAAAACTTCGATACTAGAAAATCTCTACTTGATTACGATGATGTTCTTTCTAACCAGAGAAAAATCATGTATAAGCAAAGAGATGTATTGTTATTCTCTGACTCTATTAAAGATTCTATTCACTCCTATTTTGAAGATTTCATCACTAACGCTGTCAATGAAAATTTGACCATGGTCGAAAACGAAAAGGTCGTCGATGGTAAAGCTCTATATACTTATTTAGTTCCTAAATATGTACTACCCAACAGATTCTCTGTTGATGATATCGACGCTTTACCTGCTGATAATGTTATTCATTACATCACCGCTTTATTAGATAACGACTACGCTAAAAAGAGAGCGCAATGGTCTGATGAATTAGCAGACTACGTAGAAAAGAACGTCGTTTTACAAATGACTGATCGTAACTGGACTCGTCATATCGACACTATGTCTAAATTAAGAGAAGCGATATATTTAAGAAGTTACGCTAACACTGATCCTTTACAATCGTATACTAACGAAGGTTACGATTTGTTTAAAAAGATGCACGACGCTATCGCTGCTGATGTAACTTCCGCTTTATTTAGAGTCCAAGTCAGAAACCCTGCTCCTCAACAACAACAAGAAGAAGGTCCTCAAGGCCCTAGCGCCCCTAGTCAAGGACCTGCTTTACCTCCCCAAGAAGAAAAGAAAGAATAAGAATAAATGAAAGAATTGTATGAATTAAATTCAGATTTTAATCAAATTTCTTCCCGCCTTGATGATTTAAGGGGGTGTCTTTGACCTACCTAAATTAAAATCTAGATTATCAGAATTAGAAGAAGAAACTTCTTCTCCTTCTTTTTGGAATAACAGGGAGAAAGCTTTAAAAATTAATTCTGAAATTTCTTCAATTTCCTCTACTATTTCTAACATTGAAAAATTAACTTCTAAAAAAGATGATATAAACGCTTCTTTAGAATTGCTCAAAGAAGAAAATGATCCTTCTTTTAATCTTGAAACAGAAAATGCTATTAAAGCATTCAATAAATCTTTATCTGCTTTTGAAGATGAGATATATCTATCAGGACCTTACGATAAGATGAATGCTATTTTAGATTTTCACCCTGGGGCGGGAGGAACTGAAGCTCACGATTGGGCTTATATGCTTCTAAGAATGTATCAAAGGTATTGTGATAATCACAATTTAAAATATGAAATAGTTGATTATTTAGAAGGTGAAGAAGCAGGTATTTCTTCAGCGACGATGATTGTCAGTGGTAAGAATGCTTACGGTTTATTAAAAGGAGAAAAGGGCGTTCATAGACTAGTTAGAATCTCTCCTTTTGATGCCTCAAAAGCTAGACACACTTCATTCGCATCGGTAAATGTCATGCCGGAATTTGATAATTCGATAGATATTAACATAGATCAAAAAGATTTAGTTATAGATCGTTACAGATCTTCTGGTGCAGGAGGTCAAAACGTCAACAAGACCGAATCTGCAGTTAGAATTACTCATATACCTTCAGGAATTGTGGTCACTTGTCAAATTGAAAGAGACCAATTAGCCAATTTAGAAACAGCGATGGCTTTACTTAAGTCGAGATTATTCGCTAAAAAAGAAGCGGAAAGAGAAGCTCAACTTAAGAAGATTGGAGGAGAGAAGAAAGATATTGAATGGGGTAGTCAAATCCGCTCATATGTCTTCTGTCCTTACACTTTGGTAAGAGATGAAAGAGACTCAGATAACCCCTACAAAGAAGTAAACGTCGAAGAAGTGATGAACGGAAAAATCGACGGCTTTATCAAAGATTACTTGAAGAAGAATTTTAAAAATGAAAGAAAACTTTAATTTAAAAAAGGCCTTCTTAGATATTAGAAACGATTTTACTAAAGGCCATATCTTAAAAGCATTGTGGAAATATTTCCTCATAATTTTAGGTTCGATAGTTTTAGCGGCTGGGGATGAATTTTTCCTAATTCCTTATAACATCGTTTCTGGAGGGGTTGCCGGTATTGGTGTTGTTTTAAACATGTCTCTAGGTTGGGACGCTAATGTTGTTATTACTGTTTTCCAGTGGGCTTTATTTGCTTTAGGTTTTGTTCTTTTAGGAGCGAGATTCACTTTGAAGACTTTGTTATCTTCAGCAGTCTATACAGGGTTCTTATTTATCTTTAGTCAAGTTAGAAATAATACTACATTCTTCAATATTGAGAATTTGTTCCCTAATGAACCTTTAGCTACTTTCCTAGTTTGTGGTATAGCTGGAGGAGCTATGGTAGGAATAGGATGCGGATGTACATTTATAGGCGGAGGAAGTACAGGTGGAACTGATGTCTTCTCTTTGTCTTTAACTAAATATTTCTACATTTCTGCTTCTGTAACTAGCTTTGCTATCGATGCGATAATCATCTTATTGAACACCGCCTTTGTTCCTAATATTGCTCCAGTTATTATAGGTTCAATTTCAGCGTATGCTTGTGCAACTCTAATAGGAAAATTATATATATCTAACGATTCTTACGTAGCTATAATCATTTCTTCTAAATGGCAAGAAATTTCTGATGCTATTAATACATCTTTAGAAAGAGGAACTACTCTAGCTGAATGCGAAGGTGGATACACTGGTGAAACTAGAACTATGGTTCTATCAGTCTTCTCTAGAAGAGAATATGATGATATTCAAAAGATCGTTTTTAGAGAAGATCCTAAAGCTTTTGTTACCATCCTTCAAGGAAGTGAAGTTAACGGGGAAGGCTTTAGAAAAATACCATATAGAATCAATAGAGAAATACGTTATGAAAATAGATTTATTCATAAAAAGAAGTAGAATAGAAGAAAGGTCGAGCTTATTATGGAAAAAGAAATAGAACAGTTGAGTAAATTTATAGGACAAGTTCCTGTAAAAATTGAAAAGAAAGATAATAAATTAAATCTCTCTTTTACTAAGAAAGTGCTCTTTATTAAAAAAGAAGTTAATTTTGTTATTGAACCTAATGAATCTATCGAGAGATTAAATGTAAAATCTTTACAAGGAAAAAATTTAAAATCCGTAGATTATAAAGAGCCTTATTTGAATCTAGTTTTCAAAAAAGAAGGTGGATTAGATTTTACTTTATCTATTAAGATTAAAGAATTAAATTTAGTTAAATAAAAAGCATGAATGAAGAAAGACCAAGAGTACTAAGCGAAGAAGAGAAGGATAGAAGAGTCGTCTCTTTAGATGCTAGTAGAAAAAGAAGGAAGAAGAGAATTATTTCTATTTTAACCGCTTCTGTAGCTGCTTTTGTTGTTGGAGGGGTAGCGGGTGGTTTAATTACGCAGTTTTGTTTTAATACCTCTTTTTTACAATCTGCAGAAGATAGATTAATATATAACGAATTATCATCTAAATGGTTGTATTTAGATGAACATAAAAATGATTTATCACAAGTCTTTTCTTCTTTAAGAGCGTGGGGGAATTTATCTTTTTATAACGATCCTTACACTGCTTATGGAGAGTCTGCTTCAGATTTAGGAATCACTGATACTTACTCAGGGGTTTTCGGTTTTTCTTCTCGCCCTTCTTACGCTTATTTACCTTCTTTAGGTAGAAATGTCGGAGGAAATTTAATCGTAGATTTATACGATGGTAAATACAAAGAAAAAGGTGGAGAGATAGGTGATTTAATCTACGCTTTTAAAAAGAACGATGGAGAATATATAAATATTGAAGATATTACTCCTGACCAAGCTACATCAGGTATGAAAGCGGAGAATGAAAACGATGAACTTTCTTTTAAAATCATCACTAAAGATGGTAAAGAAAAAGTCATTACTTCAAAAGCGGGAGAGGCTAAAGTAGTCCCTGTTAAAGAAATTAAAAAAGATGGAAATAAAAAGCTGTTAGTTTTAAATATTTCCACTTTTATAGGAAATAACCCTACAGCGATTTCTTCAGCGGTTTTAGATGAAGTTCAATCTTTTATTGACACTAATAATACTATTGAATCTCTAGTTTTTGATTGTAGAGATAACGGAGGAGGATACACTGTAGATGGCGCTACTTTATCTTCTCTATTTTTAGATGCTAATAAGCAGATTTATTCAGTAATTAACAATAAGGGACAAGTCACTGAATCTGCTTCAACTCAAGGTGCTCCTCGTTTTGGTAAAGATAAAGTTAAAAATATCTCCATTTTATTAAATGGTAATTCTGCTTCTTGCACTGAATTATTCTCTAACGCTATGAAAGAAAATGGACGAGCGAAGGTTTACGGCACTAATTCTTACGGAAAAGGTGTTCAACAAAGAATAATAAAAATCAAAGATTTATCTAAAACTTACGGTGTGTTAAAAATTACTACCGAGAAAGTTTTAACTCCTTTAGGAAATTGCATTCAAGGAGTAGGTATTACTCCTGATACATATACCGATACTAGTTATTACAAATATTACAATAATTTGGTTCGCTCTCCTTATATGGAATCTTCTTATAGATTAACTTACCTTCAAGAACAGAGTGTTTTAACTTCGATTAAATATTTAGATGGGTATTCTACTTGTAATACTTACTCAGAGGCTATCACTAAATTCCAAGGTGAATTTAAAGATAGTAACGGTTTAACTGTCAACGGTAATTACGATACTAGAACTCTATATGCTTTATATGGGGAAATGAATAAATTGTATAATCAAGGTTACAACCAAGAGTTGGAATTTGTCATTGATGAATCTTTAAAATAATGAGGACAAAAGAATTTATACCATTTAAAATAGAAGCGCCTTATTCTCCTTCAGGAGATCAAGCTAGCGCCATCGATGAATTAGTCAAAGGTCTTGAACAAAAAAGAAGAGTTCAAGTTCTTTTAGGTGCTACAGGCACAGGTAAGACTTTTACTATGGCTAACATTATTCAAAAAACTCAAAGACCAGCTATAGTTTTAGTTCATAACAAGACTTTAGCAGCACAATTATACGCGGAATTTAAAGAATTATTTCCTCATAACAGAGTAGAGTATTTCATATCTAATTTCGATTTTTATAGACCGGAAGCTTACATTCCTAAAACTGACACTTACATTGATAAAGAAGCTGTACAAAATGAAGAAATTGATATGATGAGAGGTTCAGCTATCAATTCAGTTTTATCTAGAAGAGATACTATTATCGTCGCTTCTGTAGCATCTATTTACGGTCTGGATGATCCTCGTGAATACAACAACTTAATCTTCGATTTAAGAAAGGGAGATGTTCTCGATATCAAAGATGTCATGGGGAAGTTAATTCAATCTCAATACACTAGAAATAACATGTCTTTAACTCCCGGTACATTTAGATACACTGGTGGGGTTCTAGAAATCGCTCCTTTTACTACTGATGAAACCTGCATCAGAGTTTATTTAGATGAAGAAGACAGAATCGAAGAGATGGACGAAGTGAAATTAACGACAGGGGAATTTGTAAAATCTTCGGATTATTTTATGATTTTCCCCGCTGATGAACACGCTGCTACTATGGAGAGAGTTCGTTTAGCATGTAAACGAATTAGAGAAGAATTAACTATCAGACTTCATGAATTCCATCAGCAAGGTAAATTTTTGGAAGAAGAGCGATTAGACATGCGTACTAGACACGACATAGAATCTATGGAGGAGTTTGGCTTTTGTCCAGGTATAGAAAATTATTCCCGCCATATCGAAGGAAGACAAGAAGGCGAAGAACCTTTCTGCTTATTAGATTATCTAGATGAAGATGTCATATATTTCGTGGATGAATCTCACGTTACTATCCCTCAATTTAACGGGATGTTTAACGGGGATAGATCTAGAAAACAAGTACTTGTAGATTATGGGTTTAGATTGCCTTCGGCTTTAGATAATAGACCTTTGCGTTTTGAAGAATTCTTCGCGAAAGTCAAATCTATGATTTGTACTTCTGCTACTCCTGGAGATTGGGAATTAGAACAATCAGAAGGAAGTTACGTCGAACAAATTATTAGACCTACAGGTCTATTAGACCCTCTTATTGAAGTAAGATCTAATAAATCTAACCCCGTTTATGATTTGTTAAATGAGATTCAAGATAGAATTAATAAAAACGAGAGAGTAATCGTATGTACTCTTACTATTAACGATGCGGAGAATTTAACTGATTTCTTTAAACAAAAAGGAATTAAAGTCGCTTATTTGCAACATGAGATTAAGACTTTAGAGAGAACAGAAATTATTTATAAACTTAGAAAAGGCGACTACGATGTGGTAGTTGGTATCAATTTGTTAAGAGAAGGTTTAGATATCCCTGAAGTTTCTTTATTAGCTATTTTAGATGCGGATAAAGAAGGCTTCTTGCGTTCGACTAGATCTTTAATTCAGTTGATAGGTCGTACGGCTAGAAATGATCATGGTAAAGTCATCATGTACGCAGATTCGATCACTAAATCTATAAAGGAAGCTCTAGATGAAACTAATAGAAGAAGAACTATTCAAGAAGCATACAATAAAGAGCACAATATAGTTCCTAAAACTATCGCTAAGCCTTTAATAGAACCGGTTAGACTCTACGATAAGAACAAGAAAGTTGTAGATGTTATTTCTAAAAATGGTAAGTTAACTAAATCAGAGACTTTGAAGATGATTAACGAGCTTACTAAAGCTATGAAAAAAGCTGCATCAGACTTGGATTTTGAGCAGGCGGCACTATATAGAGATCAACTTTTAGAACTAAAAGCGAGTTTAGATTAATAACTCGCTTTTTACTTGTTCTAGAGAAAATTTTATTGTGAAGAGATAAACTTACAGAAGAGTTTAATATTAAATTATTATTTTTTTATTATGTTGATATCATAAAAAGTACGAAAATAGTTATGTATCTAACATTTTTATTTTATAATTAAATCGATGAAAATTCTTTATAATGTCTTCTTATTATCAAGTAAGAGAAATGCATCGTTGTTATATATTAAATATTAATATTTAATAAATATGCAAATTTTTACTGAATTTTTAATCTTGTAAGTTATATAATGACAAATGGAGGAACAATATGTCTTACAAAAAGTATTTTAAGTCAGTAGACGGCAATACTGCCGCTGCTATGGGCTCCTACTTATTTACTGAAGTAGCAGCCATCTATCCTATCACTCCTTCTTCACCTATGGCGGAAGGTGTCGAAGCTTTTTCCACTCAAGGAAAGAAAAATGTCTTTGGTAACAAAGTCGATGTAGTCGAACTTCAATCTGAAGCTGGTGCTTCTGGTTCAGTTCACGGTGCTGCTCAAGCTGGTGCTTTAGCTACTACCTACACCGCTTCTCAAGGTTTACTCTTGATGATTCCTAACATCTACAAATGGGTCGGTGAAGAGTTACCTGTCGTCTTACATGTCGCTGCTAGATCTTTAGCGGCTAGAGCTTTATCAATCTTTGGTGATCACAACGATGTCTACGCTTGCAGACAAACCGGTATCACTATGATTAACTCCGCTTCCGTTCAAGAAGTTGCCGATTTAGCTCCTATGGCTCACTTAATCGCTATTGAAGCTCACGCTCCCGTCTTACATTTCTTCGATGGTTTTAGAACCTCTCACGAAATTCAAAGAGTTGAATTTGTCGAAGATGAAGGTTGGAAATCCCTCTTAAATCAAGAAGCTGTCAAGGATTTCAAAGAACACGCCTTAAATCCTCACGGTCATTCTGTCACTAGAGGTGGTGCCGAAAACGACGATACCGTCTTCCAAACTTGGGAAGCTCAAAACTTACACAACGCTCACATTGTTGAAGTCGCTGAAAAGTACTTCAAATTAACTTCTGAATTAACTGGTAGATATTACGCTCCTTTTGTTTACGAAGGTGCTAAAGATGCGACCAAGGTTTTAGTCTTGATGGGCTCTGGCGCTGAAACTGCTCATGAAGTTGTTAAAGATTTGACCGCTAAAGGTGAAAAGGTCGGTGTTGTTAGAGTTCACCTCTACAGACCTTTCTCTACTAAATTATTCTCTGCGGCTATCCCTGCTACCGTTAAGAAGATTGCTGTCTTAGATAGAACTAAGGAACCTAACTCCATTGGTGAACCTTTATATTTAGATGTCGTCGCTGCTTTATATCAAGAAGGTAGAAAAGATATCGAAGTTATCGGTGGCCGTTATGGTTTATCTTCCAAAGATACTCAACCTAAGCACATCAAATCTATCTTTGATTTCTTAGATGGTAAACATTGGCATTCATTCACTGTTGGTATCAACGATGATGTCACCCACTTATCTATCCCTGTTGATGAATCTTATCACATCGATACTAGCGCAAGAGCTTGCTTATTCTACGGCTTAGGCTCTGATGGTACTGTCGGTGCTAACAAGTCTTCTTGTAAGATTATCGGCGATGCTACTGGTCAATACGTCCAAGCTTACTTCGCTTATGACTCTAGAAAATCCGGTGGTGTTACTAGATCTCACTTGAGATTCGGTAAAGAACCTATTCACTCCACTTATTACATCCAACACGCGGACTTCATTTCCGTCTCCTTGGATTCTTACATTTATAAATTTGATATCGTTAAAGATTTGAAAGATGGCGGCACCTTCTTACTTAACACCGACTTATCTGCTGAAGAATTAGTTAAGGTCATGCCTGAAAAGATGAAACACGATTTAGCTATCCACAACGCTAAATTCTATATCATCGACGCTAATAAGTTAGCTGCTAAGTGCCACATGGGTAGACACACTAACACCATCTTACAAGCTTCCTTCTTCAAACTTGCTAACATCATGGACTTTGAAGAAGCTAAGAAGTTGATGAAAGATATGGCTGCTAAGACCTACGCTAAGAAAGGCGAAGAAGTTATTAAAGCTAACTGGGATGCTATCGATTCTGGCGCTGATGGCTTAGTCGAAGTTAAAGTCGATCCCGCTTGGAAGGATTTAGGAACTGTCTTCAAACACAGAACTATCGGCGATGAATATTTCGATACTTATATGAATGTCGTCGGTGAGTTAGGTGGTTATGATTTACCTGTTTCCACTTTCAGAAAGTGGGAATTAGAAACTGGTACTATGAAGAATAACTACTCTTTCAAAGAAAAGAGAAGTATCGCTGATGTCGTACCTGTTTGGGATAAATCTAAATGTATCCAATGTGGAAAGTGCGCCT